>JBBRZN010000033.1:0-23694 GCA_038236705.1 Gaiellales bacterium
CACCGCTGACACGCCTGTTCGAGGTGAGCGACGGCGAGATCCGGATGAACGAGCGCGTCTCGTTTCCGGCCCGGCCGATGGTCGGTGTCGTCGGCGTCGCAACCGACGGCGACACGCTTTCGAACGGCCTCGCGGGGCGGCACGGGGGGAATCTCGACGACCACCTGCACGGAAAGGGCGCGCAGATCTACTTCCCGGTGCGCCGGCCGGGCGGGCTGTTCGCGGTCGGCGACATGCACGCCTCGATGGGCGACGGCGAGATCTGCTTCACGGGAGTCGAGATCGCCGGCGAGGTCGACATCCGCTTCGACTTGCTCAAGGGCAAGCAGGCGACGTGGCCCGTGACGGAGCTTCCCGATCGCTGGATCCCGCACGCGACCGCCTATGACTTCGAGGACGCGCTGAAGCTCGTCTCCGAGGAAGCGGCGCAGCTGCTCGTGGACGAGCACGGCTTCTCGCTCGAGGACGCGTTCATCTTTCTCTCGGTTGCGTGCGACGCGGGCGTCGCGCAGGCCTGCAAGCCGGCCCCGGACTTCGGGACGATCGCCCGGTTCTCGATCCCGAAGATCGCCGCCTGCCCGGCACCGTTCGGTACCTCGTAAGCTGCCGTAGTGGCCAGGACCTACGTGGTCGTCGTGGTCAACCGCGCCGGTCACGAGCACCGGCGGCTCTACACGGCCGAGAGGGAGCTCGCACCTGGTTCCGTAATCCACCTAGGCGGGCGCGACTGGCTGGTCGAAACAGTCGAGGACGGCAGCATCGCCGCCAAGGCGGCGCGCTACCGGCTCACGCTAAGGCACCCGGACGGGCACGAGGAGGTGGGCGCGTTGCGGCGCTACCGGTCCGACGCGCCGCGGGTCGGGCACATGTTCACGACCGGCCAGGTGAGCTGGCAGATCTGAGGAGTGGGACTTCCGCGACGGGCGCATCTTCGCGTCGGCGGGCAGCTTCGAGGACGAGAGCGACCCCGACAGCGGGCACGGTTGGCTCTGCCGGCTCGCCGACGTGGGCGCGCTGTCCGCTGCCGGCTTCCAGCGGGTTCGCAAAGCCCAGCTCCTCCCCTAGGTGGGCGCAGGCGCCGGAACCGGAAGCCCCCGGCCTCTGAGCAGCCGCGCCGTCACGGCCAGTGCGACCACGTCGAACAGGACGTAGCCGCTCATCGCGCCGCTCGGCGGGTTCCCCATCGCAAGCCCGGTCCCCGGTGCGGTCGCGTGCCATTGCCACAGGCCGATGGCGGTGCCCCAGATCTCGAGGAAGAGCACGACCACGAAGACCCCTGCGTAGATCGCCGGAGCCCGGCCGCGCAGGAGGAAGAAGAGGAAGAGCGCGACGCCGATCGCGCCGCCGACGTCGAGGCGGGGGAGGACGGTGAGCCCCGCGATCGCCCAGGCGGCCGCGCAGCACGCGACCGCGCCGACGAAGAGCTGCGTCTGCGCGCGGACGAACGCCGTCTGGCTCAGGCTGATCCCGCCCAGGTAGACGAGCCCATGACCGGGTGGCACGAACAGCGGCAGGTTGTGCAGCCGGTAGGTGTAGACGCCCCAGAGGATCGACCCGACGACCTCCATGCCCGTGGCGACGACCACCACCAGCAGCGTCTGCAGGCGTCGTTCGGTTGAGAGCGGCCGCAGCGCCGCGAGCAGGACCGCCCACGTCACGCCTCCGAGGACGAGCTGCCCGTGCAGGCCGACACCGCGGTCGGTCAGGCCGAGCGCGACGAAGAAGAGGATCACCCCGAGCGTGAAGAGCGCCGGATGGTTGCGCACCTCCTCGATTCTGACGACTCGAGCGGCGCGGCGTCCATAGCGCCCTGGTCGATGCGCTTGGCCCCCGGGCTAGCCAAACAATCCTGGGCGGGCTGAGCTACGGCTCCGCGTGCGGCGCGGGGCCGTCGACGAGGAAGAACGCCTCGACGACGTCGGGGTCGAAGTCGAGCCCCGCCCGGGCACGAATCTCGTCGCGGGCCTGCTCGATGGGTAGCGCGTCGCGGTACGGCTGGTCGTTCGTCATCGCGTCGAAGACGTCCGCGACCGCGAAGATGCGCGCGGCGAGCGGGATCTCGATGCCGCGCAGGCCTCGCGGGTAGCCGGAGCCGTCCCAGCGCTCGTGGTGGCAGGCGATCACGTGGCGCGTGAGGCCGCCGAGCGCGGGAACCGCGGCGACGATCCTTTCGCCGAGCCAGGGGTGCTCCCGGATCTCGTCGAGCTCGGCCGGAGACGGCGGCCCTTGCTTGACGAGCGTCGCGTTCGACACGCCGATCATGCCGATGTCGTGCAAGCGGAAGCCGTAGACGAGCTGCGGGTCGAGGAGCAGCTCTGGCGCGACGTACTCGGCGAGCGTTCGCGCGTGCTCCGTGACGCGCGTCGTGTGCGCCACCGTCTCCCCGAAGCGGCCGCGCCGGTAGTCGTGCAGCTCGAGCGCACGGGCGAGCGCCTCGACGGTCGCAGCGGACGCATCGAGGTCGGAATGGAGGAGTGTCGTGTCGCTCTCAGCCACAGATCCCACTACCGAGACTCTCATCGTCCGTGTGTCGCCGGATGTCAATGCCCCGTCCGAGGGGCAAAACCCCCCCTTTTGGGGGTACCGGAGACGATGGCGAGGGTCGATTCTCTCACCTATGCGGCCGAGTGCCTTTGGACGTCGCCATGACGCCTGCCCGCGCGTGCTCCGGGACGAGCAGGGCATGGCGCTCGTAATGGCGCTCGGGATCATGATGGTGTTGACGCTCGCGCTCGGGACGGTGATCTTCATGACGGCCGCCGGGGCGCGCGACGCGCGGCGGACAAATGCACGCCAGAAGTCGTACGCGCTGGCCGAGGCCGGCCTGAACAACGTCATCGCGCAGGTCGCCGCGAACTACCCCAACACCTCGGCCGGAGACAACAGTTGGGCACCTTCCTCGGGCTGGGTGGGCTACGGCGGCGGCGACGCGATGTGGTCGGGCACTTTCAACTCAGGCACAAACACCTGGACGCTCACCGGTAGCGGCAGGGTCAAGAACCCCACCGGGCCGGGAGCGTCGTACGTCACTCGTAACGTGACGGCGAAGCTCACCGTCGGGCCCGGGTCGTCCGGCACTCCCTACGGCGTCATCTCCGGCGATCCCAACGCGGCCTGCACCACGCTGGGGGGCGGAATCACGATCAACGTGCCCGTCTACGTCGCTTCCTGTTTCGCGGTGTCGGGCAACCACGCCGGCTACGACGCGAAGATCTGGGAGCCCCCTCCTTACACCCCTGCGAACGTCACGGTCGAGGTCGGCAAGGCCCTCTCACTCGGCGGAAGCGGCGCTACGATCGGCACCTCGGCGCGCAACGTGAAGCGGATCTCGTACGGGACGACGTGCTCACCCACGCCGTGCAACGCTGCAAACGGGTTCAACGGACCGATCGTGAACCCCCCGCCGACGTTGAGGCTGCCGATCATCAACGCTCAGACCCTCTACAGCACGGGGCCGTGGGCGTCTGCGACCTGCAGCGCGGGGGCGAATCCCCTCGACAACGACGGGATACGGAACAACAGCAAGGGCAACATCAACCTGACGACTCTTCCGAGCTACGACTGCTCGGTCACCGATGGGGGGGGCGTCCTGCATCGGATCACGTGGAATCTCACGACCCATGCGCTGTTCGTCCAGAACTCGTGGTTCATCGACGGGAACCTGAGCATCAACACCCACGATGGGCTGAATTACACCGGCACCGGCACGATCTACTTCAACGGCACGGTCGTCAATCAGGGGGTGATCTGCGGGCCCGGGAGCACGTACAGCGCGCCGGAAACCTGCGGGAAGACGTGGGATCCAACGATTGGCGTGCTGTTCCTCGTCGCGTGTAATGCGATCACCACCCCCGCTGCCACGTCGTTCACGTTGAGCTCCGCGTCCGCCGTCTTCGAGGCGGCCGCCTGGGCGGTGGGGAACGGATCGACCACCTCGCCGGCCTTCAGTAGCACTTCGCAAGTGTGGCTCGGCGGCTCGGTCTTCACGAACAACGGGTACGCGTCGATCTCGGGCAACGGCGTCATTCACTCGGCCGTCTCGCTGGCCTTGGGCGGAGCGCCGAACAATTACATCCTCGCGGATCATCCCTCCAACATCGCCGGGGGTTAGCGTGCGGGAACTCTTGCGACTTTCGAGTGACGATCTGGCCGGCGGCCGCATAGTGGACCTCGGCGACCTGCTGCACACCGCGGTCGAGCGAGGCGCGAGTGACGTCCACCTGAAGGTCGGGCAGCCGCCGATCGTCCGCTTCGACGGCGACCTCGAGCCGCTGGAGGGCTGGGAGCCGCTCACGATGCCGGCGCTCGAGGGCGTCCTGCGCGAGGTCGGGGCTTCGACGCCGGCGCGGCTTGCCGCGTTCGAGGAGACGGGCGAGCTCGACACCGCCTTCCAGTTGGCCGGCCTGCCGCGCTTCCGCGTGAACGCGTTCCGCCAGCGCGGCGACATCTCGTTCGCCTTCCGCGTGATCCCGCGCAAGATCCCGGACTTCGCCAGCCTCCGGCTGCCGCCGGGGGTCGGGAAGCTCGCCGACGAGCAGCGCGGACTCATCCTCGTCACCGGGGCCACGGGCGCCGGCAAGACGACGACCCTCGCGGCGATCGTCGGCCACATCAACCGGACGCGCCGCCAGCACATCGTCACGATCGAGGACCCGATCGAGATCCTGCACGACGACGAGACCTGCATCGTCAACCAGCGCGAGGTCGGCCTCGACACCGAGTCGTTCAACGAGGCCCTCCGGCGCGCGCTCCGGCAGGATCCGGACGTCATCCTGATCGGCGAGCTGCGCGACAGCGAGACGGCCGAGACTGCCCTGCAAGCGTCCGAGTCGGGACACCTCGTCCTCTCGACGATGCACACCGTCGACGCGGCCGAGACGGTCGGGCGGCTCGTGGAGTTCTTCCCCGCGATCAAGCAACCCCAGGTGCGGGCGATCCTCTCCGGCGTGCTGCGCGGCGTGGTCTCGCAGCGGTTGCTACCACGTCTCGACGGCGGCCGCGTGGCGGCTGTCGAGGTGATGGTCGCGAACGCCCGCATCCAGGAGCTGATCCGGGAGAACAAGGCGGAGTTCATCCCCGAGGCGATCGACGACGGCGGATTCTTCCAGATGCAGACGCTCACGGCGGCGCTGATCGAGCTCGTCGTTCGCGGCGAGGTCGACGAGGCGACAGCGGCTGCCGCTGCGCCGAACGCGCACGACTTCACGATCTCGCTCGGCAAGGCACTGAAGGAACGTGCCGTCGAGGAGCGTGCCTCGCAAGCCGCACCCGAGGAGGAGGGTGAGGTGGGTCGTGTCGTCTCCGTCTCGCCTCCTGCGTCGCCGGGCGCCGAGGGACTCGGCTTCCTCTGATGCCGGCTCCAACCCGAGCCCAGCTGGCCATCTTCAGCAGACGGGTTCGTCTCACCAGCGAGTGTGGAGTCAGCCTCGTGGAGATGCTCACTGCGACGGCAATCCTCGGCATCGTCCTCGGTGGCCTGACGCAGCTGTTCGTCTCGGCCTCGAAATCGCAGGTCGACCAGACGAACCGCGTCCGGGCGCAGCTCACCGCACGCGTCGCCCTCGACCAGCTCCGCCGCGAGATCCACTGCGCGAGCGCGGTCAGCCCGACGACTGGGTTTCCGGTCGCATCGATCACGATCACGCTTGGCACGTATTGCCCCACGTCCGGCGGAGCCACGACCGCCACGTGGTGTGTCAAGGACAAGAACGGCAACGCCCCGCCAACCGCGGGATCGCCGTACACGCTCTGGCGCTATGTCGGTGCCTCGTGCAGCGGCACGGGACTGAAACGGGCGAGGGACTTGGTCGACACAAGTGTGGTGACGGCCGGCAAGATCTTTCGGACGTACGCACCACCCTCGGGCGTTCTGACGCTGACAAGCATCGGTGTCGACATACCGGTGCGAGTAGGCGTCTCCGGGCATGGCCTGTTCGAGTTCAAGGACAACATCGCGCTCAGGAACACGCCGCGATGAGTCTCTGGCGCGGAGCTGTCGACGCGTCTCAAGCGACCGACCCTCCACGTCGATAGGTCAGGCATGGACGTTGCTTTCGCGGCCATCTCCTTCGTGCCCGGGCTCGCGCTCGGCAGCTTCCTGAACGTCGTTGCGGCGCGCGTTCCCCTGCGGCGCTCCGTCGTCCACCCGGGTTCGGCGTGCATGGCGTGCACAACGCCGCTGGCGTGGTACGACAACGTGCCGCTCATCTCCTTCGCGCTGCTGCGCGGCCGCTGCCGGCACTGCGCTGCCCGCATCCCCTGGCGCTACCCGGCGGTCGAGGCGGTCACGGCCGCGCTGATCGGCGGCTGCGTGCTGAAGTTCGGCCTCACCTGGGACGCCGCCGTCGCCGTGCTCTTCTGCGCCGCTCTCGTCGCCGTGTCGGCGACGGACGTCGAGCGTCGCATCATCCCGAACAGAATCGTGGTGCCCGCCGCCGCCGTCGTGCTCGCCGCCAATACGGCGCTGCACCCGTCGGTCGAATGGATCGCGGGCGGGCTCGGCGCCTCGCTGTTCCTGTTCCTCGCCGCGCTCGCCTACCCCGGCGGGATGGGGATGGGCGACGTGAAGCTCGCGCTCCTGCTCGGCGTGGCGCTCGGCCGCACGGTTCCGGTGGCGATGCTCACCGGCATGCTCGCCGCGCTCGTGCCCTCAGTGGTGCTGCTGGCCCGCCATGGCAGCGCCGCCAGGAAGATGGGCATCCCCTTCGGTCCCTTCCTGGCGCTCGGCGGCCTCGTTGCGCTCTTCGCCGGCCGCTCGATTCTTCACCTTTACCTCGGGCTCAGCCCATAATGGAGCCGTCGATGGATCTTGACAAGCAGCGGGAGCTTCGCCTCGTCAACGGCAACGGCGACTCAGACGAGCTCGAGGTCGAGCAGCAGCAGGCCGCCGACCAGGGCGACCTCGTCGCCGACGTGATCCGCGAGACGGGCCTGTTGCCGCCGGAGAAGGTCGACGCGGTGCGGGAGCGCGCGGCCGGGGCCTCATTCTCCCGCGCGCTGATCGATGAGGGGCTCGCGAGCGCGCTCGGCGTCGCGCGGACGCTGGCCGAGCAGTACCACCTGCCGCTCGTCGACCTCGCCGTCGCCGGAGTCGACCCGGAGGCGGCGAAGGCGATCGCGCTGACGGTGCTGGAGCGCGTCGTCGCGATCCCGTTCGCCACGGACGGGAGCACGCTCAAGGTTGCGATCACGGATCCGCAGGACGTGCGCGGGCTCGACGAGCTTCGCCTCGCCACGCGCCAGTCGGTCGAGTTCTTCGTCGCTGCGAAGAGCGACGTCCTCACCGAGCTCCGGCGTCTCTCGCGCTCCGCGGGCGCGCTGAACGCAGCCTTCGTCGACGACGTCGCCGCGGTCGAGAGCGACGAGGACGAGGACGACCTCGAGGCCGACGACGGGATCTCCGACGCGCCGCTCGTGCGCCTTGTCAACTCGCTGATCTTCGGGGCGGCCGAGGACGGCGCGAGCGACATCCACGTCGAGCCGCAGGACGACGAGCTCGTGGTGCGCTACCGCATCGACGGCGTCCTGCACGTCGCGCAGCGGATCCCGAAGCGGCTCGCCCCGGGTGTCACGACGCGCCTGAAGGTGCTGGCGAAGCTCGATATCGCCGAGCGGCGCAAGCCGCAGGACGGCCGCATCTCGCTGAACGCCGCGGCCGCCGGACGTCCGCTCGACATCCGGGTGGCGACGCTTCCGACGGTCGAGGGCGAATCGGTGACGATGCGGCTGCTCGACAAGTCGAGCGAGGTGCCGACCCTCGGCGCGCTCGGCCTGTCCGACGAGATGGGCGAGCAGATGGCGCGGGTCCTCGCCCGCCCGACGGGGGCCCTGCTCGTGACCGGGCCCACCGGATCGGGCAAGTCGACGACGCTCTACGCCTCGCTCTCGACGATCAACCGGCCGGAGATCAACGTGATCACGGTCGAGGACCCGGTGGAGTACCGCCTCCCGGGCACCAATCAGGTACAGGTCAACCCGCGGGCCGGAGTGACCTTCGCGAACGCTCTGCGCTCGATCCTGCGCTCCGATCCCGACGTGGTCATGGTCGGAGAGATCCGCGACGGCGAGACCGCCCGCATCTCGATCGAGGCGGCGCTGACCGGGCACTTCGTCCTCTCGACGCTGCACACGAACGACGCCCCGGCCGCGATTACCCGGTTGAACGAGATGGGCGTCGAGCCGTTCCTCACCGGAGCGGCGATCACCGCGGTCCTCGCACAGCGGCTCGCGCGCAAGCTCTGCTCCTACTGCGCGGAGCCCTACGAGCCGACGAGAGACGAGCTGCTCGGACTGCACCTGAAGGAGCAGGTCGTAGCGGCGCTCGAGGGAGCGACCTTCCACCGCCGGCACGGTTGCGCGCGCTGCGGCAACACCGGCTACCGCGGACGCGTAGGCCTCTTCCAGTTCCTCGAGATGAGCGAGCGCCTCGAGCAGCTCGCCGCCGAGAAGGCGTTGCGCGAGGAGATCGCGCGAGCGGCCGACGAGGAGGGCATGCGAAGCATGTGGGAGGACGGCATCTGGAAGGTGGCCGGCGGGGTCACGTCGGTCGAGGAGCTCGCGCGCGTCTGCACGGTCTGAGCGTCACGTAGAGATCACCCCATTGGGGATTGCGGAGGCGCGCGGCCCGGCCGATAGTCAGGAACGATGCAGCCTGCGGCTCATCTCGGAGACGACCCGGTGGACTCCTCGTGGCGCGTCTCGCGCAACGGCGATCCCGTCGCGGTCGTGGCGGTGCGCCACGAAGGCGGGGACGTCGTCGTGGCCACAGAGCTCGGCGGCGAGGGATCTGCCAAGCGCACGTCCCCGCACCGGTTCGCCTCGGTGCGCGCCGCGGAAGCGTTCGTCTCGGATCTGATCGCCTCGTTCTCGTACCTCGGTTGCGAGGTCGCCCGAAACTAGCCCTCGGGCGGGGCCAATTACCCCCAAAGGGGGGGTGAAACCTCCCCCGTTCTGAGCGATACCTATCTAGTGCTCATCGACAACGACAAGGAGAGACTCATGGCACATTTGCGGCACCGGCTCGCAAAGCGTGAGGAAGGCTTCACGCTGATCGAGCTCCTCGTGGTGATCGTGATCATCGGCATCCTGCTGGCGATCGCGGTGCCCTCGTACCTCGGCTTCAAGGATCGCGCCAACCAGAAGGCGTCGGCAGCGGACGTTCGCTCGGCAATCCCGTCGGCGGAGGCGTACTTCTCCGACTGCAACACCTACGCGACCGTTGTAGCGCCGGCGAAGTGTGACGACGGCGCGTCGCACGCCTTCAGCCCGGTAGGTCTGAAAGCCGACTACGACAGCGGCATGAAGCTCGACCAGGCGATTGGAACCCTCGCGTCGTACTGTCTCAGCAAGACGGTCAACGGCAAGATCGCGAAGGTCGTCGGACCTGGCGGCGATGTCGTTCAGAACGACCCCACCGGGATCTGCACCTCGGCCACCGGCTAGAAGGCGCTCACACCAGACACTTCGTCGAGAGGGGCGTGCCGATCCGGGCGCACCCCTCTCGGGCGAGGTGCAGCACCAAGCTCGGACTCACAAACGAAGCTTCTTGGTCCACCAGAACTCTCAAGCCCGGACGATCCGGCGCCGAAAGGTCAAAAGCTGTGGCAAACACTCCCCTGAACATCGACGACCTGCTCGCGGTGACGGCCGAGCGCGGCGCGTCCGACCTCCACCTCACGGCCGGCTCGCCTCCCGTGATCCGGGTGAACGGGCGCCTCGAGCGGCTCGCCGACCATGACAAGGCGACGCCCGAGGAGACCCGGACGATGCTCTACCGGATCCTCTCGACCGAGCAGCAGAAGCTGCTCGAGACGCGGCGGCAGCTCGACTTCTCATACTCGGTCCCGGGCCTCGCGCGCTTTCGCGTGAACACCTACTTCCAGCGCACGAGCGTCGGTGCGGCCTTCCGGATGATTCCGACCCAGATCAAGCCGCTCGAGGAGCTCGGGATCCCGACGCGCCTCTACGAGCTCGCGGAGAAGCCGCGCGGCCTCGTACTCGTCACCGGCCCGACCGGCTCGGGCAAGTCGACGACGCTCGCCTCGCTCATCGACCACGTCAACAGCACTCGACACGAGCACATCCTCACGATCGAGGACCCGATCGAGTTCCTCCACTGGCACCGGACGTGCATCGTCAACCAGCGCGAGATCGGCCCAGACGCGACCTCGTTCGCCGAGGCGCTCCGCTCCGCCCTGCGCCAGGACCCCGACGTGATCCTCGTCGGCGAGATGCGCGACCTCGAGACGGTCGCGACAGCGCTGACCGCGGCCGAGACGGGCCACCTCGTCTTCGCCACGCTGCACACCCAGAGCGCGCCGCAGACGATCGACCGCGTCATCGACGTCTTCCCCTCGGAGCAGCAGGGCCAGGTCCGCGTCCAGCTCGCCTCGACGCTTCAGGGCATCGTCACCCAGAACCTCGTGCCGACCGCCGACGGCAAGGGCCGCACCGCGGCGCTCGAGATCCTGATGCCGGACGACGCGGTTCGAAACCTGATCCGCCAGGCCAAGATCGAGCAGGTCTACTCGGTCATGCAGACCAGCACCTCGCGCGGAATGCAGACGATGGAGCAGTCGCTCGCCGATCTCGTGATACGCGGCGTGATCACACCCGCCGTCGCCTTCTCTCGTAGCTCGCGGCCCGACCAGCTCGAGGGCCTGCTGGAGCGCTCCGGCTTTGCCGGCCAGCAGCGCCCATCGACCACCGACAACGCCGACACGGCGAGCCCGTCCACGGACGGGCTCCGTCTGGCCGCGGAGGCATAGGAGACACAGTGGACCTGAACAAGGAAATCAAGCTCTCCGACCTCTCGGGCCTGTTCCGGCCGAAGAAGGCGAAGAAGCCCGCCAAGGCCGCGCCCCTTCCGAGCCGGCGCGCCAAGAGCCGCAGGCCGCGAAAGCACGAGGTGGTGGGCCTCAAGGTCGGCGCGTCGCAGCTCGCGGCGTCGCGAGTCGTGAACAACGGCGGCCCCGTTCCGAGGCTCGTCCAGCTCGCGCGGCAGGCCCTGGAGCCGGGCGTCGTCGTCCACGGCGAGGTGCGCGACGTGGCAGCGCTCGCGCGCGAGCTCGACCGCTTCTTCGCGGAGCATGAGCTGCCCCGGCGCGGTATCCGCCTCGGCATCGGCACCAACCAGATCGGCGTCCGGATGCTCGACGTCGACGGCATCGCGGACGAGCGCCAGCTGGCGAACGCCGTCCGGTTCCGCGCGCACGAGGCGCTCTCGATCCCGATCGACCAGGCCGTGCTCGACTACCACGTCGTGCGCGAGACCGTCGACGACTCGGGCTCGATCTCCCGCCGCGTGCTGCTGGCCGCGGCCTACCGCGAGCCGATCGACCAGTACGTCCAGGCCTGCCGCGAGGCGAACATCGAGCTTGAAGGGATCGACGTGGAGGCCTTTGCGCTGCTTCGCGCGGTGGCGCCGGAGCGCGCGTCCGCGAACGGCAGCGAGCCGACGGCCGTGATCGCGCTCGCGCTCGGACACGATCGCTCCACGCTTGCGATCTCAGACGGCAAGATCTGCGACTTCATGCGCGTGCTCGCCTGGGGTGGAGGGAAGCTCGAGTCGGCGATTGCGCACGACCTTGCGCTCGCGCCCTCGGAGGCGGCCGAGCTGAAGCGCGCCGTCAGCCTGGCCGCAGAGGCCGCGCCGGTCGACGATCCACTCCTGGCGCGGGCTCGCGAAGCGGTTGCCCGCGAGGTGCAGTCGCTGGCCCGGGAGCTCGTCGCCTCGCTACAGTTCTACCAGAGCCAGCCCGACTCGCTCGCGATCGGGGAGATCCTTGTGACGGGCGGCACGACGCAGCTGCCCGGGCTGGCGGAAGAGCTCGAGCGGCTCGTCCGCGCCCGTGTTCGCATCGCCGACCCGCTCGCGCACGTCGAGGTCGCCAACACCGTCGCTCACCGCGACGACCTTGCCTCGCTGGCCGTCGCGATCGGACTGGGGGTGGACAACTGATGGAAGCCGTCAATCTCCTCCCCGGCTACGCGCGGCCCGCGCACGGGTGGGCCGCGATCGGCAAGGACCTCTCCACACGTCGTGTCCTGGCCGTCGGCGGCGCCGTGGCGGGCGCGGCCGCGATCGCCCTCGGAGGCCTGTTCGTACACGAGCGCTCAGTGGTCAATGA
This sequence comes from Gaiellales bacterium, assembly GCA_038236705.1. GTDB lineage: Bacteria > Actinomycetota > Thermoleophilia > Gaiellales > Gaiellaceae > AC-32. The sequence goes on from JBBRZN010000033.1 coordinate 12,129, forward strand.
AAAGCGGGATTCCCTTTCCACCGTCCAGGCGCAGCTGACCGCGGCGGAGGCGCAGGCGGCGCCGCTGCGCGCCGTCCAGGCCGCGAAGGCGACGAAGCTCAGTGCCATCCGGACGATCTCGGAGGGCCGGGTCCCATGGGAGAACGTGCTCCGCGATCTCGCGCGCGTGCTGCCGAGCAAAATCCAGGTGCAGGCGGTACAGGCTACGTTGCCGACGCCGATCGCACCGGCGACCGGCTCGGTGCCCGCGTCCGTCGGCGCGATCTCCGGCGCCCCCACCGGTTTCACCATCACCGGTTCGGCCAGCTCGCACAACCGGGTCGCGCTCGTGCTCGACCGGCTCTCCGTGCTGCCGTGGCTCTCGAACGTGATGCTGCAGTCCAGCACGCGCGGAACCGGCGGTACGAGCGGGTCGAGTGGGGCCGACACGTTCACGATCAGCGCTACCTTCAACTCCCTTGGGGTGACCAAATGAACACTTCGATCAACGCGATCGAGCGCCTGAGCGGACGCGTGGCGTTCGTCGTCGCGGCGGCCGCGGTGCTGCTCGTCGTCTTCGTGGGCTGGTTCGTCCTGGTCGCTCCGAAGCGCGCGAAGGCTGCCGAGCTCGACACGAAGGCCACGGAGACCCAGCTGCAGCTCATCGGCACGCGGCGGTTCCTCCACAGCTCCGCCGGACCCAAGAGTGCGCGCGACCTCAAGAAGCTCACCCGTGCCGTCCCGACCAATCCGAGAATGGCGGAGATCCTCCGGCAGCTGACCCAGGCGTCAGGCGCGGCCGGCGTCAGGATCGACGGAGTCACGCCTGCGGCCATGGTGTCGACGACAGGCGGCCAGGCGATCCCGATGACGGTGGTCGCGGAGGGGCACTACTTCAGGCTGCAGAAGTTCGTCCACCTCCTTCGCGCGGCAGCCGTCGTGAGCCCCGACTCGACCCACGTCTCAGGCCGGCTGCTGGCGATCGACAGCATCCAGCTCTCGAGCGCCGCATCGACCTCGGCCGGCACCGGGACGAACGGGCTGATCACGGCGACGCTCGCTGTCGACGCTTTCGTCTCGACCCCGGGGGCAGCCGTGCAGACGGGCGCCGGCTCGACCTCGACCACGAGCCCCTGATGGCCCAGGCGAGCATCGCCCCCCGGCGGACCTCGGCCCGCAAGGCGGCCGTCCGCGCCAAGCAGCGCCGGAATAGGGTGCTCGTGATCGTCCTCGCGGTCATGCTCGCGGGGCTGCTCGCATTCCAGCTTCCCCGGACGCTCAAGCTGCTGGGCGGGAGCTCGTCGAGCGCCGCGCCACCGTCTTCGGCCTCCACGCCGTCCGCTGCCCGATCGGTCGCCAAGAGGCTGCCGGCGGTCCTGCGCGGGAGCGGCAGTGGAACCGATCCGTTCGCGGCCCGCGCGCTTTCCGATCTCGACCCACGTATCGGCCCCGGCGGCGGGCGCGATCCCTTCGCGACGCAGTTGGCGGCGGCTCCGGCCGTCTCGGTTGCGGCGCCGTCGCTGCCCAAGCGGCTCGTCATCGGGACGCCGGGCGCTGACAAGCGCGTCATTCACGGCTGGATAGTCATCCTCGCCTCAATCCCGGTGGGCCGCGGGCAAACCGCCGCGACTGGGTTCGCCAGGCGCGTCGCCGGCCTCGGCCGCGTCTCGATCCTCAACTCGTCGAACCGCCGGCCGCTGCGCGGGGGCTACTGGGTGGTGTACACCGGCCCTGTGAAGACGCTGAGCGCCGTGAACAGGCTGGCCGCAGCCGTCCACTCGGCCGGGTATCGCTCGGCCTACATCCGCGAGCTCTACGAGTACCGGCGATCTCGATGAGTACCCATACGCGCGCCGAAGCAGGGATGACGCTGGTCGAGCTGCTAATCGCGATGGTCGTGATGAGCCTCGGGATCACGGCCATCGTCGCCGGCTTCAGTAGCGGGATCGTCACGATCGTGAGGGCCACGAAGGCCTCGTCCGCGGGCGCGCTCGCCGACCAGCAGATGGAGACCCTCAGGGGGCTGAGCTTCGTGTCGATCGCGACAGCGACGAGCCCGAGGGATGCCACCTACTCAGGAGACAGCGCGTTCCCTCCGGGTTCGGGCACCCAAGCCACGGCGCCGATCACGATCTCGCCTTGCAGTCAGACCTATTGTGAGACGAGTCGAGGACCGGTGACAACTGCGGGCGGCAGCTATCGGATCGACACCTATGTCGCCTGGAAGTGCGTCGTGTCGGGCTCGACGCTCGGCGGCACCGTTTCTGCTCCTTCCTGCTCGACACCAACCAGTGGCCCAAGCATTGGCGTCGCGAGTCGGCCCGTGAAGCTCGTCACGGTCGTCGTTCGCAACGCGTCTAGCCCATCGAAAACGCTGTTCCGCGAGTCGTCCACCTTCGACCAGGCCACCGGCTAACCGAGGAGAGACATGGCGGCATTCGCATACGACGCAATCAACGCGCAGGGGATCGAGCTCTCCGGCGTTGTCCACGCCCCCGACCTCGGCGCGGCGCAGGAGCAGCTGCAGGCGCGCGGCCTCCTGCCGCAGTCGCTCGCGGAACGCTCCGGTGAGGGCGGCGCCCGGAGCGCGTTCAAGAAGATCAAGCCGAAGTCGCTCCAGATCTTCGCGCGCCAGTTCGCGACCATGATCGAGGCGGGCGTCAGCGTCGTCGGCGCGCTCGTCACGCTCGAGGAGCAGACAGACGACAAGTACCTGGCCGAGGTGATCGCCGACGTGCGCTCCGACGTGGAGGGCGGCGTCATCCTCTCGCGGGCGCTCGCACGCCACCCGAAGGTCTTCAACCGGCTCTTCGTCGCGATGGTCGAGGCGGGCGAGTCCTCCGGGACACTCGACATCGTGCTCGATCGCGTCGCGCTCCAGATCGAGAAGGAGACGCAGATCAAGCGCCGCGTCAAGGGCGCGATGATCTATCCAACGCTCGTCATGAGCTTCGCCACCCTTGTGCTGATCTTCATGCTCCTCTTCATCATCCCGGTCTTCCAGGGCGTCTTCACGCAGCTGCACGGGGCGCTGCCGACGCCGACGCGGATCATCTTGGGCCTCTCGAACGGGCTCAGGCACTGGTGGTTCGTGATCTTCCCCTTGTTCATCGGCCTTGGGTTCGTGCTGGTCCGGCTGAAGCGGACCACGCGCGGCCGGCAGTTGTGGGACCGGATCAAGCTCAAGATCCCGATGAAGATCGGCGCCGTCGTCCACAAGATCGCCCTGGCGCGGTTCTCGCGCACGCTCTCGACCCTGATGGGGGCCGGCGTCGACATCATCCGCGCGCTCGAGATCACCAGCGGCACCGCCGGCAACTGGGTCGTCGAGCAGTCGCTCGGCCAGATCCGCACCCGCGTGCACGAGGGCGTGCCGATCAGCCAGCCGCTCGCCGAGGACCCGATCTTCCCGCCGATGGTCGGGCAGATGGTCCGGATCGGCGAGGAGACCGGCGAGCTCGACAAGATGCTCGGCAAGATCGCCGACTTCTACGAGGACGAGGTCGACTCGAGCATCCAGTCGCTCACGTCGATCATCGAGCCGCTGCTGATGATCGGCGTCGGGATCATGGTCGGGACGATCGTCATCTCGATGTACCTTCCGATGTTCAAGCTCTACTCACTGGTCAAGTAGGACGAAAGGACCCGGAGCCAATGGTCACTCTCGACTTCCACCCAATGCTCGTGTTCGGAGCGGTCGCGCTCTGCGGGTTGATCGTGCTCGCCCGCCTGTTGCTGCGATAGCGCCGCGTCGGAACTAGCCGGCGCTCCCTGCCGCCCTCAAGCCGGGCCGCGCGAGAGCCGATACCTACGTAGACGGGCAGACGAATGTATCCGACGCTTCACCCGACCCCTGCGGGCGCCGCTGCGCACGCCGACCCCGCCGCGGCAGACGGCCCTGCGCCCCGGCGCAAGCCGCTCGGCATCCTGCTCGTCGATGGCGGCCTCATCGACGAGGCGCAGCTCGAGCAGGCCCTCCGCGAGGGCGCGCAGACGGGCGAGCGTCTCGGCGAGGTCGTCGTGCGCCGCCGCTGGGCGACCGAGGACGATGTCGCGCGCGCGCTCGCCCAGCAGTGGGGCCTGGGCTACGTCGATCGCGCCTCGATCTGGTTCGACGCGGACGCGCTCAAGCGGTTGTCCCGCGAGGACGCGCAGCGGATCGAAGCGCTTCCGACCCGGATCGAGGGGGAACGTGTCGTCGTCGCGGTCGCCGAGCCGACGGAGCAGCGGCTCGCGGCGCTCGAAGAGCTGATCGGAGAGACAGTCGTCGTCGTCGTTCCGAAGACGGCGCTCGACGCAGGGCTGCACAGCGAGCTCCTGTCGAGCCGGAAGGCCGATGACGAGCCGCAGCAGGAGGACGTTCCGGCGCCGGAGCCGCAGGCGGCAGAGCCGACCCCTCCGACGCTCGCGCCGGTGCCTGCCCACGCGCCGCTCGGCGCTTCCGCCCCTGCCCCCGCCGCCGGCCTCGAGGGCGTCGCGGCAATCGCCGCGCAGGCCCAGGGCCTGGCCGACCTGATGGCCGCGCAAGCCGCCGCCGTCACCAACGAGCTCTCGGCGCGTGAGCGGCTCGCCGGTGAGAACGAGGAGCTCGCGACCTCGCGGGAACGCATTGAGGAGCTCGAGTTGGAGCTGGCTGCGCAGCGAGTTGCCGCGCAAGAGCTGAAACGTCATCTCGAGGCGGCGCTGAGGGCGCTCGAGCGCGGCTTCTGACGACTTACGGCGCGAGCCGTTCCGCACGCCAGCCCTCGCGCGCGAGCGTGAACACGAGGCGTTCGTGCAGCCGGTCGTCCCGGTGCTGCCAGAGCTCGATGGCGTCGGGCTCGAGCACGTAGCCGCCCCAGCGCACGGGGCGCGGAACCTCTCCGTCGTGCTCGGCCAGCAGGCGCTCAGCCTCGGCATCCAGCTCCTCGAGCGAGACCAATGTCTCGCTCTGGCGCGAAGCGGCGGCTGCGGCCCGTGACCGCGGCGGGCGCGTTGCCCAGTAGTCGTCCGACTCCTCCGCCGAGAGCCGCCGCACCGGCCCCTCGACCCGTACCTGCCGCCCGAGTGGACGCCAGTAGAAGACGAGCGCCGCGCGCGGGTTCTCGGCCAGCTCGCGTCCCTTGCGGCTCTCGTAGCCGGTGAAGAACGTGAAGCCGCGCTCGTCGGCGCTCTTCAGCAGCAGCATCCGCGCCGACGGGCGGCCGTCCGCGTCCGCGGTAGCGAGAGTCATCGCCTCGGGCACCTCGACTCCCGCGACGCGCGCGTCCTCGAACCACTCCCGAAAGAGCTCCACTGGGTCGCTCATCGCCAGCCGCCGGCGAGCAGCTCCCGCACCTCTTCCACTCCCGTGCGCCAGACCCCTTCGGTCTGTTCGTCCGGAAGCTCGTAGGCGCCCGCGAAGACGCCGTCGCCGAGCAGCTCCCTGATCTCCGTAGGCCCGGCCACGCGGTAGGCGGCCTCGTCGAGCGCCGGCTTTCGCCCCTCGGGCACCTCGACGCCCGGCAGCCGCGTCCAGGGAAAGTTCTCGAACCAGTTCGCGTGGCTCGGTTCCGGGTCGACCTCGCGTGCGCGCGCGAGAACCCGATCGCTCGACCACCAGCTGTGGAAGATCACCTGGGCGTCGCGCTTTCCCGCCACCCACTCGCGTGCGAGCGAGCCGGCGGGCGTGTTGCCGCCGTGACCGTTGACGAGCAGGAAGCGGCGAAAGCCCTGGGCGTAAAGCGAGTCGAGCAGGTCGCGCAGGAGCGCGGCGAAGGTCTCGAGCCGGAGTGAGGGGCTGCCAGGGAAGGCGGCGAAGGCCGGAGTGAGCCCGTAAGGCAGCACGGGCAGCACCGGAACGCCGCCCGGCTCGGCCGCCTCGAGCGAGACGCGCTCGGCGAGGATGTTGTCGGTACCGAGGGAGAGGTAGCCGTGCTGCTCCGTCGAGCCGAGGGGGAGGACGATCCGATCGTCTCGGGCGAGATATTCCTCCAGCTGCATCCAGTTGAGCTCGTGGACGTGCACGCCGACCGCCTTAGAATCGAAAGGACGACTGCTACACTCACCCGCGCGCGGCGGCGTAGCTCAGTTGGTTAGAGCAGCGGAATCATAATCCGCGTGTCGGAGGTTCGAGTCCTCCCGCCGCTACCTCCTCGAATACTCGGAGACGCAGAGAAGAACATGGCAACCGGAGTCAGAGTTGGAATCACGCTCGCGTGCACGGAGTGCAAGCGGCGCAACTACCAGACCGAGAAATCGAAGCGGAACACGCCTGACCGCGTCGAGTTCAAGAAGTACTGCCGCTGGTGCGGCAGGCATACGCCCCACCGGGAGACCAGGTAGTGGCCCGCCAGACACGCTCCGAACGCCGCGCCCGCCGCGTCGCACAGCAAGACAGCCAGGCCGTCGCGCAGCGCTCGCGCCCGCCGCGCCAGCAGCTGCGCCCGACCGCAGAGCCCGCGTCCGTCGACGGTGGGCGCCATCTGCCCGGCAGCGGCCTCCGCAGTTTCGTGAGCGAGTCCTGGGGCGAGCTGAAGAAGGTCGACTGGCCCGGGCAGCAGCAACTGATCCAGGGGACCGCCGTCGTCCTGATCGCCTGCCTGATCACGGGCGTGTACCTGTTCCTGGCGGACGAGATCTTCCGCCGCTTCGTCCAGCACGTGTTGCTGGGCGGGTAGGAGTAGCCATGTTCCGCTGGTATGCGATCAACACCTACTCCGGGCACGAGAACAAGGTCAAGACGAACCTCGAGCACCGCATCGACTCGATGGCGCAGCAGCAGCGCTTCCGTCGCGTCGTCGTCCCGACCGAGCAGGTCGTCGAGACCAAGGACGGCCAGAAGGTGCAGACCGAGAAGCGGATCCTCCCGGGCTACGTGCTCGTGAACATGGACCTGAACGACGAGGCGTGGACGGTCGTGAAGAACACGCCCGGCGTGACCGGCTTCGTCGGGGCCGGCTCCAAGCCTGTTCCGCTCTCCCAGGGCGAGGTCGACCGGATCCTGCGCACCGGCGCGGCGACCGGCGAGCGCCCGCGCGCCCAGGTCGAGTTCTCGCTGGGCGAGTCGGTGAAGGTAACCTCCGGCCCGCTCTCGGACTTCGACGGCGAGATCGTGGACGTCAACCCCGACCAGCAGAAGCTGAAGGTGCTCGTGGACATCTTCGAGCGCCAAGTGCCGGTCGAACTGGGGTTCGATCAGGTGAAGAAGATCGACTAGACGCGTATGGCCAAGAAAATCCTCACCCTCATCAAGCTGCAGATCCCGGGCGGGCAGGCAAACCCTGCGCCGCCGGTCGGTCCTGCGCTCGGCCAGCACGGCGTCAACATCATGGAGTTCTGCAAGGCCTTCAACGCGCAGACCGCCCAGGAGAACGGCCGCATCACCCCGGTCGAGATCACGGTCTACGAGGACCGCTCGTTCGACTTCATCACCAAGACGCCGCCGGCCGCCGTCCTGATCAAGGAGGCGCTGCGGCTCGAGAAGGGCTCCGGCGAGCCCAACAGGGAGAAGGTCGGTCGCCTGACGCGCGACCAGCTGCGCTCGATCGCCGAGACGAAGATGCCCGACCTGAACGCGCGCGACGTCGAGCACGCGATGCTGATCGTTGCCGGCACCGCCCGCTCGATGGGCGTGGAGACGGAAAGGTGAAGCACGGCAAGGCCTACTGCAACGCCCGCGCGACGATCGACCGCGAGCAGCTCTACTCGCCGGTCGAGGCGGTCAAGCTGCTCAAGGGCTCGGAGACGGCCAAGTTCGACGAGAGCGTTGAGGCGCATTTCAACCTCGGCCTCAACGTGCGCCACGCCGAGCAGCAGCTGCGTGGGACGCTGATGCTCCCGCACGGCACCGGCCGCGAGACCACGGTTGCCGTCTTCGCCGAGGGCGACAAGGCGCGCGAGGCCGAGGAGGCCGGGGCGGACGTCGTCGGCACGAACGACCTGGCCGCGAAGATCGAGGAAGGCTTCGACGACTTCGACGTGGCGATCGCCACCCCAGACCAGATGGGCGTCGTCGGCAAGCTCGGCCGGATCCTCGGGCCGCGCGGCAAGATGCCGAACCCGAAGACGGGCACGGTCACGATGGATCTCGGCAAGGCCGTCCGCGATGCGAAGGCCGGCAAGCTCGAGTACCGCACCGACCGCGGCGCGAACGTCCACGTCACGATCGGCAAGAAGAGCTTCGACGAGCGCCGGCTGCTCGAGAACTACGCCGCGCTGATCGACGAGATCATGCGCGCGAAGCCCTCGGCGGCAAAGGGCCGCTACATCAAGACGGTTACACTGACGAGCACGATGGGCCCGGGGATCCACGTCGATCCGGCGCGGACGAAGGGCATCGTGGAAGAGCTCGAAGGAGCGGAGCAGGAAGAAGTAGCGGTTTAAGCGCAATCCGAGCCGAAGACCGTTGGCAGCCGCAAGGCGGAAGCCCAGCGCAGGCGGAGCAGGAAAGGCACCGAGCCTCTCCGAGCCCGCCTGAGCGCGGGCTCGTTTCGTGAAGAGGTGAATCGATGCTGAAAGAGCAAAAAGAGCGAGTAGTCGAGCAGCTGGCCCAGCGCCTGCGCGACTCGGAGACCCTGATGGTCGCCGACTACCGCGGCCTGACGATGCCGGAGATCGACGAGCTGCGCACCCGCCTGCTCGAGGCCGGCGCGCGCTTCACCGTGGTCAAGAACACGCTCACGCGCCGCGCGGCCGAGGCCGCGGGCAAGCCGGAGGTGCTGGAGCTGATCGACGGGCCGACGGCGATCGCCTTCCTGAACCCGGAGGGCGACCCTGCGGCCGTGGCCAAGGTGCTGAACGACACCGCCAGGGCCAAAGCCGTGCTCGTGATCCGCGGAGGGCTGCTCGAGGGCAGCGTGGTCGGGGACGTCGAGATCAAGAGGCTCGCCACGCTCCCGCCGGCGGACGTGCTGCGAGCGCAGCTCGTGGGCGCGGTGGCCGCGCCGTTGACGACCGTGGTCGGGCTGTTCGCCGCGCCGCTGCGCGACCTCGTCGGCGTGATCGACGCCCGCATCCGCCAGCTCGAGGAGCAAGGCGAAACGGTTCCGGAGCCAGAGGCCGAAGCGCAACCCACGCCCGAAGAGCCTGCAGAGGGAGAGCTCGAAACAGCAGAGGCTGAACCAGAGGAAACCGAAGAGCCGTCGGCCGAGGAAACCGGGCCGGAGGCGGAGCAAGAGGAGGAGCAGAGTGGCTAAGACCGATACCGAGAAGCTCGTCGAGCAGCTCGGGACGATGACCGTCCTCGACCTCGTCGAGCTCAAGAGCAAGCTCGAGGAGGAGTGGGGCGTCAGCGCAGCGGCCCCGGTCGCGGTCGCGGCGCCGGGCGGCGCTCCGGCCGGCGACGGCGCGGCGGAGGAGGAGAAGACCTCCTTCGACGTCGTGCTCACGAAGGCCGGCGACAAGAAGATCCAGGCGATCAAGGTCGTCCGCGCGATCACCGGCCTGGGCCTCAAGGAGGCCAAGGACCTCGTGGACGGCGCGCCCAACGCGGTCAAGGAAGGCGTGCCTCAGGACGAGGCCGACCAGATCAAGGCGCAGCTCGAAGAGGCCGGCGCCGAGGTCGAGATCAAGTAGCTCCGGGGATTTCGCGAGGGGCCGCCGGGAGCGGCCCCTCGCGCCAAAACCCACTTTGTAAGCCGTTCCTCACCCCTTTCAGGGATTTGCGCTGGGCAGGGCGCAGGTGCATGCCGAGAACACCGTCAGTTGGGTGTACCCCTAACCCCTTAATGGAGGTTCAAGCATGCGGTTCAAGTTCTTCGTTCTCGCCCTCGTCGCCTCGCTGGTGGCGGTCTCTGCCGCTCTGGCCGCCGATCATCCGGGCAAGGGCCCGAAGCCGAAGACCGGCCCGGGTTGCAAGCCGGCGGTGACGGTCATGCTCGCGGGAGTCCTGGCAGCCGACGCCGATCCCCAGGACGCCGACACGTTCTTCGTGCTGACCGTGCAGCGCTCGAACAAGCACGGCCGCGCCTACAAGCTGGCCGGAACCGCGACGATCGCGGTCGACGCGAAGACCCGGATCAGCAGGGAGGGCTCGCACAACCTCGGCGCGCTTGCGCCGAACGATCGCGTCCACGTGACGGCAAAGGTCTGCAAGGCAGACCTCGAGAGCGCCGCCACGCCGGATCTGACCGCGCGCAAGATCGGCGCACACCCGGCGGAAGCCGCCGCGCCGGTTACCCCGTAGTTCTCGGCTAGAAGCGGATCCAGAGGCGTCCGAAAGGGCGCCTCTGGCGCGCTTGGGGCCGAAGCTCTATAGTGACTCGACGCATCCGGGCGGCCACCCGTCGCTCGGCCTTGCGCAGGGTCCTCATCATTCGCTAGTCTTGGCGGTTCCGCGCCGACGTTCGCCTGTCCGCATCTCGAAGCCATTCCAAGCCCTTAAGGGAGGCATCCCCATTTGACCACCAGGGTCGCTGCGCCTCGCGCGCGCAAAACATTCTCGCGCCTCAAGCACGTTCTCGATCTCCCCAACCTGATCGACATCCAGAAGGCCTCGTTCGACTGGTTCCTCAACGAGGGCCTGCGAGAGACGATCGACGACATCTCGCCGATCGAGGACTACACCGGCACGCTCGCCGTGGAGTTCGGCGAGTACAAGTTCGGTGAGCCCCCCGTCACCATCCAGGAGTGCCGTGAGAAGGACCTGACCTTCCAGGCGCCGCTCTCGATGACCGTCCGCTTCGTGAACAAGGAGACGGGCGAGATTCGCGAGCAGACCGTCTTCATGGGCGACTTCCCGATGATGACCGAGTGGGGCACCTTCATCATCAACGGCACCGAGCGCGTGATCGTGACGCAGCTCGTCCGCAGCCCGGGCGCCTACCTGATGGAGCCGAAGGACCCCGCGAAGCAGGTCTTCACGGCCAACCTGATGCCGAGCCGCGGCTCCTGGCTCGAGCTCGAGATCGACAAGAAGGGCATCGTCTACGCGCGCATCGACCGCAAGCGCAAGCTGCCGATCACGACGCTGCTCCGGGCTCTCCCGGAGGAGGACCCGACCACCGGCTGGAAGCTGGACACGAGCTCCAACGAGGCGATCATGAAGCTGTTCGGCAACTCGCTCTACATCGCCAACACGCTGGAGAAGGACGCCTCGGCGCACGAGGACGAGGCGCTGATCGAGGTCTTCAAGAAGCAGCGGCCGGGCGAGCCGCCGACGCTCGACAACGCGCGGAACCTGCTCAAGTCGCTCTTCTTCGACCCGAAGCGCTACGACCTGACCAAGGTCGGCCGGTACAAGCTCAACCAGCGCCTCGGCGTGGACGTGCCGGACGACGTGCGCGTGCTGACGACGCAGGACATCCTCTCGCTCGTCCAGAAGCTCGTGGAGCTGCCGGACAAGCTGGGCGTCGACCCCGAGTCGAAGGACTTCGCCGCCGACGCGATCGTGCTCCCGCGCGATGCGATCCGCGGTGAGCTCGACGAGTACGAGCACTTCGGCAACCGGCGCCTGCGCACCGTGGGCGAGCTGATCCAGGAGGCCTTCCGGGTCGGGCTCTACCGCATGGAGCGCGTCGTCCGCGAGCGGATGACCACGGAGGACGTGGACACGATCACGCCGCAGACGATCATCAACATCCGGCCCGTGGTCGCTGCGCTGAAGGAGTTCTTCGGCTCTTCGCAGCTC
>JBBRZN010000034.1:0-23481 GCA_038236705.1 Gaiellales bacterium
GCGAGCTCGTCGACGGTGCTCGCGGCCTCGTCCCAGGAGATCTCCGCCCAGCCGTCCTCGCCCTCCACGAGGTAAGCGGGGTTCGTGCGCCCTGCGGTTGCCGCGGTGCGCCACAGTTGCCCGATCGTCCGCCCTCCGCCGGCCCGGGGGCTCGGCACGGGCGGTGCCGTTGCGGTGGTCTCGCTCAGGAGACCAGCTTACGCTGAGGAAAGTCGGGGAGGGAAGCCCTCGGCAGCGGCGAAACAGCCCGGTCCCACTAGAATTCCGAAGGCGGACCATGCGAACTACCTGGAACGGATCCCTCAGTTTTGGCCTGGTGACCATCCCGGTCGGGCTCGCGCCTGCGACGGCGCCGAAGGCTCGCGCGTCCGATGTCTCCTTCCGCACGCTGCACCGGGAGTGCAAGACCCCGATCAAGCAGAAGCGGTGGTGCCCGGTGCACGAGCGCGAGGTCACCGCAGACGAGCTCGTCAAGGGCTGGGAGGTCTCGAAGGGTCAGTTCGTGATCGTCGAGGACGCCGACCTCGAGGCGATCGAGCAGCGCGACACCTCGCGCGCGATCGAGATCTCGCGGTTCGTCCCGCTCGACCAGGTCGACCCGGTCTACTTCGACCGAACCTACTTCCTCGCGCCCTCGACCGCGGAGGCGCAGCGAAGGCCGTACGTGCTGCTCCTCGACGCGATGAAGGAGACGGGGATGGCGGCGATCGGCCGGATGGTGATCCGCGGCAACGAGAACTTCTGCCTGATCCGTCCAAAGGGCGAGGCGCTCGTGCTCGAGACGCTCTTCCTCGCCGAGGACGTCAAGTCCCAGGCGGAGATCGAGGAGGCGGTCGAGGAGATCAAGGTCAAGGAGCCGGAGCTCCAGCTCGCGCGCCAGCTGATCGACGGGCTCGTCGGCGAGTTCGACCCGAACGAGTTCCAGAGCGAGTACCGGCAGAACCTGCGGAAGCTGCTGGAGGCCAAGCTGGCCGGTGAGGAGATCGCGATGCCGGAGCCGGTTGCCGACGCGCCGGTGATCGACCTGATGGAAGCGCTGAAGCAGAGCGTGGCCGCGACGAAGGGCGGCCGCACGGCCAACGGCGAGAAGCCCGCCGCGCGCAAGAGGTCAGCGTCGAAGAAGCGCGCCGCAGCGAAGTAGTTTTCTGGCTAGTGCGGTTGGGGGGTGGCGCCGACCGCGTTGAGCTGCGCCTGGAAGAGCGTCTTGTCGATCTTGCCCTGGTAGATCGGGACCCCCTCCTCGAGACAGAGGCGGATCACTTCCAGCCGCTCGATCCCGAGCTCCTTGGACAACTCTTCCGGCGTCAGATGGTTTGGCATCTAGTCCGTGCTCCTTCCGTGTCGGACGGCCGAGCCGGCGAAGCCGGCCCGGCCTCTTTGGTCGGCGTCGCAAGACGACGCCTAAGCATCAAAAAGCCCGCCTGCGCTACTGCGCTTGCGGGCTAGCCGAGTGCTCCTCGTAGGTGTCGCGCAGGAATCAGGGGTCCTGCCTCCCCGAACTGTTCATCGGTCGAAGAATAATCGGCCTTGGTGACGGACGCAAAGGAAACGGACGCATCGGCAAAGCCGCCCCGTCCTCTCATGGTCGGCGTTGCAAGCAACACCTCAGACGAGCTGCCCGGATTCGAGGAGCGATTCGCCGAGGTGCGCGGCTCGAGGCTTCGCTACCTCGTCCGCGGAGAGGGCGAGCCGCTCGTGCTCGTGCACGGGCTCGGCGGGGCTGCCTCGAACTGGCTGGCCCTCGCGCCGCTGCTCTTGCCCGGGCGGCGCCTGCTCGTGCCCGAGCTCCCCGGACACGGTGGCTCCGAGCCGCTGCCTGCGGCGCGAAACCTGAACGCGTACGCGGACTCGCTTGCTGAAGTCGCCGAGCGTGAGGGCTTCTCTCCCGCGGCCGTCGTCGGGCACTCGCTCGGCGGCGCGATCGCGCTGCGGCTGGCGATCCGCCGGCCGGACGGCGTCAGCCGCCTCGTCCTCGCGGGCGCGGCCGGGATCTCGTCCGGAACCCGCAGCGCGCGCTACGCGCTCACGATCACCGGGATCCTGAAGCCCGGGCGGCGGATCGCGCCGCATCGGCGGCTGGTCGCTCGCTCGCCGGTGCTGAAGAGCCTCGTCTTCGGGCGCTGGGGCGCGGCCGACCCGCAGGCGCTTCCGGCCGAGGTGGTGGAGGCTTTCCTCTCCGGGCCTGCACGCCACACCGACACGATCAGCGCGGCCATGGCGCTCATGCGGGACGATCCGCGACCCGACCTCGACCGCGTGTGCTGCCCGTCGCTCGTGCTCTGGGGAGCCCGCGACAACCAGCTCCCGATCGGCGATGCCTTCGACTACGCGCGCAGGCTCCGCGCGCGGCTGCGGGTGATCGCGGACTGCGGGCACCTGCTGATCGCCGAGCGGCCCGGCGCCTGCGCTGATGCGATCAGTGGGTTTCTCGCGGGGGAACCAGCGGTTCCCCCGCGACCTCATCGGGGTGCCCAGATTTGAACTGGGGACCTCTCCGACCCGAACGGAGCGCGCTACCAGGCTGCGCCACACCCCGAGCGGAGACAGGTTAGCGCCTGAAGAGCTCTCGTAGACGCTGTCGAAGCGTAATTTGCGGGTGCCTTTTTGCGCGTGCCTCCCGCTTTGCCTCTTGCCGGGCCCACGCACGGTGGCGGGAGCTTCTCGTGCCGTACTTGGGCTTCCAGTAGACGGGCATCAGTCGATCTCTCGGATCTGGCGGGACAGCAGGCCGAATGCGACGAGCGACAGCGAGATGCAGGCGCCGAAGGCGATGATCGTGCCCGGGCTCGCCAGGCTCGATGCGGCACCCGCCGCGATCAGGCCGAAGGGCGTGAGGCCGAGCGCGCCGAACCAGTCGAGGCTGACCACGCGCGAGAGCATATGTTGCGGCACGAGCTCCATCAGCATCGTCTCCCAGACCGCGACGCCGAAGCCGATGCACGCGCCGCGCAGGAATGCGGCCAGGACGGCGAGCCAGTACCACGGCGAGAGCGCGAAGACAACGATCAGCAGGCTGTTCAACATCCAGATCAGGTACGAGATGAGCCCCCGTCTGCGGCGCAGGTTCAGCTGCGCGAAGGTGACCGCGCCGATGATCATTCCGGCTCCGAGCGCCGAGAAGATGAAGCCGTAGGCGCGGACGCTCAGGTGGAAATGATCGCGGACGAGCTTCGGGGTGAGCACCTGGATCGGGGCCCACTGGAACATGAGCACGAAGGCGAAGAGCGTGATCGTCACCCAGAGCCAGGGAACGCCCGCCACGTAGCGGATCCCCGTCCAGATCTCGCGGCGCATGCCCTGCGCGGCCGCAGGCTCGGCCGGGCGGGGCCGTGTCGCCCAGATGAGCCCGAAGGAAACGAGGTACGAGGCCGAGTTGAAGCCGAAGACGACGGTGGAGCCCGCGAGGCCGTACATGAGCGCCGCCACGGAAGGGCCGATCAGCAGGCTGCCCTGGCGGGCCATGCCGATCAAGGCGTTGGCCGAGCCGAGCACCGGCCCTTCGACGACCAGCGGGATGAGACCGCCTAGCGCGGGCGCGAAGAACCCGGTCGCGAGGCCTTCGACGAACGCGATCGTGGCAAGCAGTTCGATGCTGATGTGGCCCGTCGCGTCGAGGACCGCGAGCGCGCCGATGATCCCGCAGCGGGCGGCGTCGGAGATCAGCATCAGCTTGCGGCGGTCGTAGCGGTCGGCGAGGGCGCCGCCGACGAGCACCGTCGAGAGCAACCCGACACCCTGGAACGTGAGCACGATCCCGATCGACTTCGCGTTGCCGGTGAGGGTGAAGGTGCGCCAGTTCAATGCGATCAGGAAGGCCGAGTCCCCGAGCAGCGAAACGGCCTGGCCGCTCCACAGCAGCCGGAAGTTGCGGCTGTGAAACGCCTGCAGCACGCGCGCACGACTGGGAAGGCTGCTGATCGCCGCCATGGGCGAAAGCTATCCTGCTCGCGTGTCCGACCTGCTTCGCGTCGCCTGTGTCCAGCTCACGAGCGGGCCCGACAAGGCGGCGAATCTCGAGAAGGCCGAGCGGCTGGTCGCGCGGGCCGCGGCCACCGGCGCAGACGTGGTCGCGCTGCCCGAGAAGTGGAACGCGATCGGGAGTCCCGAGGTGCTGCACGCCGCAGCCGAGCCGCTCGAGGGCGGCGAGTCGGTGGCGGCGATGGCCGAGTGGGCGCGGCGGCACGGGATCACGCTCGTGGGCGGCTCGATCTCCGAGAGACGCGAGGGCCGCGAGAAGCTCTCGAACACGAGCCTTGCCTTCGGCCCCGACGGGGACCTGCTCGGTCTCTACCGCAAGATCCACCTCTTCGACGTCGAGGTCGGTGGCTACGTCTATCGGGAGTCCGAGGCTGAGGAGCCGGGCGAAGAGCCCGTCGTCGTGCGCGGCGAAGGCTGGCCGATCGGGCTGACCGTTTGTTACGACGTCCGCTTTCCCGAGCTGTACCGGATCCTCGCGCTGGAGGGCGCCGAGCTCGTGACGGTTCCCGCTCACTTCACGACCCCGACCGGCAAGGACCACTGGCACGTGTTGCTACGCGCGCGGGCGATCGAGAACCAGTACTACGTTGCCGCCCCGGCGCAGGTCGGCGAGACGCTGCCTGGGAAGCCGGCCTACGGGCGCTCGCTGATCGTCGATCCGTGGGGGATCGTGCTGGCGCAGGCTCCGGACGAGGAAACCGTGATCTCCGCCGAGCTCGACCGGGCGCGACTGCGCTCGGTGCGCGAGAAGCTGCCGTCGCTCAGGAACCGGCAGGCGGACGCTTACCGCTGGCCGACTCCGGCCTGATCGAGCACTGGGATCTCACCCTGGGCGAGCCGTTCGCGGGCGGCGTCGCGTCGGTCGTTACCCCGGCCGTCACGACCCGCGGCGACGAGGTCGTGCTGAAGATCCAGACGCCGCATCGGGAGAGCGAGCACGAGGCGGCGGCGCTGGAGCTCTGGGACGGCGACGGGGCGGTCCAGCTGCTCGCGCACGATCCGGAGCGGCACGCGCTGCTGCTCGAGCGCTGCGTGCCCGGGACGCCGCTTGCGGCCGCGGGCCAGGAGCAGGCGCTCGACGTGCTCGTCTCGCTTCTCCCGCGCCTCTGGAAGCTTGCGGCGGGTCGGTTCCGGCCGCTCTCCGAGGAGGCCGCCTGGTGGGCCGAGCAGCTGCCGAATACCTGGGAGCAGGCAGGGAGGCAGTTCGAGCAGCGCCTGCTCGAGGCAGCGCTCGAGGCGCTGAGCGAGCTCGCGCCGACCCAGGGCGAGCAGGTGCTGCTGCACCAGGACCTGCACGGCGAGAACGTGCTCGCGGCAGCGCGGGAGCCGTGGCTCGTGATCGACCCGAAGCCGCTCGTGGGCGAGCGCGAGTTCGCGGTCGCGCCGATCGTTCGGTCGGTCGAGCTGGGCCACAGCCGTCGCGACGTCCTCCATCGGTTCGACCGGCTGACCGCCGAGCTCGGTCTCGACCGCGAGCGGGCACGCGGCTGGACGATCGGCCAGACGATCGCCTGGTCGGTCGGCAGCGAGTACCACGAGACTCATATCGAAACCGCGCGCTGGCTGGTAGAAGCAAGCTGATGCTGCGCGCCGTTCTTTTCGACGTCGACTTCACGATCGCCCGGCCTGGCCCCGAGCTGGGGCCGGAGGGCTATCAGCGCCTCGGAGCGCGGTTCGGGCTCGAGCTCGACCCCGTTCGCTATCCGGAGGCACGCGCGCAGGCGGTCGAGGGGATCAAGCGCCATCCGGAGCTCGAGCACGACGAGGAGATCTGGGTCGCCTTCACCGAGCGGATCATCCGCGGCATGGGCGGTGACGCCGACTCGGCATACGAGTGCGCCGTCGAGATGACGCGCGCCTGGGAGCACGCCGAGCACTTCGAGCTCTTCGAGGACGCATTGCCGGTGCTGGGCGAGCTGCGTGCTCGGGGCCTGAAGCTCGGTCTCATCTCGAACACGGGACGGAACCTCGGCCTGTTCGTTGCGCACCACAAGCTCGACGTCGACGCGGCGCTCGGCTCGGGCGCCTTCGGGCGCACGAAGCCTCATCCGACGATCTTTCGGGCGGTGCTGGAGCGGCTGGAGGTGGAGCCGGCGGACGCAGCGATGGTCGGCGACTCGCTCGAGGACGACATCGAGGGTGCCTGCGCGGCCGGGATCCGCCGCGCATTCCTCCTCGATCGCGAGGGCCGCTACCCCGAGCTTGAAAATCGCCTGCCCGACCTCTTCGCGCTCCCGGCGGCCCTAGGGCTGCAGCCGAGCTGAACGTACTACACTCCGCCGGGTTGCCTGACCGGTCGAACGCGCAGGAAGAGAAGCGCCGACTGCTCCTCGATGCAGCGGTGAGGGTCTTCGCGCGCAAGGGCTACCACTCCAGCCGGGTCGGCGACATCGCCGAGGAGGCAGGCGTCGCCTACGGGTTGCTCTACCACTACTTCGAGTCGAAGGAGGACGTGCTTCGCAGCGTCTTCCGGGAGACCTGGCGCGCCCTGATCGAGACGATCAAGAGCGTCGAGCAGGCCGGCGACCCGCCGAGGGAGCAGCTGCGCAAGGTGGCCGAGATCCTGCTGCGTTCCTGGCGGCGAGACCCGGACCTCGTGCGCGTGCTCGTGCTCGAGGTGACGCGGAGCCAGTATCTCCCCGGCGAGATGGACGAGATCGCGGCGTCGTTCGCGGCGATCCAGGAGATCGTGGAGCGGGGCCAGGCGGACGGCACGATCCGCGGCGATCTCGACGCACGGCTGGCGAGCTACGTGTTCTACGGCGCGGTAGAGGAGCTGTTGACCGGCTGGGTGCTCGGGCGGCTGCCGGACTCGGAGGAGGACGTCGCCCGCGCAGAGCACACGCTGGTCGAAATCGTCAGCGGCGGGCTCGCCCCCGACCTCGCGACGTCTCCAGGCTAAGTGGAGACGACACCAGCGTCGCAGGCCTTGGCCACCGTGCCTCCGGTCCAGCGGCGGCTGCTGTGGAAGCTCGGGCTCGGCGCGTTCGGGCTCGCCTTCTCGATCACCACTACCGCGGCGTACCTGCCGCCGTTGCTGCACCGGTTCACGGACTCCGGCGGCCTGATCGGGGTGATTCTGGGCGCCGAGGGCATCTTCGCGCTCACGATCTCTCCCATCATCGGGCCCTGGAGCGACTCGTTCCACACTCCGCTTGGTCGAAGGCGCCCGTTCATGCTCGTCGCGCTCTTCCCGATGGGGTTCTGCCTGCTGCTGATGCCGCTCATGCCGAACCTGTGGACGACGGCCGTGATCGTGATGTCGTTCTTCTTCGCGTACTACCTCTACGAGACGCCGTACCGTGGCCTCTACCCGGACGTGCTCCCGCCGGAGCTGTTCGGCCGGTCGCAAGGGATCCAGCACATCCTGCGCGGGCTCGCGCTCGGGATCGCACTCGTCGGCGGCGGCCTCTTGTTCAAGCTCTGGCGGCCCTCACCGTTCATCCTCGCCGCGATCCTGACGACGACCGCCTGCGGGCTGGCGATCGTGCTGGTGCGGGAGGACGGCGGCCACGGGCGCGTCTTCGAGGGCTTCTGGGCCTACATTCAGCGGAGCTGGCACATCTTCTGGGAGGACGGCGACGTGCGGCGGTTCCTGCTCGCGAACTCGGCCTGGGAAGGGGCGTTCGCGGCCGCGAGGACGTTCGTTGTGCTCTATGTCATCGACGGGCTGCACCAGTCGAAGGTGCTGTCCTCGGCGGTGCTCGGGTCGGTTGCGATCGGCTACGTGATCGCGGCGATCTTCGCCGGGCGGCTCGGAGACCGTTTCGGGCTCGCGCGGGTGATCTTCTTCGCGTCGTTCATCTACGGCGGCGGCTGCTTGGCGGGCGGGCTCGCGCAGCAGTGGCACGACTGGTACTTCGGGCTGATCATCGGCGTCTCGATTGCCGGCGGGACCGTGATGACGCTCGCCTGGGGGCTCCTCTACAAGATCGTGCCGGTCGAGCACCGCGGCGCCGTGTCGGGGCTGGCCACGACGACGAAGGGGATCGGGCTGCTCGTCGGCGCGCCCGTCGCGGGGCTGGCGATCGACCTGGCCAGGCCGTACCTCCACGAGACGAGCGGGTATCAGGTGCTTTGGCCGATCTGCGGCGTGGCGATCCTGGGCGCGATCCCGCTGCTGGTGCGGCTGATGGAGGTCGAGCCGAAGACGCATATGGACGTGGATGTGCCGCTGGTGTGAAGAGCTCAACCTGTGCCGGGACGACCGGGAGCGCGAGCAGGAGCGGGAGAAAAACCAGGGACACACCCAGGGACACACCCAGGGTGTGTCACAGGTGCGCCGGAAGCGAGTCGAAGGCGTCTCATTTCAGGTCACCGCGGCGGTGCGGGCTTACGCTAGGTCGATGCCGAGGCAGCCTCGTTCGAACCTTGAAGACGGGATCTACCACGTCACTGGCCGCGGGACCGGCGGCGTCGAGCTCTTCCGCGTCGAGCTCGATCGCATCGAATTTCTCGGTCTTCTGCGAACGAGCGCACGGCGGTTCGACTGGGCCTGTCATGCCTATTGCCTCATGGGGACGCACTATCACCTGATTCTCGAGGCATCACGAGCCGCGTTGTCAGACGGGATGCAGCGGCTGAACGGGATCTATGCGCAGCGCTTCAACTACCGCCACCGCCGTCGCGGCCGTCTCTTCGAGGCCCGGTTCGCCGCCTACGTGCTCAGAGACGAGCACCATCTCGAGGCGGCTCTTCGATACGTCATCGACAATCCCGTACGGGCAGGACTTTGTGCCGAGCCCAAAGATTGGCCCTGGAGCGGTCTGCGTGAACCTTCCTAGCGCGCCTGGGCGAGCGCGGGGGCCCAGGCGGCGATCGGCGAGGCCTCGCCGTCGCGGCCGTTCAGGCTGCGGTAGCCGAGCGCGTGCTCGGCCTGCATCAGCTTGTGGATCTGCGTCGTGCCCTCATAGATGATCGGCGCGCGCGCGTTGCGGAAGTAGCGCTCGATCCCGTACTCGGCTGAGTAGCCGTAAGCGCCGTGTACCTGGATCGCAAGGTGCGCCGCCCGGAAAGCCGACTCGGTCGCATGCCACTTCGCCAGTGACGTCTCGCGCGTGTTGCGGCGGCCCTCGTTCTTCAGCCACGCCGCCTGCATCACGAGCAGCTTCGACGTCTCGTAGCCGAGAACCATCTCGGCGATCATGTCCTGGACGAACTGGTACTTGCCGATCGGCTGCCCGAAGGTCTCCCGCTCCCGCGCGTACTCGACCGAGCGGGAGAGGCACGCGCTGATCACGCCGCACGCCCCGGCCGCCACCGTGAAGCGGCCCTGGTCGAGCCCGTACATCGCGATCTCGAAGCCCTGGCCCTCCTCGCCGACGAGGTTCTCGGCCGGCACCTCGACGTTCTCGAAGAAGAGCTCGCCGGTGGAACCCGCCCAGATGCCCAGCTTGTGCTCGGTTTCGCGAGTCGAGACGCCCGGCCACTCGCGCTCGACGATGAACGCCGAGATCCCTTTGTGCTTCGCCGCGGGGTCGGTCTTCGCGAAGACGAGCTGGTGGTCGGCCACCGTGGCGTACGAGATCCAGTTTTTCTGGCCGTTCAGGACGTAGGAACCGCCCTCGCGGGCTGCGGTGGAGCGCATTGCCGCGACGTCCGAGCCGGCAGCCGGCTCCGTCAGGCCGAAGCACGCGAGCTTCTCGCCCTTCGCCTGCGGCACGAGGTAACGCTGCTTCTGCTCCTCGCTCGCGTAGCGGAGCAGCGAGAGCGAGTTCAGGCCCACGTGCACGGAGATCAGCGTCCTGAAGGCCGCCTCGCCGCGCTCGATCTCCTCGCAGGCGAGCGCTTCCGCGACGAAGTCGAGACCGGCACCGCCGTACTCCTCGGGGACGACGATCCCGAGCAGCCCGAGCTCGGCCATGCCCTCGATCACGCCCATGTCCAGGTGGTGGTTGATGTCGTTCTCGATCGCGTTCGGCAGCACGCGCTCGTCCACGAACGAGCGCACCGTCTCCTGAATCAGGCGCTGCTCGTCTGTAAGGTCGAATTCCATGGCTGAGAGTCTATGGAAGCGCTTCGCCCAGTTTCCCCTGGAGGTCGAGTCGTACGAGCTCGAGCGGCTCGAGCAACCCGTCACGCGCGGGTTCAGCCGCGTCACGACCGTGGTCAGGCTGCACGGCGGTGAGGAGGGCGTGGGGGAGGACGTGACCTGGTACGCGGAGGCGCACGATCGCGAGCAGGCGGCGGGGCCCGTGCTGCCGCTGGCCGGCTCGTGGACGCTCGAGAGTTTCTCGGCCGCGCTCGAGATCGCCGAGCCGTGGCGGCGCTGGGCCTACGAGAGCGCCGCGCTCGACCTCGCGCTGCGCCAGGCCGGCAAGAGCCTCGCCGAAGTCGTCGGCCGGGAGCCGCGGCCCGTCTCCTTCATCGTCTCGCCCGGGCTCGGCGACCCGCCCTCGACCCGGGTGATCCGCCGCTGGCTCGAGCTCGATCCGAGCCTCCGCTTCAAGCTCGACCCCGCGAGCGACTGGAGCGACGAGCTGATCCGCGAGCTGGCCGAGACAGGCGCAGTCGTCACGGCCGACCTCAAGGCGTACTACCGCACCGACGAGGATCCGCCGCCCGACGACGATCTCTACCGCCGGGTCGCGGAGGGCTTCCCGGAGGCCTACCTCGAGGACCCGGCACTCACGGAGGAGACCGGTCCCGTGCTCGCGCCTCATCACGACCGCATCACCTGGGACGCGCCAATCCACTCCGTCGCCGACGTCGAGGCCCTGGCGTTCCCGCCGCGGACGGTCAACTCGAAGCCCTCGCGGTTCGGGCACCTCCGCGGGCTGCTCGACTTCTACGACCGCTGCGCCGACCAAGGGATCGGCCTCTACGGCGGCGGCATGTTCGAGCTCGGCCCCGGCAGGGGGCAGATCCAGTACCTCGCGTCGCTGTTCCACCCGGACGCGCCGAACGACGTGGCGCCCGGTGCGTACAACGAGCCCGAGCCAAGGGCAGGCCTTCCGCCCAGCCCGCTCGAGCCCGCTCCCTCGCCCGTGGGGTTTCGCTGGGCAGAGGGTGACGCTACTCTTTGACTGATCAGTCAATCAAGAGGGCGGAAATGGCTACGACAGAGGCAATTGGCACCGGAGTCTCGTTTGCTCTGACGGAAGAGCAGCGGGCTCTGCGCGGGCTCGCGCACGACTTCGCGGCCCGCGAGATACGGCCCAAGGCCGCCGAGTACGACGAGCACCAGACCCACCCCGCGGACGTCGTCGCGAAGGCCCACGAGGTAGGGCTGATGAACCCGCACATCCCGGAAGAGCTCGGCGGCGCAGGCCTCGGCGGGATGGAGGGCGCGCTGATCGGCGAGGAGCTGTGCTGGGGCTGCTCGGGGATCGGAACGACGATCGTGGCCAACATCCTGGGCGCGCTCCCGGTCCTGCTCGCCGGCACCGAGGAGCAGAAGCGCGAGTGGCTGGGGCCGCTCCTCGAGGAGCCGATCCTCTGCTCGTTCGCGCTGACCGAGCCCGGTGCGGGCTCCGACGTCTCCGGGATCCAGACGACTGCCGTGCGCCACGGCGACGACTACGTCCTCAACGGCTCGAAGATGTTCATCACCAACGCGGGCCAGGCGGGCTGGTTCACCGTCTTCGCCTCGACGGACCAGGCCGCCGGGCACCGCGGGCTCACGGCCTTCGTCGTCCCGGGAAACGCGGACGGCGTGACGATCGAGAAGCACCTGGACAAGATGGGCCAGCGCGCGACAGACACCTCGGCGCTCGCCTTCCAGGACGTGCGGGTAGGGGCGGGGAATCGCCTGGGCGAGGAGGGTGAAGGCTTCAAGATCGCGATGCAGACGCTCGACAACACGCGCCCGGGCACAGCAGCCGGCGCCGTCGGGGTGGCCCGCGCCGCCTTCGAGCACGCCGTCGAGTACTCGAAGGAGCGCGTGCAGTTCGGCCAGCCGATCGCGATGAACCAGGGAGTCAACTTCCTCGTCGCCGACATGGCCACCGAGATCGAGGCCGCGCGGCTGCTGGTCTGGCAGGCCGCCTGGCTCATCGATCAGGGCAAGCGCGCCACGCTGGAGTCGTCGTATGCGAAGCGGTTCGCCGCGGACACGGCGATGAAGGTGACGACCGACGCGGTGCAGATCTTCGGCGGCTACGGCTACATGAAGGAATACCCCGTCGAGAAGCTGATGCGCGACGCGAAGCTGTTCCAGATCTACGAGGGCACGTCGCAGATCCAGCGGCTCGTGATCGCCCGCGAGATTTTCTTACCGCGCGGCGACTGAAACGACGTGCCCCGCCGCTACACTTCTCGCCTTGCGCGTGGAGGCAGGGACGACTCGGGTCGGAGTCCGTAGCCGCCGGCGCGGCCGTTCGCGCACACTGCTCCTGCAGCGTGTGGCGGCGCTCGCGATCGTCGGTACGGTCGGCGGCGCGCTGGTCGGATTCCTGTTCGCCGGCTCACCGGCACGAATCGCCGCGGGCGTTCGCGTCGCCGGGGTGAACGTCGGCGGACTGACCGCCTCGCAGGCCACGGCCAAGCTCGAGCGGCGGGCCGATGCGGTGTCGCAGGTGCCGGTGGTCTTCACCGGGGCGGGTCACACCTGGCGGCTGCGGCCGGCGAATCTCGGCGTGGAGGCGGACTGGCACGCTGCGGTCAAGCTCGCTCTGCAGCAGGGAGACGGGCTGGGCCCGTTCCGCGGCCTACGCAGGATCGGCGTTCGCGTCCTCGGCGCGGACGTCTCGCCGCCCACGCGCGTGATCGAGCGTTCGCTCAGTTACGAGCTCGGGCGCATGGGCCGAACAATCGACGCCCCCCACCGTGACGCGGCAATTGTCTTGCGCGGGCTCCAGGCAAGGGTGATCCCGGGCAGGACCGGCCGGGTGCTCGACCGCGACGCGGCCGGGACGACGCTCGTTCAAGCCCTCGCCGGGCTTCGTCGCGGCGGGCAAGTCGACCTTCCCGTACGCGTCGATTCACCGAGCGTTTCCGCTGCCGACCTGCAGCCTGCCCTCGTGCAGGCTCGCACCGCGCTCTCGAAGCGTGTGCGCATGAACCTGGGCGCCGCCTCGTGGTGGCTGCCCAAGCGCCAGCTCGCGGCCATCCTCGCGCTGCCGCACGACGGCGCTCGCAAGCTCGAGATCGGCGGCCCCGGCGCGAAGCGCTACTTCAAGCGGCTCGGTCGCGAGGTCAACCATCCCGCTCGGAACGCCTCCTTCAATGTCCTCGAGAGCGGCCGCGTGGCGGTCGTCCCGGCAAAGCTCGGGCGAGTGGTCTCGGTCCGGCCGACGGAACGGAGCATGCTCGCCGCCGCGCTCTCCCCCGGCGCTCGCAACGCCCGCGTCGTCGTGACGGGGCAGCCACCCGATCGCACGACCGCGGAGGCGCGCGCGATGGGGATCACGACCCGCGTAAGCCGCTACGAGACGATCTACGGCGGCGACTCGAACCGGATCCACAACGTCCAGCTCGTCGCCCGCCTCGTCGACCGCAAGCTGATCGCGCCCGGCTCGACGTTCTCGTTCAACCAGACCACCGGCGCGCGCACCGCGGACAAGGGGTTCCTCGAGGCTCCGGTGATCATCAACGGCGAGCTCAGCACCGGCCTCGGCGGCGGCGTCTGCCAGGTCTCGACGACCGTGTTCAACGCGGCCTACGAGGCCGGCGTGAAGATCACCTCGCGCACCAACCACGCGTTGTACATCAGCCATTACCCGCAGGGCCGCGACGCGACGGTGAACTATCCGGACGTCGACCTCCAGTTCGTCAACGACACCGATCACTGGCTGCTGCTGCGCACGTTCGTCGGGTCGTCCTCGCTCGTGGTCGACCTCTACGGCGCCCCGCTGCACCGGCGCGTCGAGAGCGAGACCCGGCCGCTCGTCACCACGGGCGGCGCGCCGGTGAAGCGCATCTCGGACCCGAACCTATACGTGGGGATGACCGCGGTCGATGAGAGCGGCTCGCCCTCGAGCTCGACGAGCGTGCGGCGCAAGGTCTACGCGAGCTCCGGCGCGCTCCTGTACGACAACACGTGGTACTCGTCGTACCGCGGCGAGACCCGGGTCGTGCGCGTGGGGACGAAGCCAAGGCCGAAGAAGATCGGGCCCACGGGGCCTACGGGGCCGAGTGGGCCGAGCGGGCCCACCGGCGCGACCGGCATCACGTCTCCCCGGTAGCGATCTCGTCGGCAAGCCAGGCCGGCATGCGCGTTGGCCGGTACGTGGTGGCCTCCACGCACGCGTGTCGCGTCCAGCCGTCGGCGATCTGCTCGCCCTCCCGCTCGACCGAGTAGTCGAAGCGGAAGCGCGCGCCGCGGAGCTCGCCGCAGCGGGCGCGCACCGCCAGGCGGTCGTCGAAGCGGGCCGGCTCGAGGTAGCGGACGTGCGACTCGATCGTCAGCGCCTCGATCCCGTCGGCCCGCAGTCCCGGGTAGCCGCCACGGAAGCGCGCCAGGTAGTCGATGCGGGCGACCTCGAACCAGACGAGGTAGACGGAGTTGTGCGCGACGCCCTGCGCGTCGGTCTCGGCGAAGCGCACTTTCACGTCGGTCGCGAAGCGGAAGTCCACGCGCGAACTCTCTACGATCGGGAGCCGTGAGCGCGAGTGCACTCGCCGAGCTGATTCGGCGTCGACAACCGTGCGTCGTCCTGACCGGAGCCGGCGTCTCGACCGAGAGCGGGATCCCGGACTTCCGCTCGCCGACTGGCCTGTGGGCGAAGTTCGACCCGCTGGAGTACGGCTCGATCGAGACGTTTCGACGCGACCCGCGCAAGGTCTGGAGCTTCTACAAGCCCCGGATGGGGATGCTGACGCAGGCGGAGCCGAATGCCGCGCACCTCGCGCTCGCCGAGCTGGAGCGCCTCGGCTTCGTGCACGCGCTCGTGACGCAGAACATCGACCGGCTGCACGAGCGGGCGGGCAGCACCGAGGTGGTCGAGGTGCACGGCTCGATCCGGACCTCCAGCTGCTCCTCCTGCGGCGAGTGCTACGCCCTCGAGCGGCTGCTCGGGTTGCTGGCCGAGACGGATGCGCCAGCCTGCCCTGCCTGCGGCGAGATCCTCAAACCCGACGTGGTGTTCTTCGGCGAGCTTCTGCCGCCTGCCGGGATCGAGCGCGCGTTCGAGCTGGCCCGGCGCGCCCGGCTGCTGCTCGTGGTCGGCTCGGCGCTCGAGGTCCATCCGGTCGCGGGGCTGCCGCAGGAGACCCTCGACGCGGGCGGCGAGCTCGCGATCGTCAACCGTGGACCGACGCCCTTCGACGCGCACGCGTCGCTCCGCCTGGACGGGAGCGCGGGCGAGGTTCTGCCGGCGGTCGTCGCGCGGCTACGCGGCGAAGAGACGCAGGAGGCGCAGGACGCTTCGTGAGCGCAGGACGAGGCCGCGGATCGTCAGCTCGCCGCCGAGCTGGCGCTTCAGCGCGAAGCTGTCCGGGGCCCGTCCTCACGGCGCTCGGCGTTGCGTGCGATTGCATCACGCAGGGTCAGCGCAAGCTCGGACGACGTTCCCTCGTCCAAATCCACTTCGGAGAGATGCGGCGGCGGCACGGGCACATCTTCGCCCGTGTGAGCCGGCGACGAGCGCTAGGCCGGGGCACGCTTCAGCTGGCGCTCGTCGAGCACACGCTGACACTCTGAGCAGACGGTTCGCTCAACCTCGTACGGGATGCCCAGCCGCTGAAGCAGCACATGCCTGCGCACGCCCGTGTGCCGGTGGAAACGTCTGGTATGAGTAAAGAGTTGACTCATCGTCCTATGCTTGAGCGTAGCTAGCTGGTCGGAAAGTACGACGCTCAAAAGGGTGAAGAAGTTGTAACGATGTGTCGTCGGCTTGCGGCTGCGGCTAAGCTCGAAAGGGTGAGACATCGTGGGCTGCGACTGCTCCTTTTGCTTCCGCTTGCCGGCCTCCTCGCGGGCTGCGGGGCGACCACGCAGCAGGCGGCGAGCGCCCAGCGGCCGCCGAGCGCCCAGCGGCCGCCGAGTGTCGGCGCGCATTGCCGGAGCGGCGTGACTGCTATCGGCAGCGGGCGAGTCACGGTCGCCGCCTTCGTGCGCGGGAAGGCGCGCGCCTATCGCAGGCCGGGGGGCGGCCGCGCGTTTGCGCACTTCGACCGCCTGAACCAGAACGGCTTCCCCACGGTCTTCCGCGTGCTCGGGGCCGTGAGGACGCGCGACTGCCGGCCCCGCTGGTACCGCGTCCAGCTCCCCATGAAGCCAAACGGCGTGACCGGCTACGTGCGTGCCGGTGCCGTCCAGGTCGAGCGGGTGCGCACCCGGCTCATCGTCGACATCTCCGAGCGCAGGCTCACGTTCTTCCGCAACGGCAAGCGGATCCTCGGGACGACGGTCGCGGTCGGCGCCGGCGCCACACCGACTCCGACGGGTCATTACTACGTGAACCAGCGGCTGATCCCCACGGACACCTCGGGCCCGTTTGGCCCCGGCGCAATCGGCGTCTCGGCCTTCTCCAACGTGCTCACCGGTTGGGCGCAGGGTGGGCCGATCGCGATCCACGGCACGAATGAGCCATGGTCGATCGGACACGCCGTCTCGAACGGGTGCATCCGCGTGCGCAACTCCGTGCAGAAGGAGCTGTTCGCGGCCGTCCCGGCCGGGACTCCCGTGCTCATACGCCGGTGAGGCGCGCAGGCGTCGTCCTCGCGGCGGGGGCGCTCAGCGCTCGACGCGCCGGCCGGCGGCCCGGCCCCGCCGCGACAGCGCCTCGAGGGTCGTTCTTCGCCTGGCCGGAGCTCGGCGTCGGAGTTCGGCACCTTCGACGGGGACGACGTGCCCGGGATCGCAGTCGCGAGGTTCTCGTCGCCGGCCGCCGCGCTCGGGCTCCATCGCTTGCGCCCGCAGCGGCTCGGCTCCACGTGCCCAGCCGCGAACAGGCTCGGTTGCGAGCTCTTGTACCAGGTCGATCGCGTTCGGGGTTAGGCGCCGGGCCGCAGTCGGGTATTACTCCCTGCAAGCGATCGAAAGGCGGAATGAGATGGCGCAACAGCGCTCACAGGACCTGTTCAGCAGGCTCGCCGACCGGGGCGAGGAAGTGATCGGCAAGCTCGGCGACATCCCGGGAGCTCAGCGTCTGCTCGAGAGTGCGAACGTGCTCAAGGAGCGTGCCGACGAGCTGCAGAAGCGGCTCCGAGGCCTCGACGCGCTCGAACGGCGCGTCGCTGCGCTCGAGCGCAAGGTCGACCAGCTCTCGAAGTCGTCCGGTCCGAAGAAGCCGGCCGCAAAACCCACGACCAAGCCGAAGCCGAAGTCGATCTAGGCGGGCACGCGCAGGCGCAAGGCCTGCGGCACGACCTCGAACCGCGCCGGCGTCGTCCCGGGCTGCTCGCCGTCGAGCTCGACGGGTAGCGGCTCCGGGGTCTCGAGCTCGACCACCGCGCCTCGCAGGAGCTCGGCCTTCGGGTGCGGCAGGTGCTTGCCGCGATAGGTCTTCGGCAGGGTCAGCAGCAGGTCCCGCTTCGCCAGGTCGCCGATCAGGAGGACGTCGAAGAGGCCATCGTCAGGCTCGGCTTCGGGGCAGATCTTCATGCCGCCGCCGAAATAGCGGCCGTTGGCGACGATCACGTCGTGCATCCGTCCGCCTCGCTTCTCTCCGCCGACCGTCACCCGCATCTCGTCGCTGCGCCAGCGCGAGAAGACGGCCAGCGTCGCCCAGAGGTACGAGGCCTTCCCACCGAGCGCCTTGGAGCTCTCGTTCGAGCGCTTGGCGATCGCGCCGCTCATGCCGGCACTCGCGATGTTGGCGAAGAGAGACTCGCCGTCGCTCCCGTCCCTGCGGTAGCGGGCACGGCCGAGGTCGATCACGCGCGTCCGCCCGCGCAGCGCGACCTCGACGGCATCCTCGAGGCGGCGTGGGATGCCGTAGGTGCGGCCGAAGTCCCAGCCGGTGCCGCGTGGGATCACCGCCAGCTCAACCTCCTCGCGGCCCGCGATCCCGTTCACGACCTCGTTGACGGTGCCGTCGCCACCGACGACCACGAGCAGGCTCGCGCCGCCGTCGGCCGCCTGCCGCGCGAGCTCCGCGAGCTGGCCGGGCCGCTCCGAAAGGAGCGCGTCGCCGCGCAGCCCCAGCGACGCGGCCCTGTGCGCCAGCTCGGGCCAGCGCCGGCCGGTAGCGCTGTTCTCCGCCGCGGGGTTGACGAGGAAGACGGTGCCGCTAATGGCTAATGCCGAGGCACCGCTCGCGGTGCCGTTTCCAGGGTCTGCGGGCTTTGCTCGCAGACCCGTCTGAAACGACCGGTCGATCCCATTGAGGGCAATCCCAGCAGCCTCAATGCGTGACCGTCGCCAGGGCGACGCGCGTCATCCGGTCGACCGCCGCGCGCAGCTCGTCGTCGGAGATCCGCGTGAACTCTTCGCCGATCACGATGTCGCTGACGGTCAGCAGGCACCCGGCTTTCACCCCACGCAGCGAACCGATCGTGAAGAGGACGGCTGCCTCCATCTCGACGCCGAGCACGCCCCGCGCCGACCAGCGCTTGTGCCGGGTCGGGTCGGGGTCGTAGAAGGTGTCGCTCGAGGCGATCGCTCCGACGCGGACGGGCTGCTCCAGCTGCTTCGCTGCGTGCACGGCCTCGTGCACGAGCTCCCAGTCGGCCGTCGGCGTGTGCGGCTCGCCCCCGACGTAGTGCCTGGCGGTGCCGTCGGCCGGAACCGCCGAGACCGCCACGATCAGGTCGCCCAGTTGGAGGTCCTGCTGGAGCCCGCCGCACGTGCCCACTCGCAGGAAGCGTTTGACCCCGAGCTGGACGAGCTCCTCCATCACGATCGCCGCCGACGGGCAGCCCATGCCTGTCGCCTGCACCGAGACCGGGGTTCCTTCCCACTCGCCGCTGTAGCCGAGCATGCCGCGCTCGCCGTTGCGTTGCACCGGGTTGTCGAAGTAGGTCTCGGCGATGTACTGCGCGCGGAGCGGGTCGCCGGGTAGCAGGCACGCGTCTCCGTACTCTCCCGGCTCGGCACGAATGTGGATTGGCACGGGGGAAAGCCTAGAGTTTCCGGGGCGCATGAGGACGTTGAACGAACCGGCGCTCGACCAGATCCTCGACTTTTGCGCGGAGGACCCGATCGAGCGCGTGTTCCTCGAGGACGTCGCGCGGCGCGGCCTCGGCCGCTTCACCGGGCTGACGGAGGACGGGCGGCTGGTTGCGCTCTGCCACGTCGGGACGAACCTCGTTCCCTCGGGCAGCGGCTGCGGGGCGTTCGCCGAGCTCGAAGGGGCCGGCCGGGCGCGGCTCGTGATCGGCGAGGAGAACGCGGTCGGCGACTTCTGGGCAGCTGCGCACGAACGGCTAACGCAGCCGCGGGAGGACCGGCCGGGCCAGCCGGTCTACGTGCTCGAGGACCCACCCGAGCCCGGCGAGACGGATCTGCGCCCGGCGATCCAGGAGGACTTCGAGTTGCTCGTTCCCGCCTGCGCCGAGGCGCACCGCGAGGAGCTCGGGCTCAACCCGCTCGACCGAGACCCCGAGAGCTTCCGCTGGCGCACGCGGATGCAGATCGAGGACGGCCGCTCATGGCTCTGGAGCGAGGACGGGGTGATCCTGTTCAAGGCGGAGGCGTCGGCCTGGACGCCTTCCGCGGTGCAGCTCCAGCAGGTGTGGGTAGATCCCCGCATGCGCGGTCGCGGCTACGCCCAACGTGGGATGCGCGACCTCTGTCGGCTACTGCTCGAGCGCGTGCCGGCCGTCTGCCTGTTCGTGCGCGTCGACAACGCGCCTGCGATCCGCGTGTACGAAGCAATTGGGATGCAACACACGATCTCGTACAGAAGCCTCATTTTCTGATCGAGCGCGGTCGATCCGGCGGCTCCCGGCGCCGGGCTCCGGCGGCGGAGCGTCTCGGCTGATCCTGGCCGGAATTGGCCCCTGGTCCCTTAGTACGGTTCGCCCGACCTCCTCCCCGAGGCGAGCGTAGCGAGGAGAAGCGCACGCCGTGTGCCCGTTTCGTGACGGAAGCGTGACGTGCCGCGGCGGCCTGTGCGCTGCAAGACTGTGTCGATGAGAGTGCGTGCGAGCGGCCCACCCGCCGATCCGGCCGAGCTGCGCGCCCGGGTCGACGAGCAGATCAGGCGCCACGACCTGATCGCGCCCGGCGGCGAGGTGCTGGCGCTCGTCTCGGGCGGCGCCGACTCCACCTGCCTCTGGCACGCTCTGCGCGCGCTCGGGTACCGCGTCTCGGCGCTGCACGTGAACCACGGGCTCCGCGGGGCCGAGTCCGACGAGGACGCCCGCTTCTGCCGCGAAGCACTCGGCGCCGAGGTGGTGGAGGCCCCCGTGCCGGCGAAGCCGACCGAGGACGCTCTCCGCGGGCTGCGCTACTCCTTCGCGACCGACAGGCTGCGCGCCACCGGCCACACGGCCTCGGACCAGGTCGAGACGGTGCTCTACAGACTGGTCTCGAGCGGCACGGCGAAGGCAATCAAGTCAACGCGGGAGGACGGCGTCGTCCGCCCGCTGCTCACCCTCTGGCGTAGCGAGACCGAGGCCTACTGCCGCGCAGAGGGGCTCCGCTACCGCAGCGACAGCTCGAACCCGGGCACGCGCCGCGGGCTGATCCGGGACGAGATCCTGCCGCTCCTGCGCCGCCTCCACCCGGGCGCCGAGCACAACCTGCTCCGCCTCGCCGAGCAGCGGCCGACGAAGCTCGACGAGCTCCTGGCCGTAAGTGCCGGGTCCAAGCGCCTCGATCTCGGCGGAGGCCTCACCGCGGTGCGCGAGTACGACCGCGTCTGGCTCGAGCAGACGCCGGTCGCCCTCGACGGCAGCGTCCGCTGGGGTCCCTGGTCGATCGAATCGGAGCTCGCAGGCCTTAAGGTACGAAGCTGGCGCCCGGGAGACAGGCTCGCGGGCCGGCGGAAGAAGGTGCAGGACGTGTTCGTGGACGCGAAGATCCCGCGGTCGGAGCGCGAGGCGTGGCCTCTCGTCGTCCGCGGGCGCGAAGTCGTCGCGGTGCCGGGACTCGTCGAGGCGCTCGGAGTGACGGCGGAGAGGGTGGAGTGAGCCAGACCGAGCTCGAGCGCGCGGTCGGCGAGATCCTGATCGACGAGGAGACGCTCGCCGCCCGCGTCACGGAGCTCGGCGCCGAGGTTTCCGCCGACTACCAGGGCCGAGACTTGCTGCTGATCGGAGTCCTCAAGGGCGCCGTCTTCTTCATGGCCGACCTGATGCGGCACCTGACCGTCCCCTGCGAGGTCGATTTCATGGCCATCTCGAGCTACGGCGACTCGACCGACTCCTCCGGGATCGTGCGCATCCTCAAGGACCTCGACATCAACATCGAGGGCCGGCACGTCCTCGTCGTGGAGGACATCATCGACTCGGGCCTAACTCTCTCCTACCTGATGCGCAACCTGGAGTCTCGAGAGCCCGAAACGCTGGAGGTATGCGCCCTCCTGACCAAGCCCGCGCGCCGCGAGATCGACGTCCCGGTGCGCTACGTCGGCTTCGAGATCCCGAACAAGTTCGTGGTGGGTTACGGGCTCGACTTCGCGGAGCGTTATCGAAACCTCCCCTACGTAGCCGTTCTCAGCCAGGAGCTGATTCCCCCAGGGCTTTGACGCCCAGAAACGGGTGGTGAGGCTCATGCTCGCTGGTACCCTTTGCCGATAGAGGGCCCGTGAACCGATTCTTCCGCTCAGCGCTGTTTCCGCTCTTCGTGATTGTCCTGCTCGTCTACCTGGCGAGCCAGACGCTGATCCCGCACTCGAAGACCCCGGTCAAGACGACCTACTCGGAGTTCATCGACTACGCCCAGAAGGGTCAAGTCGGAAACGTCGTCTTCAACCCCGGCAAACGGCAGATCAACTTCACGCTCACGGCTCAAGCAGGCAAGAAGGCCAGCGTCCACTACCCGGCCGATCAGTCCGTGCCGCTGATCGAGGACACCCTCCTGAAGCACCACGTGCCGTTCGACTCCAAGGGCACGGGTGGGTTCTCTTGGGTGGGAGCGCTCTTCTCGCTGCTCCCGTTCATCGTGCTGATCGCCTTCTGGATCTTCCTGATGAACCAGGTGCAGGGCGGCGGCTCGAAGGTGATGAGTTTCGGCAAGAGCCGCGCCAAACGCATGGCCCCGGACTCCCCGAAGATCGGCTTCAAGGACGTGGCCGGCGTGGACGAGGCCGTCGAGGAGCTGCAGGAGATCAAGGAGTTTCTCGAGAACCCGAAGAAGTTCCAGGCGCTCGGCGCGAGGATCCCCAAGGGAGTGCTGCTCTACGGGCCGCCCGGCACCGGTAAGACGCTGCTCGCGCGCGCGGTCGCAGGCGAGGCGGGCGTGCCGTTCTTCTCGATTTCCGGCTCCGACTTCGTCGAGATGTTCGTCGGTGTGGGTGCAGCTCGCGTGCGCGACATGTTCGATCAGGCCAAGAAGAGCGCGCCCTGCATCATCTTCGTCGACGAGATCGACGCCGTCGGTCGTCAGCGCGGCGCAGGTCTCGGCGGCGGCCACGACGAACGCGAGCAGACGCTGAACCAGCTGCTGGTCGAGATGGACGGCTTCGGCGAGCGCCAAGGCGTCATCCTCATCGCGGCGACCAACCGGCCCGACATCCTCGACCCGGCGCTGCTGCGCCCCGGTAGGTTCGATCGCCAGATCCCGGTGTCCAACCCCGACATCGCAGGCAGGCGTGCGGTACTGCGCGTGCATTCGGCGGGCAAGCCCATCGCCGAGGACGCCGACCTGGACGGTCTGGCCAAGCGCACCGTCGGCATGTCGGGCGCCGACCTGGCCAACGTGATCAACGAGGCAGCGCTTCTCACCGCCCGCGAGAACGGCACCATCATCACCGGTGCCGCGATGGAAGAAGCCGTTGACCGCGTCGTCGGCGGCCCGCGCCGCAAGAGCCGGATCATCAGCGAGCACGAGAAGAAGATCACGGCCTACCACGAAGGCGGCCACACCCTGGCGGCGTGGGCGATGCCCGACATCGAGCCGATCTACAAGGTCACGATCCTGGCGCGCGGGCGCACCGGCGGTCACGCCGTCGCCGTGCCCGAGGACGACAAGGGCCTCATGACGCGCTCGGAGATGATCGCGCGACTGGTCTTCGCCATGGGCGGCCGCGCCGCCGAGGAGTTGGTGTTCCGCGAGCCCACCACCGGAGCGGTGTCCGACATCGAGCAGGCTACCAAGATCGCCCGTGCGATGGTCACCGAGTACGGCATGAGCTCCAAGCTCGGCGCCGTCCGCTACGGCACCGAACACGGCGATCCGTTTCTCGGTCGTTCGATGGGGGTCCAGGCCGACTACAGCCACGAGGTCGCCCAGATCATCGACGACGAGGTCCGCAAGCTCATCGAGGCCGCGCACACCGAAGCCTGGGAGATCCTCACCGAGTACCGCGACGTCCTCGACATCCTGGCTGGTGAGCTTCTCGAGAGGGAGACGCTGCACCGCGCCGAGCTCAGGGCCATCTTCGCCGACGTGAAGAAGCGCCCGCGACTGACCTTGTTCGACGAGTTCGGCGGTCGCGTCCCTTCCGACAAGCCGCCGATCAAGACGCCCGGCGAGCTGGCCATCGAACGCGGCGATCCGTGGCCGCTGCCCGC
>JBBRZN010000035.1:0-23459 GCA_038236705.1 Gaiellales bacterium
CATCACGAGGCTTCAAGATTTCGACGCGGCACAGCAGGAGGTCGAAAAGGCGCGGCAGGCGATCCTACTCCGCGGCCCAGCCGAAGCGCGGGCGGCGGCTGCGGAGCTCCCAGATGATCTGGACGCCCAACCCGGCGTTTTCGCCGAAGCCCTAACGACGTTGACCGAGAACGTCACCCAACGTGCCGATCACGATCTCGAGCGCGATCTCGTCGAAGCGGCGGCGCGCAGTCCGATGGGGCATGACATCTCACGCCTTCCTACGCACCTGCAAGGGCTGGCACGCGAGCGCTACGCCGCGATAGGCCGGGAAGACCGACGAAGTCCGTCGAACGACGAGTAGACGGGCGGTTTGGTTCTTCGGTGATCCGGCGAACCGCCTATGCGGGGCGTGGGAGTGTCCGCGCAAGTTGCTCCCCGCCGATCCCGCTGCTAGACGCGGCGAGGTAGGTCGCGAAGCTGCTCGCGCAGTCGCTCGATCTCGGCGAAGAGCGCCTCCTCGAGCGCGGGCCTCCTGGGCTCGCGGAGATGTTTTTTGAGAGCGAGATCGGCGCATTCGACCTTGTCGAAGGAAGCCTGAAGCACGGGCACGACGATCTGGTAAGTCCGCTCGTCGTACTCGCCGCCGCAGATGCCGCAGATGGCCAACGCCTCATCCCCCTCTGCGCTCATCTTGGCTGACGCCCGACGGATCGTCGCCTAGTCGTTCGGCGGGTTGTCGCTAGCGGTCTGGCCAGGTCTCAAGGGGCCCAGTCCCGATTGAAGGAAGAGCCAACCCGTCAGCGCGGCCAACTCCTGCGCAAGCGGTTGAGAGCCAGCTCCGCGGCCTCGAGCTCCGTGTTGCCGCGCGCAACGCCGTTGGCCGCGGTTGGATCTGTCACCGAGCGGTATCGGGCGAGCCAGCCGCCGCTACTCCCACCGCGCGTCGACTGGTCGATGATCAGCTCGTAGCCCCGTCGATCGAACTCGTTTCGGATCGCGTCAACCCGCTCGTCCACATAGACCCCCAAGCCGTCCAAGAGTTCGGACGGGGTACCCCAGGCCGACGATCTCTAAGCGCACAGGACGCCGGCTGCGTCACGCCGCCGTGGCCGCTGCCTGGCGAGCCCGAGGCGGCTCAGATCGGTCACGGCAAGAGGCAGAGAGATCCCCGAAACGCGTCTCCGGCCACCCCGAATCGCTCCCCCGAGGGATGTGGCACAACCTCTCCGCAAGCCGATTACTGCTGAAACGACCAGGGCGGCGCGGCCCCGCTGTAAGCGTCCTCACGGAGGGATCGCGGCGTGGAGCCGAAGCACCGTCCACTTCACAACCGAGACAGTGCGGCCCTTCACGACCCTGCGAGGGGAGGTGAACACACGTGCTGAACCCTCTTGCATTCACGTGGGCGTTTGCCGCTGCTCTTCGCCGCAGCGAAGGCGGGCAGACGATGGCCGAGTACGGGGTCGTCCTATCGGTCATCACGCTCGCGGTCGTTGCGTCGATCACGCTGTTGTCCGGCAACGTGCTCAGCGCGCTCCAGAGCGTCGCGAGCATCCTCCCGGGATGATCCACGACCTGTACTCGAGCTTGACTGCCCGGGAGCAGCGGGCGCTTCGCTGGAGCGCGGCCGCCACGGCGGTCGCGCTCTGGCTCTCGACCGCGTGGGCCGATCCATGGGTCCTCGTGACCGTGCCGCTGATCGGTGTCGCCTACGTCGCCTACGCCGCCCGCCGCCGCCGGCGCAAGGACGACGTGGAGGACGACGAGTGGTTCTGAACCTGAGCTCGGCACTGAGGCGGTGCGCTAGAGCAAGCTCGCGATGACTTTCAGGTCGTGTACGAGCCCGCCATAGGCCTGCTCGCGCGTTTCGGGATCGCCGCGCAGGATCGAAGAGGGGTGGACGGTGGCGAGCACGTGCTCGGCCAGGTCCGACGGCACGAGGACACCGCGCTCACGGGAGACCCGGAACTGCCGCCCGAGCAGCGCCTGCGCAGCTGTGGCCCCGAGGCAGACGAGCACTCGGGGCTGAACAGCCTCGAGCTCGGCTTCGAACCACGGCCTGCAAGCCGCGACCTCGGACCAGTTCGGCTTCTGGTGGATGCGGCGCTTGCCGCGCGCGATCCACTTGAAATGCTTGACGACGTTGGTTAGGTAGACCTGTTCCCGGTCGATCCCCGCGTCCGCGAGCGCCTTGTCGAGGAGCTTCCCGGCAGGGCCCACCAATGGGCGCCCCAGCATGTCCTCCTGGTCTCCGGGCTGCTCGCCGACGAACATCGCCTCGGCGTCCCCGGGGCCTTCGCCGAACACGACCTGCGTTCCGGTCTGGTAGAGGTCGCAGGCGGTGCAGCCGGCGGCCTGCTTGCGCAGCTCATCGAGCTTCGAACGGGCCATGCGCTCGCAGTACCCGGCGGGCCGCCCTCGGAACCGAGGGCTACGATGGCGCTCGCGGCGCCGTGGCCGAGAGGTTAGGCAGAGGCCTGCAAAGTCTCGTACAGCGGTTCGAATCCGCTCGGCGCCTTGCCGCTTTGCCTAGCCCGTCGGGCCGGCGTCGATCTTCCGGGGGCGGCCTGCACGCGTCAGCGCAGGCCGCCGCGCTCGTGGTGCGCGCGGAAGAACTCGGCCGAGCCGGCGGTCGCCATCGCGGCCGAGGCCGAGATCTCGAGCGCGAGCGTCGCCGCCGCGACGATCTGGGCGAAGCGGTAGACCTTGCCGGCCCCGGCGCACCCGAGCAGCTCGAGCCAGGAGCGGGCGTAGGGGAGGGTGGTGCCGCCGCCGACGGTTGCGACCTCCAGCCCCGGAAGCTGGATCGAGACGTTGAGGCCGGCCTCCACCCGGCGCGCCGTCCCGTGCGCCATCGAGCTAGTCCCGATCATCCCTAGGTCCTGGCCGGTCGCGGCGAACACCGCGGCGATCGCCGACGCGGGCGTGAAGGCGACCGATTGCATTCCGGAGGCGATCGCACCGTGCGTCCCTGCCCAGGCGAGCTCCTGCAGGTCGTCGAGGCCGGTGCGCAGCACGCGCCGCACCGCCTCTTCGGTCAGCGTCGTCTCCGCGAGCACCGTCTTGCCGTGTCCGCGCTGGAAGTACTCGAAGGACGGCTTCTTGTCGCCGCCCATGTTCGCTTCGAGGATGGCCCGCTCGGGCTTCACCGGCGCGCGCTCCATGACGTAGCCCATGTTCAGGACATAGGCGTTGCGGGTCATCATGTTCGTGCCGACCGCGTCGCCGGTCGTCCAGCGCCAGAGCACGTGGCACATCGGGCCGACGACGTGGGTCTTCACCTCGCGCAGTCGCGCGTGCTTGGAGAGCGCCGGATCGTCCTGCTCCGCGAGCCAGGCGCGGATCGAGTCGAGCTCGCCTTCGAGCCAGCGCGAGAAGTCGACGGCCCCCGCCGCCGAGCCGAAGACGAAGCAGGAGGCGCGCGTGATTCGGTCGGCGAGCACGAAGGTGCGGAAGCCGCCGGACTCGGCGACGGCGCGGGCGCCGCGGTAGAGGGAGGCCGAGAGCCCGCCCTCGGTGTGGGCAAGTGGAACGAAGACGGTATCTCGCGCGCGGCCGGTCTCGGCGAGCTCGCCGTCGGGCTCGCGCAGTTCGTACTCGCCCAGCTCGAGCTCGATCGGCCCGACGACCGAGACCGGGATCACTGCAACGCCCGTCAGCATCTCCTGGGCGCGGGTCCACGGCTCGAGCTCGATCCCGGTCACCTCCCCGTCGAGCCCGAGCGCCTCCTGGCGCGCTTTGATCGAGTCGGCGTCGTTCTTCCGGGGCCACTTGCGCACGTCCACGAGGTTGAGCTTAAGCTCCTACTGATGTCGACCGAGCAGGTGATCGACGAGCAGGCCCACGAGCGCGAGGCGTTCACCGGAGTCCTGCGCTTCTACGAGCTGGCCAAGCGCCAGGAGTGGCAGGTGCGCGATCTGCCGTGGGGCGAGCTGCCGCCGATCCCCGAGGGCAAGGGCTCGCCGGAGCGGCAGGCGCGGCGCAGGGACATGTGGCGCTCGGTGCTCACGCAGCAGCTGCAGGCCGACATCCTGGCCTGCGAGATGGCGTCGCAGCTGCTCAACATCGCACCCGACCCGGAGGCGAAGCTCTACTACTCGACGATGGTGCAGGACGAGTCGCGTCACACCGAGGCGTGGCTGAAGCTGATCGCCGAGTCGGGCGGCACCGCCGAGCGCGATCCCCACCTCGACGAACTGGCGCATATGACCCTCGAGGCGGACACGCTCGAGGAGAAGGTCTTCCAGATGCAGGTCTTCTACGAGCGTCTGATCATCTCCCGCTTCCGGCTGATCGCCCGCGCCTCACGCGGCACCGTGCTCGAGGAGACCTGCAACCGGCTCGCGACCGACGACGGCATCCACCACGGCGCAGGCATGGCCTACGAGAAGGTGCTGCTCCAGAACGCCTCCAAGAAGACCAAGCGAAAGCTCGTCGAGGCGGCGAATCGCCTCCTGCCGATCTTCGTCGAGCACGCCCTCTGGCGGCCGAAGGAGCGCGCGTTCATCGGCAACACGATGCGCTCGCGCGACATCGAGCGCCTGCGTGAGGACATCGAGCTCGGCGTCCGGCTCGCCGAATCGCTCGGCCTCGACGTGAGCGACGTCCAGCTGCCGTTCCCCTAGCGCGTTGACGGCGGTCCTGATGGAGGGCCGGCCGCTCGCCGAGCGGATCCGGGCCGAGGTCGCTGCCGAGGTGCGCGAGCTGGGGGAGATCGGGCTGGCGACCGTGCAGGTCGGCGAGGACCCGGCCTCCTCGATCTACCTGCGCAGGAAGCACGAGGCCGCCGCGGAGGCGGGGATCCGCTCGGTCGATCGCAAGCTGCCGGCCGAGATCTCGGACGAGGAGCTGCTCGCGATCCTGGCCGAGCTGAACGCCGACGGTTCGATCGACGGCATCCTCGTTCAGCTGCCGCTCCCCGAGGGGCTCGACGAGGCTCGCGTGATCGCAGCCGTCGATCCGGTGAAGGACGTGGACGGCTTCCACCCGTTCAACGCCGGGCAGCTCTACCTGGGGCGGCCGACGCACGTTCCGGCGACGCCGCTCGGGATCATGGCGCTTCTGGCCGAGCATGGGATCGCGCTCGAGGGCGCGAGGGCGGTCGTGGTGGGCCGCAGCGACATCGTCGGCAAGCCGATCGCGCACCTGCTGCTGCAGTCGAACGCGACGGTGACGATCTGCCATTCGCGCACCGACGAGCTTGCCCGGCACACGCTGGACGCCGACGTCCTGGTCGTCGCAGCGGGTGTTGCGGGCATCGTCTCGGCCGACATGGTGAGGTCGGGCTCGACTGTGGTGGATGTCGGGATCAACCGCACCGAAGCCGGCCTCGTGGGCGACGTCGACCCCGGGGCAGTGACCCGTGCCGGGCACATCACGCCGGTCCCCGGGGGCGTCGGGCCGATGACGATCGCGATGCTTTTGCGCAACACGCTGCGCGCGACGCGCTACCGCCGAGGCCTGCTTGCGTTTCCAGAAATCGGGCGCTAAGGTTCGCGCCGCTTCACAGTAGGTCGGCGGCTCGATCCGTCGGTTTCGCAGCACGAAGGGAGTACCGTTTTGCCGAAGGGCACCGTCAAGTGGTTCTCGAACGAGAAGGGCTATGGCTTCATCGAGCGCGAGGGCGGCGAGGACGTCTTCGTTCACTTCTCGGCGATCTCTGGGGAAGGCTACAAGTCGCTGACCGAGGGTCAGCCGGTCGAGTTCGAGGTCGTGCAGGGCGACAAGGGGCTT
Source organism: Gaiellales bacterium (assembly GCA_038236705.1). GTDB lineage: Bacteria > Actinomycetota > Thermoleophilia > Gaiellales > Gaiellaceae > AC-32. The sequence goes on from JBBRZN010000035.1 coordinate 5,716, forward strand.
CAGGCCTCGAACGTCCAGCCTGGCTAGACCCCTCCCGGAAACCAATACGCATGCGGGGCTCCGGATGGGGCCCCGTTTCTTTGGAAGGATTGAACGCGATGCCGATTACACGAGACGAAGTGGTGCACGTGGCGAAGCTGGCCCGGCTCGAGCTGACAGAGGACGAGCTCGAGCGCTTCGCCGGGCAGCTCAACGCGATCCTCGAGGCCGTCGGGAAGGTCTCCGAGCTCGACCTCGCGGGCGTCGAGCCGACGCTGCACCCGCTCGAGCTCTCGAACGTCTGGGCGGAGGACGAGCCGCATCCACCGCTGCCCGTCGAGGAGGCGTTCGCGAACGCACCCGAGCGCGAGGGCGATGCATTCCGCGTCCCCGCCGCGTGACCGTCGTGCGCCTTCTCAAATCGTCACGCTTCCGGCACGAATCGGTTACAGACACGTGCGTCGTCCGCGGCTACGGTGTCTGTAGGGGTCCCGGGGGACCCCTGGGGGCAGTTTGGGGGACAGTCGCGTGATCGACACGCTGCGGCTGACCGCTGAGGAGGCGACCGGGCTGCTCGAGCGGGGCGAGGTCTCCGCCGCCGAGCTCCACGGCGCCTACCGCGAGGCGATCGCCGAGCGCGATCCCGAGGTACACGCCTACCTCTGCACGGTCGAGCAGCCCGAGGGCGAAGGCGTGCCGATCGCGCTCAAAGATGTCATCTCGACCAAGGGCGTCGAGACGACAGCAGCCTCGAAGATCCTCAGCGGCTACAAGCCCGTCTTCGACTCGACCGTCGCCGCGCGTTGCAAGGACGCAGGCCTGCCGCTCCTCGGGAAGACCAACCTCGACGAGTTCGCGATGGGCTCGTCCACAGAGAACTCAGCCTTCGGCCCGACCCGCAACCCCTGGGACCCGAGCCGTGTCCCCGGCGGCTCCTCGGGCGGGTCGACCGCTGCCGTTGCCGCCGGCCTCGCTCCCTGGGCGCTCGGTTCCGACACCGGCGGCTCGATCAAGCAGCCCGCCGCGCTCACGGGCACCGTTGGGCTGCGGCCGACCTACGGCACCGTTTCCCGCTACGGGGTCGTCGCCTTCGCGTCCAGCCTCGACCAGGTGGGACCGGTGACAAGGACCGTTCGCGACTGGGCGCGTCTGCACCGTATCATCGCTGGCCGGGACCCGCTCGACTCGAGCACCGTCGCGCTGCCCGAGCCGTTCGAGGTGCCGGACGCAGTCGACCTGAAGGGCCTGCGCGTTGGCGTCCCCGTCGAGCTGAACGAGGCGGAGGGGATCGAGCCCGGCGTGAGCGAAGCCGTCAATCGCGCGATCGAGCTCGCGTGCTCGCTCGGGGCCGAGGTGGGGGAATGCCACCTGCCCCGCTCGGTCGAGTTCGGCTTGCCGTGCTACTACCTGATCGCCCCATCCGAAGCCTCGTCCAACCTCGCCCGCTACGACGGCGTCCGCTATGGCCTCCGCGTCGAGGCCGACGACATCCGCGCGATGTACGAGAGCACACGCCGTGAGGGCTTCGGCGACGAGCCGAAGCGGCGGATCATGCTCGGCACCTACGCACTCTCGGCCGGGTACTACGAGGCCTTCTACGGCCAGGCGCAGAAAGTGCGCACGGTCATCCGCGACGAGCATGCCGCCGCCTTCGAGCAGTTCGACGTGCTCGTCAGCCCGACCTCGCCGACAGTCGCGTTCGAGCTCGGCGCCCGCACCGCCGATCCGCTTGCGATGTACGCGGCAGACGTGCTCACGATTCCATCGAACATGGCGGGCCTGCCCGGGCTCTCGATTCCGTGTGGCCTGTCGGACGGCCTGCCGGTCGGCCTTCAGCTGATCGGACGTCAGTTCTCGGAGAACCTGCTCTTCCGCGCCGGTCATGCGCTGGAGCAGGCGCTCGAGTTCGACTTCGTCCCGGAGCGGCTGAAGTGAGCTGGGAACCGGTCATCGGGCTCGAGATCCACATCCATCTGAAGACGCGGACAAAGATGTTCTGCCGCTGCCCGGTCGCCTACTTCGAAGGGCCGAACACCCAGACGTGCCCGGTCTGCCTCGCGCACCCCGGCGCGTTGCCGGTGCCGAACCGCAAGGCGGTCGAGTGGACGATCCTGCTCGGGCTGGCGCTCGGCTGCGAGGTGCCGGAGCGCGCGATCTTCCACCGCAAGAACTACTTCTACCCCGACAACCCCAAGGGGTACCAGATCTCCCAGTACGACGAGCCCCTCTGCGTGAACGGCCGGCTCGCGGTACCGGGGGCGCAGGGCGACACGGTCGTAGGGATCGAGCGTGCGCACCTCGAGGAGGACGCCGCGAAGACGATCCACGTCGGCGGTGCGGAAGGACGGATCCACGGCGCCGACCGCTCGCTGATCGACTTCAACCGCGCGGGCACGCCGCTCGTGGAGATCGTGACCGCGCCCGACATCCGCTCGGCCGACGAGGCGCGGCGGTTCCTCCAGCTGCTGCGGCAGACGGTCGTCGAGCTCGGCATCTCCGACGCCGAGATGGAGAAGGGCTCGCTGCGCTTCGACGTCAACGTCTCCGTGCGGCTCGAAGGCGAGGAGCTCCGCACGCGCACGGAGCTGAAGAACATGAACTCCTTTGCCTTCGCCGCACGGGGGATCGAGCGCGAGATCGAGCGGCAGATCGGCATCTACGACTCGGGCGGGACGGTTGACCAGGAGACGCTTCACTTCGACCCGTCTCGCGTGGACGCGCCGCCGCTGCGCTCGAAGGAGGAGGCGCAGGACTACCGCTACTTCTCCGAGCCCGACCTGGTGCCGCTCGAGCCGGACCGCACGCTGGTCGAGCGGTTGCGCGACGAGCTGCCGGAATCGCCGGCGGCTCGGATCCGTCGGCTGGAGGACGAGATCGGCTTCTGGCTCGCCGAGGGGCTCGTGACGAGCGGTCGCGACGGGCTCTACTCACGGATCACGGGCGAACGCGCCGCGGTGGCGAACGTCGTCATGAATGAGCTCGCCGCTACCGGCCTGGATCCTGCGAGCGTGAACGCGGATGAGCTGGCGAAGGTGATCGAGCACCGAACGGAGATCCCGCGCGCGGCGTTCACCGAGGCGCTCGCGGCGAGCGGGTCGCCGGGCTTCTCGGCGGAGCGGTATCTGGCCGAGGCCGCGATCGTGGACGCGTCCGAGCTCGACCCGGTGATCGACCGGGTTCTAAGCGAGAACGCCTCGCAGGTGGAGGCGTTCCGAGCCGGCAAGGAGGGCCTGCTCGGCTTCTTCGTGGGCCAAGTGATGAAGGAGACCGGCGGCAAGGCCAACCCGAAGGTCGTGAGCGACCGGCTACGCGAGAAGCTCGGAGCCTGAGCGGCGCCTCGAGCGTCCCCATCCCCAATCCCCACCCACCCGGGGGAAACTCACGATAGCGGCACCGGGCGCGCGTGTCTGTGACGGGTTCGTGGCGAACCTGTGACTCATTGGGTTAGCTCAGCGTGAGCGCAGGAAAGTCGCTTCGCGTGGAGGAACGCCGAGGATCCTGGCTCGAGCGCTTCGCGCGCCTGGCCGCCCGCGGCCGCGAGGAGTCTGCGCCGGCCGCCGTCGGCCTGGCGGTGATCGTCCCGATCGCGGTGTTCGTCGGGCTCGTGGCCGGAATCGCACTCGTCGTCTGGTTCGTCCTGCGCTAGCGATTCAAGCCTGAGCCGCCCCCGTCCGACAAGAATGCGGTATGCGCACCCCCCGTCTCAGGCTTGCGGCTTTCCCGCTCGTCCTCGCCGCCCTCGTGTTCGCCTCTCCGGCGTTCGGGTCTCGCGATGCAGGGCTCGCAGCCCTTCAGGTCGCGCTCCAGTCGCGTGGGATCTACGCCGGGTCGATCGACGGGGTCAAAGGCCCGGCCACGACGAGGGCGATCAAGCGCTTCCAACGCCGCGCCGGCCTGTCCGCCGACGGGGTCCCGGGGCTGACCACGCGCCGGGCGCTCGGTGCCTACGGCATGCACCTGCTCGGCAGCCGGCCGCTCGCCCGCGGCGCCGCCGGCTGGGACGTCGCGGCCCTTCAGTTCCTGCTCGCCTGGCACGGCTTTCCCTCGGCAACGATCGACGGCGGGCTCGGAGAGCACACCGAGCGCGCTCTCCGGCGTTTCCAGCGCTGGGCCGGCGTCAAGCCCGATGGGGTCGCCGGCGACACAACCTACGCCGCGCTGCGGAGCTCTCCCGCGACGTGCCCGATCGCTCTCGCCTGGCCGCTCGCGGCGCCGGTTGGAGACGGCTTCGGCCCTCGCGGGAACAGCTTTCACGCCGGCATCGACCTCGTCGCGCCGCAGGGCTCCCCTGTCGCGGCTGCCGCGGCCGGTCGGGTCGTCTTCGCCCGCTTCGCGGCCGGCGGCTGGGGCAACCTCGTGATCGTCGCCCATGGGAACGGCGTGAAGACGATGTACGCCCACCTTGCCACCCTGACCGTCCACCGAAACCAGCTCGTCGCGGTCGGCGCCCGCGTGGGCACCGTCGGCGCCACCGGCCACGCGAGCGGCCCGCATCTCCACTTTGAAGTCCGCCTCCGCGGCGCGGCCGTCGATCCCCGCCGCGCTTTGACGTAAGAAGCGGATCCGTTCAGGGGCGATGCGCTGGGCGAACCGCCCGACGTTCCATGAGCTTCGTTTCGCACCGCCCGGGCTAGCGAGTACCCTGGCTTGCAAGTGGCCGAGAAGCGCTACCTGATGACTCCCGGGCCTACGCCGGCGCCGCCCGAGGTTCTGGCCGCAATCGCCCAGCCGGTGCTCCACCACCGCGGGCCCGACTTCAAGCGGCTCTACGCGGATTGCCTGGGACGGCTGCGGGACGTGTTCAGGACCGAATCGGAGGTGCTGCTCTTCGGCGGCTCCGGCACCGGCGCGATGGAGTCGGCGGTAGCGAACCTCTGCTCGCCTGGCGAGCCCGTGTTGGTCGTGTCGGCCGGCTACTTCGGCGAGCGTTGGGCCGCGATCGCCAAGGCCTACGGCGCCGAGGTCGACCATCTCCGCTACGCCTGGGGCGAGATCCCCTCGGCCGAGGAGACCGCCGCGCGGCTGCGGGAGCGCGAAGCCAGCGCCGTCTTCTTCACGCACTCCGAGACGTCGACCGGAGTCGTCTCCGATCCCCAGGCCTTCGCCGCCGCTGCTCGCGAAGCCGGTGCGCTCAGCGTCGTGGACGCGATCTCGAGCCTCGGAGCGGTCCCGCTCGAGACCGATGCATGGGGGATCGACGTCGTCGCCTCCGGCGCTCAGAAAGCGCTGATGACGCCGCCGGGCCTCGCGATGGTCTCGGCCTCGCCCGCGGCCTGGGAGAAAAGCGCCTCCGCCGGCTCGCCGCGCTTCTACTGGGATTGGGAGCGCACGCGCAAGGGCCAGGCCACCCTCGACGCGCCGGTCACGCCGCCGGTCTCGCTCGTCGCCGGGCTGAACGTTGCGCTCGGGATGCTGCTCGAGGAGGGCCTCGAGGCCGCCTTCGAGCGCCACATCCGACTCGGCCGCGCCTGCCGGGAGGGGCTGAAGGCGATGGGGCTCGAGCTCTCCTCGCCCGACGACGACAGCTCCGCGGTCGTTACTGCCGCCCGAGCGCCCGAGGGGATCGACTCGGACGAGCTCGTGCTCCTACTGCGCGACCGGCACGGCGTGACCCTCGCGCCGGGCCAGGGGGAGCTCAAGGGCAAGATCTTCCGCATCGGCCACATCGGCTACTACGACGTGTTCGACATCACGACTGCGCTCGCGGCCGTCGAGCTCGCGCTGGTGGAGCTGGGCGCCGAGATCGAGCGCGGCGTCGCGATCACCCGCGCGCTCGAAGCCTTCGAGCACACCCCCGTGTGACTCGCCCGCGCGTCTTGGTGCGAGAGCCGATCGCCGACGCGGGCGTGGAGCTGCTGCGCGAGCGCTTCGACGTCGACGTCGACGCCAACGGCGATCTCGCCGGGAAGATCGGTGACTACGACGCGATCGTGATCCGCTCGGCGACGAAGCTCACGGCCGACCTGATCGACCGGGCCGACCGCCTGAAGGTGATCGGCCGAGCCGGAGTGGGAGTGGACAACGTGGACGTCGAGGCGGCCACTCGCCGCGGAATCGTCGTCGCCAATGCGCCGGAGTCGACGGTCACCTCGGCCGCCGAGCACACCGTGGGCCTCCTGGTCGCCCTCGCGCGCAACATCCCGCAGGCCCACGCCGCGCTCAAGCAGGGCCGCTGGGAGCGTTCGGCCTGGGGCGGGGTCGAGCTCGAGGGCAAGACCTTAGGTGTGCTCGGCTTCGGGCGGATCGGCCAGCAGGTCGCCCGGCGCGCGCTCGGGCTCGGCATGCGGGTCGTCGCCCACGACCCGTTTGTCTCGAAGGAGCGCTTCCGCGAGCTCGGCGCCGAACGCGTCGAGAGCCCTGACGAGGTGCTCGCCGCTGCGGAGTTCCTGACGCTGCACCTGCCGCTCACGCCCGAGACGGAGGGCTTCCTCGGCCGAGAGGCGATCGCGAAGCTGCGCGACGGTGCGCGCGTGATCAACGCGGCTCGCGGCGAGCTTGTGGACGAGGAGGCGCTGGTCGAAGCGCTGCGCTCGGGAAAGGTCGCCGCCGCCGCGATCGACGTCTATTCCCAGGAGCCGTACTCAGGCCCGCTGCTCGAGCTCGACAACGTCGTCGTGACCCCGCACCTCGCGGCCTCGACCGAGGAAGCGCAGGACCGGGCCGGGGTGATCGTGGCCGAACAGGTGGCGGCAGCGCTGGAGGGCGCCGTTGTCACGAACGCGGTCAACATCCCCGCGATCCGCGCAGAGGATCTCGAGGTGCTCGGCCCCTTCATCTCGCTCGCCGCCAAGCTCGGACGCCTGGCGATGGAGCTCGCGGGCGGCCGCGCCGAGACGATCACGCTCTCCTACTACGGAACGCTCTCCGGCTACGACACGCGCCTGTTGACCGCGGCCGCGCTGAACGGAGCCTTCCAGGGACGCGGCGACGAGCACGTCAACTACGTGAACGCGCCACTGATCGCGGCCGAGCGGGGAATCGAGGTTGCCGAGGAACGGCGTCGAGCATCACGCGACTTCACGAACCTCGTCCGCGTGGAGATCCGCTCGAACGGCGACCAAGTGCGCGCCGCGGGAACGATCATCGGCAACGACAATCACCACTGGCTCGTGAGCGCGCTCGGCTTCGAGCTCGAGATGCAGCTCGCGCCGCTGATGGTCTTTTTCCGCTACGACGACGTGCCGGGCGTGATCGGCCGTGTAGGCACGCTCTTCGGCGAGGCCGGCGTGAACATCGCCAACATGGCGGTCTCGCGCACCCGCCGCGGCGGCAAGGCGCTGATGGCGCTCTCACTCGACACGGAGCCGACGCCGGAGCTCGTCGACGCTGTGCGCGAGCAGGGCTTCGACGACGCGCGCGTTATCTCGCTCGGCGCGGGTTCAGGCGCCTGACGATCCTCGCGGCGACCCGATCGACCTTTTCCACGATCGCGTAGCGCCGCCGGCTCTCCACGACGTCCTCGATCTCCGACTCGACGTGCCCGTGGCGGACGATGAACCGTGCCGGGTGCTCACGCACGGCTTCGTACTCCTCGAGCGGAACCTCGAGCCGGTGCGTGCAGTGCGCGTCGCCGCACTCGCAGAGGAACTCGGCCTCTTCCGACTCGAACTTCTCGGAGGCCTCGGCGATGCCTTCGTTGACGGCGCGGAAGAACGCTTCGTTCCGGGCGATTTCCTCGACGGCGGCCATCAGGGGAGTAAACGTTTCGGCGGTGATTTCGGTTGCGCCGGTACCCTTTCGGCGTGGCGACCAGAACCTGGCCCGAGCCGGTCGAGCGCGTCATTGCCTACCTGCGCGAGGCCGGCGCCGAGGTCCGTGTCGAGGAATTCGCGGAAGGAACACCGACCGCCAAAGACGCCGCTCGGGCTGTCGGCTGCGACCTCGGCCAGATCGTCAAGTCGCTCCTGTTCGACTGCGGCGGCCGGCCCGTGCTCGTGCTCGTTCCCGGAGACCGGCGCGCCGATTCCGAGAAGGTCGCCCGCGCCGCCGGCAGCCCGTTCGCCCGCATCGCAGGAACCGACGAGGTGCGTGATGCCACCGGCTTCGAGCCCGGCGCAGTCGCGCCCTTCCCGCTCCGGCGCGTGTCCTTGGTCTTCATCGAGCGAACCCTGCTCGGGCAGCCGGTGCTCTGGATCGGAGCCGGCTCCAGCAGGCACATGGCGGCGCTCTCGCCGACCGAGCTTCTGCGCCTTTCCCGGGGCCGTCCGATGGACGCCGTCGACGAGGCCGCCTACCATCTGACCTAACCGGAGGAGGTTCGCTGCATGCGTGAGACCGAGAAGATCTGGATGAACGGGGAGCTGGTGGACTGGGCCGACGCGCGGATCCACGTGGGGGCGCACGGCCTGCACTACGGCTCCGGCGTGTTCGAGGGGATCCGTGCCTACGAGACCCCGAAGGGCAGCGCGGTCTTCCGGCTCACCGAGCATCTCAAGCGCCTCGACAACTCGGCGCGCCTCCTGCACATGGAGCTCCCGTACTCGATCGAGGAGCTGCGGGCCGCCTGCCACGAGCTGATCGGCGTGAACGGGCTCCCGGAGTGCTACCTGCGCCCGATCGCCTTCTTCGGCTACGGCGAGCTCGGCGTCTCCGCGGTCGGGAACCCGGTGGACGTCGCGATCATGAGCTGGCCCTGGGGCGCCTACCTCGGCGAGGAGGGTCTGAAGAACGGGATCAGCGCGAAGATCTCGAGCTGGCAGCGGATCGGGCCGAACGTGATCCCGCACGTGGCCAAGGCGACCGGCGTCTACCTGAACTCGATGCTCGCGGTGACCGAGGCCAATCGCGGCGGCTACGACGAGGCGATCCTGCTCACCGCCGAGGGCTACATCGCCGACGGCTCGGGCGAGAACGTCTTCATTGTCAAGGACGGCGAGCTCTACACGCCCGACCTCGCGACCTCGATCCTCCCGGGGATCACCCGCGACACGGTGATCCAGATCGCGCAGGACCTCGGGTACCGAGTGCACGAGAAGTCACTGATCCGCTCCGATCTCTACCTCGCCGACGAGGCCTTCATGACCGGCACCGCGGCCGAGGTGACCCCGCTGCGCAGCGTGGACGACGTGGAGATCGGGGTCGGGCCGATCACGCTCGAGATCCAGGAGGCTTACCTGGACACCGCGCGCGGCCGCAGCGAGCGCTGGGCCCAGTGGCTCGAGTACGCCACTCCCGCGCCGGCCGAGGCTTGAGCACCGGCACGCGGGAGATACCGCTTGCTCGCCCCCTGCTGGACGAGCGGGAGGAAGAGCTCGTCCTCGAGGTGCTGCGCTCCGGCCGGCTGTCGCTCGGGCCGACGATCGAGCGCTTCGAGGAGTTGATCGCGCAGCGAGTCGGCGCGCCCTTCGCGGCCGCGGTCTCGAGCGGCACGGCGGGGCTGCACCTGCTGGTGCACATCGCCGGTCTCGGGCCGGGGGACGAGGCGATCACCTCGCCGCTCTCGTTCGTCTCCTCGGCGAACTGCTTCATCTTCGAGGGCGCGACCCCGGTCTTCGCCGATGTGGACCCGCGAACGCTGAACATGGATCCGAACGCCGTCGAGTCGGCGATCACGGAGCGCACGAAGGCGGTCGTCGCGGTCGACATGTTCGGCTTTCCCTGCGAGCTCGACGAGATCCGCGTGATCTGCGAGCGGCGCGGGCTCGTGCTGATCGAGGATGCGGCCGAGGCCCTCGGCGCGGAATACAAGGGCCGGCCGGTGGGGAGTCACGGCGTCTCCGGCGTCTTCGGCTTCTACCCGAACAAGCAGCTCGCGACCGGCGAGGGGGGAATCGTGTTCACGCATTCGGAAGAGGAATGGCAGCTGTTGCAGAGCCTGCGCAACCAGGGGCGGGACTATCGCGGTGGGTCCTGGTTCCACCACGTGCGGCTTGGCTTCAACTACCGCTGGACCGACGTGCAGGCGGCAATCGGGAGCGGCCAGCTGGAGAAGCTCGAGCGGCTGTTGTCCTTGCGGGCGGAGGTGGCGGCGCGCTACACGCGGCTGCTCGAAGACGTGGGGGTCGAGCCCCTCTGCCCCGACGACGAGACGCACCGGCGCTCCTGGTTCGTCTACGTCATCGCGCTACCCGCGGGTGCCGACCGAGATCGCGTGATGGCCGAGCTACGCGCCCAGGGCATTGGCACGGCCGAGTACGTGCCCTGCGTGCACCTGCAGCCGTACATGCGCGCGACGTACGGCTTCGGCGAGGGCACCTGTCCCGTGGCCGAGGAGGTCGCGAGCCGAACCCTGGCACTCCCGTTCTTCCCGCAGCTCGAGGCCGAGGATCAGGAACGCGTGGTCGAGGCTCTGCGGGCCGCGCTCTAGCCGAGCCTCCGTGGGCCGCGCTCGAGCCGCACCTTGTGAACGGATCGGCCCAGAACCGCCACCAAGCGGTCACACCCCCGAGCGCCCGAGCCCGGTAGCCTCGACCGCGAGGGAGGCGGGTCAAAAAGCCCCACCCAGGGTGGGGGAAGAGTTCTCGCGCGCGCGTGAACACTCCACGACCGCAGGCCGGGCGTCGCGGCGATAATCCTCACATGGCAGACGGCAACAGGATGGTCTTCCTCGGCTTCGGCAAGTACGCGCGCGCCGACAAGATCTACGCGATCGAGCCGATCCGCGACGACCGGCGCGGGCATGGGCGGCGGACGCTCGTCTGGGTCGAGGGCGTCGCCGAGCCGATCGTCGCCTCCCGTACCGAGCGCACGATCCTCGCCGACATGGGCCAAGAGGCCGCGCTGGGCAAGCCGCTCCTGGACGAAGCGCTCGACCTTGCCCAGCGGCTGGCCGAGCAGTCGCAGAGCGGCAAGGTAGACCTGCCGGACCTCGGTCGCCGCGCCCGCCGCTTGCTGGAAGCCACCGCCCGCCCTGACGACCGCGAGAAGCTCTTCTAGGCCTGTCCGAGCAGCGTCCGCCCGATCCCGTCGACCTGGCGGAGGAGCCGCTCGCTGGGGCCCAACGCCCAGGCATTCTCGGCCTGCTCGGCCGGCTCAAGCTCGACACGAGGCCCCTGCGCGAGTCGCCCGCCTTCCGCCGGCTCTGGATCGGCCAGACGATCTCCGTCATCGGCGGCGAGCTCAGCTTCGTCGCCATCCCGTACCAGGTCTTCCAGCTGACCCACTCGACTCTCGCGGTGGGCCTGCTCGGCTTCTGCACGCTCGTGCCGCTCGTCTGCGTGCCACTTGTTGGGGGCACGCTCGCCGACGCGGTCGACCGGCGGAAGCTGCTGCTCCAGACGGAGGTCGCGCTCGTCCTCGTCACGGTGTTGCTCGCCGTGAACGCCGCGCTGCCGCACCCGCAGGTCTGGGCGCTGTATGTCCTCCTGACGCTCGGTACGACCGCCTTCAGCCTCGGGACTCCGGCGCTACGGTCGCTTCTTCCGCGAATCGTTGCCGAGGACCAGATCGCGGCCGCCTCGGCGCTCGAAGGCATCTACGGGAACCTCGCCGCCGCCGCGGGCCCGATCCTCGCCGGCCTGCTGATCTCGTTCGTGGGGCTCACCACGACGTACCTGATCGACGTCGGGACCTTCGCCGCCTCGCTCGCCGCACTCTGGCTGCTGCCGCCGCTCCCGCCCGCGGAGGCCGCTGGGCGGGCCAGCGTCCGCTCGATGGTCGAGGGCTTCCGCTACGTGCGCGGCCGCCCGATCCTGGTCGGCATCTTCCTGGTGGACACGAACGCGATGATCTTCGGGATGCCGATGGCGCTCTTCCCCGCGATCGGCGAGAGCTTCGGTGGCGGCGCGCGCATCGTCGGTCTGCTCTACGCAGCCCCGTACATCGGCGCGCTGCTCGCCTCGTTGGTCTCCGGCTGGACGAGCCACGTGCGGCGCCAGGGGCTCGGCGTGGTCGTCGCCGCATCGTGTTGGGGAGTCGCACTCGTGCTCTTCGGCTTCGCGGACGCCCTCTGGCTCGCACTCGTGATGCTGGCGTTGGCCGGCGCGGCCGACTACGTGAGCGCCATCCTGCGCAGCGTGATCGTTCTGACCGCGACTCCCGACGAGATGCGCGGGCGCGTGACGGGGATCGAATTCGCGCAGGTCGCGAGCGCCCCGTCGCTCGGCAACGTCGAGGCCGGCGCGGTCGCCTCGGCGACGAGCCTGCGCTTCTCGGTCGTCTCCGGTGGGATCGCCTCCGTCGTTGGGACGCTGCTGATCGCCGCGGCCGTGCCGGCCCTGCTGCGGTACGACTCGAAGGACCCGGACGCGTGATCGACTTCTCGCGCAGCGTGCACGAGGTCGCGCCGGAGCTGATCGGCGCGACGCTGCTCGTGGAGCGGATCGGCGGCCGCATCGTCGAGGTCGAGGCCTACGATCGGGAAGACCCCGCGAGCCACGGCTACCGCGGCCGTACCCAGCGCAACGCGTCCATGTTCGGCCCGCCCGGGCACGCATACGTTTACCGCTCCTACGGGATCCACTGGTGCCTCAACCTCGTCTGCGAGGACGAGGGGGTCCCGAGCGCCGTGCTGGTGCGTGCGCTCGAGCCGACGTACGGGCTCGACGAGATGCGCAAGCGCCGAGGCCTCGACGACCCGCGCCTGCTCGCGAGCGGCCCCGGTCGGCTCTGCCAGGCGCTTGGGATCACGCGCGAGCACGACGGCCTACCGGTCGACCGGCCGCCCTTCCAGCTGCGCGAGCCGGCGGAGCCGGTCCAGGTTCGGGCGGGCGCGCGCGTGGGGATCACCCGCGCCACGGAGCTGCCGTGGCGCTACGCCGAGGCGGGCTCGCGCTTCCTCAGCCGCCCTTTACGACCAGCGTGACGACGAGCCCGCGCCCCGCGGCCCTGCCCGGCTCGGGAGTCTGCCCGATCACCTTTGCCCCCGGGGACGGGCTCCCGCTCACCTTCCACTTCAAGTGCAGCCGCTCGAGCCGCGCCTGCGCGCGCGCCAGCCTCAGGCCGATCAGGCGCGGGATGGTTCCGTGGAGCGCCTTGGGCAAGACGAGCGTGACCTTGTCGTATGAGGAAAGCGTCCCGCGCGAGGGGAACTGGCGCAAGACGATGCCGAGCCGCTGGCGGGGCTTCGCCGGCTCGTAGACGTACTGCGGCGTGAGCGGCTGGGCGGCGAGCCGCGAGTTCGCCTCCGCCACGGTCTGCCCGACGAGGCGCGGCACATCCACCTCGTTCAGCTTGCACTTCGCGGTGCGTGCGGGGCCTTCGCCCTCGAAGTACAGAAGCTGCTTCGTGTTGTTGCAGTTGCCGTTGTCGAGCTGGAGCTGCCCGTTGCGATAGACGACCTGCTTCGGCACGGCGAAGGGCTGGGACACCGATGGGAAGTCCTGCGGGGGCTCGCGCCTGTACTCGAGCGCACGCTCCACGAAGCTCTTCCAGATCAGCGCAGGGAAGGTGCCGCCTGCGACCGCGTCGCCGTGGTATTCGGTCAGCATCGGCCGCAGTGAGTTCGGGTAGCCGACCCAGACCGCGGTCACCAGCTGCGGCGTATAGCCGACGAACCAGGCATCGCCGTAGTTCTCGGTCGTGCCGGTCTTGCCGGCGACGGGGCGGCCGTCCGAGAGCTGCGCCTGCCGGCCGGTTCCGCCCGTGACGACGCTCTGGAGCAGCGACGTCAGCAGGGCCGCAGTGTTCTCGGTCAGCACCGGCCGGCCGACCGGAAGGTTGTTGTCGACGATGCGACCGGACTCGTTGCGCACCATCGTGATCGCCCGCGGGCGGTTGCCGAACGCTGCCCCGTCGATGCGCCGGCCGCGGTAGGCGAAGGCCGAGAACGCGCGGGCCATCTCGAGCGGGTTGACCGCCTCGGCGCCGAGACCGATCGCGAAGTAGTTCTTCAGCGGGCTGGTGATCCCGAGCCGCTTCGCCGTGCGCACGATCGCGCCCGGCCCGACCAGCTGCGTGAGCTGTGCGTAGACCGTGTTGTCGGAGAACTCGGTCGCCGTCGCCAGCGAGATCCGCCCGAGGTCGGAGTTCTCGTAGTTGCGCACGGACCAGACCTTGTCGCCGAGTGGAATCTGCACCGGCCCGGACTCGAACTCCGAGTCGGGCGAGATGCCGTCCCGCAGGGCGGTTGCCAGCACGAACGGCTTGAACGATGAGCCCGGCTGACGCTCGCCCTGAACGGCGAGGTTGAACTGGCTCTTGCGGTAGTTGTTCCCGCCGATCATCGCGAGCACGCTGCCGTCGCGCGGGTCGACGGCGACGAGCGCGGCCGAGGGCCCGTTCGGGTTGGTCAGCCATTTCGTGATCGCCTGCCGCGCGAAGCGCTGGATGTTGAGGTCGATCGTCGTCTTTATGCGCAGCCCGCCACCGAAGACGCGTCCCGAGCCGTAGCGGTCGATCAGCTGCTGCTTCACGTAGTTGGTGAAGTACGGGGCGGGGCCCTGCTTGCCGGAGAGGTGCACGTCCTCGGCGAGCGGCAGCCGCGCGCGTGTGGCGCTCGCGTAGTCGCGGTAGGTGATGTCTGCCTGGTCGAGCATCGCTCGTAGCACCACGTCCCGGCGTCTGCGTGCCGCCCGCGGGTTCGTCACGGGATCCCAGCGCGCGGGGTCGCTTGGGATTCCGGCGAGGAGGGCCGCCTCGGCCAGGCTCAGCTCGGCAGCCGGGTGCTGGAAGTAGGTCAGCGAGGCCTGCTGGATCCCGTAGGCGCCGTTCCCGAAGTAGATCGTGTTCAGGTAGGCGGTCAGGATCCGGTCCTTCGACCAGCGTTGCTCGAGTTGCCAGGCGAGCGCGGCCTCCTTCAGTTTCCGGCCGATCGAGCGCTGGCTCTTGACGTAGGTGTTCTTGACGAACTGCTGCGTGATCGTCGAGCCGCCCTCGACCACGCGCTTGTTGCGCACGTCCTGCCAGACCGCCCGCATGATCCCGTGCAGGTCGACGCCACGATGCTCGTAGAAGCGTTTGTCCTCGACCGCGACGATCGCCTGCTTCATCAACGGCGCGATCTCGTCCGAGGGCACGAGAATCCGGCTCTGCGAACCTCGCAGCACGGCCAGGATCCGCTGGCCCTTCGAGTCGTAGACGTAGCCGTCCACCTCCCGCTGCTGGAGCCGCGCGGGTTCGAGGGAGGGGACCTCACTCGCGATCGAGGTGACCAGCCCGAAGGTGAACGAGAGCGACCCTAGGATGAAGAGGATCAGGAGGAGGCCGAACAGGCGCAGCTTGCGGATCCTGCGCCGCGGCTTCTTGGACACCTGCGGGGGGCCGGTACGCGGCACGAGAACCGCAGGATTGTAGCTATAGACTCGCCCGTCACATGGGCGTCGCCGAGCTGACCCGCAATGCGGTGGACGTACTGCCGCAGGGAGGGCTCGAGCGGAAGCTGGCTCTCGGCCGGCCGCTGCGCGTGAAGCTCGGGATCGACGTGACCTCGCCCGACATCCACGTCGGCCGCGGGATCCCGCTGCAGCGGATGCGGGCCTTCCAGGACGAAGGACATGTCGGCGTGCTGATCATCGGCGACTACACGACCCGGATCGGCGATCCATCGGGCCGCTCGTCGGAGCGGCCGGTGCTGAACGACGAGGAGATCGAAGCGAACGCGAAGACCTACCTCGACCAGGCGATGGTCATCCTCGATCCCGACCGAACGGAGATCCGCTCCAACGGCGAGTGGCTCGGGAAGCTGTCCTACGCGGAGGTAGTGCGCCTCGCACGGACGATCACGGTGGCCCGCATGCTCGAGCGCGACGACTTCGCCAGGCGCTACCTGGCGCAGGAGCCGATCTCGGTCTCGGAGCTCCTGTACCCGCTGATGCAGGCCTATGACTCGGTCGCAGTCGAGGCCGACGTCGAGCTCGGCGGCACCGATCAGCTCTACAACCTGCTCGCCGGGCGCGAGGTGATGGAGGCCTACGGGCTCGAGCCGCAGGTCGCGCTGACGACGCCGATCCTCGTCTCCTGGGACGGCGACAAGATGAGCTCGTCGCTCGGGAACAACATCCCGCTGGCGGCGCCCCCGGAGGAGATGTTCGGCCGGACGATGCGTCTCCCGGACTCGCTGCTGCCTGACTGGTACCGGCTCGTCTGGGAGCGTGAGCTGCCGGCGGATGCCGACCCGCTCGAGGCGAAGCTGGCGCTGGCGCGATTCATCGTCGAGCGCTCGCACGGCGACGCGGCGGCGCGGCAGGCAGAGGACCACTTCACGCGTGTCGTCCGCGAGGGGCAGGCTCCGGAGGAGGTCCCGGAGGCGCCACTCCCCGAGGGCGACCCGGTGCACCTGCCTGCCGTGCTCGTGGACCTGCTCGGCGTAGGCTCCACGAGCGAGGCGCGGCGGCTGATCTCGCAGGGAGGCGTGAAGGTCGACGGAGAGGTCGTGAACGACCTCGATTTGCCCCGCGCGCGGCTTGGAGGAGCGCTCATTCAAGCCGGAAAGAGGCGCTTCGTTCGCTTCGGCCCCGCTTGACGCCAAGCCCTCGAACTTGGTGCTATCATCACCGAGCCGTTCGAAAGGGCGGCGTGTAAGAACGTCCCTGTACCTCGACCAGGAGCGCCTTCGGACGCAGACGGATACGACAGTGATCCGAGCTACGTAGGCCTCTGGTGCGAGTCGGAGGCTTTTTGCGCGCCGGCCGCGGCGCTGGTCTTTGAAAACTCAGCAGTGCGATCACGCCGAGACCTCGAGCCTCGAAGGCATCGCTTGCGATGTCGTTTGGGCAAGAGGCCTTAAAAAACCCGTCACGTCCCTTCGGGGGCGAGACACTTTGAGCTCCAAGCTCAATGTTGTAGTCGGTTGCCTTCTTCGGAAGACAGCCGATCTTCACGGAGAGTTTGATCCTGGCTCAGGACGAACGCTGGCGGCGCGCTTAACACATGCAAGTCGAGCGAAAACCTAGGCTTCGGCCTAGGGGACAGCGGCGAACGGGTGAGTAACACGTGGGTAATCTGCCCTCGACATCGGGATAGCCCGGGGAAACCCGGATTAATACCGAATAGCCCATCCGCTTTTCGGAGCGGCTGGAAAAGGTAGCTTTGGCCTCCGGTCGAGGAGGAGCCCGCGGCGGATTAGCTTGTTGGTGAGGTAACGGCCCACCAAGGCGACGATCCGTAGCTGGTCTGAGAGGACGATCAGCCACACTGGGACTGAGACACGGCCCAGACTCCTACGGGAGGCAGCAGTGGGGAATCTTGCGCAATGGGCGAAAGCCTGACGCAGCGACGCCGCGTGCGGGACGAAGGCCTTCGGGTTGTAAACCGCTTTCAGGAGGGACGAAGCCACTCAGGTTAATAGCCGAGAGGGTGACGGTACCTCCAGAAGAAGCCCCGGCTAACTACGTGCCAGCAGCCGCGGTAATACGTAGGGGGCAAGCGTTGTCCGGATTTATTGGGCGTAAAGAGCGTGTAGGCGGTTTTACAGGTCCGCTGTGAAAACTCGAGGCTCAACCTCGAGCTGTCGGTGGAAACCGTAAGGCTAGAGTCCGGAAGAGGAGAGTGGAATTCCTGGTGTAGCGGTGAAATGCGCAGATATCAGGAAGAACACCCGTGGCGAAGGCGGCTCTCTGGGACGGTACTGACGCTGAGACGCGAAAGCGTGGGGAGCGAACAGGATTAGATACCCTGGTAGTCCACGCTGTAAACGATGGGTGCTAGGTGTGGGCGGTGTCGACTCCGTCCGTGCCGCAGCTAACGCATTAAGCACCCCGCCTGGGGAGTACGGCCGCAAGGCTAAAACTCAAAGGAATTGACGGGGGCCCGCACAAGCAGCGGAGCATGTGGTTTAATTCGACGCGACGCGAAGAACCTTACCTGGGCTTGACATGCACGGGAATGTCGTGGAAACACGGCAGCCCTTCGGGGCTCGTGCACAGGTGTTGCATGGCTGTCGTCAGCTC
>JBBRZN010000036.1:0-22535 GCA_038236705.1 Gaiellales bacterium
GACCTGCGCTCGATCTGCCTGATCGGCTCGGGGCCGATCGTGATCGGCCAGGCCTGCGAGTTCGACTACGCGGGCTGCCAGGCGCTGAAGGTGCTGAGGGAGGACGGCTTCCGCACGATTGTCGTCAACTCGAACCCGGCGACGATCATGACCGACCCCGGCTTCGCCGACCGCACGTACCTGGAGCCGCTCGACCTCGAGGCCGTCGCCGACGTGCTCGGGCGCGAGCGGCCCGACGCGCTCCTGCCGACGATGGGCGGCCAGACGGCGCTCAACCTCGGGCTCGAGCTCGCGGAGACCGGCGTGCTCGACGCACTCGGGATCGAGCTGATCGGCGCGCCGCCGGAGGTCATCCGCCGCGCCGAGGACCGCGAGCTCTTCCGCGAGACCGTGCGCGGCACGGGCCTGAAGGTGCCGGAGTCGCTGGTCGTGACCGATCCCGCCGCGGTGCCGCGCGACCTCTCGTTCCCCGTGATCCTGCGCCCGGCCTTCACGCTGGGCGGCCATGGCGGAGGTACTGCGCACTCTTGGGCGCAGTTCGAAGGGCTGCTCGACCGTGCGCTGCGCGAGAGCCCCGTCTCGCAGGTGCTCGTCGAGGAGTCGCTGCTCGGCTGGGACGAGTTCGAGCTCGAGGTGATCCGCGACCGCAGCGACAACGTGGTGATCGTGTGCTCGATCGAGAACCTCGACCCGATGGGCGTGCACACGGGCGACTCGGTCACCGTCGCGCCGCAGATGACGCTCTCCGACGAGGCCTACCAGGAGCTACGCGACGCGGCCGCGGCGGTCGTCCGTGCGGTCGGCGTCGAATGCGGCGGCTCGAACGTCCAGTTCGCGCGCGAGCGCGAGACCGGCGACGTGCGGGTGATCGAGATGAACCCGCGCGTCTCGCGCTCCTCGGCGCTCGCCTCGAAGGCTACGGGCTACCCGATCGCCAAGGTTGCGGCGAAGCTGGCCGTCGGCTACACGCTCGACGAGATTCCGAACGACCTCACCGGGACGACGCCGGCGAGCTTCGAGCCGACGCTCGACTACGTGGTGGTCAAGGTGCCGCGCTTCGCGTTCGAGAAGTTCCCCGGCGCCGACACGACCCTCGGCACGCAGATGAAGTCGGTCGGCGAAGCGATGGGGATCGGGCGCACGTTCACCGAGGCGCTGCTGAAGGCGCTGCGCTCGCGCGAGCTCGACGGCGGTGCGGTCACGCCCTGGGCCTCGCTCGACGAGGTGCCGGAGGGAATCCATCCCTGGTTCCGGGCCGAGCTCGAGCGGATTCGCCTCGGGCCGCTCCAGCTGGAGGACCTCGTCGCCGACGACTGGCTGCGGCTCAAGCGGCTCGGGTTCTCGGACGCCGACGTCGCGGAGGCGGCCGGGACGAGCGAGGAGACGGCGAGGGCGAAGCGCCGGGCGTGGGGGGTACGGCCCTCCTTCCGCCGGGTCGACTCCTGCGCCGGCGAGGTCGAGGCTGCCTCGAACTACTTCTACTCGACCTGGGGGGAGGCCGACGAGGGTGCACCCGAGGGCGGGCGCTCCGTCGTCATCCTCGGCTCGGGCCCGAACCGGGTCGGCCAGGGGATCGAGTTCGACTACTGCTGCGTCCACGCCGCGCAGAGCTTCCGCGCGCTCGGCTACGAGGCGGTGATGGTCAACTGCAACCCGGAGACCGTCTCGACCGACTACGACACCTCCGACCGGCTCTACTTCGAGCCGCTCGGGGTGGAAGAGGTGCTCGCGATCTGCGAGCGAGAACAGCCGGCGGGCGTCGTGATCCAGTTCGGCGGCCAGACGCCGCTCAAGCTCGCGCGCGCGATCGAGGCGGCCGGGTTCCGCGTCCTCGGCACGCCGTTCGAGGCGGTGGATCTGGCCGAGGACCGCGAGCGCTTCGCGGCGCTCTGCGGCGAGCTCGAGATCGCGGTGCCGCCCTGGGGGATGGCTTCGGGCGCCGAGGAGGCCGTCGAGGTCGCCGAGCGCGTCGGCTATCCGGTGCTCGTCCGCCCGAGCTACGTCCTCGGCGGGCGCAGCATGCGCATCTGTTACGACGCGGAGGCCGTGCGCGATGCCACGCTACGCGTTCCGGGATCACTGCTCGTCGACCGCTTCCTCGAGAACGCGATCGAGATCGACGTGGACGCCCTCTGCGACGGCGAGGAGACCTTCGTCGCCGCGGTCATGCAGCACGTCGAGGAGGCGGGAATCCACTCCGGCGACTCGAGCTGTGTGCTCCCGCCGCCGTCGCTGACGCGCTCGGAGCGCAGGGGGGTGATCCATGCGGTGCGCCGGCTCGGGCCCGCGCTCGGGGTTGTCGGCTTGCTCAACGTCCAGCTCGCGCTCGCCGACGGAGAGCTCTACGTGCTCGAGGCGAACCCGCGCGCGTCTCGCACGGTTCCGTTCGCCAGCAAGGCGATCGGCTTGAACCTGGTGCAGGCCGCGTGCCGGCTGGCCGCGGGAGCCAAGGTGTCCGAACTGGACCTGAACGCGTACGCGTCGTCGGATCACCCGCAAGTCTCCGTGAAGGCGGCGGTGCTGCCCTTCGCCCGCTTCCCCGGCGCCGACCCGGTGCTCGGCCCCGAGATGCGTTCGACCGGCGAGGTGATGGCGAGCGCGTCCGACCTGCCCACCGCCTTCGCGAAGGCCGAGCGCGCTGCCGGCCGGCGTCTGCCCTCCGGCGGCACGGCGTTCCTGTCGGTGCGCGACGAGGACAAGCACGTCGTGGTGCCGGTGGCGCAGGCGCTCTCCGGGCTCGGCTTCCGGCTGCTCGCCACCGCCGGCACCGCCCGCACGCTCGCCGCCGCCGGGCTCGCGGTCGAGTACGTGCGCAAGGTGGCCGAGGAGGGCGAGGGCGCTACCGTCGTCGACCTCGTCAGGCGCGGCCGCTGCGACCTCGTGATCAACACGCCGCAAGGCTTCGGCGCCCGCACCGACGGCTACCGGATCCGCGAGACGGCCCTGATCGCGCGGGTCCCGTGCATCACGACGATCTCGGGCGCGGTCGCCGCGGTCGAGGCGATCGCCCATGCGCGCGAAGAGATCGCGCTCAGCCTCCAGGAGCGAATCGATGCTCAGGCGCGAAGCGCGTAGTCAACGTGGGGGAACCCAGGGTTCCCCCACGAGCCCCCTCTTTCTCGGCAGAGGCAAGGCAGACGGCCGTTTGCCTCACGCCGGGCCAAGCCCGGCTCCGGCGGCCGGCGTTCGTGTGTCCGAGTCTCTGGGCAGGCGAGAGCACGCCCAAGTCCTAGCGGTCGAACAGGTCGGTCCCTACACACTGCTGCGTGTCGCTCGGGGGCGATTGCACCCAGGCACGCCGGGCCAGTTCTTCATGCTCGAGGCTCCCGGCCGGCTGCTGCCGCGCCCGATGAGCGTCTCCCTCGCGCCGCCCGGCGAGCTCGGCTTCCTGATCGACCCGATCGGTCCCGGCACCCGCGCGCTCTGCGGGCTCGCCGCGGGCGACAGGCTCGGGATCCTCGGCCCGCTCGGCCAGGGGTATCGGCTCGACGTCGAGCGGCCCGTGCTCGTCGGCGGCGGGATCGGCGTCGCGCCGTTTCCGTACCTCTCGGAGAGGCTCGGCGCGCCCCCCGCGGTGCTCGGCTTCCGCACCGCCTGGCACGCCGAGGCGGCCGCGCTCGTGCCCAACGCGGAGGTCGTGCTCGAGCCCACCTACGTCACGGAGGTGATGCCGGCGGGGCACGACGTGCTCGCCTGCGGGCCGGAGCCGATGCTCGAGGCCGTCCGTCGCCTGGCCTCGCACGCGCAGCTGGCGTGGGAGGCGCCGATGGGCTGCGGCTACGGGGCCTGCTACGGGTGTGCGGTCGAGATCGACGGCGAGCTCAAGCGCCTCTGTCTGGAAGGACCGGTCCTTGAGGCTGCTTAATGCGAGCGGCTGCCTCGACGGGCTGACCGCGCCCGATGCGGTGCGGAAGCTCGACGCCTACGTGACGAAGACCGTGACGCCGCGCCCGCGCGACGGGAACCCGCCCGTGCGCATCGCCGAGACCGAGGGCGGGATGCTGAACGCGATCGGCCTCGCCAATCCGGGGATCGATGCCTTCGTCGCGGACCACTTGCCACAGCTCGAGCAGCTCGCCGTGCCGGTCTGGGTCTCGGTCGGCGGCTTCTCGGTCGACGACTACGTCCTGGTCTCGGCACGCCTAGACGGCTGCGCGGAGGTGAGCGCGCTCGAGCTGAACCTTTCGTGCCCCAACGTGGACGAGGTGCCGGAGAACGTCGGTGAGGTCGTCGCGGCGGTCCGCGCGGTGACGGGCAAGCCGCTCTACGCGAAGCTCTCGCCGGCCGTGGCCGACGTGACCGAGACCGCGCGCGCCGCAGAGGCGTCGGGGGCAGACGGCCTCAGCCTGGTGAACACGATCCGCGGCCTCGCGCTGGACGAGCGAACGCTCAGGCCGTTGCTCGCCCGCGGCGCCGGCGGGCTCTCCGGTCCGGCCCTCCGCCCAATCGCCCTCGCGGCCGTCTACGCGTGCCGCGGGGCCACCGAGCTGCCCATCGTCGGCATGGGCGGGTTGGCAACCGGGCGGGACGCGCTGGAGCTGCTCGCAGCCGGCGCAAACGACATCGCGATCGGCACGGCGTTCTTCTCCGACCCCGGCGCTGCGACCCGCATTCTCTCAGAGTTGGCCGTCGAGCTGGCGGCTCTCGGCTTCGCGAGTCCTGACAACGCTGTGGGTGTCGCTCACGAGCCGGAGGCCGCAACCCTCAACCGCGAGTCGAGAGTCAACTTGAAAAAATACCTGCATAAGACGGCAAATATGGAAGGTTGACCGAGGCTCCGAGCTTGTTAGTATCCCCCGCCGTGGCCGCCCTCAAGACCCAGGCGCAGGCGCCTCTTCGTTCTCTCGACCAGCGGATGGAAGCGCTCAAGCGGGCGAACGACATCCGTGTGAGGCGCGCGCAGCTCAAGAAGGACCTCAAGTCGGGGTCGGCCCGGATCGAGGAGATCCTGAGTAATCCGCCGGAGTACGTGTCGACTGCGAAGGTCTTCGACATGCTGATGGCCGTCCCCAAGTTCGGCCGCGTCAAGGCTGCGCGGTTCCTGAACCAATGCCGCATCAGCCAGTCGAAGACCGTCGGCGGCCTCTCGGATCGCCAGCGTGCGGAGCTCATTGGGCTCTTCCACCGTTAGACCGGTCTTCGTCATTACAGGCACCTCAGGCGAGGGCAAGAGCACCCTGGCCAAGCACCTAGTGCAGCGCCTCCCCGAGCTCGAGCTCGCCATCTCCGCGACGACACGGCCCCGCCGGCCGGGCGAGCAGGACGGCCGGGACTACTGGTTCCTCTCCGAGGAGGAGTTCGACCGCCGACTCGAGGCCGGCGGGTTCCTCGAGTGGGTCGAGCTGCCCTGGGGGGAGGGCTACCGGTCGGGAACGCTCGAGTCGGAGCTCGACCGCATCGCGTCCGGTGGCCACTCGCCGCTGCTCGAGATCGAGACGGGCGGCGCGCTGGCCGTCCGCGACCGCGTTTCGTCGGCGGTGACGATCTTCGTCACGGCTCCGAGCAAGGAGGAGCTCGAGCATCGGCTCCGCTCGCGCGCGACCGAGAGCGAGGGCGAGATCGAAGAGCGCCTCGACATCGCGCAGCGCCAGCTGGCACTCGAAAAGGAGTTCCAGCACACGATCGTCAACGACGTCCTGGAGCGCGCGCTCGACGAGCTCGAGGGAATCGTCCGCAGCGAGTTGCAGGCGGCAGGTACGATGGCTGCCCGTGATTCATCCACGCATTGACGAACTGCTCGAGAACGTCGACTCCCGCTACGCGCTGGTGATCGTCGCCGCGAAGCGTGCCCGGCAGATCAACAACTACCACCATCAGCTGGGCGAAGGCACATTCGACCAGTTCCTGCCGCCGCTCGTCGAGTCACGCTCGAAGAACTACTTGACGATGGCCCTCGAGGAAGTAGCCGAGGGCAAGATCAAGTACACGTACCCGAAGTAGGGGGCGGCCGCCCGAAGGCGGCCGCGCGTGAGGTCGTCCTATCTCGTGACTTTGAAGAAGCCGAACATCTGGCTCTCGTGCACCGAGCAGTAGTACTTCCACTTGCCCGGCTTGAGGTTCACGACGATTGCCTTCGTGGTGCCGGTGAAGGCCGTGGAGCTGAGGTGCTTCTCGATCTTGACGGGCTTTTCCCGCTCGATCGTGAAGTTGTGGAACGACGACTTGTCGCTGATTACGAAGCGGTAGTAGCCGGCCTTCAGCGACGTGACCTTCGTGCCGTTCTTCGTCAGCTTGATCGAGTAACCGGGGCCGACGACGCCCTTGAGCGTCGGCCTCGTAGCGCTTCGGCTGAGGGCCACGCCGGCGAGTACGAGCGTGGCGACGGCGACGACGGCTATGACTCCAAGTGGCTTTCGCGACATGTGGCTCCTTCGGTAGGTGAACGAGTCGCTTTACGGAGCCAGGGCCTGGTTGGATTGCCGACTGTCACGAAATGCCTGCTGAGGGCACAATGTGCACGATGGCGCGGGTAATTCTCGGAGTGACGGGTGGCATCGCGGCCTACAAGGCGTGCGAGCTCGCTCGCCTGCTCGTGCGCGCCGGGCACGAGCTGACGCCGATCCTCACACCCGAGGCCGAGGGGTTCGTCACGGCCAAGACCTTCGAGGCGCTTGCCCGCCGCGAGATGCCGCGCGAGCTCTACCCGCACCTGGTCGAGGCCGACCTGCTCGTCGTCGCGCCGCTCTCGGCGAACACCCTCGCCAAGCTCGCCCACGGCCTCGTGGACAACGTCCTGACGCAGACCGCCCTCGCCTTCGAGGGCACCGTTATCGCCGCGCCTGCGATGAACCCGCGCATGTGGGAAAACCCGGCGACCCAGGCGAACGTCGAGACGCTGCGGGCCCACGGCGTTGCGTTGATCGGTCCCGAGGAGGGCGACACGGCCGAGGGCGAGGTCGGAGTGGGGCGGATGAGCGAGCCGGACGAGATCTTCGAGCGCGTCACCTCGCTGCTCGACAAGCGCGAGCAGCTGCAGGGCCTCCGCGTGCTCGTCACCGCCGGCGGGACGCGCGAGCCGCTCGATGCGGTTCGCTTCCTCGGCAACCGCTCGTCGGGCCGCATGGGCGCCGCGCTCGCCGCCGAGGCGCGCCGGCGCGGGGCGGAGGTGACGCTCGTTGCGTCGAACCTTTCGGTGCGCGCGCCCGTAGGAGTGGACGTGATCCAGGCTCCGACCGCCGATGACGTGGCCCGTGAGACACTCGCCCGCGGCGACGCCGACGTCGTCCTCATGGCCGCCGCGGTCGCCGACTACCGGCCGACGGACCCGGACGAGGAGAAGCGCGCCAAGGACGGCCGGCCTTGGACGGTGACGCTCGAGCCGACGACCGACGTGCTCCAAGAGCTCGGCGCGCGGCGTGATCCCAGGACGCGTAGCGTTCTCGTTGGGTTCGCGGCCGACCGCGGCGAGCGCGGCCTGGAGCGCGCACGCGAGAAGCTGGCCAACAAGCGCGCCGACCTGATCGTCTTCAACGACGTGGCCCGCGACGACGTCGGCTTCGACGCTCCCGACAACGAGGTCGTCCTCGTCTCCGCGGAAGGCGAGCGGCGGATCGAGAAGGCCCCGAAGGAGCGAGTGGCGGCGGCTATCCTCGACGAGATCGCAGGGCGTTTGGAGGAGGCGAGTGGACGAAGCGGTCGGTAGCGAGCGGGTCGACGCCGAAGCGGCCGAGGCCGTCCAGCGGATCGTCGACAACCTCGCCGTGGTCGTGCACGCCCCGGACGAGACGCTGCGCCTCGTCGTCCTCTGCCTCGTGGCCGAGGGCCACCTGATCATCGAGGACTTCCCCGGGGTCGGGAAGACGATGCTGGCCAAGGCGCTGGCCCGCTCGATGGACTGCTCCTTCTCGCGGCTCCAGTTCACCCCGGACCTCCTACCCTCGGACGTGACCGGCGTGAACGTCTTCAACCAGAAGACGAACGAGTTCGAGTTCCGGCCGGGCCCGGTGTTCGCGAACCTCCTGCTCGTGGACGAGATCAACCGCGCCTCGCCGAAGACGCAGGCGGCGCTGCTCGAGTGCATGCAGGAAGACCAGGTGACCGTGGACGGCGTCAGCTACGAGCTGGGCGCACCGTTCATGGTGGTCGCCACTCAGAACCCGATCGAGTACGAGGGAACGTACCCGCTGCCCGAGGCCCAGCTCGACCGCTTCACGCTGCGGGTCGAGATCGGCTATCCGCCGCTGGCCGCCGAGGCGCGGATGCTGACCGAGCAGACGAGCGACCCGCCGCTCGAGTCGCTGCAGCCGGTCGCGAGCGCCGCCGACGTGCGCCGCCTCGCGGCGGCCGCGACCGAGATCTTCGTCGAGGAGAGCGTGAACCGGTACGTGGTGACGCTGCTGCGCCAGACCCGCTCCGACGCCCGGCTCTACCTCGGCGCCAGCCCTCGCGCCGGGATCGCGCTCCTGCGTGTCGCGAAGGCACGGGCACTCGCGGACGGCCGCGGCTTCGTCTCACCCGACGACGTGAAGGCGGTCGCCGAGCCCGTGCTCGCGCACCGGCTGATCGTCGCTCCCGAGGCCCGCTCGGCCGGCCTGACCGGCGGCGACCTGGTGCGCGAGACCCTCGAGCACACTCCAGTCCCCGTTTAGTGGCCCGCCCGTCGACATCGTCCGGCCTCTGGCGCGCGATAAGCGGCGCCAGGCCGCGTCCTCAGTCGCGCCCGTACCTTCCAGGTACGAGCGCTCCCTGCGTCCTTGCCTGGCTTGCTTCTCGTACCCCAGAGACTCGGATATGTCAACGGACGGACCACTGACCCACCGAGGGAGGCTCGCGCTGGCACTCGGCGGCGCGACCTACCTCGCTGCGTGGGCATTCGGCTCCAAGGTTCTCTACCCGGTCGCGCTCGGGCTGCCCGCGGCGGTGCTGCTCGCGTGGCTCTTGACGCGCTTGGCCAACCGTCCTCTGCAGCTGTGGCGGACGCTTCCGCCCGGCGAGCGGCTCGAGGGCGAGGACGTCGAGGTGGGTCTCGAGCTCCTCGGCGAACGGCTGCTCGTGCCGGCGAAGTGGGTGCTGAGGGAACGGATCGGCAGGCTCGGCGAGCGCGTCACGCCGCTCGCTGCGCACGGCCGCGCTTCCTACGTGCTCGAGGCAGTGCCGCGCGGGCGCTACGCGTTCGAGGACACCCGGGCGGAGATCGAGGACCCGTTCGGGCTCGAGCGGGTCGAGCAGCCCCTTTCGGCACCCGGTGCGCTGCTCGTCTACCCGCGCCTGGTCGAGCTCGACCGGCTTTTCTCGGAGTCGGGCGCTCGCTCGCACGACGGACGGCGGCTGCTCCTGCAGCGACCCGCCGGGTTCGACCTGCACAGCGTCCGCGAGCACGAGCAGGGCGAGTCGCTGCGCAAGGTGCACTGGCGCTCGACTGCCAAGCGCGGGCAGCTGATGGTCAAGGAGCTCGAGGACTCGCCGCGGGACGAGGTGGCCGTCGTGCTGGACGCCGACCCCGTTGCGGTCGCGGGCGAGAGCTTCGACGTCCAGGTGCGCGCCGCCGGCTCGATCCTGCTCGCGCACTCACGCCGCGGCCGCCGCGCGGTGCTCGTGGTCAACTCCGGCCGGCACGAGCAGCAGCGCGTCCACTCGGGCGAGGCCGACTGGCGCCAGGCGCTCGACCTGCTCGCAGCCGCGGAGCCCGAGGAGGGCCCGCCGCTCGCCGCGCTGCTCGCGGACGACGGCCATGTGACGGGCCGGGCGCTGGAGCTCGCAGTCGTTACGGCCTCGTTGCCGCCGCGGCTGGTCGAGCGGCTCGTCGAACGCTCGCTCGGGAGCCGCAACGTCTCGCTCGTGCTGGTGGACACGGCGAGCTTCGCGGGCGCGCCGCGAGAACGGATCCCGGAGCTGCTGCGGCTACAGGCCGGGGGGGTCGCGGCGGTGGTGCTGCGCAGCGGCGACGACCTTGCGGAGCGGCTCGGTGCGGCGGAGGTACCGGAGGCGGCGCGTGCCTAGGACGCTGTTCGTCGGCGCGCTCGCGGCGACTCTGCTCGCCTGGAACTGGCTGCGGCTCGAGGAGCGCACCGGCGCGGCGCAGGCGGCCCTCGTGGTCGCGCTGGCGCTCCTCCCGGCGATCGTGACGGGCACCCGCCGCCGGGCGGTGGTCGCGGCGCTGGCCGCCGGAGGCGTCCTCGAGCTCTCGTTCGGCTGGAGCTCCCCGGGCCGGATCCTCTCGCGCTTCGGCAGCGGCTTCCTCGACTTCTACGACGTGCAGGTGCCGTTCGACCCGGGCGCGCACCCGCGCATGCACGGCGTGCTCCTCGTCGCGGTCTTCGCCTTCACGCTCTGGGTGGGCCTCGCGGCTGCGGCGCGGCGGCCCGGGCTCGCCTCGGCCGGGCTCGTCGTGGGCGCGGGCTGGCCCGGGACGCTGCTTCCGGGCCACGACCTCCTGCGCGGAGGGCTGCTCCTGGCCGGCGTACTGGCCGCCATCGCCTGCCTCCGCAGCAGCCCGCTGCGCGGCCTAGGCACCGCTCTCGTCGCGGGCACGCTCGTGCTCGTCGCGGCTCTAGCCGCCTCGAGCTCGCCCGCATTCGCGAAGCGCGCGTTTTTGCACTGGCAGCAGTGGGATCCCTACAACCACCCGACCAAGCCGGTCAACGTCAGTTACGTCTGGGACTCCAAGTACGACGGCCTCACCTTCCGCGGGAAGCCGGTCACCGTCCTGAAGATCACGGCGGGCCCGACACCGCAGTACTGGCGCGCCACCGTTCTCAAGACCGTCAAGGAGGGCCAATGGGTCGAGGACTCGATCCCGCAGACGATCCCGAGCCTGGGTGAAGAGGGCCTGGTTCCCGAGAAGGCGGGACTCGTCTCGTTTTGGCAGAGGCAGACCATTCGAGTCGAAGGACTGAACGACAAGCATCTCGTCGGCGGCAGCGTGCCCGTCGAGTTCGACACCGCGCCGGGGCTGGACAATCGCATCAACTACGATCCGAGCGGCGTCGCCACGGCGTTCGATCCTCTGCCCCGGGGCGAGACCTACACCGCGTACAGCTTCTCGCCGACACCGACGCCCGCTCAGCTCTCCCGTTCGAAGCCCGTCTACCCGAAGCCGATCACCGGTGACCAGCGGAAATATCGCGAGGTCGAGCCTCGGTTCTATCCGCAGCTGTTCGGCACGCCCGGCCGCAAGAAGTTCCTGCACTACCTCTTCACGGGGTTCTCGCGCGCTCCCGGGATCAGCCCCTACCTGCCGCTCTCGAACCTCGCGGAGCAGGTGGCGGGCGGGGCCAGGAGCCCCTATGCGGCCGCGGTCGCGCTGGAGCGCTGGTTCCGGCTCGGAGGCGGGTTCATCTACGACCCGCACCCGCCGCGCTCCCGCGGCGTGCCGCCGCTGGTGGACTTCGTGACCAACACGCGGCGCGGGTACTGCCAGCACTTCTCGGGCGCGATGGCCCTCATGCTGCGCTACCTGGGCATCCCCTCGCGCGTCGCCGCCGGCTTCACGAGCGGGCGCTACGACAAGAAGGCGGGGCAATGGGTCGTCTCCGACCGCAATGCGCACACGTGGGTGGAGGTCTGGTTCCGCGGCTGGGGCTGGCTGCCGTTCGACCCGACGCCCGGCCGCGGCGGGCTCGCGGGCCAGTACTCGTCCTCCTCTCCGAACTTCGACGTCGCCGCGGCTACCGGCGTGCTGGCCGGCCCGCAGGGGCTGAGGAAGTTCGGGCAGGGCCTGGCGGACCGGCTTGGGTTCGGCGGGCGGCCTCGCGTTTCGCCGGACGTGCCCGATCTGGGCGCCGCCCCTCCCGGCACGGCAGCGCCGGATCGCTCGCGGGCCTGGGGCCTGATGCGCCTGCTCGCCGCTGGGCTGGGCGGGCTCGCGCTGCTCGTGATCGTCGCGAAGCTCCTCGTGCGGCGCTCGCGGTATCTCACGCGCGACCCTCGGCGCCTCGCGGCCGCCTGCCGCAAGGAGCTGCGCGACGTCCTGCTCGACCAGCAGGTGGACGTGCCCCCGAGCGCGACGCTGCGCGAGCTCGGGGAGCTGGTGCGGGTCGAGTTCGGCGTCGAAGCGGCTGCGTTCGGGCTGCATGCCGACGCGGCGCGCTTCGGGCCCGCGACCGGAGCGCGCGAGGCCGCCCGGGCCACGCGGCGTGATCTGCGCCGGGTGCGGCGCGGCCTGCGGCGGGAGCTGACCCGCTTCGAGCGTTTTCGCGGTCTCCTGTCTCTTCGTTCCCTGGGTCTCACCGGGTAGTGCAGGCCGTCGTGCTGGCCGCCGGCGAGGGCCGGCGCATGCGCCCGCTCAGCGAGCGCTGGCCCAAGGCTGTGCTCCCGATCGACGGGCGGCCGGTGATCGCGTCGCTCCTGCGCGAGCTTGCGGCGGCGGGTCTGACGGAGGTGATCGTGGTCACCGGGCACCTCACCCAGCAGGTCGAGGAGCTGCTCGGCGATGGGAGCGCCTTCGGCGTGGAGCTGCGCTACGCGCGGCAGCCCAGGCCCGACGGCTCGGCCGACGCGGTCAGGCCGGCCGTCGAGGCCGGCGCCCGGCCTCCGTTCCTGGTCAGCGCGGCGGACACGCTCTACACGCCCGGCGACGTCGCCCGCTTCGCCGAGGCCTTCCTCTCGTCGGGGAACGCCTCGGCGCTGGCCCTCGCCCCGGATGGGAGCCCCGCGCCGCTCTGGGGCCTGACCGAAGACGTCCTGCTGGACGATCTGCCGGGGCCGCCGTTCGAACTCCTGGAGGCGGTGCAGCGCGCGGGCGAGATTGCGCGAATCGAGATCGGGAAGACGCGAGCCGTGACGGATCCGCTAGACGTAGTGAGAAAAAACTTCCCGTACCTGAGATGACAGAGACCTTCGAGCTGTTCCAGCAAGGCCGCGCGCACCTCGCCCAGGGCCGTGCGGCCCAAGCCACCGTCGCGCTAGAGAAGGCGAAGGCGCGCGAGCCCGAGAAGGCGTCGATCCGCGAGGCGCTCGGGATCGCGTACTTCCGCATCAAGCGCTATTCCGAGGCCGAGACGGAGTTCCGCAAGATGCTCGAGCTCGCGCCCGTGGACGACTACGCGCACTACGCCCTGGGCCGCTGCCTCGAGAAGCTGGGCCGCGAGGCTGAGGCCAACGGCCACTACAAGCTGGCGAGCTCGCTGAGGCCTGGCGAGTCCGCCTACGCGTCGCGCATCCGAGACCTCGACTAAACCGGCCCCATTCGACACTTGGTTCGTGGCTCAGTCCCTCGTTGAGCAAGACCAACGCCGAGTCCAGTAGACACACGGCTGTGTGCCTGCGACGCTGCGATCTCGTTTTCCGTCCCACGCCGCCACATGTTCCGAATCCAACTCAATGATCCAAACCTCCTCGATGATCTTCGAGATGCGCTCGTGAGGGCAGACTGCTCGACGGTGGCAGTGGATACAAACACGCTCCTCGTTGCCCCTCCATTACCGATCGACGAGGAGGCGCGGATGGAGCTGGCCTTCTTTGTGAGGGCGTGGCAAGCGACACGGCCCGATATCGAGGTCGAGTTGCTGGGCTAGGGGCCGTCGAAGAGCTCTGGTTCGTAGCTCTCCACGTCGATGCCGGCCTCAGCTATGAGCGGCATCAGGCCCTCCCTGGAGGGCAGGAGCCCGACGAAGAACCGGCGCTCATCGTCGAAGCCGTCCAAAGACGTTCGACTCGTCGCCCGGGCCCGGCTGGTGAGCGCGTTAAGCGTTTGCGACAACTTCACGCACTTCAGCACTGTCGAGCGTGACCGCATCGCCTGGCGGCATGTTCGCCTGCACCTCGTCGGCTGCCTGCCGCGCGTTCTCTTCCGAATCGAAGACGATCATTGAAAGGCCCTGGCCCTCCGAGCGCGTCCAGTAGCCGGTCATGAATCCGGGGAATTGCTGGACGCGCGGAACGACCTGTTCCCGCAACATCTTCTGAGCCGTTTCGACGTCGTTCACCGTGACCTTTACGACAACTGCATGCATGAGCTCCTCCTGTTCTCGAACGGTCGGACGACCATATATTCGCAGGTGGTCGAGACGGCCTAGGAGCCGCGCGTCGTCTGCCAGATCCAAAGGAAAGTGACGGCGACGCAGACGTGCGGGAGATAAGTCGAATCCTGAGCGATCCCTCTATCGGGGGATGCGCTTCGGGCGTACCCGCGAGATCCTGGCTGCTGGAAGGGAGGTCGAATGTCCTCGAGTCAATTGCGGCTAGATGAACCGCTTTCGCCGGAACTGGCCCTCGTCTGCCCCGAGCTAGCCGAGAGGGCACGGAAGCTGCTGCCCGATCCGAGCTGGCTGGCGCCGTTCGTG
Organism: Gaiellales bacterium; assembly: GCA_038236705.1. GTDB lineage: Bacteria > Actinomycetota > Thermoleophilia > Gaiellales > Gaiellaceae > AC-32. The sequence continues at coordinate 14,223 of JBBRZN010000036.1, forward strand.
CTAGCCGAGGCTTCGGTGCGGGTGGGACCGCTCCAGGTGCTCGCCCTCGGTCTCGCGACGATCGGCATCTCCGCCACGCCGCTCGCTCTGCTCATCCTCGCACAGCACTGAGCGTCGCAAAGCGGGCGGAAGGCCTCGTAGACCTAGGCCGCGACGCTCTACATATGTGTTTTACCTATACTCCTCGCGATGAAGCACCGAGGCCACCCTCGCTCTCGCAGCCGCCGGCTCGTTCGGCCCGGCCACTGGGCCGTGAACGCGCGGGTCGAGCGCTTCGTCGAGCCGACCCTGCTGCTCCTCCTGCGCGAGCGTCCGCTGCACGGGTATGAGCTGCTCGACCGCATCCCGGAGCTCGGGGTCGAGGGGCGCGTCGACATGGGGAATCTCTACCGCCTCCTGCGTGCGCTCGAGGACGAAGGCCTCGTGCGCTCCGAATGGAGCGCAGAGGTGCCCGGGCCGGCGAAGCGGACCTATGAGCTGACGAACGAGGGCAGCCGGCTCCTCGACCGCTGGGCCGAGGCGCTGCAGCGCGCGCAGGGAACGATCGGAAGCTTTCTCGACCGCTACGAGGCGTCGCTTGCGATGCCGACCTCAGGACGCGCGGGCTCGGCCCGCGCGTCCGTCGGAACTGACCGATCTGCCCAATCTGATCAATGAGCATCCGCCGCTGAGAGAGGAGGTGAACATGCACGGTCACCGACATTTTCGCGGGCGCCCAGGCTTCCGCGGACACCGTCGCTTTCCGAGCCGCGAAGAATGGCTTCGCCGCTTGGAGGAGCATCAGCGCGACCTCGAGCAGGAGATCGCCGACGTCGCCGACGTGATCCGGCATCTGCGAGGCGACCAGCCCGCGGATACCGCCACGGTCTAAGCGTCGCTTGCGATGCCGCCGTCTGCAACGAACGGTCGAGCGAACGGGTGGTCTTTCGGCCCCGCTTCGGCGGGGCCTTTCGCCCACTCTCGCTTGCTATTCTGACTCCACCACATTTCACCGGTTGGCGAAATGGGCGCGCGGCGCCCATTTCTTATGAGGAGTACGAATGGCGAGTGTCTACGAGAAGGAGCGCACACTGGAGCGGGAGATCAGCGGGCGGGTCGCCGAGGCCCTGCCCGGCGTCGAGGTGCTCGCAGTCGAGCTCACCGGCCCCGAGCGGTTCACGGTCTTCGTGGACCGTGAGGGCGAGGCCGTCGATCTCGCGCTCTGCGAGCGCGTCACCCGCCTGCTCTCGGACTACCTGCGCGAGTACGGCATCGACGTCTCCTCGCCGGGCCCCGAGCGCCCGGTCCGCAAGCCGGAGCACTTTCAGCGCGCCCTGGGGCGCCAGGTGAAGCTGAAGACCGACCAGCGCACCAAGGTTCGAGGCGAGATCAAGCGCGCCGACGACGACGCCGTGACCCTGGCCGCCGACAGCGGCGAGGTGGCCATCCCGTACGAGGAGATCGTCCGGGGCAACCTGATCTACGAGAGGGAGCAATGAGCAAGGAGATCATCGAGCTCGTCCACGAGTTGGAGCGCGATCGAGGGATCGAGGGCGACACGCTGATCGAGGCGCTCGAGGACGCGCTGCTCGCCGCGTACAAGAAGACGCCGGGTGCGACGCGCCACGCCGTGGTCGAGCTCGACCGCGTCGAGGGCGACTTCCGCGTCTTCTCGATCGAGCTCCCTCCCGACATCGAGGAGCGGCTGCTGGAGGAGGCGCGCGAGCGCGTGCTGACCGAGCTCGAGGCGGCCGAGGTCGAGAACGGCGAGCGCTCCCACGTGCTCGTCACCGACAACGACCTCGACATCGACTGGTCCGAGATCCCCGACGAGAAGGTCAAGCGGGCCGACGTCACACCCGACAACTTCGGCCGCATCGCCGCGCAGACCGCGAAGCAGGTGATCACGCAGCGGATCCGCGAGGCCGAGCGCCAGATCATGTACGACGAGTACGTCGACCGCGTGACCGAGGTCGTGACCGGAATCGTCCAGCAGGCGGGCGACCGCAACAACGTCCTGGTCGACCTCGGCAAGGTCGAGGCGCTGCTGCCGCGCTCCGAGCAGGTGGACGGCGAGCGCTACGAGCAGGGCTCCCGCATCAAGGCGGTCATCACCGAGGTTCGCTCGGGCACGAAAGGCCCGCAGGTGATTCTCTCGCGCCGTGACCCGGAGCTGATCCGGACGCTGTTCGAGCTCGAGGTGCCGGAGATCGCGGACGGCCTGGTGGAGATCCGCGCGGTGGCGCGCGAGCCCGGCTACCGCTCGAAGATCGCGGTCGAGTCGCACGCCCAGGGCGTCGACCCGGTCGGCGCCTGCGTGGGCCCACGAGGCTCGCGCGTGCGCATGGTCGTCTCGGAGCTGCGCGGCGAGAAGATCGACATCATCCCGTGGAACCCGGAGCCGGCCCGCTTCGTGGCGAAGGCCCTGTCTCCCGCGCGGGTGCGCGAGGTCTACCTCGACGACGATGCCAAGGAGGCGACGATCGTCACTCCCGACGACCAGCTCGCGCTCGCGATCGGCAAGGAGGGCATGAACGCCCGACTGGCCGCGCGCCTCACCGGCTGGAAGATCGACATCAAGTCCGACACGGAGTTCGCGACCGAGGAGGCCGACGCGGCCTACGCAGGTGGAGGCGAGGAGGCGGGCGAGTTCACCGGCCGCTGCTCGGCCGTGCTTTCGACCGGCAAGCGCTGCCCGAACGCCGCGCTGCCCGGCTCTCGCTACTGCGGCGTGCCTGCTCACCAGGAGCTCGCGCGCAGGGAGGCTGCAGGTGAGCTGCCGATCGAGCCAGAGCCCGAACCCGAGGCCGAGCCTGCCGCGGACGAGCCCGTTGCGGAACCGCCCGTTGCCGAGGCAGCGACGGAGCTCGAGGAGCCCGTCGCCGAGCCGGCGGCGGCTGTTGAGGAGACCGAGTCGGAGGCACCGGTACAGGAGGGCGAGACCGCTGCGTGAGCGCTCCGGTCAGGACGTGCGCGGGCTGTGGCCGCAAGGCGCCGCAGGCCGAGCTCGTGCGGTTCGTCGGGCGCGACGGCACGCTGATCCATGCGCCGAAGGGCCCGGGTCGCGGGGCCTACACCTGCCGAAGGCTGGCCTGCTTCGAGCGGGCCGCTACGAATCACGCCTTCAATCGCACCCTGAGGCAAAGGGTGCGGGTCGATCCCGAGCTGCGACGGTTCTACACTGACGCCCATGGCTGACGGCCCCAAGAGACCCAACCGACCGATCCGGCCCCGCCAGGGTGCGCCGCCGGGCGGCCGCAAGCGCCGTGTCGTCATCGACACCGGCGCCGCGCGCCCGCGCCAGGACAGTCGGCAGCGCCGCGATTTCGTCGACACGAGGCCCAAGGACAAGACTCCGGTCGCTCCGCTGACCGGCCCGGTCACGGTCGAGTCCGGCATCACCGTCAAGAACCTCTCGCAGGCCCTCGGCATCACGGTTCCCAAGCTGATTACGTTCCTGATGGGTCTCGGCGCCCCGAAGACGGTCACGCAGTCGCTCTCCGACGAGGAGATCGAGCTGATCGCCGCGGACGTCGGCCGAGAGGTGCACATCAAGCACGCGGCCGAGGAGGAGCTCGAGCCCGAGGTCTACGAGGACGACGAGTCCGACCTGAAGGCCCGCCCGCCGGTCGTGACGATCATGGGTCACGTCGATCACGGTAAGACGACCCTGCTGGACGCCATCCGCAAGAGCGCGGTCGTCGAGACCGAGGCCGGCGGGATCACGCAGCACATCGGCGCCTACCAGGTGGATCACAACGGCCGCAAGCTCACCTTCCTCGACACCCCCGGCCACGAGGCCTTCACGGCGATGCGCGCCCGCGGTGCGAAGATCACCGACATCGCGGTGCTCGTGGTGGCCGCGGACGACGGGGTGATGCCGCAGACGAAGGAGTCGATCTCACACGCGCGCGCCGCCGAGGTGCCGATCGTGGTCGCGATCAACAAGGTGGATCTGCCCGATGCCAACACCGACCGCGTGCGCAACGAGCTCGCCGCCGAAGAGCTCCAGCCCGAGGAGTGGGGCGGGACGACGCAGTTCGCAGAGGTCTCGGCCAAGCAGAGCGAGGGACTCGACAACCTGCTCGAGCGCGTGCTGCTCGTCGCGGACGCCGAGCTCGAGCTGACGGCGAACCCCTCGGCCGAGGCGTCCGGGCCGATCATCGAGTCGCGACTCGACGTCGGCCGCGGGCCTGTCGCGACGATGCTCGTCCATCGCGGCACTCTCCGGGTCGGCGACGCGATCGTCGCCGGCGACGCCTGGGGCAAGGTGCGCGCGCTGCACGATTTCCGGGGCGACAAGGTCAACGACGCGACTCCAGGCGACCCGGTCGAGATCCTCGGCTTCGACCACCCGCCGCCTGCGGGTGAGGTCGCAAAGGTCGTCGAGAACGAGCGCGCGGCTCGCGGCTTCGCGCAGGTGCGCGGGGAGCGGCTCCGCCGGGAGCATCTGGCCCAGGGCGGCGGCAGCGGCGGCATGTCGCTCGAGACGCTCTTCTCGCAGCTCCAGGAAGGCGCCGTCCAGGACCTGAACCTCGTGCTCAAGGGCGACGTCGTCGGCTCGGTCGAGGCGGCGGTCTCCGAGCTCGGCAAGATCCAGCATCCGGAGGTTCGGGTGAACGTGATCCACCAGGGCGTCGGCGCGATCACTGAGAACGACATCATGCTCGCCTCGGCCTCGAATGCGATGGTGGTCGGCTTCAACGTCCGCCCGAACGCCGAGGCCCGCTCGCTCGCCGACCGGGAGGGCGTCGAGATCCGCACCTACCGCGTCATCTACCAGCTCACCGAGGACATCGAGCAGGCGCTGGTCGGGATGCTCAAGCCCGTGCGCACCGAGGAGACGATCGGCGAGGTCGAGGTGCGGCAGCTCTTCCGCGTCTCGCGCCTCGGCACGATCGCCGGCTCCTACGTCACGAACGGCGTCGTCCGGCGCAACTCGAACGTGCGCATCCTCCGCGAGAGCACGGTCGTCTACGAGACGAAGATCTCCCAGCTGAAGCGCTTCAAGGACGACGTGCGCGAGGTCGAGGAGGGCTTCGAGTGCGGCATCCTGCTCGAGGGCTACAACGACCTCAAGGAAGGCGACGTGCTCGAGGTCTACGAGACCCGCGAGGTCGAGCGAACCGACCTCGACACGCCGGCCCCCGCACCGACGCCCGCCGCTCAGTAGCGGCTTGGGCTCGGGCTACGTCGGCATCCTCTCCGCCGAGCTGCACTTCCCCGAGAACGGATCGCTGAAGGGCAAGCGCAAGGAGTTGCTGTCCGTCAAGGCGCAGCTGCAGCGGCGCTTCGGCGCCTCGGTCGCGGAGGTCGATCACCACGAGCTGTGGCAGCGCGCGCGGCTGACCCTCTCGTGCGTAGCGCGCGGCTATCGCGACGTCGAGACGCTGCTCGACGGCGCCGAGCGCTACTTGGCGGGGCAGGCCTTCGAGCTCGGCCAGATCGAACGCAACGTGGTCACGCTGGACGACTGAGCACCCAGAGGCCGGAGTTCAGGTCGGAGGCGAGCACGTACCTCCGGGTCGGGAAGACGCCCCAGACGGCGGTGCACGAGGCGCCCGGGCAGAGCAGGGTGTTGTGGTCGCGTTCGGGCGGCGGGCGGAACCGGGTCACGAAGCGCGGCTTGCGCGGGTTCGTCAGGTCGAAGAACGCCACGCCCTGCCCGTACCAGGAGAAGTACGCGTAGCGGCCCAGCACCTTGGCGTCGTGGACGCTGTCTGCCAGCCCGAAGGCAGTCGAGCCCCCCGGTTGCAGCGCTGCCGGCAGCCGCACCGTCGAGAGCTGCACCGGGTGGGCCGGGTCGGCGATCTGCCAGACCACCGGCCGGCCGTGCTCGAGCTCGTGGGTCTCGAGCATGATCCTGCCGCCGCCGGTGAGCCACGCGGAATGCGCCTTGCCCTGACCCGCCTGGGTACGCCCGACATAAAGCGGATGTGCAGGATCGCGGATGTCGAGAATCACAGTGCCGAGATCCCAGTACGAGAGATACGCACGGGTGGCTGCCGCGTTCGTGATCACTGAGTGCACCAAGTAGGAAGGTTGATCGATACCCCGCGTGATCGGCGTGCACTCGTGCAACTCGCGGCAGGCGCTCCAGCCGCCGACCTCGACGGGCTTGCGCGGTCTCGAGACGTCGTAGATGTGGAAGCCGAACGAGTCCGGCGCGACCGCGAACTCGGCCGCGGCCTCGGCCGTGTAGACCCAGGCGTGCCCGCGTGCCGTGGCGAGCCAGATCTCGTGCGAGCCGCGAGGCACAGTGCGGACGAGCGCGAGCCGTCGCGGGCGCGCCGGCTTCGTCACGTCATAGACCCCGAAGCCGCCGAACCCGCTCCCGCAGGCCTGCAGGCTCGAGACCGCGAGCACGCCGTCGAAGCCGGGTGTCTTGACCCGTCGCACGATCGTCTTCTCCGTCCAGGTGTCCTTGATCGCTGCGAAGGTCGAGATGTGCCGTGGGCGCCGTGGGTTTGCGAGGTCGTAGACGCGCACGCCCTGGGCGGGGCAGTCCGTCTTGCCCTTGCGGCTGGAGAGGTAGGCGAAGTGCCGTTCGCCGACGACGTCTCCGCTGTAGCCGCCGCCCGGGTCGACATGGGCCAGCACCTGGAACCGCGGCGCCTGAAGACTGTTCGCGCGTCCGTGTGACGAGGAAGCAGCCGCCGCCGCGGCCACGAGGATCCACACCACAGGGAAGAGCCGCAGCGCCACTACGCCGTAGGACGCGCTGCGGCTCTCAGAGTTGGGCTCAGAGCATGTAGATCCCCACGACGCGGTGTTGAGCGTCGTAGGCGACGAGCTTCGTCGGCACGGCGAGCGGAGCTTGGAAGGCGTAGACGTTGTTGGTGAGCTGCACGTACTCGCGGGCTCCGTTTGGGAAGAAGAGCTCGAGCGAGGCCACCTCGTCCGCCGCCAGGCCGCTCATTAGTGGGAACTGGTCTGCGCCCTCACCGGCCCCGAAGATCGGAAGCGCTCCGGTTACGCTCGCCAGCATGCAGCCGTAGCTGCCCGTGCCTTTGACGAGCGGCCACAACCACACGAAGCAGTACCGCTCGTGGCCGTCCGCGCTCGTGCCGTAGGCGACCGCCAGCTTGAAGGAGCTCTCCGGGCTGCACGACACCGCCAGCGAGAGGTCGCCGGTCCACGCGTAGGGCTCCCCGCGCGGCTCGCCCTGCTCGAGCCACGACACTCGTGACGGGTCGAGCGTGCGCTCGACCGCGGACGGTCCCGGAAGATCGGCGGGAGCCGCTCTTTCCCGAGGGCCGATGGTTTCGATCGGGACCCTCGCGACGCCACCGCCCTGCGTCTCGACAATTGCCCGGACCGGCGCCTCGGCACTGTCGACCGCCGGGTGGCTTCGGTTTCCTGGCGCCAGGTAGAGGAAGACGTTGTCGGCGAGCTCTGCCTGGTGGCGCTCGCCCGAGCCGGTCTCGATCTCCACGCGCTGGACGGCGTCGGCTGCGACACCGTAGACGGCCGTGGCGATTATCTCGGAGCCGCGGCTGAACATGTCTCCCGCAGCGACAACCGCAGCAGGTTGCCCGAGGTCGACGAGTTCTCGCTGCGGCACGCAGGCCGCGGCCGATCCGATCTCGCTCCGGGCCGACGAGCCGGAGGCACAACGACGCGCCGTCACGAAAACCGAAGAGGTCGTACTCCTCGCCTGCAAAGGTCATCGAGAGCAGCCGACCGACCTTCGTGCCTGCGGGGAAGTGGGCGTACGACTGCGCGTTGGCCGCGTCGAAGGCGGCCTGCTGGTCAGCGCCGGCCGGCTCGCCCGGCGTGCTCCCGACCCAGGAGCCGAGCCGGTCCAGGGTGCCGTTCAGCACGTCCTGGCCCAGGGAGGTCGCCGCAAAGACGCCCACTAGGGCAGCTGCCGCGGCGGCCACGAGCATGGGCCGCCGGGTGGAACGCGAGCGGCCGCCGCGGCGGAGCGCGTCCGGCCAGTCGCCGGGGACGCCAGGACCCCGCATTTCCTTTAGCCGCTTGAATACCCCCATGAGCGACCGGATGCGAAGAGTGAACGAGGCCGTGCGCGAGGTGGTCTCCGAGGGTCTCGGCGATCTGAAGGACCCGCGAATCGGCTTCGTCACGGTCACGGCGGTCGAGACCTCGCCCGATCTGCGCCACGCGCGGGTCTTCGTGAGCGTGCTCGGCTCCGAGGCGAGGCGCGAGCGGACACTGTCAGCCCTCGGCGCCGCGCACGGGGTGCTCCAGGCGCGTGTCGCGAGCGAGCTGCGCCTGAAACGCACCCCGCAACTCGCCTTTCACTACGATCCGTCGGTCGAACGGGGCGTCCGGATGTCCCAACTGATCGATGAGCTCGCACCAGACGCCGAC
>JBBRZN010000037.1:0-22043 GCA_038236705.1 Gaiellales bacterium
CCGACGACCTTCCGAGCCTCGCGCTGCCTCAACGCTTGCTCGCCCGGCTCCGCCCCGCAGATCTCGTGTCTGAGCTGCGCGCACGATCAGCCGGGGCCTCCGTCGACGATGCGGTCGCGGTCGAGCTCGCCGCCGCAAGTGTCGGGATGACGCTGGAGGCGTGGGCCTACCGCGAGAGCGCGGGTACCAGCAGCCGCTAGCCGATGCGCCGGCGAAGGCGGCCCGGCTGCAGAAATTCCTCCCGGCCGCGCTCGATCACGTCGGGCCAGACGCGCAAGTGCTTCAGCGTCTGCCCGTTCAAGAGCTCATCTCTACGGAGCTGTCGCTCGCGCGCCAGCGCGGCCTCGATCGACGCCTGCAGCTGCCCGACCCGCTCGACCGGTGCCACCCCGGCCAGCGCTCGCCGTTCTTGATCTAGCACGTACGCGTTGTGCTCAGCCGTCGCCTCGAGCCGCTGTTCGATCGTCTTCGCCTCGCGACAGGACCGGCACTCGCACTCGGCCTCCGGCACCTTGCCGGAAGAGAGGAGCGTCCGTGCCTCGTCGCGCTTCAGTGCGCAGAGCAGGCTCGGAAACTCGAACTGAGGCGGGATGTAGCCGGGGCCGCCGTCACGCTGGAAGTCGGAGAAGCGGAGCCCGGCGAGCCGCCCGAGCCCGACCTCGATCCCGGCGATCCCGAAGGCGAGCAAGAGGTGGCGGAGGTAGCTCGGCCGCGCGACGATGACGTCCGGGCCGGTCTCCTGAACGAGCAGGGCGAAGCGCATCGCCCAGTAGAGCTCATCGAGGTTGCCGGGCGGCGAGAGCGGATCGAGCGCGAGCCACCATTCGTCTGGCTCACAGCGGCGCAGGCGGTTGACGAGCTCGGTCTGCGCGTCCGGCGAGCAGATCGCCTCCAGGCTCACAGCGATCTGGCCGACGATCGGCTTGCGGAACACCGCGCGCTCCGCGACGGCGCAATCAAGCAGGGTCGCGTTCGCCGCGATCCACGCGTCGTCGGCGGTACGAATCGGGAAGGCAGGCGCAAGCAGCCGCGTGACGGCTTTCTCGTCCTGCCAAGCAAGCACGGCACGCGCGAACTCGCGGCAGCGCTCCTGCGAGCGGAACTCCTTCGCACCGTATGGCTGCAGACTCGACGCCAGCCCTGCCCCATCCGGCGCCTTTGGCGCGTACGGCAAACCGAGCAGCGTCTTCGTGCGGGGAAAGCTCATGAACGCGTACCGCATGACGAGCGGGTCGACCATGAACTCGCTACCGCAGCCGGTCGCGGCGCGCCGGGCACGCTCGACGGCCGCCGGCTCGGTTGCTCCGACGACGATCCCGGTGGGCGTGTAGTCATGCATGCAGGCGTTGAATACGGAGTTGACGTCCGCGACGCCGGTACGGATGTAGACGCGCGGCTCGCTGTCGCCGTTCGAGACGCGACGCGGCGGTATCGGGCCCTGGACAACTACCTTCGGCTTCAGCGCCTCGACGATCGGGAGCGCTGACGCTGGCCTGTCCATCGGCTCCTTCTCGAGCAGCGTGAGGACGAGCTCCTCGAGCTCGTGCGGAATCTGCGGGTTCAGCGCCCGCGGCGGCTCGGGCGCCTCGTGCTGGATCGCGTAGATCAGCTCTGCCGCACTGCCGTGCTGTGGTCGCTTTCCCGTCAGCAGTTCGTAGAGGACGACGCCGAGGGAGTAAATGTCGCTCGAGAGCACTCGCTGGCCGCGAAGCTGCTCGGGCGCCATGTAGGCGAGCGTGCCCGGGACGCCCTGCATCGTGATGGTCGTCGAGTCGAGCAGCGCGACGAGGCCGAAGTCGAGCAGGCGAACGGTCCCGTCGACACCGACGTGGACGTTCTCCGGTTTGACGTCGCGGTGCGCGATGTTGCGCTCGTGTAAAGCGGCGAGCCCGAGCGCCATCTGCCGGACGATCTCGCACGCGCGAGCAATCGGAAGCGGACCCTGCTCGGTGGCGAGCAGTAGGCGCAGCGGACGGCCTTCCAGCAGCTCCATCGCCACCCAGTGGACGATCCGGCCGGCCATCACGGCCTCCCCGGAATCCACGTACCGGACTAGGTGCTCGTGCTCGATCTGCAGCGCCCGCACCTCTCGGCGGAAGCGCTCGAGGTCGACGTCGGCTGCGAGTTCGGCGCGGAAGAGCTTCAGCGCGTAGCGCTTGCCGTCGCGCTCGACCTCATAGACGTCCCCGAAGCCGCCGAACCCGAGCATCCGTATGAGTCGGAAGCCGGCGATCTCAGAGAAGGGCACCGGGGCTGTCACGTCGAGCACCATGAGGTCCGCGAGGGAGTCTGCCGACCGGCGGTCGGGCGAGCCGTCGCCGTTGAACGTGCATGCTCCATTCGCGATCGTGCCCGTCGCGGGCACGTAACAACAGCGTAGAGAGTGGGTCGGCTAGCGCCCCGTCGCAGAGAACGAAGTAACCGCACTCGCAAAAAAGAACGTCGTTTTCGTAGTCTGGATTGGCAACAACGCCCTGCGGGATGACTCGGTATAGCCGTTATCTAACGGTCCGGCCACCCGGACGTTCGAAAGAGCTCGCCGAATCGAGCAGCCGATAGAGCGGCCGCCTCGCAGCCCTCGAACGCTTTCTCGAAGTTCTGCCAAAGCTGGCGGCGCAGCCCGACCTCGTCGATTCCGTGCTGGGTCATCAGCGCTCGCTCGATCGTCTGCGTCGCTCCTGGCCGGGTCGCCGCGTCGTCGTATCGGCGACTATGCGGGAAATCGGTTTCGGTAAGCACGCGGTCCAGCGGGATGAGGCTGACCGCCTTCGGGCTCGTCGCCTCGTGGCCATTCAGCGAGAACAGGCAGCCGAGTTCGACCGCCCTTGCCGTGTCGCGTGGCGTCCCGCGCCACCAGTGCAGGATGGGTGTCTCGATCGGATGGCTCTCGAGAAGTTCGACCACCGCTGTGGTCGTGCCGGTGCTGTGAATGGAAACCGGCCGAGGCGTTTGTTGAACCGCCTTCAGGACGCCCGTGAACACCTCAGCCTGCCGTGTAAGCGCCACCCGCGACCGCCGATCGAGCCCGACCTCCCCGACGAAGGCAGCGGAGGCCAGGGCCTCGGCGAACTCATCAAGGTCGAAGCTTGTGATGGCAGAGGCAAGAGCTGGATGGCAGCCGAGCCCCCAAAGCGTCATCTCGTCGCGCCGTCGCCGCACCTGGCGCCATTCGTCGACCGTCCGCGTGACCGCAAGAACAGCTGCCCCGAGGATGTCGAGTTCGTGCGGCGCGATGAGCACGTCGATGTGGGCGTGCGCGTCGATTGGGGGGAGCATCACGGGATCTCGACGAGTGCGAGCTCTCCGGCACCACGGTTCGCGAGCGCGAGCATCTCGTCGGGATCCACCCGATCAGGAAGTGATGCTGCGATTACGTCCGCGATCCCGTACGATCGCTTCGCGCGGTACTCGAGGGCCGCGACGTCCTCACGCCGGTGCGGCGTCAGCCACTCCCTTCGCTTCCGAGGTGTCCCGCGCAGCGTCTCCTCGATGTAGGTAGTCCGGTCGTCGACGCCAGAGGCCGCGAACGCCGCTCGGCGGACGAGGCAGCCGAAGCAGACGCCGCAATGAGTGATCGGGCTAAAGCCGGCGTAGTTCGCGCCGCTCCGCGCGCAAGAGTGAGTCTGGGCCAAAAGAGCCGCGACCTCGTCGTCACCGTACTCGTCCGCGACAGCACGGAAAATCTCGCCCTTCGTCATCTGTTCGAACGGGTTGCGGATCCGCGTCGTGATGCCAACGGCGCCGGTGATCGACTGCAACTCGTCGAACAGGAGCGGGTGCGTCGTCCGGGTCGAGAGCGCGCCGCGGCGCTCCGGCGTCAACGGCAGGTTAAGCGACGCGAAGCCATTCTCAGGAACCCACAGCTCGGCGTCACGGACCGAGGCGGCAGCGAGACCAAGCCCGATGAAGAGAAGCGACCGGCTCCGGCTCGTCGATTCGTTCGGGAACGCGACGCCGGAGCCGAGCTGGTTAGCTTTGCGCCCGACGCGCACGGCGGCTCGCTTCAGGTCGATGCCGAGCAGACCGCAGGCGGTCGTCACCACGCGCTGCTGCACGCCAGCGACGATCGTCCAATCCCAGTGCGATACGAGATACGGCGGCGCGCCCTCGCGTACCGACATCATGAGTCCGCAGAGCGAGTCCGCGCCGCCGGAGAACAATGAGACACGCGCACACGCTTCTAGGCCCCGGTGCACATCCCGACGTCGTGCCGATCGCGTGGCGACGAACGAAACGTCCCAGCTGTCGCCGGTAAGAAACGCGAGCGCCTCCGCGACCTGGCCTGCGACCGGCGCCCAGCGGTCCGCGTCGAAGACAGGCACGACAAGCTCCAGCTCTCGCGCCCAGCCGCGCGTGGGGCGCGGCGTGGTTCTGTCCACCAGGTAGGTAAGCACGGCGAGTCGAAGCAGCTCGATGTTGGGCTCAGGAACGGATCCGAGCTCTTCCGCGCGCGGCGAGAGCGTCGTGTGGAAGGACGATGGACTGCCGACGGAGCGCCAGAGGAAGTCGTTCGTCGAGAGTCGGGAAAGGCGGGCCTTCGCGACCGACAGGCGGAGCTCGTGCTGGCTCATTGGTTCGGTCGCTCCACCATCACGCGCCGCGTGAACTCGAGGATGTCGAAAATCGCGGCCTCGAGCGCGGCCGCCTCGACCGAGTCTCCGTCGAGCCGCAAGCTCGCGACCCTCGCCTCGATCAGATCGTGCAGCTGTTGCTCGGGGGTGATCGTCGCCGCGCCGTCGCGCGTCCCGTCGCGCATCTCACTGCCGAGCTCGGTCAACATCACCTCGAAGACGTACTCGGTCGCGAACAGCGCGACCGTCTCGGCAGGCGTCGGCGCCGTGTCGGCTTCGAGCAGCGCGATAATCATCGACGCGGCGGCACGAGACATTTCGCCGTCGGCGATCGTCGCCGCGGGCCCGGCGAGGACCTGCAGGATGCGTTGGGCTTGACGCCGCGGGGAGAGCGTCGCCAGGACAGCGAGGTCGAGCCCGAGACGTCGAAGTGCGGCGGCGTCACCAGCGCGAAGCGCGTAGCCGGCAGCTGCGACGTTGCCACCGATGCGGGCGGCGGAACGGCGCGAGCGAGAAGTTCCGCCTCCGTGGGCGCGTCCGCGCCGGGCTCCAGCTCCGCGCCCATCGCCAGCCCCGGGGACCCCACCGCCGCCACCGCGGCTGCGAATCCGGATCGGTCTGACGCTCGTGCCGACGAGTGGAATGGGAACCCCTGGTTGGGCGGCGTCGTCGCCGTCGGCAAGCACCTCGCCGTCCGCCTCGTCCCACCCGAGGGCTCCGGCAGCGGGCGCGGCGACGTCGTCGAGGCTGCCCTCGCCTCCGGTCAGCAGGTCGTGCAGCTCGCGCCGCGCTGGGTTCCAGCCGCCGCCGCTCCCGCCGTAGGCGCCAGATGTCCCCATTACGCGGTTGTCCCTTCGGCGTCGCCGATGACCTCCTGCGCCGCTCGGCCTGCACGCTCCGGAAGCCTGTCCGACGCCAGCCACTCGCGCAGAAGCTCGACTATCGCAGGCTGGGGAGCCTTCAGATCGGGCACGAGCCGTACCGGAAGAGCCGCCTGGACGACAGACACGTCGAGGTCGCGGAGCAGGTTCGCCGCCTCCGCGGCAACCTCTCCGGACGCCTGCGCGAGGACGCCGATGCTCTCGCCGTAGTCGTTCTGGCGCTGCGGCTCCTGCCGTAGCCGACGCACCAGGTCGCGGACGAGCTCGATCCGATCGTCGAGCGGCTTATCCGCCGCCGACCTCTGCGCCTTCCTCCGGACCGCTGCGCCAGAGCTGGAAAGGTCGTCCGCGAGCTCGCGGAGGTCCGCCCGCAGTGCAACCGCGCCAGCCGCGACATGGTGGAGAGACGCCGCGAGGCGCAGGTATGGCTCGAGGTCGACGTCGCTCAGGGCGGGCGTGAGCTGGGCCCACTCGCGCAGCTTCGCTGAGCCCTCTGCGCTGTCGCTGCGAGTTGACGCGCCGACCTTGCCAGACTTCTCCTGGGCCTCCAGGTCGCGGAGACGCTTCTGCAGCTCGCCCTCGGCAAGCCAGCCGACGACGCGCGCGAACTCGTCTGGGTAGAGCTGCTCGAGAACCATGAGCTTTGCGAGCGCCGCCGGCTCGAGCGTAATTCCCCTGCTTCGCGCGATCGTGGCGCGGATCCAATAGGCGTTGAGAAACCGCTTCAGTCGGCGGGGGTTGCCGCCGAGCTCGCGGTAGAGGACCGGCGCGAGCATCGCCGCAAGCTGGAAGTCGGGCTGTGCCTCATCCGGCGTCGAGCCGCGTGGGAGCTTGTCGAGGATCCGCGGCTCCCCCGCTCTCCTCTGCGTGTCGCAGTGCGCGACGACGGCGCCGTACGCTTCCTCGTCCGAGACGTGCGTCTCGAGCAGCGTGAGCGCGAGATACGCCTCGGTGTCGCCGAGCCCGAGTGTCGGCACCGGCACGGGGATCTGCACGATCTTCTCGAGGTACTCCGCAGCCATTTCATGGGCGCGCGGCGACGGCTGGTACCTCTCGGCGATCGCGTGCGTGACCAACCGGTCGTCGTATGCGAGGACGAAGGCCATCTTCGGCACCGACAGGAACAGCTTGATCGCCTCGAGCGTCGCGATCACAGACGGCGGAAGGCACCGGTCGAGGTCGTCGACGACAACGACGACCCGCTTGATGTCCGGCAGCTTCTCGAGCAGCTCCTTGAACTCCTCGCGGAATCCCTGCAGCGTCGGGTCGCTCGGGTCGTCGCCGCTGCCGAAGATCTCGGTGATCTCGGAGATCTTCGGGATGCTCAGCGAGAGCGCAGAGTTCGCCACGAGTGTGATCGCCTTCGACCAGCGGACGCGCCTCGCGAGTTTCGCGAACTGTTCCTTCACGTCGTCGCGTAGCGTCTTGTCCCCCGCAGCGCGTGCTTGGAGCGCCAGAAGCACCTCCGCGATCAGCGTTGCCTTCGGGTCGGTCGCCGGGTCGTACTCCCACGGGCGCGTGTCGACGACGACTACACCCTCCTGCGCGCGCAGGGCCGTCTCGATCAGCTTGAGGACCGTTGACTTCCCAGAGCCCCACCACCCGATCACGCCGACTGTGACGGGATCGAGCTTCTCGCGCGCCAGCGCCTCCAGCGCTGGCGCGCCGATGTCGGCGAAGCCGAGGAGGTCCCGCGCGGCCGGGTTGTCCGACCAAAGCGGGGTCGGCGTATGTGCACCTCCGCCCTCGGCGACGTCGTTCATTGATGCACCTCCAACCTTCTCACTCGGTTACGCCCGCCTCGCGGACGAGTCGGTCGAAGGCAGGCATCATCGTCAGAACCGATCGCGCGACCGCCTGCTTCGCGTCCAGCTCGAACGCCTCGCTGATCGATTCGCTCCGCTTGACACGCTGCTCGAGCTGTTGGTTCAGGTACAGAAGTCCGAGCCCGGTGCCGATGGCGTAGCGCTGTTTCGCGGCGTCCACGCCGGTGTCGGTGAGGTCGCGGGAACGGGCACCGATGTAGGTCTTGAACGGTCCGTACTCCTGGTTCAACTGGATCGTCGGGATCGGCTTGCTGCCGAGCTGCGCCAGCTCTGCATACTCCGGCCGCTCCGCGAGGGTGGAAGCTGGCACGTCCTCGACGTTGCCGGGAGTGCCGTTGTTCCAGTCGGTCTGCTCGGCGGGAGACGACCAGATCACGGCCACCAGGCTGCCCTCGCCGGTGCCACCCGTGCCGCCTTTCGCGGTACCGGACTTGCGCTTCGGCATCTCGTCTACGACCTCGAACTCGCTGACCCAGTTCAGCGTCGAGCCGACGCCGCCGGCGGCCCGCTGCCACCCGTGCACTTCGGCGGTCAGCTCGAACGTCCCCTCTTGGGCGTTCGGCGGGACGACGACCGATACGCGGATGCGGCCCTGGTGCAACTCGCCGACCGTGATCTCGCGCACGTTGATATCGGGGTGGTTGCATCTCACCTCGAGCTGGCCGCGGGCGGGCATGAATGCGTCCACGGCGTTCAGCGTGTACTGAACGAACTTCGTCTTGTCGTCTTCGGCGACGATCTTCTCGGGGCCTTCGAGCATTGTTGGGTCGGCGTAGAGGTCGATCGGCTTCGGGGGCTTACCGCCTCCGCCACCGCCTCCGCCACCGCCACCGCCAGTGCCACTTCCGTTGAGCGCGAACCCACGCACGCGAAGCGCCTGGCTGATCTGTCTCGCCACTTCGACCGCGGACTCAGCAGACGTTGAGCGCGTGATTGCCTCGCGAATCAGTTCGCCGTTGATGTCCGCCAGCTCGCTCCAGGCGTCGAGGAAAGCCGCGACGGCGTCCTCGAGGCGGAGGGCATCGTCGCTGGAGAGAAGGTGGGAGCGGTCGGGTGTGAACAGCGCCGTCCGCACCTCGATCGGAAGCTCGTCCGTTTCGACGACGACGAAGACGCGGTCGTAGAGCTTGTTCAGCCGTGTCTTGTAGCGAAACTCCTGCGGCGTCCAGTGGTGGTGAACCTGGCCATTCGAGGTGAAGGCGAGGGCGTGGTCGCGCGCGGTGAAGTTCCGCCTTTCGCCCGCCTCGCCCGGTGCGGAGAAGACGTAGAAGTGGACGGGCAGGTGATAGGTGACCCCGTCGATGTGGTAGGGGAGCTTGTCGGTGCCGTCCCTCCGGTCGGCCCGCGGGTTGTCCTCGAGGCGCCGCAAGAGGCCGCGGAGGTATTCGTTGCGATCGGCGCGCACCATTGTGTTGGTGAAACGGACGGGCGTGATGGGCTCGAAGAGCCGCGTGTTGAGGACGGTGTCGAAGGAGCGCTCGTCGCCGAGGCGTGCTCGGTGGTAGCCCTCGACGCCGTAGGAGATCAGCGCGAGGTACGTACCCGGCTCGAACTCCCGGAACTCCGACGCGGGCGCCGACCACGGCTCAGCCGTGTCGCCGGGCTCCTGCCAGGGCGTCGTGGTCAGGTAGTAGGCGGTCTGGCCCTTCCCGTGGGCCTCCCACATCACCACTGCCACCGAGATGCGATCCTCGCTCGAGTTCAGCTCGGGAGCGCGCCGCGTGACGAGGATGATCGCGTCCGCGTTGCGGAAGGTGCTTGCGCCTCCCAGGCCGAAGGCGCCTTGTTGCCACGCCGCCTTGGTCTTGTGGCTCGACCCGATCATGAAAATCGTGTTCGCGACGGCGGCTGGCGTGATGCCGCACCCGTGGTCGCGGTAGCCGATGCTGACCCGCTTTGTCGTCCGTGCCGGCGGCTCGGCCTCGTAGAAGGTGACGGTCACGTCGTCGGCGATCTCCCGCTCGCTGCGTCCGGCGAGAAGTTCACGCGCTGCTTCCTCGGGTGTTCTGTACGGCACCCTGGACAGATCGCCGAACTTGGCGGCGGCCAGGCGCTCCAGGAGCGCATCCTGCATGTTCGTCACCGGCTCGAGGGCCTTGTGGTCGAAGCTGCCGCTGGTCGTGATCAGGCCGAAGTTGTTCCAGCGGTCGCCGAGCGGACGCTCGTGGCGTGCGCCGATGTCCGTCTCGATCAGCCGCTGGACGGCCTCCGCGTCGGCGAGCGTGCGCGCGTCGAGCGCGGCCTGAATGATCTTCTTTGCGTTGTTCATCGTTTGCCATCCTCTCCGTGGTTCTTCATGGTGACGTCGTTCGTGATCTCGGTCAGGTACTCGGTGCCGAACTCGGTGAGCGTGTAGCGGCCGCCGATCTGCTTCGGCTGCACAAGGCCCCACTCGCGTGCGCGAGCGACGTAGCCCTGTGCGTTCGTCGCCGCGACGTTCGCGCCCCAGTCCGGCCGCACGCGCTGGAACGTCTCGACGAGTTCGAGCCGGTTCGGCTGGTCCGCCACGGCCGCGACGACTGCGCGGAAGCCCCACCAATCGCCGGGCGCGTGACGGCGTAGATGTTCAAGAAACGTGCGTGCAAACTCGGGAGCGTGAGGCAGTTGGAGCGAGATGCCGTCGAGGCCCCGCAGCAGCCGCCAGCCGTCTGAGGTGAGACCGATCAAGAGCTCGCCGGCGGGAGACCGCTTTGCCTGGCAGACCCGCCACGAGAAGAGCGGCCCCTCGGCACGGAGGCTGCGGTGGTTGCCGTCCATGACCGATCCGACGGCGAACGCCTTGAACGCGTCAGCCGCAGACTGTGGCTTCGCCCGGTTCGTCGGGAAGAGGGCCGTGAGCTTCTGTCCTCCTGCCTCCGCCAGCCCGCGCAGCGCCTCGGCGTAGTCCCAAGCTTCTTCGGTCACTCTCTCCACGAACAGCTCGTAGGGCACAGGCCCGCTGACGGCGCGCTCGGCGAGTCGGTACGCGACCCAAAGCGACGGAAAATCACGGTTGTGCATGCCGAAAAGCGGCTCGTCCTCCACCTCTGCCTCCCCATCCGCGAGGGGTTCGCCCTCGGCTGCAAGATGGAGAGCCGTCGCTGAGAGATCGTCGATAGGACTCGCGTCGACTCTGCGGTCCGCGTCCTCGGTGTCGGCCGCAAGGCGCACTACCGCATTTCCGTCCTCGCCGCTGGTCCTGATGGAGGTCGTCGGCACAGGGACAGGCTCCTGACGCACTATCGGTTCCGCCGGCGCCGGTTCGTACTTCAGCTCGAGCAGCAGCCCCTCCGCGGCG
Source organism: Gaiellales bacterium (assembly GCA_038236705.1). Classification (GTDB taxonomy): domain Bacteria; phylum Actinomycetota; class Thermoleophilia; order Gaiellales; family Gaiellaceae; genus AC-32. Next base: position 10,556 of record JBBRZN010000037.1, read on the forward strand.
TCGCGGAAGAACTCCGTCCGCGTCGAATATCCGCCGAGCCCCGCGACTATAGCCTTGTCGATCTGGCGAATAAGCGTGACGCTCAGAGGTATTTTCACGAGGCGCTCTTCAGTATGCCGTTCCAAAGGTCCTCCTCATCCGATACACTAAGTATAGTAAAGAAAATACTCACTGTGTCAACTTGATGAAGCCCTACGCGTGGGGAGTATATCGCTATAATCGACGTCTCGCGACTTCCGCCGCCGCGGGACAGGGCCGTTCAGGTGGCATTCGCACAGGGCACCGGGTCCATCCGTAGCCAGCCCTAAGCTCGTATAGCGTGCGTCGGCAACGTGGCCTCCGGGGAGAGCGAGCTGGTCGGGACAACCGAAGCGGCGAGGATCCTCGGTGTGTCCCGGAACCGCGTACGGCAGCTCATCGCCAAGGGCCAGCTACCAGCCGTCCGCGTTGGGCGAACGTTCGTTATCCGACGGGCGGAGCTGGAGCGGTACGCAGCTCAGCCGCAGGGCCGTCCGCGTCACCCTCGCCGCGTCACCGGCGACGAAGCGCGCCATTGAGGCGAACATACATTCTCTGTTGACAGGGCAAGAGAATGACCGGTAGGCTGCGGCTTCGCCGATGACGACGTTTCGCCTTATTGACCTTTTCGCCGGCATCGGTGGAATGACGTGCGGGTTCGTCCAAGCGAACCGCCACGCGGCATCCTTCGAGCCCATCTTCGCGGTCGAGCTGGAGGAGCCGCTCGCGCAGATTTACAAGCGAAACTTCGGTGATCACATTCACGTCGGTGACATCAAGGACGTCGCGGAGTTCCCTGTCGCGGACGTCGTGATCGGCGGACCTCCGTGCCAGGGGTTCAGTCCCTTGGGACGAGATCGCGACGCCGATTCCCGTGCGCTGCTGAACAGCCTTTGGCGGCACTTCGTCCGCTCGCTTGAGGAGTCCGAGCCTTACATCTTCGTGATGGAGAACGTTCCCGAGCTGCTGCGCTCGGCTGAATACGCCGCCTTCAAGAAACGCGTGACGTCGCCGAAGCTTGGCTACGTGGTTCGGGAAGGCGTTCTTCTCGCCGCAGACTTCGGCGCTCCACAGCTGCGCCGACGCGCGATCGTCGTTGGCTCCCGAATCGGTGAACCGCCGTGGCCGACCGCGACGCACTCGCCCGAGCGCTACGTGACCGTGCGCCGAGCGCTCAAGGGCGTTCCTCTTGAGCCGGACGGTCGCCGTTGGCATCGCTCCCGCCCGAACATCCGCCCGAGCTCGATCGAGCGCTACAAGGCCGTACCCGAGGGCGGCAACCGCTTCGACCTGGCGAAGAATCGACCCGAACTGCTTCCGCCCTGCTGGCAGAAGAAGAAGAGCGGAACCACGGATGTGTTCGGCCGGTTGTGGTGGGATCGTCCCTCCTTCACGATCCGTACCGAGTTCTACAAGCCGGAGAAGGGACGCTTTCTCCATCCTGAGGCGCACCGCCCGCTCACAGTCCGTGAGGCGGCCTTGCTTCAGGGCTTCCCGCGGCGACACGCGAAGCCCCCGCTCGGCTTCGTTTTCCCGGAGGACATGCCGATGACGATCGTTGCGAAGGGAATCGGCAACGCCGTTCCGCCGCCGCTCGCACAGGCGATCGGGGCGGCGGTTCTCGACTATCTCGCGGACGCAGCTGGCCTCGAGACGGGACGGAAAGCCGCCTAGCCGTCGGCTTCTCCGGCGCCTCGGCGCTCTCGACGTCGTCGTTCCTGCAGCTTTCCCGTCTCCTCGTTGTGGTCGCGGTGGCAGAGAGTGATGAGGTTCGCCTCCTTGTTCAACTCCTCGGGCGCAAGGGCGTCGAGTTCCTCGGCGACCGCGGTCTTGTGGTGGATCTCGAGATAGAACCGCGTGTCCCCCGCCGCGAGCGCCTTCTCGCGATTGCGCCCGCACCTCCGACAGGTGTAGTGGTCACGTGCAAAGACGCGCTCCCGCAGGTCTTCGGGATAGAGGCGCTGGCGCGGATCCCGGCGGTCGGTTGGATCAGCGGAAACGAGCCGGTATTCGCCCGGCCGTAGCCCAGGTTCATCGATGTGCGAGTTGATTGGCCAGCCGTGCTCGTCGCGCAACTCTCGTACTCGCCGGCTGCCCTCTTTGATGCGGGCTACGTAGTCGAGCTGCTCGCGGGTGACGACTTGGCCGACCTTCGCCTCGAGGAAGGCCGAGATCCGACTGAGTCCGCTCCCGGGGCGCCGGCGAATCTCGTTCGCAAGCTGCCACTCTCCCGCGCGCTCCTCGTCCGGCTCGGCACTTTCGAGCCTGTAGGCGCTGCCGCCGAGCTCGGTGATGTCGTAGCCGTGCTCGTCGCGCAGCTCGCGGATCCGTCGCGCCCACTCGCCGATGCCAGCGATCGCCGCCAGCTCCTCCCCGTAGACCGCCTGTCCCACCCGCTCGCGGAGGTAGGCCAACAGCTTGTGGCGCCCTCCCTCACCTCGGCGCGCGCGCGGCCTCGGGCCGAAGTGTCGACGCTGCGTACCGACGATCTCAGCGACGACCTGGTCGAGCTCGTCTCGTTTGGCCTCTCCGGCCTCTACCTTGTCTGCGAACTTGGCGACAGAATCGGCCGCGCCGCGCAACCGCGCGGCGGCGTCCTCGGCGCTCATGAGCTGTTCGGAGTCCTCGGCCAGCGAAAATCCTGAGATGGGTGGGAAACGCGCGGAGGTAGGGGACCTTATCCCGGAGAACACTCAGCAGTGGCTTCGCCGCCGTGTGCTCGCCTGGTTTCGAACAAACGGGCGCGACTTTCCGTGGCGAGAGACCGACGATCCGTACCGCGTGTTGATCGCCGAGCTACTCCTCCAGCGAACGCGGGCTGACCTCGTAGAGCGGCTCTACGACCGCTTCCTCGCGGCGTATCCGAGCCCTCATGCTCTGGCGAAGGCTGAACCGGCTGAGACGGAGGCGCTGCTAGGGCCGCTCGGATTCCTGCATCGCTCACGGCGCCTACCCGCCCTTGGGCGAGCCCTTGTCGACCGGCACGGAGGCGACGTGCCGCGCTCGAAGTCGGCGTTGCTCGCGCTGCCCGGCGTCGGTGAGTATGTCGCCAACGCCGTTCTGACGATTGCATTCGGGCGACGGATGCCGCTTGTCGACCCGAACGTCATTCGGCTGCTCGGCCGCGTCATCGGTCACGCCTCGACCCGCGCTCGGCCCCGAGACGATGCTGCTCTGTGGGAGTTCGTTGCCCACTTGCTTCCCCGCCGGGGGGCACGCGAGTTCAGCCTCGCCCTCGTCGACCTAGGCGCTCTCGTCTGCCGCCGCCGGCCTCGGTGTTTCGAGTGCCCACTCAGGTCCCGGTGCGAGGCATTCCTCTCCGGAACCGTGACCCCATTGCCGCTCGATCGCGCCGAAATGCGGACAGCCAAGCGATAGCGCCTCCACCTCGGCCTTCCTCACGCCTGTCCAAGCAGCATGCGGTGGAGTGAGCGCGTCGCCTGGTCGGGCTCCAAGCCGAGCCGCTCGGCAAGAAGCGCGCGCAGCCTTTCGTAGCGCTCGTCGACGGCCTCCCGTAGACCGAGCGCGCTCTCGGCTTCGAGTGCGAGCCGCCAGAGGCCCTCGTTCAGGCCGTCGAACGTGAGGGCGCGCTCGGCCAGCTCGAGCGCCCGACGCGGCTCGCCGCTTCCGAGACGGATGCGGCCGACCCGCTCGAGCAATTCGACGTACGTCACGCGCAGCTGCCGCAAGTCACCTTCGGACCACGGGTAGTCGGAGCCGGCGAGCGGTTCGCCGGCGAAGAGCGCGAGCGCTTGCTCGAGGAGGCGCTGCACAACCTGGTCGTCTTCCGTGCCTCGCACCTCTGAGAGCAAGCGCTCGAGCTCGTCAAGGTCGACATCAGCGGCGGCGCGGTCGAGCCAGTAGCACTCGTGTTCGCCCGCGACCGCGTTTCCGAGCAGCCGTCGCGCGTCGCGCACAGCCTGGCGCAGCCGCGGCCGCGTCCGACGAGGGTCGACGCCCGGCCAGAAGGCCTCGAGCAGCTCGTCGCGCTGCACCCGCCGTGGGTGCAGCGCCAGGTAGGCGATGAGTTCGAGCGCCCGCGCGCGCAGGCCGCGACGGCTTCGCTTGGCGCCGGTGATTGTCAGCGGGCCGAGCACGGAAATTTGCGGGCGATCAGGTACCGCGATTACCTCTTGCGGCGGCACTGCGCCCTCGACTAGCGATGCGGGCTCGGACGCGGCGGCACGACCATCCGCCAGCGCGGGCGACGCCCGCTCGGGCGAAGCGATCACAAACGAGGGCGTTTGCGATCGCGGCCGGTGAGCAGACGACGGCGGCCACCTGGACGTACCGTGCGATCGCGGACGTGTTGCGACCGATAGCCGCGCTCCCGCCGGTCGTGGTGCGAAGAGAAACGCGAGCGCAAGCAATCCGGCGACCATCCAGAGCAACCACAGGGTCAGGTCCTCGATCGTCTCGATCGTGAGCGGCGCGGAGAACGAGCGCGGCAGCGATGGCGAGCCCGGGCGAAAGAGCCAGAGCGCAGCCAGGATCGCGAGCGAAAGTGGCGCACGCCTAAGAGTGGGCCGATGTCTCCGCTGCCGGCTGGCGGCGATCATGCGATGAGCGCGATCACCGCGCCCGCGGCGAAGAAGGGGGCGAGCGGCAGCTTGCGAGAGGCGGCGGCTCGTCCGAAGCGGACGAGCAGGAGGAGGGCGAAGCCGGCGGCGAGCGCGATCGCAACGAGCAGTGCGACGGCGCCGCGGCCGTCGAGTCCGAGCACAAGCAGGAGCGCGAGTTTGACGTCGCCCATGCCAAGCGCTTCCGGACGGAGGAGGCTGAGCGCGAGCAGTGGGCCGACAAGCGCGAGTCCGTTAGCGAGTGTGGCGAACGTCATCCCGCTGACCGCCCACGCCACTGCGCAGACCGCTGCCGCCGGCAAGACGATCCGGTTTGGGATCCGCCGCTCAAAAAGGTCGCTCTCGACCACCGCGCCCAGCGCCGCGCCGAGCAGCACGAGCCGTACCAGCGTGAGCAGAGAGAGGTGAAGAATCGCGGCGTAAAGCACGAACGTCGCGGCACCGACCGCGGCCGCGGTTAGGCGTCTGGTTGTCATGGCTCGCGCGGCGCCGCGGTCGCGTGGGCGCCGACCGTGAGCGTCGAAAGTCCGACAAGTCGGAGCAGGATCGTCGGCACTCGCCGCTGGACTTCGACGTACACGTCGGCGGTGTTCGCTGCCGCCTGGCGGCGCAGGCCGGGCTCGCCGGCAAGCGCCTGCAGCGCTGCGGCGCGGGCCTGCTCGGGATCGAGCGCGAGCCGGCCCTGGTGGAGCGCCTGCAGGTCGAGCGCTTGGCTGCCGGTGAGGGCGGCATCGTCGGCGAGCGAGACGAGCTCGCGGCGGACGATGAAGGCGTGGCCGATGTCGACGCCGGCGCCGATCACGATCAAGAGCGCGAGCGAGAGCAGCAGTCCCGCGACCAGCACCGCGCCGCGCTCATCGCCGAACCGGGAACGAAGGCGCCCGCTCATGGCGAGCTCCCGCTGAGCAGACTGCGGTAGCGATCGACGGGCGCGCTGGCGCGGCCGCTGAGCTCGATCGTGCCGAAACGGCCGACGACGGGCAGGCTGGCAAAGGACACGCTCGTACGGACGCGCGCGGTCAAGACTCCGCCGCGCGCGAACTGGCCGTTCAGCTCGAGCCGAAGCGGCTCGCCGGTCTGCGCTCGCGCGCGTGCGAGCGCGTTGTCGGCGGCCGTCTGGGCGGCGGTCGGGTTCGGCGCCTCGACCGCCGCGCGGACTGCATCGCGTGCCGCTTGTTCGGCCGCCAGCCGCCCCTGCTCGAGCCGCGCGAACAAGGGCACGAGGAAGAGCAGCGGCAGCAGCACGCCGGCGAGCAGGATCAGCGCCGAGATCAGCCCCTGTCCGCGCTCGTCCCGCAGCCGCCGTGGGAAGGTCATGGTGCTGCCTCCGCCTGTGGGTAGCGCTCGAGCGGCAGGCTTGCGCTCGCGACGACGTTCGGCAGGACGAGCGAGAGCGGGAACAACCGCGGCGCCGAGCCGGTAATCCGCACGGTCACCTCGTCGACGTCGACGCGCGCCGACGCGTGCAGCGAGCCGCCTGCGCCGCCGGCCGCCTGCAGGACTGCGTCCGCACGCGCGACGCCGGCGTTTGCGCCGCCGACCGCGGCCGTCCGCGCCCCGTCCTGGGCGGCGGCCGCGGCGACCGAGCGCGCGTGCGCGTAGGCGAACCCCTGCACGGCGACGACGACAACGAGCAGCACCAGCCCGAGCGCGAGCAGGCCCTCGATCAGCGCTTGCCCGTCCTCGGCCTCGAGGCTGCGGACGAGTGAACGCATCACGGCTAGCCGCCGGAGATGAAGTTGACCATCTTCTGTGCGGCCGTCTCGATCGCCGGCCGCAGCAGCGCAACCACGGCCGCGGCCGCGGCGGCGAGGCCGACCGCGAGCACGACCCAGTTGACCAGGCTGTCGCCGCGCTCCTCGCGGCGGACGCGGTCGGCCCACTCCAAAAGCCGGAACCAGAGCGAGTCGAGCATCTGAACCCCCTTTCCTTGCAGTTGCGGTTACACGGTCTGGGCGAGGAAGCGGAGAAAGCCGTAGGCGATGAGCAGCACGAGCACCGCCAGCAAAGGCGCGAGCGGCGCGTGCATGGCCAGGTAAGCGCGGTCGGCGGCACGCTCGAGGTAGCGGTTCTGTTCGGCGCGCGCCTCACGCGCCTGTTGGCGCAGGAACTCCAGGTAGGGACTCTCCTTCGCCGCCAGCAGCTCGGCGAAGCGGGCGAAGGTCGGCTCGCCCGCCTCGCGCGCGACCCGTACGAGCGCCTCGCGCTCGCCGAGGCCGCGCTCCCGGCGCGCCAGCGAGAGCGCCCGCTGCAACTCCGCACCGAGCGGACCGGCGGTGTCGCGGGCGGCCAGCTCGAGCGCCTGGCGCAGCGACTGGCCGGCGCGCAGCGCCAGCGCGAGCACGGAGATCGCCTCCGGGAGGTCGAGGAAGATCGCCTCGCGCCGGCGCTTCACCTCCGCGCGCAAGATCAGATCGGGCACGAAGAAGCCGGCGATCGCGAACAACAACGCGATACCCGCGGAGGGCAGGCGTCCGACCGCGGCCGCGTAGGGGAGCAACGGCACCAGTGGGGTCGCGACCGCGAGCAGCGCCTTCTCCGCGAGGAAGCGCGGCAGCGTCTTGCCACTGCCGGCGCGGCGAAGGTCGCGCCGATACGACTCGAGCACGCGCGCGAGCGCGGCCGGCGGCTCGATCCGGAACGGCCAGCCCTGCGACCAGCCGGCGACGGCGGTTCCTTGCGCCCGCGCCAGCCGGACCGCAAGCGCCGGCCGGCGGCGGCCGAAGTAGAACTGCGCGAGCAAGAGCCCGCCGATGAGCAGGCAGAGGGTCGACAGCGCGAGCAGCCCGTTCACCGGCGCCCTCCCGTCCGGCGCGGCTCGGGGACGCGGCCGAGCCGACGCATCAGCAGGTAGCAGCCGAAGATCAGCAGCGCCCCGATCGCGGCCACGACGGTTCCGCCAGCAGTCCGGTAGGCATCCAGGTAGCCGGGCGAGGCGGCGCCGACAAGCAACAGCAGCGCGATCGGGCTCAGCGCGAGCACCGCTGCCTCGAGCTGCAGCGTCGATGCGCGCGAGCGCGCCGTCTCGCGCGCCTCGAACCGCTCCGACAGAACCTCCGCGAGCTCGCGCAGCACCGGCGCCAGCCCGCCCGTCGGCAGCTCGAGCAGCCCCGCGCGCAAGAGCAACGCGATCGTGTCGTTCGTCCGCTCACCCCGCTCGCTCAGCCCCGCAAGCGCTGCTGCAAGACCACCGGCGCGCAGCCGAGCATGAAACGCCGCCAGCTCGGCTCGCAGCGGCTCTGGCCCGCCCTCCGCAACGAGCGTTACCGCCGCGGGGAACGCGATCCCCGCCTCCAGCGCGTCGGCGAGCTGCGCGAGCGCCGCCGGCCACGCACGCTCCCGCGCGCGCCTACCAGCCTCGCGCCGGCGCAGATCGACCGCGACCGGCGCGTACGCCCCGGCGAGCGCGGCAACCACAGCAAGCATTGGCATCCGCGCCAGCGACCACGCCAACGCACCAAGAACAAATGCCCCCACGACCCCGAGGGCGGCAAAGCGCGGTGTCGGGATGCTCCGGCGATGCGCTTCGATGAAGCGGCGGATCGCGCCATCGCCGGCGGCGTGGTCTGAGCGAGTGAGGCTGGCCCAGACAATGCCAATGCCCCCAGCAAACAGGAGCCCAAGCAAGAAGCCCGTCATCCGTTGCCTCCCGCGAGTAGGAAGGCGCGCGCCTCGCTCACCGGATACGCAAGGCCGGCGCTTGTCGTCCGAGTGGGAAGCGAGCCGCTCGCGGAGACCGGCCCAGTTGCGTGGAACGAGATCGCCCAGTGCACGAGCGCCTCGAGTGGGTAGCCGCGCGCGCCGCAGCTTGGCAGCACGTACGGATTCCGGCCCAGATCGCCGGCCAGACAGCGCGTCTCGTACAGGTGCCGAATCGCATCGGCCGGCGGCGGCCCCGGCGTGTACGGCCTCCCCGCTCCGCTCACCAACGCCGCACCGTCACCGAAGCGCCACTCGATGCTTGGTTCGGCGCTGACGCTGACACGCTCGCCGCGCAGCGAGATCGACAGCACCTCCCGCCGCGGCGCCGGCGCAAGCCAGAACCAGGAATCCGCCCCTGTGAGGCCGCCTCTGCTCGCGGCCGGGCTCGCCTGGATCCGCCCCGGGAAGAGCTCAAGCCGCGCCGCGATCGCTGCCGCGATCGCCGCCGGATTCAGTCCCGGCCCACCCGGAACCCCGCCGCCTCCAGCCGTGACCGTGTAACAGGGCAGGACGCTGTTCGGCATGTAGATGCACGTGTGGCCAGAACCATCCGAGTACCAGAACGTGTCCGGCCCGAGCGGGTGCGGGTTTTGCAGAAACGGCGAGCTACTCGCCAACGCTGGGTAGAGAGGCTCGTTGTTTCCCGTGCCGCCGCCCCGCGGCGTCGAGATGAGTTGGGTGTGTGATTGGCTCGTTCCGGTCTGACGATCGCGTCCGGGGCGCGCGCCGTGGACGGCGATGCTCGCCGACACGGAAGCTTTACTGGGCCCCTCTTGTTGGGACCAACGGCCGATCTTGATCGTATCGGCGCGAGCCACAGCCGGAACCAGTCCGACCACTGCGATGCAGAAGCACGCGATTGCGATCCGCCTCATCGCAGCCCCACCACCCGCCAGACGACGAACGTCGTCTTGCTCCCGAGGCGGTGCAGTTCGACTCGTGCTCGCTCATCGAGCTTCACGGCGCGGCCAAGAGGAGCTCCAGCTCGATAGGGGCGGACGACCTGGCGGCTCCGAATGACCGCCGTTGCTCGCGCGTAAGACGGGTCGAGCTTGATCGAAAGGATTTGGAGGTTGGTCGAGACAGTTCGGATCCGCATCTGCTTAGACAACCGTTGTGCTGCCGCTTTTCGAAGCGCGACAAGCGCAGGGCCGCCCGTCGATTTCGTCGCGTCTTGAGGGACGCGGTTCGTCCAGAGGACAAGTCCCGAGAGCTGGTCGTTGCTCCGCAGTGCTCTGCGAACAGCGAGCCGCAGCGATTGCGGCGTGGGTCGTTCCACGCTCGTCGTGGAAGCAGATGTTGAGGTCGACGTTGTCGTCGAGCTAGCGTGGTTTGATCCGCTCGAGCAGCCGGCGAGCGCGACACTCGAGACGACGAGGGCCAACGTTCCCGCGCGGGTCATCTGGGTGCCTCGAAGCCGGCGACGGCAAGCTCCCCGGCGAAGGCGGGGTCGCTGCCGAGCCAGTGGAGGTGGGGGCCGGCGCCGTCGAAGAGCGGGTTCAAGGTCAGTCGCGATCCTTCCACGCCGGCGACCTCGACGATTTCGTCGATCCGCCGGGGGAGGAAGCGGCGCTCGCCGCCGTCGAAGCTGCGCGGGCGGTCGCAGTGGATCACGACGTCGATCTCGCGCAGCCAGTCGAGCGCTTGCTCGGCTTCGACGCGGGCGCCGGAGGTGAGGGCGAAGCGGACGAGGTTGCGCAGTGCGTGTTCGGCGGATTCGCCGTGGACGCTGGTCATGCCGGCGTGGCCGGTGGCGAAGGCCCAGAGCATCGCCATCGTTTCCGGGCCGCGGCATTCGCCGACGAGGATGCGGTCGGGGTTCATGCGCAGCGCGTCGGCGACTAGATCTTCGAGCGTGACGGCCGGGAGACCGTCGGTGCTGGCCGGTCGCGCCTCGTAGCCGATGCAGTTGGGGAGGATCGCGGGCAGCTGCAGCTCGGCGGAGGATTCGCAGACAACCGTTCGTTCGCTGCCGGGGATGGCGCGCCCGAGCGCGTTCAGGAATGTGGTTTTGCCGCTGGAGACCGGGCCGGCGACGACGATGTTCTTGCCGGCGCGGACGCAGGAGCTGAGGAAGGCGGCGGCCTCGTCGCTGAGGAAATCGAGCTCGACAAGCTCGGCGAGCGTGCCGGCGCCGAGACGGAAGCGGCGGATCGTGCAGATGGGGTGCCCGTTCGAGGAGACGGGTGGGATCGCGGCGGTGAGCCTGGAACCGTCGGGCAGGCGCGCTTCGACGCGCGGAGTGATCCGGTCGAGGCGTTTGCCTTCGACCTGTTCGAGCAGCCGTTCGAGGAAGGAGCGCACCTGGCGGTCGTCGTGGAAGGTGAGGTCGGGGACGCGTTCGAGCCGCTCGCCGGTGTCGCGGAAGACGCGTTTGGGCCCGTTGATCATCCATTCCTGCGCGAACGGGTCGGCGAGCATCCGTTCGGCGATCGCGCCCAGTCCGATCAGGTCGTCGCGGAGTTCGCGCGCGAGCTGTTCGCGTTCGTCACCGGTGAGTTCGCGCTCTTGCCCGTTGAGGGCGTCGGCCTCGTAGCTGCGCAGGACTTCTTCGATCAGCGTCTGCGCACGCGCCCGTCCCTGTTCGCTGGCGAGGTTGACTTCCTCGGTGGCGAGCGCGCGCTCGACGCGCAGGCGCACGAGTTCGCGCGGGTCGGTTACGACCTCCGCCACGGCAGCGCCACCTCTTCTGTCTGCTCTTTCGGGGCCGGCGGGATGAGCATGCGTTTGCGCTCCCGCGGTTCGGGCGCGACCGGCAGGAACAGTTGCTCGAGCAGTCGTGTGAGCGTGCGCGTGTAGCGGCCGCGGGGGTGCGCGATCGCGAGCGGGAGCCCGGCGCGTGTTGCTTTCGTGAGCGCGCGTCCGTCCCAGGGCAGCGCCGCGTCGAGCGCGAGGCCACGCTCTGCCAGGCGTTGCGCGAGTGTTTCGGTCAGCTCTGTGGTCGGGATGGCGCCCGGTCCGCCGACGCCGTTGGCAGCGATGCGCAGGCGCTCGCGTTTGATCGCGAGGTTGTCGAGCAGCAGCTCGAGCTGCGCGAGCCCGGCGCGGAGCTGGTCCTCGCGCGCGCCGAGGACGAGCAGAACCGCGTCGGCGGCGACGAGCGCCTCGCGGTGAACGCGCGCTACCGGTCCGCCGTCCTCGCCCTGCTCGAGCTGGAAGCCGACGTCGAGCACGGCCAGCGGCGTCAC
>JBBRZN010000038.1:0-21501 GCA_038236705.1 Gaiellales bacterium
CCCACAGCCCTGGGGAATTCGGCACGAACTTCCCGCACGGTGCGGACGAACTTTCCACCACCTCGTCCGACTCTGGTGCGAACATGTGTTCTCAAATGCCTGGTGAACCTGCGAATATCGTCTCCCGCGAGCATGTCTCCACAGGCCTATGCCGAGGCGAGCCTCCCTGCTTGGATGGGCTCGAATGAGCCAGCTCGCGGACCTACCGCTGACCGCGCCGGTCCCGCCGCAGAACCTCGAAGCCGAGGAGTCGGTGCTCGGGGCGATGCTTCTCTCCCCCGGCGCGATCGGCGCGGTCAGCGAGATCCTCGACGCGGGCGACTTCTACCGCGAGAGCCATGGGCGCATCTTCCGCGCGGCCGCGGATCTGTACGGAAAGGGCGAGCCGGTCGACGCGATCACGCTCGTCGACGAGCTCGAGGAGCGCGGCGACCTGGAGCAGGTCGGCGGTCGAGTCCGTATCCACGAGCTGGCAGCGCTCGTCCCGGCCACGGCGAACGCCTCCCATTACGCGCGCATCGTGCGCGAGATGGCGACTCTGCGCGGGCTGATCTCCGCGGGCGGCGAGGTTGCCCGGCTCGGCTGGGAGCGGCCGGGCGAGACCGCGATGCTCGTCGACCGCGCCGAGCAGGTCATCTTCGAGCTCTCGCAGAGCCGCGTCACGACCGAGTTCAGCCACATCGAGACGCTGCTCAAGGAGAGCTTCGAGCGGATCACCGCCCTCTACGAGGCCGGAGCCGACGTCACGGGAACGACGTCGGGCTTCCGAGACCTCGACAAGCTCACGTCCGGCTTCCAGCCCGGCAACCTGATCATCGTCGCCGCCCGACCGTCCATGGGTAAGTCGGGCTTGGGTCTCTGCATGGCGGCCAACCTCGCCGTGCGCGAGGAGACGCCGGTTGCCCTCTTCACGCTCGAGATGTCGAAGTCGGAGGTGACGCAGCGGCTGATGTGCAGCGAGGCGAAGGTCGAGTCGCAGCGCCTGCGCACCGGCAAGCTCGGTGCCGACGACTGGCCGCGCCTCACTGCGGCCTGCGATCGGCTCGCGAAGGCGCCGATCTACGTGGACGACACCGGCTCGATCACGATGATGGAGATCCGCTCCAAGGCGCGGCGGCTGAAGTCGCGAGAGCCGAACCTCGGCCTGATCGTGGTCGACTACATGCAGCTGATGACCTCCGGCTCCACGGCGGAGAACCGCGTCCAGGAAGTCTCGCAGATCTCGCGCTCGCTGAAGATCCTCGCCCGCGACCTCGACACCCCGATCCTGGCCATGTCCCAACTCTCCCGCGCCGTTGAGCAGCGCCACGACAAGAGGCCGATCCTCTCCGACCTGCGCGAGTCGGGCTCGATCGAGCAGGACGCCGACCTCGTCATGTTCATCTACCGCGACGAGTACTACAACGACGAGTCCGACCAGCAGGGCATCGCCGAGGTGCACCTGGCCAAGCACCGCAACGGGCCCACCGACACGGTCAAGCTCTCGTTCCTGAAGCGCTACGCGAAGTTCGCCGACCTCGCGCCGTCATCGGCATAGACATGTACGAGCAAACAGTCGTCCTCCTCGCCCGCGCAACCGCCTTCACAGTCGTCTGCCAGGCCTGCGCCGAGCTCGACGAGCGAAGCGAGTACGCCGGCCAGACCGCGCAAGGCCTGCTGCGCCTCGAGCACGATCTCGGCTGGACGGCGTGCCCGCGCGGTCACCGCATCCGCGTGATCCGCGCGGGCGCTCCGGTTGCCGCCGAGGCTACGTCGCCGCTCTGGTAGCCGTACCCGGAGGCGTTGGCGGCATTCCCGACGGGTCGACCGGTCGTTTCAGACGGGCGCACGGGCAGAGCCCGCGCGCCCTCAGGGCGGCGCGGCCAGCCGCGCCTTAGGGCACACTCCAGCCCGTGCCTGCGACCGTGATCGTCGGGGCTCAGTGGGGTGACGAGGGGAAGGGCAAGATCGTCGACCTGCTCGCCCAACATTCAGACCTCGTCTGCCGCTACCAGGGCGGGCCGAACGCGGGGCACACGATCGTCGTCGACGGTGAGAAGTTCAAGTTCCACCACATGCCCTCGGGGATCCTGCACGGCAAGGAATGCATCCTCGGAGCGGGCTGCGTCATCGACCCGGAGGTCTTCGTGCGCGAGCTGGACGACTTGCAGGCGCGCGGCATCTCGACGGAGGTGGTGCAGCTCTCCGGCGAGGCGCACCTGATCATGCCGTGGCACGTGGCGATCGACCAGGGGACGGAGCGGCGGCTCGGGAACCTGCAGATCGGCACGACGAAGCGCGGCATCGGGCCGGCCTACGCGGACAAGGCCTCGCGGCTCGGAATCCGCGTCCAGGACCTGCTCGATCCGAAGATCCTGCGCCAGAAGATCGAGGTCGCGCTCGCCGAGAAGAACGTCTGGCTGGAGCGCGTCTACGGGGCCGAGCGGCTCGAGCTGGAGGAGCTGGCCGGGCGGTACGAGGGCTTCGCGCAGCGGCTGCGGCCGTACGTCGCAGACACCTCGCTGCTCGTCGACCGGGCGCTGCGCGGCGGCAAGTTCGTACTGCTCGAGGGCGCGCAGGGAACGCTGCTCGACCTCGACCACGGCACCTACCCGTTCGTGACCTCCTCGGGCACCGTCGCCGGCGCGGCGGCGGTCGGCATCGGGATCGGGCCGAACCGGATCGACTCGATCATCGGCGTCGCGAAGGCCTACCTGACGCGGGTCGGCGAGGGGCCCTTCCCGACGGAGATCGCGGGGCGCGACCAGGCGCGCATGCGCGCCCTCGGCGCCGAGTTCGGCACGACGACCGGGCGCGAGCGGCGCTGCGGCTGGCTCGACCTCGTGGCGCTGCGCTACGCCGTTCGCCTGAACGGGATCACCTCACTGGCGCTGACCAAGCTCGACGTCCTCTCCGCGTTCGGCGAGCTGCCGGTCTGCGTGCGCTACCGGCTGCGCGACGGGACCGAGACGCCGGACTTCCCGGCGCACCAGAGCGACTTCCACCACTGCCAGCCGGTCTACGAATCGCTGCCCGGCTGGGAGCAGCCGCTCGACGAGATCACCGAGCTCGGCTCGCTGCCGGCCAACGCTCGGCGCTACGTCGAGTTCGTCGAGCGCGAGCTCGAGGTAACGGTGTCGCTGGTCGGCACCGGCGCCGAGCGGGAGCGCGTGCTCGCCCCGGGCCCGCTCGAAGCGCTGGCCAGGCCCTAGCGGTCGCGACGGCGGCCGAAGCCGAACAGGCCCAGCGGAAGCACAAAGAAGAGCGGCAGAAAGATCAGGTGGCCGCCGGTGACGACGAACAGGATCAGGGCGACCGCGAGCCCGAGGAGCAGAAACCTCATACTCGGTGCCTTACCCCCGCCCGAGCTGGCGAATCGTCTCCAGGTCTTCGCGCCGGTTGACGTTCACGAGCTCGGCCGGGTCGGCTTCGACGAGAGCGCTGTCCAGCTCGGCGATCGCATCACGCAGCCGAAGCTCGTTCGAGGCGAGCCGTCGCTCCAGAACGGGCAAGGCCTGCTGGGAGATCGCCGCGGGCAGGGGCCCATGGGAAGTGGTGGCCGCGTCCAGGCAGGCCTCGCCGAGCGCGCGAACCAACCCGGGGCTCGCATTGGGCACGTCCACCGGGAGGAACACCGCGACCGGAAAGGCGGCCGCGCGCAGGCCGGCGACGATCCCGGCGAGGGCGGCACGGACCTCGCTGCCGTCGTCGAGGACCGGGAACGGAGCTCGGGCCCGCCTTCAGCCTTGCCGAGCGCGAGCCGCTCGTCACAGACCTCGCCGAGGGTGCGCCACGCGCGTTCGGCCAGTGTCTCGCCGTCGAGCTCGGCGAGCGCCTTGGTCGAGCCGAAGCGGCTGCTCGCTCCGCCGACGAGCAGCACGCCCGTCAGGCCAGGACGCGCCACGGCTCGGAGTAGACATTCAGGCGCCCGCCGCGCACAAAGCCGCAGAGCGTGACGCCGCGGTCGGCGCCGAGCTCGACCGCAAGGCTCGACGGGGCGCCCACGGCGACGAGGATCGGGCAACCGGCGACGGAAGCCTTCTGCACGAGCTCGAACGAGAGGCGGCCGCTGAGGCAGAGGATCTGTTCGGCCAGCGGGAGGCGGCCCTCGCGAGAGGCCCAGCCGACGACCTTGTCCATGGCGTTGTGGCGGCCAATGTCCTCACGCAGGCAGAGCAGCTCGCCGTCGGCAGCGAAGAGCCCGGTCGCGTGGAGGCCGCCCGTCACGGCGAAGGCGGGCTGGGCGACGCGGAGCCGCTCGGGCAGGTCGGCGAGGAGCTCTGCCGCAGCCTGGAGCTCGCTCTCGACACGCGGGGCGTCGACGGCGACAGCTTCCAGGGCGCCCTTGCCGCAGACCCCGCAGGAGGAGCTCGTGTAGAAGCTCCGCTCGAGCCGGCCGGGGTCGAAGCCCGACGCCTCCACTTCGACGGTGTTCGCGGCGAGATCAGTCGGGAGCGAGGCATCACGTGGCTCGAGCCCTTTCCGAGATGCAGAACCCGAGCGCGAGCTCCTCGTCGTGCCCGGGAGTGCGCATCGTGACGGCCACCGGCCGGCCGGCGATCCTGATCTCGAGCGGCTCCTCGACGGCGACGCGGTCGAGCTCCTGCTTGCCGCCGGGCAGCCGAAGGACCTCGACCGGCGCGGCCGAGTAGGGCGGCGCCTCGAGCGCGTCCCTGTGGGCGCTCATGCCGGGCAGCGTATCCGGCCGTCTCAGCCGTCACACATCCGGCAGCTGGGAGACGCTGGTTTTCGCGCCGAAGCTCACGCCGACCCCAGGAGTAGACTCGCCGCCGTGAAGGTGCTCATCGTGGGTTCGGGCGGACGCGAGCACGCGCTCGCCTGGAAGCTGGGCCAGAGCCCTGCTCTCGAAGCCCTCCACGCCGCCCCCGGGAACCCCGGCATCGCCGCCCTTGGCGAGTGCCATCCCGTGAGGGCGGAGGACGGCGAGGGCCTCCTTTCACTCTGCCGCGAGCTCGACATCGACCTGGTCGTCGTCGGGCCCGAGGCGCCGCTCGTCGTCGGGCTAGTCGACACGCTTCGCCGGGCCGGCATGGCCGTCTTCGGACCGACGGCCGCCGGCGCCCGAATCGAGGGCTCGAAGAGCTTCGCCAAAGAGGTGCTCGAGTCCGCGGGCGTGCCGACCGCTGCCCGTCTCGCCGTGGCTCGACCGCCCTGCGTCGTGAAGGCGGATGGGCTCGCCGCCGGCAAGGGCGTGTTCGTCTGCTTGACCCAGAACGAACTGGACGCCGGCATCCGCGGGGCCACGGCACTCGGGGGCGACATCGTGATCGAAGAACTGCTCGAAGGCGACGAGGTGTCGCTCTTCGCCGTGACCGACGGCAGCACCGCCGTCGCGCTCGCGCCCGCACAGGACTTCAAGCGCGTCGGCGAGCGCGATACCGGGCCGAACACGGGCGGGATGGGGTCGTACTCCCCCGTGCCCGGGCTCGGTGAGCCG
This sequence comes from Gaiellales bacterium, assembly GCA_038236705.1. Classification (GTDB taxonomy): domain Bacteria; phylum Actinomycetota; class Thermoleophilia; order Gaiellales; family Gaiellaceae; genus AC-32. Next base: position 5,438 of record JBBRZN010000038.1, read on the forward strand.
GAGATCGAGGAGCTGCTCGAGACCGTGCACCGCCCGGTGCTCGCCGAGCTGGCGCAGCGGGGCACTCCTTTCTCGGGCCTGCTCTACGCCGGCCTGATGCTCACCGACGAGGGCCTGCGCGTGCTCGAGTTCAACTGCCGCTTCGGCGACCCGGAGACGCAGTCGATCCTGCCGCGGGTCGAGGGTGACCTGCTCGGCGCGCTCTGGGGCGCCGCGACCGGCGAGCTGGGCTCGGACCTGGGCATCGGCGAGGGCGCTGCGGTGACGGTCGTGCTCGCGAGCGGCGATTACCCGGAGCGTGGCGATAGCGGCACCCCGATCGAGGGGGTCGAGGACGCGGAGGCAACCGGCGCGCTCGTGTTTCACGCCGGCACGGCGAAGCAGGGCGGTCGTCTGGTCACGAACGGCGGGCGGATCCTCGACGTGACCGCCGTCGGGGAGGACCTCGTCGCGGCCCGGACTACGGCCTATGAGGCCGTGAGCCGCATCGCTTTTGCCGGTATGCGGTTCCGGCGCGACATCGGGCTCGCGGCGGCGGAGGGCCATGTCCGCAGCTGAAGGGCCCGTGGTGGGGATCCTGGTCGGCTCGGAGTCGGACTGCGAGCGGATGCAGCCCGCGCTCGACGAGCTCGAGGCGTGCGGGATCCCGCACGAGCTCGAGGTTCGTTCCGCTCACCGTGACCCTGACGCAGTGGCCGATTACGCACGCCGGGCGCGGGAGCGAGGGATCCGCGTGTTGATCGCTGGTGCCGGGCTCGCCGCCGCGCTCCCGGGCGTGGTCGCGGCGCACACCGATCTCCCGGTGATCGGCGTGCCGCTCCGATCGCGGATGAGCGTGCTCGACGGGCTCGACGCGCTGCTGTCGATCGTGCAGATGCCACCCGGCGTGCCGGTTGCGACCGTGGGCGTGGACAATGCCAAGAACGCGGCCGCGCTGGCCGTGCGCATCCTCGGCAGCTGAGCCGGCGGCGAGCGGCTGTCCGTCGGCCGCCCCGCTGGCCCTGACCCATCCCTAACCCCCACCCACCCGGGGATCTCCAGGGTGCCTGATCAGGGCGCGCGGGAGTGTGACGGGACTGTGGCGAGGTTGTAAATCTTCGTCCGCGGCTGCCTTCCTGCGCTGGCTCTAGACTCCGGACGGTGATCGCGCGCTACTCCCGACCCGTGATGGCTGGGGTCTGGTCGGACGAGAACAGGCTCGCGCGCTGGCTCGACGTCGAGCTCGCCGCGCTCGAGGCCTGGGCCGAGCTCGACGCGATCCCGGCGGAGGCCGTCGCCGAGATCCGTGCCGGGGCAAAGCCGCCGACGCCCGAGCGCGTGGCCGAGCTGGAGCGCGAGACCCAGCACGACCTCGCCGCCTTCGTGGACGCCGTCGCGGCCGAGCTAGGCCCTGCTGGAAGGTGGCTCCACCACGGCCTGACCTCCTCCGATGTCGTCGACACCGCCCTCGCCCTCCAGGTGCGCGAGGCCGGCGCGCTCCTGCTCGAGGAGCTCGAGCGCGCGCTCGAGGCCGTGATCTCCCGCGCCCAGCAGCACAAGGACGACATCTGCATCGGGCGCACGCACGGCGTTCACGCCGAGCCGACGACCTTCGGGCTCAAGCTCGCCGGCTGGGCCTTCGAGCTCGACCGTGGCCGGGAGCGGCTCACGCGGGCGCTCGAAGGGATGCGCGTCGGCAAGCTCTCCGGCGCCGTCGGCACCTACGCCGCGACCGACCCCGAGCTGGAGCGGCTCGCCTGCGAACGGCTGGGGCTCGAGCCCGCGCCCGTGTCGACCCAGATCCTTCAGCGCGACCGGCACGCGGACCTGCTCGCCGCCCTCGCGCTCGTCGCCGCCTCGCTCGAGAAGTTCGCGCTCGAGATCCGCCACCTGGCGCGCACGGAGGTCGCGGAGGTCGCGGAGCCGTTCGGCAAAGGGCAGAAGGGCTCATCGGCGATGCCGCACAAGCGCAACCCGGTCGTCTCGGAGCGCATCTGCGGCCTGGCGCGCGTGGTGCGGGCAAACGCGCTCGTCGGGCTCGAGAACGTCGCCCTCTGGCACGAGCGGGACATCTCGCACTCCTCGGCCGAGCGGATCGTGATCCCGGACTCGTTCCTCGCGCTCGACTACATGCTCGACCGCTTCGGCTGGCTCGTTGAGGGCCTCGTCGTCCGGCCCGAGCGCATGCTCCGCAACCTCGAGGACGGCCACGGGCTCTTCTTCAGCCAGCGGCTGCTGCTCGCGCTCGTCGAGTCCGGGCTGCCCAGGGACGACGCGTACCGGCTCGTCCAGCGGCACGCCCTGCGGGCCCACGAAGAGGAGCAGGACTTCCGCGAGCTCGTGCGCGCCGACGACGAGATCGCGGGCCGCGTCAACCTCGACACGATCTTCGACCTAGCATGGTACACCCGTCATATCGACGCCGCCTTCGAGCGGCTGGGCACACTCGCCCGGAAGGAGGAGCCGGTCCATGCCTGAATCGGCCGTACACGTTGGGAGTGGGAAGGTACGAGAGCTCTACGAGCTGGAGGACGACCGCCTGCTGCTCGTCGCCAGCGACCGGATCTCGACCTTCGACGTCGTGCTGCCGACCGAGATCCCCGACAAGGGCCGGGTCCTGACCGGCCTCTCGGGGTTCTGGTTCACGCGCACGCGGGAGCTCGTGCCGAACCACCTGCTCGCGCTGCGGCCCGACGGCCGCTCGACCGAATGCCGGCGGCTCGAGATGCTGCCGATCGAGTGCGTCGTGCGGGGGTACCTCACCGGCTCGGGCTGGAAGGACTACCGCGCGACCGGCGCCGTCTGCGGACACGTGCTCGCCGAGGGCCTGCGCGACTCCGATCGACTGCCCGAGCCGATCTTCACACCCGCGACGAAGGCGGAGGAAGGGCACGACGAGAACATCGACCGCGAGCGGGCCGCCGCGCTCGTCGGCCAGGAACGACTGGACGAGGTCGAGCAGACGGCGATCGCCCTCTACCGCTTCGCCTCGGAGCACGCGGCCGAGCGCGGGATCCTGATCGCCGACACGAAGTTCGAGTTCGGCCTCGACGGCGAAGGTCGGCTGGTGCTCGGCGACGAGGCGTTCACGCCGGACTCCTCGCGGTTCTGGCCCGCCGACGAGTACGAGGCCGGACGCCCGCAGCCCTCCTTCGACAAGCAGTTCGTCCGTGACTACTGCGAGAGGCTCGGCTGGGACAAGACCGACCCGGGCCCCGAGCTGCCCGAGGAGGTCGTCGCCGGCACCCGCGCGCGCTACGTCGAGGCCTTCGAACAGCTGACGGGAATCACCTTCGACGACTACCTCGCCGACCCGCAGGTCGTGCTGCGGTGAAAGCCACCGTGCTGGTCCGCCCGAAGCCGGGCATCCTCGACCCGCAGGGCGAGGCCGTCCAGCGGTCGCTGCAGCTGCTCGGCTTCCCGGTCGAGGAGGCGCGCGTCGGGCGGGTGGTCGACCTCGAGCTCGACCTCGGCGATGCGGAGCGCACCCGGGCCGGGCTGGAGCGGATGTGCGAGCAGCTGCTGGCGAACCCGTTGATCGAGTCCTACGAGATCAGCGTCACGAGCGAATGAGCGAGCGACCACGCCCGAGGATCGCCGTCGTCGTCTTTCCCGGATCGAACGACGATCACGACGCCGCCCTTGCCCTCGAGGGGCTCGGGGCGGAGCCGGTGCTGGTGTGGCACGCGGAGCCCGAACTGCCCGAGGTGGGCGCGGTCGTGCTCCCGGGTGGATTCTCCTACGGCGACTACCTCCGCTGTGGCGCGATCGCGCGCTTCGCGCCGGTGATGGACGCGGTGCGGCGCTTCGCCGGCGAGGGCGGACTCATGCTCGGGATCTGCAACGGCTTTCAGGTGCTCTGCGAGGCCGGCCTGCTCCCGGGCGCCCTACGCCCGAACGAGTCGCTCTCGTTCATCTGCCGGGACGTCTCGCTGCGGGTCGAGCAGGCGGACACGCCCTTCACCACCCGCGCCGAGCCCGGGCAGCGCATCACGATCCCGGTCAAGCACGGAGAGGGGTGCTACTTCGCCGACGAGGAGCTGCTCGCCGAGCTCGAGGCCAATGGGCAGATCGTCCTGCGCTACGAGGACAACCCGAACGGCTCGATCGGCGACGTCGCCGGAGTCGCCAGCCGCGAGGGCAACGTCTTCGGCCTGATGCCACACCCTGAACACGCGGTCGACCCGCTGCTCGGCTCGGCCGACGGCGCCCTCTTGCTGGGCTCGCTCGTGGATGCCGCTCGTGGACGCCTACTCGCCACCGCTTAGTCCCAATGCCTCGGCGAGCGCTGGCCGCTTCGCCAATCCGGCCCGGAGCCGCTCGAGATCCCGCCTGCGTAGCGTGACCGGCCCGCGCCGAGCCGTCCCGCCGGTCGCATAGGCAAAGCGAACCAGCCGCTCGCCGCCCGGCGCCTCGAGCAGCTGCACGACCGACGAGAACCGCTTCTCGCCCGCGCGCTGCGCCAGCGTCAGCTCCTCGACGAGCTCCGCCGGCCCCCAAGGTGTCGCCGTTTTCGCCATTCCGGCCACCGTAATGACGCGCCTGTGACGCGTGGGTGACGGCTTCGTGCCGAAAGTGCGACGACGCGCAAATCACTACTCCGAGGACGCGCGGGCCTGCCCTTGGGTCCGGCTGGGCCGTGTGCCCGCGCCGACCCGTGCCGAACAGCTTGCGATGCGCTCGCACCTCGGCTGAGCCCGCTCCTCCGGTCGACCTCCCCTAACGCTCGATCAGCTCGATCCGGTAGCCGTCGGGGTCGCGGAGGAAGCACAGCCGCGAGCCGCCTTCGCGCACCGAGTACGGTGGCTTCTCCGGCTCGATGCCCTGGCCCGCGAGCCGTTCCAGCGTCCCGTCGAGGTCCTCGACGGTGACCGCGATGTGCCCGTAGCCGGTACCGAGCTCGTAGGACTCGACGCCGAAGTTGTAGGTCAGCTCGAGCCGGTCGCCGTCGCCGGGTAGGCCCATGAAGATGTTGATCGCCTCGTCGCGGATCGGCAGCTCCCGCCGCTTCTCGAAGCCGAGCGCCTCGTAGAACTCGACCGAGGCCTCCGGGTCGGCGATGCGGTAGCAGGTGTGGATCAGCTCCATGGCCGCCCATCTTAAGCGCCTCGCTAGCGCTTGCCGCGCAGCCAGCTCGAGACGCGTGATCCGAGCGGTGCCTTCTCCGGAAGGATCTTCTCCTGGGGCGGCGGCTCGGAGAACGGCTGGAACGCGGCCGCCTCGGCGGAGGTGAGCTTGAGCCGCACCTCGCCCGGCACGACCTCGGCGACCTGCTCGGCGGGCACGTAGCGGGCCGCGCCGCGCCTGCCGGACTTGATCGCGAGGCCGTCGAAGATGTCTTCGTTCTCGTCACCGGTGATCTCGTAGACCTCGCCGAGCGCGGCGCCGTCGGCCGTGACGACGCTCCAGCCCTGTTCGATCTGTAGCCACGACACGGGATCCGTCACGAGCACACCTGCCGCTCACGCCAGCAAGGACGGGACAAGGGATGAGCTACCGGCAGAACGCAGGCTGCGCGGGCGTGCCCTTTCCGGCCGGGCAGACGACCTCCGCGTCCCCGCCGCCGCGCCTGACGGGCTCGGCGGCCGCCTGGAGCTGCCCGTCCGGGAGGAACTCGATCGCGGTGGCCGCGCCGATCTCGGGCGTCGACGAGAAGCTCTGGCCGAATTGGCTCGTCAGCACGCCTCCATACTGGGCGATGAACCCCGGTTCGGCCTGCGTCGCGGCGGAGTTGCGTTGGGAGGCACGTGGGGCCGCGAGCGCATCGGGTACGGACATCCCGAAGTCGAGCCGGTTCAGCAGGATCTGGAGGACCGTCGTGATGATCGTCGCGCCGCCCGGGGTGCCGACGGTCAGGAGCGGCCGGCCATCGTGGAGCACGATCGTCGGTGCCATGCTCGAGCGCGGACGCTTGCCTCCGGCCGGCAGGTTCGGGTCGGGCGTGCCGGGCGAGGCAGGCACCGGATCGAAGTCGGTCAGCTCGTTGTTGAGCAGGAAACCGTAGTGGGGGACGGCGATCGCGCTGCCGGCGATCTGCTCGATCGTGCTCGTGTAGCTGACCACGTTGCCAGAGCGGTCGACCACCACGAGGTGGTTCGTCGAGGTCCCTTCGGTGTCGACCGCGGCCGGCGCTGCTCCCGGCGAGCAGGCGGTGTCGTACGGCGGTGACGGGTCGCCGGGGGGAACCGGGCTCGTCAGCGCCGTCGGGCCGATCAGGCAGCGGCGCTCGGCCGCGAAGCCCTTCGAGAGCAGCCCCTCCAGCGGCACGTCGAAGTACGCCGGGTCGCCGACCCAGCGGTTGCGGTCGGCGAACGAGAGCCGCGAGGCCTCGAGGTAGCGGTGCAGCGCCAGGGCGCGGTCCGACGCGGAGAGGTCGAAGCCTTCGAGGATGTTGAGCGCCTCATCGACCGTCGAGCCGCCGCTCGAGGGCGGCCCCATGCCGTAGACGTCGTAGCCGCGGTAGCCGACGTGCGTCGGTTCGCGGAGCGGAGCGGTGTAGCCGGCTACGTCGGCGGCCGTCATCACGCCGGGCCGCACCGGGAAGCCGAGCTGGGAGTCGGGAGCGACAGGTGGATGGTCGACCGTGTCGACGACGGCGGCACCGATCGGTCCGCCGTAGAAGGCTCCCGCACCCTCGTGGGCGATCTGCTTGTAGGTCTGCGCGAGCTCCGGGTTGCGGACGACGCTTCCCACCGCCGGCGTCTGGCCGCCTGGGGTCAGAAACAGGGCGCGGCTCGAGGTGAAGGCCTGGAAGCGCGGCCGGTTCATCTCGGTCTGGTCGTGGAAGGTTTGGTCGACGACGAAGCCGCGCCTCGCGATCGTGATCGCCGGCTGGAGCAGCTTCGACAGCCGCATCGTGCCGTACAGGCTCGCCGCCTCGGCCCAGGTCGCGAGGGTTCCCGGCACGCCGACCGCCATCCCGCTCGTCACGCGCTGCGGGTAGAACGGGATCGGCTGCCCGGTCTGCGGGTCGATGAACGCATCCTCCGGAAACGCCTGCGGCGCGGTCTCCCTGCCGTCGATCGTCACCACGCGGTGCTGCTTGGCGAGGTAGACGACCATGAAGCCACCGCCGCCGATACCGGCGACATACGGCTCGGTGACACCGAGCGTCGCGTTGGCCGCGATCGCCGCATCGACGGCGTTGCCACCGCGGCGGAGGATCTGGATCGCCGTCCGAGTCGCATCCTGGTCGACAGTTGCCGCCGCCCCGCCCGTCCCCGTGGCGACGGCCTGCCTGCCGGTCTGTGGTCTCGGACCCGCCGAGGCGAAGGGCGCGCTGCCGACGAGCAGGGCAGAAATCGCGGCGCTGAGCCCTACGCGCACGAAATATCGTCTTCGCATCACCTGAGCCCTTGCCGACACCGGGCCTGTTCAAACTCGATCGACGAGCTCACAGCTCGAGATCCTCCCGCACGAGGCCGTAGATCACACCGTCCACCCACTCGTCGTTCCGCCAGTACGCCTTGCGCCGCACGCCCTCGCGGAAGAAGCCGGCCCGCTCTGCGTGCGCGAGCGCGCGCTCGTTGAAGCCGTAGATCTCGAGCTGGAGCCGGTGGTAGCCGAGGTCGTCGAGCAGGTGTCGCTGGAAGAGCTGAGCCGCCTCGTCGGCGATGCGCCTGCCCCGGAACGACGGATGCACCGCCAGCGAGCCGAGGTTCGCGATCTTGCTGCGGCGGTTCGCAACCTCGAAGCCCATCAGCCCGGCCGGCTCACCGTCCACCTCGATCACGAATCGGCCGTACTCCTGGGGCTCGGACTGCGAACGCTCGATTTCTGCGGTCAACCCCTCGCGGTCGCGCGGGCGGATCACGGCGAGATAGGGCTCAACGTCCTCGTGCGTCATCAGGTCGAGCAGGAAGCCGACGTCGCCAACCTCGGCGCGCCGCAGGCTGACCTCGTCGCTCACGGCGAAGGCGCCGCCACCGGCTCGCGGCGGGCGAAGCGCACCGCGCCCGACCCGAGCGCGACGCCGCCGAGGATCAGGACCATCCCCGCAAGCTCCTCCCACGTCAGTGGCTCACCCAGCAGCGTCACGCCGTAAATGAGCGCCGTTAGCGGCAGCAGATAGGTGACGAGGCTGACACGCGCGGCGCCGTCGCTGCGGAGCACGCGGTACAGGAGGATCTGCGCAAGCGCCGTTCCGATCACCGCGAGCGCGATCACCGACCCGCTCTCCTTCCAGCCGGGCACCTCCGAGGGCAGCTGCCAGAGGCCAAGCGGTAGCAGCACCACGAGGCCGCCGATCATCGAGTTCGCGGCGAGCGTGAGGCCGCTCGTGCGCGCGACCAGGCGCTGGCCCCAGAGGCTGCCGACCGCGTAGGCGACAGAGGCGATCACCACTGCGAGCGTGCCGGCCGCGCCCCACCAGCCGCCCTCCGGGTGAACCCCTGCGAGCACCCCGACTCCGACCAGACCGACGAGGAACCCGACGAGCCGCAGCCCGCGCACGCGCTCGCTCGGCTTCCAGCGGATCGCGAGCAGCACGACGAAGATCGGCATCGACGCGTTGGCGATCGCGGCCACCCCGGAGTCGATGTGCTTCTCGCCCCACGCGATCAGCGTGAACGGGATCGCGCCGTTGACCACCCCCAGCGCGAAGCCCTCCCAGCCGAGCCGCCGCATGTCGGCCACGGTCTCGCGCCCGCCGCGCTGGACAGCAAGCACGACGAGCAGCAGCGAGGACGCGATCGCGAGCCGCAGCAGGATCATCGACGCCGGCTCGAAGGCGCGGTTCGCGACCTTGATGAACATGTATGAGGCGCCCCAGAAGGCCGCGAGCAAACCGATGTAGATCACGTACGAACGCGACATGCGCCCGAGGCTACCGGCCCGGCCGCGCCAAGCTCCCGGCTGGTTCTCTGCCATCATCCGGAGCGTCCTTCCCGGCCAACCGTGGGGCGGCGCCGATTCGGCAACTATGTGGATGTCAAGCAGCCGACTCCAGTGACATGGACCTGGCCCAGGCGAGACAACGAACACACAGTTACTGAACGCCTATCGTTCGGCCGCAGGACGAGCTACAACGTGTAGAGATGCGATCGCGAAGCCCGGACCCCGAGCCCGCAGCTTGGCTAGCCGCGGCCACCGGCGACGACCCGGCTGACGTGACTGCCGCGCTGGAGCTGGGAGCTCGCCGCCGCGCATTCGTCGCCGACGAGCTACTCGAAGCCGGGTTCCGAGACCGCGAGCTGCACGACCTCCTGATGCGCTTGACCGGCGTCGACAGCGCCGAGGCCAACCGCCTGGCCAGCGCCGCCCGGGTGCGTCTCGTCGAGCTACCGCTTGGTTCCGTTCCGAGCCGCAATTGGCGGCTCGCCGAGAACGAAACCCTATTCCGACGGGTGAACGAGCGACGCTTTCAAGCCGAGACCGCCGACGCGGTGCCGGAGTGGCTCGAGATCGTCTGCGAGTGCGCCGACCGAGGGTGCCGCCGAGCGCTCACGCTCGCAACGGCCGAGTACGAATGGCTACGTCATAACCCGTCCCGCTTCGCCGTCCTGCCCGGACACGAGACACCGGCCCTCGAGAACGTGGTCGAACGGTTCCCCGGCTACGTGATCGTGGAACAGCACCCGGAGACGCGCTGGTCGGGTTGATCAGTCATGTTCGCAGCGGCTCGCCCGCCAGCTCGACCAGGGCGGCGCCCGCTTGAGCGACGGCACAGGCCGTGCGCAACGACCAGTGGCACGAAACGAACCCCCGCGCGGCGCCAGAACGCGAGCAACGACTCCGCAACGCGGCGAGTAGTTCTGTCACGTGACATTCCCGAACGCTGGCCCAGCCCAGCTTTGTCTTCCTCGGCGGAGGCGGGCTTCGCCCGCCGGAGGCTCAACTGCGCGGGACGCGCGTCAACATGACGAGTGGGCTCATGGGGGAAACCGGGTTTCCCCCATGAAGCGAGCGCGCCGAAGGCGCGCGACGCGGACGCCGCCGGTGCCGAGCGCGACGCCGGCGAGGATCAGCGCGAGCCCGCCGAATGCGGAGATGCCGAAACGCTCGTCCAGGAAGATGGCGCCGTAGGCGAGCGCGATCGGCGGTATCAGGTAGGTGACGAGCGATGCGTAAGCGGCGCCCGCCCCGGTGATCAACCCGAAGAACAGGAGGTACGCGACTGCGGTCAGCGGGATCCCGAGCACTACCACGGATGCGATCGTCTTCCAGCCCGGCACGTGGTGCGGAGCCTCGGCGGCACCGACGGGCAGCGCGACGGCGGCCGCGATGGCGGTCGAGGCGAACGCGACGACGATCGGCCTGACTGCGCCCAGGTATCGCCCCGTCAGGAGGCCGCCGACGCCGTAGCAGAACGCCATTCCGACGACCGCGAGCGCGCCGAGCACCTTGCCTTCCGGTTGCGCGCCGACGAGGAGGGCGACCCCGATGAACCCTACGGCGACGCCGAGCAGCCGCACGCCCGTCACCCGTACCTCTCGGAAGGCGACGAACGCAAGCACCGCATTGAAGATCGGGACCGCCGCCTGGATGATCGACGCGAGCCCGGAGTCGATTCGCGTCTCGCCCCACGAGAGCAGCCAGAAGGGAATCGCGGTGTTGATGAGGGCGACCGCGATCAGCCAGCCGACGTTCTCGCGCAACTGGCGAAGCGTCTCGCGCGTCCCGACGACGAACGGAACGAGCAGCGCGAGCGTCACCGCCGCGAGGCCGAGCCGGCCGACGATCAGCGTTGCCGGGGTCAGCTCCCGCACCGCGACCTTGATGAACATGAACGACGCGCCCCAGAGCGCGGCGAGCCCGAGCAGCATCGCGAAGTGACGGCGGTTCACGGCGTTCGTTGGTGGGCCTGGACGCGTCCTACGACGCGGCTAGACTCGGCCTTCTGACGAGGGTCTTCGAAGAACAGTCGCTGCATCGTGCGCTCGGTCTTACCAACTCCGAGTTCGCCCGGATCTGTGAGCTGCTCGAGCGCGAGCCGAATCACTTTGAGCTGGCGGTCTTCTCGCTGCTCTGGTCGGAGCATTGTGGCTACAAGCACTCGGCGTCGCTGCTGAAGCGGCTCCCGAGCGCGGGCGCGCGCGTGCTGCAGGGGCCCGGCGAGAACGCGGGCGTGATCGACCTCGGCGAGGGCGAGGCGGTCGCGTTCAAGGTCGAGTCGCACAACCACCCGAGCGCGGTCGAGCCCTTCCAGGGAGCGGCCACCGGCGTTGGCGGGATCCTGCGCGACATCGTCGCCATGGGCGCGAGGCCCGTGGCGCTGCTCGACGGCCTGCGCTTCGGCGAGCCGGGCTGGGGCTTCCGCCGCGCAGTCGCCGGGATCGGCCACTACGGCAACTGCGTCGGCGTCCCCACGGTCGGCGGCGAGGCGGTCTTCGACGAGGCCTACGCCGGCAATTGCCTCGTCAACGCGATGTGCGTCGGGCTCCTGCCGGCCGAGCACGTGACGAGAGCTCAGGCCCGGGGCACCGGCAACCTGCTCGTGCTCTACGGGGCCACCACCGGCCGCGACGGGATCGGCGGCGCTTCGGTGCTTGCGAGCCAGGAGCTCGGGGAAGGCTCCGAGGAGAAGCGACCGTCCGTGCAGGTCGGCGACCCGTTCACCGGCAAGAAGCTGATCGAGGCCTCGCTCGAGCTCGTCGAGGCCGGCCTCGTCGAGTCGCTCCAGGACTGCGGCGCCGCCGGCCTCGCCTCCTCGCTCGCCGAGATGGCGGGCGGCGGGGCCGGGGTCGACGTCCACCTCGACCGCGTCCCGCTGCGCGAGGAGGAGATGGAGCCGTGGGAGATCATGATCTCCGAGAGCCAGGAGCGGATGGTCGCGGTTGTCCGGCCCGAGCTGCGCGAGCAGGTCGAGGCCGTGCTCGTCCGCTGGGAGCTCCACCACGCGTCGATCGGCGAGGTCACCGACACCGGCGAGCTGCGCGCCTTCTTCGACGGCGAGACCGTGGGCGAGATTCCCGCCGCCCTCCTCACCGCCGAGTGCCCGCGTTACGAGGTCGACCAGCTCGCCGCCGCGCGTCCCGCCGCCGCGGTCGACCCCGCCAACGCCGAGCCCAAGGACTGGATCTACGAGCAGTACGACCAGCTCGTCCTCTCGCGCACGGTGCGCCGGCCCGGCCTGGACGCGGCCGTGCTGCGGCTGCGGCCTTCCTGGCGGGGCCTCGCGGTCTCGCTGGACGGCCCGCCGCTCGGCGAGCGCGATCCGTTCGCCGCGGGCGTGCAGGCCGTCATGGATGCCGCGCGCAACGTGGCCTGCGCCGGCGGCGAGCCGCTCGCGCTGACCGACTGCCTCAACTTCGGCAACCCGGAGAAGCCGGAGATCGGCTGGGAGCTGGCGCAGGCGATCGAAGGGATCGCGCAGGCGGCCGACGCGCTCGGGGTGCCCGTGGTCTCCGGCAACGTGTCGCTCTACAACGAGACCGACGGGCGGGCGATTCCGCCGACCCCCGTGGTCGGCTGCGTCGGCCTCGTCCCGGATGTGCGTGAAGTACCGCGCGGCTGGCGGCCCGGTGACACCGTCTGGCTGGCGGAGGGCGACGACGTGGCACTGATCGGCTGGCTCTGGCGCAACGCGCCGCGGCTCTCGCTTGCCCACGACGTGAGCGACGGCGGGCTCGCCCACGCACTCGCGGAGGCCTCGGCCTTCAGCGGTCGTGACTTCAGGGCGGACGCCGAAGAAGCCCCGTACGGCTCGGTCGTGCTCGCCGGCACGGACGTCGACCGGCCGAACCTCCGCGAGCTCGGGACGGTGCACTGATGTGCGGCGTGTTCGGCATCCGCGCCCCGGAGCGGGACGTGGCACGCGTGACCTACTTCGGCCTCTTCGCGCTCCAGCACCGGGGCCAGGAGTCGGCCGGGATCGCCGTCTCGGACCAGGGCCACCTGACCGTCCTGCGCGACATGGGCCTCGTCACGCAGGTCTTCGACGAGCAGAAGCTGCACGGCCTCCACGGCGAGGTCGCGATCGGCCACACGCGCTACTCGACAACGGGCTCGACGCAGTGGGCGAACGCGCAGCCCCTGATCCAGCGCGGGCGCGGGCGCACGGTCGCGCTCGGGCACAACGGCAACCTCGTGAACGCAGCTGCCCTGCGGGCCGAGCTCGCGGCGGAAGGGATAACGCTCGGCACGACCTCCGACACCGAGATGATCGCGGCGCTGATCGCGAACGATCCCGCGCCGCTCGAGGACGCGGTCGCGAACGCGATGGCGCGGCTGGAGGGCGCGTTCTCCGTAGTCATGCTCTCCGAGGGAAAGCTGATCGGCTTCCGCGACCGGCACGGGTTCCGCCCGCTCTGCCTCGGCCGCGGCGAGGCCGGCGAGTGGATCCTCGCCTCGGAGACGTGCGCCCTCGACCTGGTCGGCGCGGAGCTCGAGCGTGAGCTCGCGCCGGGCGAGCTCGTGACCATCGACGAAACCGGCGCGCACGCGCGGCAAGCCGTCGAGCCCGCCGCCCACAGTGCGCTCTGCATCTTCGAGTTCTTCTACCTGGCCCGCCCCGACACGCGCCTGGACGGCGTCGAGGTGCACGGGGCACGGCTGCGGATGGGCGAGCGGCTCGCGCAGGAGGCCCCCGCGGACGCCGACCTCGTGCTGCCGATCCCGGACTCGGGCACGCCCGCGGCGATCGGCTTCTCGCGCGCGACAGGCATCCCGTTCTCGGAGGGCCTGATCAAGAACCGCTACGTCGGCCGCACGTTCATTCAGCCCGACCAGGGGTTACGCGAGCAGGGCGTCAAGCTGAAGTTCAACCCGCTCGCCGAGGTGGCCGGCAAGCGCGTCGTGGTCGTGGACGACTCGATCGTCCGCGGCAACACTACGCGCAAGATCGTGCAGATGCTCTTCGAGGCGGGCGCGGCCGAAGTGCACTTGCGCATCTCCTCGCCGCCCGTGATCGGCCAGTGCTTCTACGGGATGGACTTCGCCGACGAGGACGAGCTGATCGCCTTCTCGCGCTCGGTGGAGGGGGTGCGCGAGCACGTCGGCGCCACCTCGCTCGCGCACCTCTCGCTCGAGGGCCTGCAGGAGTCCACGCAGCGCCCGCCCTCGGAGCTCTGCCGCGCGTGTCTCACGCGGGACTACCCGACGGCAATCCCGCGTGAGACGGCGAAGCTCAGGTTCGAGCCGGCATCCGTCTAGGGCGCTCACTTGTGACGCGTGACGCCGACCAGAAGAGGCCGGGCGGCTTTGCCGGTCTGGCCGCTCCAGCTACTGCTCGAGAACCCTGCTTGCCTTGGCCACACCTCGGCTGAGCAAATACGCCGCGCCGAGAACCATCGAAGCTGACGCCCAGTCGTTGGCATTCCAGCGGTCATCGAGGAGCAGGATCGCCAGGAAGATCTCGATCGCAACGAAGAAGAGGAACTCGGCGTTGCCAGGAATCGGCATCCGAGCGCCGGACGCGATGGACGGCATGCCCATCGTCGGCCGGGACGCGCCGGTGGTTCCTCCCGGCTGCTCCGGAGGAGTCGTCGTCATGCGGGCTCTCCTTTCATCAGGCCGCGAGGCCAGGTACGTGCACGATCTCCAACTTAACGCCGTCGGGATCGTAAAAGAAGACCGCGTAGTAGCCGGGCTGGTACCAGTACTCCTCCGGACCGCTCTCGATCTCGGCCCCGTGCTCGCGTAGCCACTCGGCCCGCTCGGTCACGACCTCGCGCGAGGCGGCCTCGAGCGCAAGGTGATGGAGGCCCACGCGGTAGCGGTCGTAGCGCCCCTCGGCCTTGACCTGGGCCTCCCGGAGCCCGATCGAGGTGCCGGTGCCGAAGAGGTACCAGATCGTCTCGCCTCGCTCGCCCTGCACCTCGCTGATCCCGTGCCAGCCGAGCGGGCCGAGCAGGTCGCGGTAGAACGGCAGACTGCGCTCGATCGACGAGACGACCAGGTCGACGTGATGGACCCCGGAAGAGCGCATTTGTGACAACCGCGGCAAGCTTTCCGCGCGCCGGCGTCACTTCCTGCAAAATCCGGGCCGCCATTGGAGTTGTTCCACTACCACCTGGTCACCAGCAACGTGCGGGAGGTCGAGGCCCGCTACCTGGCGAAGCTCGGCTTCAGGCTGGTCGCCCGCTACGGGCGCGTGGGCGAGGATCAGGTGCATTTCGAGGCCGGCGTGCCCTGGGACGAGCTCGAGGAGAAAGGGTTCCGGCACCGCCTGAGCGAGCTCGAGCGCGGAGCCGTGAACGTCGTCGTGCAGCCCGGCCAGTGGCCGCTTCCCCGAGTGGACCACGTCGGCCTGGCGCTCGACGACGACGAGTTCCGAGACGTGCTCGAGCGGGCCACCCGGCTGCAGCTGCGCGTGCAGGAGTACCCGGGGCGCCGCACCTTCATCGCCACCAACGTGGGTTACCGGCTCGAGGTGCACCCGCAGCGCGACTGGATCGACGAGCTGCTCGCGGCGGCGGGCGAGCTGCGGCTGACGGAGCTTCAGCTGCGGGCCGACGACCCCGAGGCCAAGGCGGGCGCGCTCGCGGAGCTGCTCGAGCTCGACACCTCGGACGGAGAGGTCGAGGTCGGCGAGGCGTCTCTTCGCTTCCTCCCCGACGGTCCCCGCGGACGCCCGGAGCTGTACGGCGAGGTCTTCGCTTAGCCGACTGCGGGCTTAGGATCGCTTTGTGAGCTCCGGGGGCAGGACCTACGAGGACGCGGGGGTCTCGCTCGAGGCCGCCGAGGACCTGGTCGAGCGCCTGCGCGCGGCGGTCGGCTCGACTCGCACGGCCGGCGTCGAGGGCTCGTTCGGCGCTTTCGCGGGGCTCTACGCGCTCGACGGGAACCGCCTGCTCGCCGCTTCGACCGACGGCGTCGGCTCGAAGCTCGTGCTCTCGCGCCGCGCGGGCCGGCTCCGCGATGCCGGGAAGGATCTCGCCGCGCACTGCATCGACGACGTGCTCACGACCGGCGCCGAGCCTCTCTTCATGCTCGACTACGTCGCCGCCCACCAGCTCGACCTCGCCCAGGTGGCGGAGCTCGTCGAGGGGGCGGCGGAGGTCTGCCGCGAAGCCGGCTGCGCGCTGATCGGCGGCGAGACCGCGGAGCTGCCGGGCGTCTACCGCGAGGAGGAGCTCGATTTCGCAGGCACCTGCGTCGGCATCGTCGAGCGCGAGCGCCTGATCGACGGCTCCCGCTGCGGGCCA
>JBBRZN010000039.1:0-21226 GCA_038236705.1 Gaiellales bacterium
TCGATCACCGGGGTCGGAGAGGCGCCCGCCTCGGAGACGCGCTTCTGCCAGGCCTCGTGCTCCTCCGTCGGCGAGGCCCAGGCGACGTGGTGGACGGTGCCCGCGCCGGGCACTCCGTGCTCGTCGCTGCGGTCGTAGCGGTAGTAGCCGCCGCGTTGCTCGCCGCGCGCTTCCCAGGCCTCCTCGCCCTGAGGGTCGAACTCGAGCGCGCCCTTGAGGAAGGCGCGGCTCGCCTCCGGGTCGTGCGTGTAGGCGCGTACGCCTTCGAAGCCCTGGAGTGCCTGCTCGGCGGAGATCTCCGGGTGGTCGGCGGTGAGCGGCTCGTCACTCGCCTGCGATACCACCAGCTCGTGCCCGAGTCCCTCCGGGTCGGAAAACAGCAGCGAGCCGTCGCCGCGCTCGGTCGGCACACCTTCCTTGCCCAGGCGCTCCTCCCAGAACGAGAGCGCGTCGTCGGAGGCGACACGCCAGACCACCCGGTGCACCATTCCCGCTCCCGCGTGGCCGGGACGTGCGCCCGGGTACTCGAAGAACGTGATGTCGTGTCCCGGCGCGCCTTCCTCGTCGCCGTAGAAGAGGTGGTAGACGGTCGGGTCATCCTGGTTGACGCTCTTCTTGACGAGCCGCAGGCCCAGCACCCGCGTGTAGAAGTCGACGTTGCCAGGCGCATCGCCGGTGATGGCGGTGACGTGATGGATGCCTTCGAGCCTCATGCGCGGAGCCTATCCAGCCAGGCTCAGCCTAGGCCCGCAGGGCTCCAGGCCGGGTCGAGCACTCCGGCGAAGCGGCCGATCCGCACGGCGCGACCGCCCGCGGCGGGCATCGCCATCAGCCAAGGCCGGTGGCCCTTCTTCGACAGGACGAAGCCGCTGGCGAAGGCGATCCTGGTGCCGTCTGGCGACCACGTCGGATGCTCGTCGTCGGCCCGGCTGGTCGTCAGCCGCCGCAGGCCGCTGCCGTCCGCGCCCACCACATAGAGCTCGCCGTTGGGCGAGCAGTTCGAGGCGGGGCAGGTGGCGCCGTTGCGGTCTGCGAAGGAGACGAACGCGAGACGGCTCCCGTCCGGTGACCACGCCGGGGAGATTCCCCTGAGGCCGGGGCCGAGCGGCCGCACGTTCGAGCCGTCGGCCGCAGCCACGAAGAGCTCGGCCGCCTCGATCGGGGCTGTGTCGGAAACGAGGCGCGAGAAAACGATCGCGTTGCCGTCGGGCGACCAGGCCGGCGAGAGGTCGAAGCCGCCGGCCAGGAGCTGCGCGGGCCGCTGCCCGCGCGCGTTCACGGTGAAGAGCGAGATCGCCGGCGCGACGACCGAGGCAACGAGGCGAGTGAAGGCGATGCGACTCCCGTCCGGCGAGACGCTCGGCATCACGTCGAAGGGCCCCTGCGTGAGCGCCTTCGCGATCCCACCCGCCGCAGGCACGGCGTTCAGGCGGAAGCGGTCGTTGCCCCAGTAGGGCAGGTTCCGCTCGAAGACGAGCCGCCGTCCGTCGGGCGACCAGACCGGGCCTGAGTCGCCGCCGAGGTCCTGGCGGGTCGGCGGGACCGTCACGCGGCGCAGGCCGGTCCCGTCGGGCCGCACCGTGTAGAGGCTGCTGACGCTGCCGTGCTCGAGTCCGAAGGCGATCCGGCCGTGCGCGGGCGCGCCGTTCGCGTTTCCTCCCGCGCCTGCGAGGAGCGTTGCTGCCACGACGGCGAGCACGACTCTCACTCCCCGAGCATACGCGCCGGGCCTGGCGGCGGCCCCTGTGGGAGAATTCCCCGCAATGCGAGGGAACGGGCGCTTCGTCTACGGGTTCGACGAGCCATCCGAGGGCGGGCGCGAGCTCCTCGGGGGCAAGGGGATCGGGCTGGCCGAGATGACGCAGCTGGGCGTGCCGGTCCCCGCCGGATTCACGATCACGACCGACGCCTGCCGCGCCTACATGCAGAACGGTAAGCAGCTGCCGGACGGGCTGGAGCCCGAGATCGAGCGGCACCTGGACGCGCTCGAGCAGAAGACCGGCAAGCGCTTCGGCGACCCGGCCGACCCGCTACTCGTCTCGGTGCGCTCGGGGGCGGCGGTCTCGATGCCCGGGATGATGGACACGATCCTCAACCTCGGCCTGAACGACGCCGCCGTCGAAGGGCTCGGCCGCTCGACCGACAACCCGCGCTTCGCCTGCGACTCCTACCGGCGGCTGATCCAGATGTACAGCGAGGTGGTCGAGGGCATCGACGCGCACCGCTTCGAGTCCGCGCTCTCCGACCTCAAGGCCGAGCGCGGCGCCCAGCAGGACGTCGAGCTGGACGCGAACGACCTCCGCGACCTGATCGCCACCTACAAGCAGATCTACGAGGAAGAGACGGGCTCGTCGTTCCCGCAGGACGCGCGCGAGCAGCTCACCCGCGCAGTCAAGGCGGTCTTCGAGTCGTGGGACACGCCCCGCGCGCAGGTCTACCGCCGCGCCCACCGGATCCCGGACGACCTCGGCACGGCGGTCAACGTCGTCCAGATGGTCTTCGGCAACAAGGGCGCGGCTTCCGGCACGGGCGTCGCCTTCACCCGCGATCCCTCGACGGGCGAGTCGGGGCTCTTCGGCGAGTTCCTCGCGGACGCCCAGGGCGAGGACGTGGTCGCCGGGATCCGTACTCCCGAGGCGATCGAGGCGATGCAGGAGCAGCTCCCGGAGGCCTTCGACCAGCTCCTCGAGACGATGCGGCGCCTCGAGGAGCACTACCGCGACATGCAGGACATCGAGTTCACCGTGGAGGACGGGCGGCTCTACCTGCTGCAGACCCGCTCGGCCAAGCGCACGGCAGCCGCGGCGCTCAAGGCGGCGGTCACCATGGCGGAGGAGGGCCTCATCTCACGTGAAGAGGCGGTGGCCCGGATCGACCCCGACCAGCTCGACCAGCTCCTCCACCCGAGGATCGACCCGACCACGAAGCTCGACGTCGCCGTGCGCGGGCTGAACGCCTCGCCCGGCGCGGCCTCTGGCAAGATCGTGCTCGACGCCGACCTCGCCGAGGAGCGCGGGCTCGCGGGCGAGAGCGTGATCCTCGTCCGCTGGGAGACGACACCGGACGACATCCACGGCTTGATCCAGGCAAGCGGGATCCTGACCGCTCACGGCGGCATGACCTCGCACGCGGCCGTTGTCGCGCGCGGGATGGGCAAGCCCTGCGTCGCCGGCTGCGAAGGGCTCACGATCGACCTCGAGTCACGCACGCTGAGCATCGGCGGTCACCAGCTCGCGGAGGGGGACCTGCTCACGATCGACGGCGGCACCGGCGAGGTGATCGTCGGCGAGGTGCCGCTCGTCCCGCCGCAGATCAACGAGGACTTCGAGACCATCCTCGGCTGGGCCGACTCCCTGCGCCGCCTCAAAGTGCGCGCCAACGCGGACACGCCGGACGACGCTGCCAAGGCGCGCGAGTTCGGAGCCGAGGGAATCGGCCTCTGTCGCACCGAGCACATGTTCATGGCCGAGGACCGTCTGCCGGTCGTGCGCGAGATGATCCTGGCCGGCGGCGAGGACGAGCGCCGCATCGCGCTCGACAAGCTGTTGCCGCACCAGCAGGCCGACTTCGAGGGGATCTTCGAGGCCATGGCGGGTCTCCCGGTGACGATCCGTCTGCTCGACCCGCCGCTGCACGAGTTCCTGCCGCCGCTCGAGGAGGCGAAGGACGAGCGCATGCGCGAGCGGATCAAGGCGCTGCACGAGACGAACCCGATGCTCGGCACACGCGGCTGCCGGCTCGGCCTGCTCTGGCCCGAGATCTACGAGATGCAGGTACGGGCGATCATCCGGGCGGCGGTGGCCGTGGAAGAGCGCACGGGCGAGGCGCCGGTCGTCGAGATCATGCATCCGCTCGTGGGCTTCGCCGAGGAGCTGCACCGCTTGCGCGCGATCACGGTCGCGACCGCCAACGAGGAGAGCGAGACGGTCGAGTACCTCGTCGGGACGATGATCGAGCTCCCGCGTGCCTGCATCCGCGCCGACGAGATCGCGGCCTACGCCGACTTCTTCTCCTTCGGCACGAACGACCTGACGCAGACGACGATGGGTCTCTCGCGCGACGACGCCGAAGGGAAGTTCCTGACCCGCTACCTCGAGGACGGCGTGCTCGAGCGCAACCCATTCGAGACGCTCGACCAGGGCGGGGTGGGCGACCTGATGCGGATCGCCGTCGAGCGCGGGCGCGGAGTGAAGGAGGATCTCAAGCTCGGGATCTGCGGCGAGCACGGCGGCGAGCCGGAGTCGGTCGCGTTCTGCCACCGCCTGGGGCTCGACTACGTGAGCTGTTCGCCGTACCGGGTACCGCTGGCCCGTCTCGCCGCGGCCCAGGCGGCTCTGAAGGAATCGGGCGTCGAAGCCGTCGCCGCCGGCGGGTAGCGCATTCTATACTCCCGCGCCGGGGATCTCGGAAAGGCAGGCGACGTGAAGCGGGCTGCAACAGTTGCGGCGATCGGTCTTGCCGTGCTCCTCGCCGCCGGTTGCGGCGGCGGCAAGAGCGAGTCCGAAGGAGGCGCGCTCAACAAGCAGGCTCTGGCGGCTTGCAGCGGCTCGGCGCTCTCCAAGGCGCCGAACCTTCCGCCGAGCTGGCCACAGATCGAGTCGGACAAGGTCACCTACACCAAGCAGGAGACCAAGGGTCCGACCACGATCGTCGAGGGCTACTTCAACGGCGACATCGAGGAAGCCCACGACGAATGGAAGAAGGAGCTCCAGGCTTCCGGCTACAAGATCCTCTTCGACGAGCTCGAGGACCACGACTCCGAGGTCTCTTGGGAGGGCGAGGGCCGAAGCGGCCAGGTCGCCCTGCGCGAGGAGTGCGGAGAGAGCGACAAGATCTACATGCACATCACGAACCGTCCGGCCTAGCCGAGCGCGTGTTGTAGCGGCGTACGTCGTTCGTCGGTGGAATCCCCGAGGCGAGGGATGGGCGGCCCTCGTCGCCGTGCCGATGCCCACGGAGAACCGGTGGGTGCGGCACGCCAAGGCTTCGGGGGTGCCGCGCATGAATTTCCAGGAGACCCGAATCAAGGCGGCGGCGGCGGCGATGCTCACGGCCTCGCTCTTCCTCGTCCGGGGTGCGCCCGCCACAGCCCACGCTGGCCTCGGCTGCACGTTCACCGGCACGCCGGGGGCCGACCAGATCCTCGGCACGCCGGGGCGCGACGTGCTCTGTGGGCTGGGCGGGGACGACGTCCTGGCCGGGGCCGGCGGAAACGACGTGCTCGTGGGTGGGCCGGGCAAGGACATGCTGAACGGGGGCGACGGAGTCGATGTGCTCGAGGGGGAAGCAGGCCCGGACATGCTCAACGGCGGCAACGGCGCAGACGTCCTCCGCGGCGGCGCGGGTGCCGACAAGCTCTCGGGTGACGGCGGCCGCGATGTCGTGTTCGGAGGCGACGGGAACGACACGATCTTCGCGTGGGACGGGTTCGCCGACCGGCTGGACGGCGGCGCCGGGGTCGACCGGGTCTGGAAGGACAAGTACGATCGCGTCGCCCACTGCGAGCGCTACTCGTGAGGCTGTTCAGGCGTATCCGCGGACGCGCCAGTAGGCCACCGCGAGGCTGAGCAGGCCGACGCCGAGGACGCCGGCGATCCCCAAGAGCCCGACCCGGCTGTAGGCGGCGTGCGCGCGGCCGAAGTTCGAGAGCACGAGCGTGCAGAGCGCGCCGCCGATCAGGCCGCCGACGTGGCCGCCAATCGAGATTCCGGAGATCGCGAAGCTCAGGACCAGGTTGATCACGATCAGGCCGAGTGCCGAGCCGCCGAGCACGAAGTTGCGCTGCCGCTCGAGGATCAGGGCCGCGCCGAGGATTCCGAAGATCGCGCCCGAGGCGCCGACGGTCGGGCTGGTCGGCGTGTAGACGAGCGCGCCCGCCGCTCCGGCCAGACCAGAGACGAGGTAGACGAGCAGGAATCGCCCTCGACCGAGCGCCTGCTCAACGGGTGCGCCGATGAACCAGAGGAAGTACATGTTGAAGCCGATGTGCAGCAGGCTCGCGTGCAGGAAGGCGCTCGTGATCAGGCGCCACCAGTCGCCGTTTACGACCCAAGGCCCGTACAGCAGCCATTTTTCGAAGAGCGAGCCGCCCGGCGAGTTCAGTCCCGCGCCCTGGGCAGCCGTGATCACGTAGACGAGGACGTTGAGCGCCAGGAGCGTCTTCGTGACGAGGGCGCCGGTGCCCTCGAAGAGGCCACGCCTGGCTCCCTTCGTCAGGCGCTGCACCCCTTGCGGCTTGCCGGAATGCTCCGGGCAGCGCTGGCCGACCGGAGCCTGGGTCATGCACTCGGGGCAGATCGGTCGGCCGCACTCCGAGCAGGAGACGTACGTTTCGCGGTCCGGGTGCCGGTAACAGGTGGGTGCGCTGGACACGGCCGTTAGCGTAGTGGCCGTATGCGCTGTCACGTCGCCCTCACGCCGGCCGAGGCGGCTGCGGCTCCGCTGGGCATCGTCGTGGACGTGATGCGCGCGACCTCGACGATCGCGCAGGCCCTCGCCTCCGGCTACGGCCGAGTCCTCTGCTGCGCCGAGATCGAGGACGCGCTCGCGCTGAAGGCCGAGCTCGGCGACGCGGCGATCACCGCCGGCGAGCGTGACGCGCAACGGATCGAGGCCTTCGACGCGGGCGCGTCGCCACGCGAGTTCCTGGAGCCGCGGGCGGAGACGCTCGTCCTCTCGACCACGAACGGCACGCGCTCGATCGTCGCCGCGGCAGCCTCGTGCCACGAGGTCGTGCTCGGCGCGCTGCTGAACCTCGCCGCCGTTGCCGCGCACGTGGCTGTCGACACCGTGATCCTCTGCGCCGGCTACAAGGACGCGTTCGCGATCGACGACGCCTACTGCGCCGGGCGGATCGTGCAGCTACTCGACGCCGAGCGAACCGACGCGGCCGTTGCCTCGCAGGTGATCGCGGAGCGCTTCCCCGAGGCGATCGACGGCATCAACGCGCGCACGTACGGCCCACCCGGCCTGGAGGAGGACATCGCCTGGTGCTCGCAGGTCAGCGTGCTCGAGGTCGTGCCACGGTTCTCACGGATGATTGGCCCGGCCGCGGAGATCGTGCGCTAGGTGCGGGTGCTGACGCTCAACCTCTTCGGGCGCCGCGACGATTGGGACGCGCGTCGGGCGGTGATCGTCGAGGGGCTGCACGGCCTCCGGCCGGACCTCGTCGCCTTTCAGGAGGCGATCGTCACCGAGGAGTACGACCAGGTGTCCGACCTGCTCGGGCCGCAGTTCCACCTTGCTCATCAGGCCGAGCGTGAGCCCGGGGAGGAGGGCGTGGAGTCCGGCCAGGGCGCCTCGATCGCGAGCCGCTGGCCGATCCGCGAGGTGGGCGAGGTCGACCTGCACGTGACGCCGCGCACCGCTGGCTTCGCCTGCACGACGCTGATTACCGAGCTCGACACCCCCGTCGGCTCACTGGTCTTCGCGAACCACCTGCCGAGCTGGCAGCTCCAGTTCGAACGCGAGCGCGAGCTGCAGGCGCTCGCCGCGGCGCAGGCGCTGGAGGAGCTCGATGCGGACCACGTCGTGCTGGCGGGAGACCTCGACGCGGGCCTCGACACGGCGAGCGTGCGCTTCCTCTGCGGCCGCCAGTCGCTCGAGGGCACGAGCGTCTGCTACCGGGACGCGTGGGAGAGCGTCCACGGCTCGGAGCCCGGCGAGACGTTCACGCCGCGCAATCCGCTGCTGACCGACTGGGACTGGCCCTTCAGACAGCTCGACCACGTGCTCGTGCGCTGCGGCGAGCACGGCGGGCCGACGCTCCAGATCGTCGATTGCGGGCCGTGGTCTTCGACGACCCCGTCGACGGCGTTTGGGCGAGCGACCACTTCGGGGTGGTTGCCGACCTCGAGCTGCCGAGGCGTCGGGACTAAGCGGACGTGGGCGGCAAGCTCGACCTGCGCAGCGTCAAGGCCGCTCGCGGCGGAGCGCTTCTGCGGCTGACGATCTCCACCTACGGGCCATGGGCCTCCAAGCTGCTCCCGTGAGCCTGAACCGCAAGCGCGACCGGGCCCCGAACCGCGGTTGGCTCACGGTGGTTTTCGGCCCGCGCTGAAAATTCGTCTTGGGAAGTGGCCGTTCTCTGTAGAGGCGCCGAAGTTGCACCAGATCGGCGAGTCGAGAAGCGCTGACAGGGCAGTCCGGCGGCGACCAGATCAACGTCTAAAGTGGAGACACGATGGCCGGAAAGAAGGATCTCGACGCGACGAAGAAGCTCTCCTCGGACGAGCCGACGCAGGTCACACCGAAGGGTCTGAAGATCGGCTTGCCGACCAGGCGCGACGTGATGGACGCACTTGCGAAGGTTGCCCGCAAACCCGCGAAGTAGCAGGCAAAACTGGGTTCCCGTGGCCTAGTGTTCTAGGCCATGCTGTCCGGTCTGATCCGTATACAGTCCGTCAAGGTCCACGTCGCCGTCCACAAAAGAGCCGAGCCGCAGAGAGCACGACCGCCCACGGTTCGGACAATAGATTTAGTGCCCCCGGGAGGATTCGGACCTCCAACCTCCGGGTTAGCAACCCGGCGCTCTCTCCGCTTGAGCTACGGGGGCCTGAGAAGCGGCGCAGAAGCCCTAGGGGGACGGTTCCGTGCTTTGACCGGCATCCGGGCCGCCCCCCTAGGGAGCGCCGCCCTGCTGCCGAGATTGTCCGTTACTGCTCGGACGGACTAGATTCGCGCAGCGCTGCGAAGCAAGAGCCGAAACTGCGCTTCGTCCGAGTCGCGGTGGCAATAGCGCCATGCATACTCGTTGAGGTAGCCCTGAAGGTGGCGGGCCGAGACGGCGTGGTACGTCCCGCGAATGCCGTTTTTGACCAGGCCAAAGAAGCCCTCGATGGTGTTCGTGTGTACGTCGCCGCTGACGTAGACGCGCTCGGCGTGCTTGATTCGGCGGTGCGTGTAGCGCTGGTTCAGGCCCTCGTAGCCGCCGAACTCGTCCGTGAAGATGATCGAGGCCGGGAGTACCCGCTCAGCGATCTTGGAGCGCAGGCTGTAGCCGTAGCGGTCGGGAACAACCTCGGCTCGGACGCGGCCCTTGCGCTCGACCATGCCGAAGACCAGCGGGCGGGGCTTCGCGTAGGGACCGAACTCGGGCCGACCCTCAGCGCGGGCCTTGCGGCGGTCGGACTCGCGCATCTTGCCGCCGACCCAGGTTTCGTCAGCCTCGACCGAGCCCGAGAAAGGGCGGTCGTCGTCCTGGCTCATCAGGTCGGTGCGGATCAGGCGCAGCATCCGGTGAGCGGTCTTGTAGTTGCCCCCGATTTCGCGTTCGAGCTGCTTGGCCGAGATTCCACAGCGGGTGCTCGACATGAGGTAGATCGCGTAGAACCACAAGTGCAGCGAGGTCGAGGACTTGTGGAAGATCGTCCCTGCGGTCGGGTGGACGTGGTGCCCGCAGGCGGTACACGTCCACGACTGACGGCGCTGGCTCGTCTCGTACTTCTTGAAGCGGCGATCCTGTTCGCACTTCGGGCAGTGGGCCGTCTCACCGTCAGGCGCATACTTCGAGCGCCAGAGGTACTCCAAGCAGGCTGCGTCGTCGGGGTAGTCGCGCATGAAATCCATGAGCGAAACCCGCGAGTCCGAGGACTTCGCGCGGGTGGGATTGGTTCTATCGGCGGGAGGCATCTTGTACCCGTCACTGTATAGGGACCATCGGACGACACCGCCTAGTACGCTCGCCTTTCTTATGGCGGTTTTTGCTGCTACAGCGGGTGGTGCGTCTGCTCTAGATAAGGCTGGTTCTATTGCGGCGATCATCGGAGCTTCTATCGCGGCGCTGTTGCTTCTCGTCGGTTTTGCGCGGTGGCATTTGGCGCGGCGCCGTCGCGCCTCGGTTGCTCGCTTGCTGTATGAGGGCAACGTCTTATTCACACGTCTTGCGAATACCGACGAATCGTCGGTTTCCGAGTGGAACGCTTTGTTGAAAGACGTAGTCCAATGGTGGACTCGCACCCAGGAGACAGTCGGCGCCTTTCGTAAGGACCTGCTCCCTGTTCTTCAAAGTGACACGGGTACGCCGATCTACACCTATGGGGGGCACAACGAGGTGTACAGAAGCCACCGGAACTGGCTGACGCAACGTATCCGACAACTCGAAAAGGCCTTGCAGCAGCTATGACGAGCCTCTACAAAGAACGGTCACTTCCCATTCGTCTTGACAGGGGAACATGTGTTCGTGTAGAACATACGTTCCCATGATCGCCTGCCTAGTCATTCCGGGATTCGAGTTGCGCGCCGCGCTGCGGGAGCGGCCGCGCTTGGCGCTCGGGCCCGCTGCGCTCGCGCCGGAGGCCGGTGCCGAGCCGCTGCTCGGGCCGGTCACCGCTGCGGCCGACAAGGCCGGAGTCGAGCCGGGGATGCGGCTGGGGGAGGCCCTGGCCACGTGCCCGTCGCTCCAGCTCGTCGATCGCGATCCGGCCTCGGCCGAGGAGGCGTGGGAGCAGATCGTGCGGCGGCTCGAGGACGCGGGCATCGCGGTCGACCCGGCCGCGCCCGGGTGCGCGTACTTCGAGACCCGCGGGGTCGAGCGGCTCTACGGCGGGCTCGAGCCGGCGCTCAAGCGGGCGCTGGCCGCGGTCGGGCCGGGGTGGGATGCACGGGCCGGAGCGGCAAGCCGGAAGTTCGCGGCGCTCGCCGCCGCGAATGTGGCCCGTTCCGGACAGGCGCTGGTCGTCTCGGACGAGCGCGCGCGGGAGTTCCTCGCGCCGCTGCCGCTGAAGCTCCTGCCGGTGGAAGCACGCAGTCGCGAGGAGCTGGAGGCGCTGGGGGTCAAGAGGCTTGGTGAGCTTGCCGGGCTGCCGGGTGGCGCCGTCGCCGAACGTCTGGGGCCGGACGGCCGGCGCGCCTGGAGCCTGGCGAGAGGAGGCTCGAACACGCGCGTGCGCGGGCGCAAGCCTGCTGCGGAGCTGGCGGAGACGCTCGAGTTCCCCGAGGCGGTCGGCAACGAGCTGACGCTGCGGCGCTCGCTGGCGGTTCTGCTCGATCGCTTGCTTGCTCGCCCCGAGCGGGCCGGCCGCGCGCCGCGGAAGCTCGCGCTCTCGGCTCGCCTGGTCGGCGGCGGCTCGTGGCGGCGGACGATCACGCTGCGGGACGCGACCGCCGAGCCGGCCCGCCTGCGCGCAGCGCTCGGGCCGAAGTTGCTCGAGCTGCCGGCGCCCGCGGTCATGCTGAGGCTCGAGGCCCTGGTTCTCGCAGAGTCCACCGGCCAGCAGCTCGAGCTCGTGCGGCCGGAAGGGGACGAGCTCAAGGCGCACCTGAGCGAGGGCCTGCGCCAGGTCCGCGTGGGAACCGGGTCGGGATCCGTTTGCACCGTCGTCGAGGTCGCGCCGTGGTCGCGTCTGCCAGAGCAGCGGGCGTTACTGGTTCCCCGCGACGAATAAACGAACCACAGCGGGCGCTGGTGGAGGCTCATGTGGACGGAACCCCCGCGCGGGTGAACCGGCGGACCGTGGCGGTTGTTCGCGAGGAGTGGCGCGTGGTCGACCGCTGGTGGACGGAGGAGCCGGTAAGCCGCCGCTACTTCGACGTCGTGCTCGCGGGCGGCGAGCGCGCGGTCGTGTTCCGCGACGAGGAGGTGGGCCGCTGGTTCAGCCAGCGGGGGACGTGATCAGCTCAGCCACCCCGGACGCGATCGGCGAAACCACCGTCCGGCGCGTGAAAATTGAGGACGCGAAGGGGCATGGGGCCTGGATTGCGGAAGCCGTGCACCGTCCCGCGCGGAGCCGCGAAGAAGGAGCCGGGGACCGCGCGCTGCGGCCCCTCGTCGGTGAAGAACTCGACTTCGCCCTCCAGCACGTAGAAGGCATCCACGTGGTCGTCGTGGGTGTGGGGGTCGACGCCGTCGAACTCCGGCAGGAACGTCAAGTCGAGCACGGAGAGCTGCTGCAGGTCGGACTTGATCACGAGCGTGCTGGTGTCGTGCTCGATGCGCTCGCCCTCGCCGGGGCCGCTGAGGACCGCGTCGTCGAAGGGGCGGCCGCCGTCGGCCGGCGGCTCGAACTGCTCGAAGTCCGTGCTCCGGCCGCGGATGTGATCGCCGAAGCCCATCGAGGGCGCGTGCAAGTTGAGGAAGATCGCGGTCGCGTCGCTCGCGTTCCGAAACGTGTGGACGACGTTGGGCGGAGCCCCGGCAAGCGTTCCCGGCAGCCCGGTGACCGTCTTCAACTCGGGCCCGAGCGCGAACTCGACTTCGCCCACCAGCACGTAGAAGGCGTCGGTGTGCAGCCGGTGGACGTGTGGGTCGGGGCCCAGCTCGCCCGGCTCGTAGCGGAACCACGTCACGATCAGCTGCTCCAGGTCGGCGAGGATCCGCAGCGTCCGCTCCGGGCGCTCGGTGACGGTCTCGCCCTCACCGGGCGCTAGGAAGAGCGGGCGGTGTACGTCGAGCTCCACGCGCATTCAGCCTATTCGTTTCTCGACGGCGCATCGCTGCCCGAGGAGCTCGCGGCACGCGCGGCCGAGCTCGGCTACGAGGCACTGGCGCTGACCGATCACGACGGGGTCTACGGCTCGCTCGAGTTCGCGTACGCGGCGAAGGCCTTCGGCGTACGGCCGATCACCGGCGCGGAGGTGACGCTGGACGACCGCTCGCACGTGACGCTGCTGGTCGAGACCGCGCAGGGCTACGCGAACCTCTGCCGCCTGCTGACCGCCGCGCATGCCCGGACCCGGGACGGAACCGAGCTAGCGTCGCCGGCGCTGGACGCGGCGCTGCTGGCGGAGCTGAACGAAGGGCTCGTCTGCCTCTCCGGCTGCGCGCGGCACGGGCTGGCGGTGCGCAACCCGAACGGGGCGACGGCGCTGGCGCGGGCCTTCGGGCCGGAGCGCTTCTTCGTCGAGCTCCAGCGCCCGTACGAGCGCGGCGACGAGCGCCGTAACGCCTCCCTGCGCGAGCTGGCCGAGATGCTCGGCGTGCGCACCGTCGCGACCGGCAACCCGCATGCGCACCACCCGCGCCGGACCACGCTCCAGGACGTGCTCGTCGCGATCCGCCACCGCACCTCGCTGGACGGCTGCGAGCCCGAGCGCCGCGGCAACCGCGAGAGCGTGCTCGCCGTTCCCGGCGACCTGGCGGAGCGCTTCCCGCTCGACCGCGACGCCGTCGAGCGCGCCGGGGAGCTCGCCGCGCGCCTGGAGTTCGACCTCACCGAGGACCTCGGCTACCGCTACCCGGACTTCTCCGAGACCGGCGAGCCGGCGATCAGGCAGCTCGCCCGCGTCTGCGACCGCGCCTTCGAGGAGCGCTACGGCGACGCCACGCTACGCGTCCTCGGATCACGCGCACGAGCTCGATTGGACGAAGAGCTTCGGTTGATCGGCGAGCTCGGCCTCGCCGGCTTCTTCCTCCTGCACTGGGAGGTGCTCGAGCTGGCGCGCGAGTGCGCGCTCGAGGTCCGCGGCGGCTCGGTCGCTCGCAACGTCCTTCCGCCGGGCCGCGGCCGGGGGAGCTCTGTCGGCTCGATCGTCTGCTACCTGACCGGGCTTTCGCACGTCGATCCGGTGCAGGCCGGCCTCTCGCTGGGCCGCTTCCTCAACCGCGAGCTCGTCTCGGTGCCCGACATCGACCTCGATTTTCCGCGCGACATCCGCGAGAAGCTGATCGTCGCGGTCTGCGAACGCTACGGGCGGGAGCACTCGGCACTCGTTGCCACCTTCTCGACCTACCGCTCGCGTGGCGCGATCCGTGACGTCGGCAAGGCGCTCGGACTGCCGTTCGCGGAGCTCGAGCGGCTGGCGCGGCTCACCGACGGCAGCCCTCGACGCGTGCGGGAAGAGCTGGCGAAGCTCCCCGACGGGGAGGCGAAGCTCGGCTCGCCACGCTGGCGGGCCTTCACCGAGCTGTGCGGCGAGATCGGCGGACTGCCGCGGCACCTCTCGCAACACCCGGGCGGGATGGTGATCTCCACGCGCCCGCTGGTCGAGCTCGTCCCGGTGCAGCCGGCGGCGATGGCCGGGCGGCAGCTGTGCCAGTGGGACAAGGACTCCTGCGCCGACGCGGGCTTCCTGAAGATCGACCTGCTCGGGCTCGGGATGCTCTCGGCGGTCGAGGACTGCGTCGAGCAGATCGCCCGTGAGCACGGCAAGACGATCGACCTCTCGCGGATCCCGCTGCAGGACGAGGCGGTCTACGACGAGATCCAGCGCGCGGACACCGTCGGCGTCTTCCAGATCGAGAGCCGGGCGCAGATGCAGTCACTCCTGCGCACCCGGCCGGAGAACCTCGACGACCTGACGATCCAGGTAGCGCTCGTGCGGCCCGGCCCGATCCAGGGCGGCGCCGTTCATCCGTTCATCGACAACCGCCAGAAGCTGCGCGAGAACCCGGAGTTCGTGCCGGCCTACGACCACCCGCTGCTGGAGGAGCCGCTGCGGGAGACGCTCGGGGTCGTCGTCTTCCAGGAGCAGGTGCTGGCGGTGGCGATCGCGCTCGCCGGCTTCTCTGTCGGCGAGGCGGAGGGGTTGCGGCGCGCGATGAGCCGCAAGCGCAGCCGGGAGGCGGTGGAGGCGTTTCACGAGCGCTTCGTGGAAGGCGCGCTCGGGCGCGGGATCGACCGCGAGAAGGCGGAGGAGGTCTTCCTGAAGCTAAACGGGTTCGCCGCCTTCGGCTTTCCGAAGTCGCACGCGGCGGCGTTCGCGCTGCTCGCGTACCAATCGGCGTGGCTGCGGCACCACTTTCCGGCCGAGTTCCTGTGTGCGCTCCTGAATGCGCAGCCGATGGGCTTCTACCCGCCGGCCTCGCTCGTTCGCGACGCGCAGCGGCGCGGGGTGGAGGTGCGGCCGCCCGAGGTCAACCTCAGCGCCGCCGAGTGCGCGCTGGAGGGCGAGGTGGTGCGAGTCGGCCTGGAGTACGTGCGCTCGCTGGGGGCCGACGAGGTGAAGGCGCTCGTGGCCGAGCGGGAGCGGCGAGGGCCGTTCGCCGGAGTCCGCGAGCTCGCGCAGCGAAGCGCGCTCGACCGGCCGCGGCTGGAGGCGCTCGTGGCCTCGGGCGCGTGCGACTCGTTCGGCGGGGAGCGGCGGGCGCTTTTGTGGGAGCTCGGGCTGGTGCCGCGGGCGCAGGCCGTGCCCGGCAGCGGCGGCACGGAACGACAGCTCGCGCTGCCTCTCGAGCCCACTGCCGAGACGCCGGCCCTGCGGGAGCACACGGCCTGGGAGCTGATGCTTGCCGACTACCGGACGACGAGCCTCTCGGTCGGCGTCCACCCGCTGGAGCTCCTGCGGCCGCACCTGCCGGAAGGAACCCTCTCGAGCCGGGAGCTGGAGGAGGAGCGCTCGGGCCGCTCGGTGACGGTGGCCGGGATGGCCGTCGCCCGGCAGCGGCCTGCGACCGCGAACGGCGTCGTCT
The DNA here is from genome assembly GCA_038236705.1 of Gaiellales bacterium. GTDB lineage: Bacteria > Actinomycetota > Thermoleophilia > Gaiellales > Gaiellaceae > AC-32. Next base: position 15,347 of record JBBRZN010000039.1, read on the forward strand.
TCATGCTGCTCGAGGACGAGTTCGGCCAGGTGAACCTGATCGTGCCGCCCGCGGTGTACGAGCGGTTCCGGGCGCTGGTGCGGGCCGAGCCGCTGCTGCTGGCACGCGGGCGGTTCGAGCGGTACGGGCGCAACCGTAACGTCCTCGTCCGCGAGCTCGTTTCGCTGAGTCCGCTGGCGCGACACTGTGCCGACGACGCGGACGTCTTCGGCTCGCTCCCGGCCGCGCATCACTTCGGCCACCGCTGAACATCCCGCTCCTGCTCGGGAGCGCGTTCCTGACTCTGCTCCTGCCCGCGATGCACCCGAGGATGGGGACGCCGTGGTCGGACGCGGAGGAGACGCCGCTGCTCGAGCCGCCGGGTTTCATGCTGATGAACTACGGGCGCCGAACGGCGCTGTGGACGCTGCTTGCCCACGTCGCCTACGGCGCGATCGTGGGCGGCTTCGCGGCCGGTTTCTAGTCCCTAGCGGTTCTCGATCTCGAGCCCGAACCGGGGGAGGCGCTTGACGACGGCGCGGTTGAACTCGGTCTCGTACTCCTCGGCGGTTTCCTCGTCGAGCGTCCGCTTGAAGTTGTCGCGGATGTCCGCGAGCAGCTCCGTGCCGGTCTCGACGAGATCCTGGTAGTCGCCGTAGCGCTCCTCGGCCTCGTCGCGCTCCGCGCGGTCGTACGCCTGCTCCGCGTCGTCGCAGGCCTCGAGCAGTTCGAGCTGGTCCCGCACGAAGATGTCGAGCTGCCGCGCAATCGGGTTAGCGAAGCGGCGTCTGCGAAGCACCGCCTTACACTAGCCCGCTCGTGCCGCTGCTCGTCCGCACCTGGAACGTCTTCCACGGCAACGCGAACCCGCCCGAGCGGCGCGGCTTCCTGGAGGAGATGGCGCGGCTGGCGAGCGCCGACCGGCCGGACGTGCTCTGCCTGCAGGAGCTTCCCGTGTGGGCGCTGCGCCGGCTCGACGAGTGGAGCGGGATGCGGCCGTTCGGCGCCGTCGCCGCGAAGCCGCGCCTCGGAAGCGCCGAGCTCGGCCGGGTGATCACCGAGCTCCATCACGGGCTCTTCCGCTCCGCCGTTGCGGGCCAGGCCAACGCCATCCTTCTCGCCCAGGGGCTCCAGCCGTTGTCCACGGATTCGATCGTGCTCAACCCCCGGAGCTTCCGGAGGGCGCAGGCGCGGGCACTCGGGCTCGACAAGCGCATCCAGCTCGCCTGGGCGAAGGAGCGGCGCGTCTGTCACGCGGTGCGCGCGAGTGCCGGGGAGAGGTTCCTGACGGCCGCGACCCTGCACGACTCGAGCGTGCCCGACTGGCGCGTGCCGGACGCCGAACTGCTCCGCGCAGCGGCCTTCGCGGACAGCTTCGCCGAGCCCGGCGACGTGCTCGTCCTCGCCGGTGACTTCAACGTCATCCGGGAGCACTCGAAGACGCTCGAGCTGCTGACGGGCCCGGAGTGGGGCTTCTCGAAGCCGATCTCCGGGATCGACCAGATCCTCGTGCGCGGCGCGAAGGCCGGGCACGCGAAATGCTGGCCGGACGAACGGCGGTTCCTCGAAGGCAGGCTCCTGTCCGACCACGCACCGGTGGAGGTGGCGATCGAATGACCATCGAACAGGCCCGCAGGCAGTTCCCCGTCTTCGAGCGCGTTGCGTATTTGAACGCGGGCACGAACGGGCCGCTCGCACGCGCGACGGTCGAGGCGATGATTGCCCAGGCTCAGGCGGACCTGGAAAACGGCCGTGGTGGGGCCGAGTACTTCGCGCGCACGCTCGAACTGCGCGCGCGGGTGCGGGCAAAGCTGGCGGTCGCGGTCGGCGTGCCGGAGGAGAACCTGGCGCTGGCGACCTCGACGACGAACGGCTGCAACATCGTCCTCGCGGGGCTGGGCCTCGGGCCCGAGGACGAGGTCGTGACGACCGACGGCGAGCACTTCGGTCTGCTCGGGGCGCTGGCCACCTCACCCGCGCAGGTGCGCGTCGCCGCGGTGCGCGAGCTCCCGCCGGAACGGGCCCTCGAGGTGCTGCTCGCCGAGGTGACGCCGAAGACCCGACTGCTCGCCCTCTCGCACGTGTGCTGGATGAGCGGGAACCGCCTGCCCGTGGGCGAGTTGCAGGAGGCGACGGGGCTACCGGTGCTCGTCGACGGCGCCCAGTCGGTTGGCGCGATTCCCGTCGAGGCGGGCGAGGTGGACTTCTACGCCTTCTCGTGCCAGAAGTGGCTCTGCGGTCCGGACGGCACCGGCGGCCTCGCGGTGCGCGAGCCGGAGGCGTTGGCCGTCGCCGCACCGAGCTATCTCTCGCAGGAGGGCTACGAGCCGACCGGCGCCTTCACGCCCCGAGCCGGCGCCGCCCGCTTCGACGCGGGCTGGACGCCGCCGCCCTCGCTGGCCGGGCTCGACGCCGCGCTCGACGTGGCGCCCGAGGGACGGTTCGAGCGGGCCGCAGAGATGGCCGCCCGCTGCCGTGAGCTCGTTTCCGAACGGGCCGAGGTCGTGACGGCACCGGGACAGGCAACGCTCGTCTCGTTCCGAGCCGAAGGCAACTCCGGAGAGCTGGTCACGCGGCTCTACGAGCATGGCGTGATGGTGCGCGACATCCCCGCGCTCGGCTGGCTCAGGGCCTCGTGCGGCTGGTGGACGACCGACGAAGACCTCGAGCGCCTGGTCGACGCCTTATGGAGTGCGCAAACCTAGCTCGCCCGCGATCGGACGCATCGCGGCCACCACGAAGGCGATGTGCTCGTCCAGCTCGACCCCGAGGCCCTCGGCACCCTCGTAGACGTCCTGCCGATTGACGCCTGCGGCGAACGAGGGCTGCTTGAGCTTCTTCTTGACGGACTTCGGCTCGAGCGTCTCGATCCCCTCGGGCCGCACGAGACCGCAGGCGTGGACGAAGCCGGCGAGCTCGTCGCAGGCGAAGAGGGTCTTCTTCAGCGGCGTGTCGCGCGGGAGGCCGAGGTGCGAGCCGTGTGAGAGCACGCTCTCGATCACCTCGTCGGGATAACCCTCCTCGCGCAGGATCGGCGCGCCGTCTTGCGGGTGCTTGTCGAGCGTCGGGTGGATCTCGTAGTCGAAGTCGTGCAGCAGTGCTGTGACCCGCCACAGCTCCTCCTTCTCGCCGAAGCGCTGCGCATAGGCGCCCACCGAGGCCTCGACGGCAAGCGCATGACGCAGCAGCGCCTCGCTCTTGGTGTAGCGGTTCAGGGTTTCCCAGGCGCGCTCTCGGGTCGGCTCCACGGCGACGCTAGGATAGCCCCTCGCATGGCGCAAACCGCCATCACCGAAGCCGTTTCGGAGTCGTTCGTGATCGAGGGCGGGCAGGCGCTGAACGGCCGGATCTCCGTCGCGGGGAACAAGAACGGCGCGCTGCCGATCCTTGCCGCCTGCCTGCTCACCGACGAGCCGGTGACGCTCACCAACCTGCCGCACATCCGCGACGTCGAGACGATGATCGCGCTCCTCACTCAGCTCGGCGCGGACGTCGAGTGGAAGGGTGAGAACGAGGTTCGTGTCCACGCCTCCGATCTCACGGGCCACGAGCTCGACGGCGAGCTCGGGAGCCAGATTCGCGCCTCCTTCCTGCTCGTGGGCCCGCTGCTCGCGCGCTTCGGCCGCGCCGTCGCGCCGCCGCCCGGCGGCGACGTGATCGGACGGCGGCGGCTCGATCCGCACATCCACGCCCTGGCCGAGCTCGGCGCCGAGATCGAGATCGGCGCGCGCTACGAGCTGCGCACGAGCGGCCTCAAGGGCAAGCACATCTTCCTCGACGAGGCGAGCGTGATGGCCACCGAGAACACGGTCATGGCCGCCGCGCTCACGCCGGGCGAGACGGTGATCGGCAACGCCGCCTGCGAGCCGCACATCCAGGATCTCTGCCGTTTCCTCGTCTCCCTCGGCGCCGAGATCGAAGGGATCGAGTCGAACGTGCTCAGGATCCGCGGCGTCGAGAAGCTCTCGGGTGGCGCGTGGCGGATCGCCCCCGAGCACATCGAGGTCGGCAGCTTCATCGGCCTGGCGGCGGTCAGCGGCGGGGACGTGACGATCGAGGACGCCGAGCCGAAGGATCTCGCCGGGATCCTGCTGGCCTTCGAGCGCCTCGGGGTCCACGTCGAGGTCGACGGCACGAACGTCCGCGTCCCGCCGGAGCAGGAGCTCGTGATCCTCGACGACCTCGGCGGCCAGATCCCGAAGATCGAGGACGGGCCGTGGCCCGCCTTCCCGGCCGACCTCACGTCGATCGCCGTGATCGTCGCCACCCAGGCGCGGGGAACGGTGCTGATCTTCGAGAAGATGTTCGAGAGCCGGCTGTTCTTCGTCGACAAGCTGGTCTCGATGGGCGCGCGGATCATCCTCTGCGACCCGCATCGCGCCGTCGTGACCGGGCCGGCGCGCCTGTACGGACAGCAGATGTCGAGCCCGGATATTCGCGCAGGGATGGCGATGCTGCTCGCCGCGCTTTGCGCCGAGGGCACCTCGACGATCGGGAACATCAGCGAGATCGACCGCGGCTACGAGCGGATCGACGAGCGGCTGCGCTCCCTCGGTGCTCGGATCGAGCGCGTCGAGGCGTAGTGGCTCGGACGGGTCAGGCGGACGAGGCAGGCCGGCTGCACGCACGTGTCGACGTCGCCGGCTCCGGCGAGGCGAGCGTCGCCACCGGCGTGCCGGTGCTCGATCACCTGCTTGGGCTCCTTGCCGAATACGCGTCCTTCGATCTCGTGCTCGAGATTGCACCGGGCGAGGCGGAGGCCGAGGTGGCGGCGGCTGGGCGGGCGCTCGGTCAGGCGCTCGCGGATGCCTTGCGCGCCGGCCGCAGCCGTGGTCACGGGTCGGCCGCGGTGCCGGCGGACGAGGCGCTGGCACACGTCGTCGTGGAGGCGTCCGGGCGGCCGCTCGTTGTCTCGAACGTCGATCTCAGCGACGCCCGCGTCGCCGGGCTCGCCAGCGACATCGTCGCCACCTTCCTGCGCGAGCTCGCGGAGGGCGCAGGGTTGACGCTGCACGTGCGTCTCATCGAAGGCTCCGATCCCGAGCACGTTCTCGAGGCGATCTTCAAGGCGCTGGGCGTGGCCCTGGCGCAGAGCTGCCGGCCTCGACGGAAGGAGGAGTGATGGAGGGCAAGACCGCCGTTCGCACGGAGGACGCACCTGCGCCGTTCCAGGGTGCGCCATATTCGCAGGCGATTCGGGCCGGCGACTTCGTCTTCGTCTCCGGCCAGCTCGCGCTGCGACCCGATCACGCCGAGATCGTCGGCGACTCGATCGAAGAGCAGACCGAGCAGGTCTTCGCGAACCTCCGCGCGATCCTGGAAGCGGCCGGGAGCGGCCTCGACCGCCTCGTCAAGACGACGGTCTACCTGGCCGACCTCGGCGACTTCGCCGGCATGAACGAGATCTACGCGCGGCACGTGGGCGAGGTGCCCCCGGCCCGGGCGACGATCGAGGTCTCCGCGCTTCCGTCGGGCGCACTGGTCGAGATAGAGGCCGTCGCAACTACCTAACGAGCGCGCTGCGCGTGTGACACACGCGAATGTGCCGAAATTGCACGCCTTTCTGGCGCGCCGAGGCAGAATGGAACGGATGCAGGCCGACACCGTCATCGCGACCCACGGGAACACGGACTTCGACGCCTTCGCGGCGATGCTGGCCGCGCGACGCCTTTATCCGGAGGCGGTCGCCTGCCTCGCCGGCTCGCTCAACCGGAACGTGCGCGAGTTCTATCGCCTGCACGCAGACGAGCTCGGCCTCGTCGAGGCGGCCCGGCTCGACCTCGGCGCGATCGGCCGGCTGGTCGTGGTCGAGACAACTCACGCCTCCCGCCTCGGCGAGCTCGAACCGGTCGCGCTCGACCCTCAGGTCGAGAAGATCGTCTTCGACCACCACGCGGGCGA
>JBBRZN010000040.1:0-20446 GCA_038236705.1 Gaiellales bacterium
GCACGGAGTTCGGGTGCAGGCGGAGCGATCTGGCGGTGGCGCCAACGTCGAGGTCGTGCTCGAAGAACGCCTCCAGCGTCCGCAGCAACTCCGGCGCGCGCTCGCCGAGGGGCGCGAGGATGCCCGCGGCCGCGGCCACCTCGGCGCCGGCCGCGGAGCCCAGCAGGAGCTCCGGGAGGGCCACCTCCTCGAACGACACGACCCGTTCCTCGGCCTCTCGCTCGGCCAAGAGCAGCGCCGCGCGCGCCTGTGCGAGCGCCCGGCCGAGGTGCGAGAGCTCCTGGAAGGGCCGCGCGAGCCCGATCGCCGCGCGACCCTGCAGCGCCTCGAGCGGCAACGCCTCGTCTCCCTGCCAGAGGCCGACCATCTGTTTGCCGGCAGAGGCGAGCAGCCGCGGCTCACTGCGCTCCTCGAACGCACGGTCGAGCGGCCGCAGGGTGTCCGCGCTCCCAGCGGCGGCGACGAGCAGCCGGAGCGGCCGATCGAGGTCGAACCCGGAGGCGCTGACTCGGTCGATCAGCGCCTGCGCCGCGTCCGGCCGGGCGAGCAGCTCGTCCAGCAGCGCCGCCCGCTCCGCGCGCGCGCTCTCGGCCATGGCTTCATGTGCCAGCGCGATCAGCTGCAGGACTCGGGCAGCGAAGCGCACGAGCGGCCGGAGAAGCGTGTCGGCTGGCCGCTCCGCCCGTGCAGAGACGACGAGGCAGTAGCGCTCCTCGCCCTGCACGCGCACGGGGATGGCCACTGTCGAGCCCTCCTCGTCGACCGTCAGCTCGCGGCCGCTGCAGGCGATCTCCCATAGGCGGGCCGGGGGCCGCTTCCCTGCCGCGGCGATAAGGCGGCCGCCGGAGGAGAAGATGGCGGCCCGAGCGCTCAGCAGCTCCCGCAGCCGCTCAACGAGCGCCCGCTCCGGCTGCCGCTCGTCCAGAGCGCCCAGCAGGTAGTCCTGCATCGCGATCGCGCGGTGGAACTGGCGGAGGTCGTCGTTCAGATTCGCGCTCATGACGAAGCGGATCACGTCGCGGAAAGCAGTCGCGAGCGGCACCTCGAAGACAGGCAGCCCGGCCTCCTCGGCCGCACTTACGATCGCCTCCGGCGTGCTCGCGAAGTTGACCCCGGCGCCGAAGCCGAGCGCGGCCGCCCGGGCAACCGCGAGGCTCGCTATGAACGCGCGTTGGCGCTCGACGCTGCCCCTGACCGCGAGGCCGGTCGTGAGCACGAGGTAGCCTGGCGCGATCCAGCGCCCCGGGTCGGGCAGCTCGATCGAGTGCGCCCCGGTAACGAGGCGATCCTCGCCGCCTGACGTCACGGGCCGCAGGCCGAAGTCGTCGTGTGCGAGGAGCTCGCCGAGTCGCATCGCCTTGTGCAATCGTACAGCGAGGCCGCCGCGGCCTCGGAGGACCTCCAAGAGGCGACGGTGCTGTCATCGAGTACGGTCGGCGCGTGGATACGCAGTCGTACGGCCTGCATGTCGGTGGCCGCTGGATCGACGCACCCGAGAGTTTCACGAGCCGCAACCCGGCGAGGCCGGCGGAGCTTCTCGGCCGCTTCGCGCGCGCGACACCCGAGCTAGTCTTCGCCGCCTACGAGAGCGCAGCAGACGCGCAGGAGCGCTGGCGCCGGACTTCCCCGATCGCCCGCGGGGAAGTCCTCTACCGGACCGCGGAGGTGCTCGCAGGCCGCGCAGACTCGCTCGCGGAGGAGCTCGCGCGCGAGGAGGGGAAGACGCTGCGAGAGGCCCGCGCCGAGGTCGGCAGGAGCGTCTCGATCCTGCGCTACTTCGCCGGCGAGGCGGCGCAGCCGGTCGGCAGCGTCCTGCCGAGCGCCGGCGAGCGCACGTTTCTCTTCGACCAGCGTGAGCCGGTCGGCGTCGTCTGCATCATCACGCCCTGGAACTTCCCGCTCGCGATCCCCGCGTGGAAGATCGCGCCAGCGCTCGCCTTCGGTAACACGCTCGTCTGGAAGCCTTCCGAGCTGACCCCGCTGTGCGCAGTTCGGCTCGTCGAGGCGTTTGCGGAGGCGGGGCTGCCGCCGGGCGTGCTGAACCTCGTGACCGGCCTGCCCGAGGAGATCGGCGACGCCGTCACCGGCAACCCGGCGGTCGGTGCGATCTCCTTCACCGGCTCCGCCGGCGTCGGCCGGGCCATTCAGGCCGCGGCGGTCGCGCGTGGGGTAAAAGTGCAGCTCGAGCTCGGCGGCAAAAATCCGGTGGTCGTGCTCGAGGACGCCGATCTCGAGCTCGCCGTGGAGCAGACGGTGCGCGGCGCAATGCTCTCGGCCGGACAGAAGTGCACGGCGACGAGCCGGGCGATTGTGACCGCCTCGGTGCAGGACGAGTTCACCGAGCAGCTGATTGAGCGCGCCCGCGCGCTCCGCGTGGGCGACCCCCTGGACGAGGCGACCGACCTCGGTCCCGTCGCGTCCGAGCAGCAATTGGAGCGCGTCCTCGGCTACCTCGCCATTGCCCGCGAGGAGGGCCTGGAGTGCGCCCTCGGCGGCGACCGCCTCGAGGATGCGAACGGCGGCTACTTTGTCTCGCCGACGGTCTACCTGGACGTCCTGCCGGAGTCTCGAATCGGGCAGGAGGAGATCTTTGGGCCGGTGCTCGCGGTGATGGCCGCCGCATCATTCGAGGAAGCGATCTGGATCGCGAACCTCGTCGACTACGGCCTTTCCGCATCCGTCTTCACCCGCGACCTGACGCGCGCGTTCGATTTCGTGCGCGACGTCCAGGCTGGCGTCGTCCATGTCAACTCGGAGACCCCGGGCGCCGAGCCGCAGGCGCCGTTCGGCGGCACGAAGGCCTCCAGCTCGCATTCGCGCGAGCAGGGCAAGGCGGCCGCCGACTTCTACACGCAGGTGAAGACCGTCTATCTCGACTTGCCCGGGTGAAGGTCGTCGCGCTGCACGCGAGCCCCCGCCGCGGGGGCAATTCGCAGGTCCTCGCCGAAGCGTGCCTCGAGGGCGCGGCGACGGCGGGTCACGAGGTCGAACTCGTCCACCTGTCCGACCACGTGCAGGCGCACCTGGGCGACTGCCGCGCCTGCCGCGGCGCCGACGGGCGCTGCACGATCGACGACGGCTACGAGGCGATGTTGCTCGAGCGCGTCGTCCCGGCGGACGCCCTCGTCTACGCGACGCCGCTCTGGTGGTACAGCGCCTCCGGCTACCTGAAGACGTTCGTCGACAGGCTCTTCTGCTTCCTCGCCGACTCGTACCCGGAGAGCGAGCGCGTTGCCCAGGGGCTGCGCGGGACCCGGGTCGCGCTGCTTGTCTCCGCCGAGGAGACCTATCCCGGGGCGAGTGTGCCGCTTGTCGGGCAGGTACAGGAGCTCTGCCGCTACCTGCACCAGCCGTTCGTCGGCGTCGTGCGCGGCACCGGCAACACGCGCGGTGAGGTGCGCGATGACCCGGAGCAGCCGCTCGCCGCCGCGGAACGGCTCGGTCGGAGGCTCTTCGAGCTGACGAGCACCGACTACCGCGTCGACACGCCGCGTCCGAACGCGGTCTGGAGCGGCCGCAACCCGAAGGGCTGAGCCGTTGACGGAGCCGCCGCTCGCCAGGGACCTGCGCCGGCTCGTCGGCGGCGAGCAGGTGCTGGCGCCGCCGCCGCAGCGCTACCTCGCGGACGCGACCGAGGCCCGTGGGATTCGCGGAAAGGCCGACGCGGTCGTGCTTCCGCGCAGCCCCGGGGAGGTCGCCGCCGTCGTCTCCTACTGCTACGAGCGCGAGGTGTCGGTCGTGCCCCGCGGCGGCGGCACGGGCTATGCGGGCGGCGCGGTTCCGGACGGAGGCGTCGTCCTCGCACTCGAGCGGCTCTCGCGCCTCCGCTCGCTCGACCCGTTCCTGTGGCGGATGTGTGTCGAGGCCGGCGTCACGACGGCCGACGTCCGCCGCCTCGCGCGCGAGAACGGCCTCCTCTTCCCGCCCGACCCGGGCGCGGCCGAGTCGTCGCAGATCGGCGGAAACGTCGCGACCAATGCGGGCGGGCCCCACGCCTTCAAGTACGGGCCGACCGGCGCCTGGGTCTCGGGCCTCGAGGCGGTCGTGCCGCCCGGTGAACTCGTCACGGTCGGCGGGCCGATCCGCAAGGACGTCGCCGGCTATGACCTCAAGAGCCTCCTGGTCGGCTCCGAGGGAACTCTCGGAGTGATCACAGCCGTCTGGCTCAGACTGATCCCGGCGCCGGAAGCGGCGCTGCCCATCGCGGCGTTCTATCGCTCGTCTGCAGAAGGCTGCGCCGCGATCGAGCGCGTCCTCGCGAACGGACTCACCGTGGCGGCGCTTGAGTTCGCTGACAGAGGAACCGTGACCGCTGCGGCAGCAACGTTCCCGGGTGGCGTTCCTCGAGGAGCGAAGTTCCTGGTCCTCGCTGAAGCCGACGGCTCGGCGGCCGCCGCCGCCGAGCTCCAGCGAAATACGAGGCAGGTGCTGCTGGAGAGTGCGATTACGACGATCGCGCCGGCGAATGCAACGGAGATCATGAGATTCTGGCGTTGGCGGGATGGCATCTCTCTTGCCGTAACAGCTCAGCGTGGCGGCAAGGTGAGCGAGGACATTGTCGTGCCGACGGATCGATTACATGAGGCCATCGAAGGCACGCTCGAAATCGGCCGCCGCCATCGGCTGCAAGCGTGCAGCTGGGGTCATGCTGGAGACGGAAACCTCCATTCAACATTTCTCGTCACCGGCGGAAACGCCGCGGAGCTGGCAGCGGCTGCTTCCGCCGCGGAGGAACTGTTTGCCCTCGCTCTCGCCCTGGGCGGCTCGGTCTCAGGCGAGCATGGCATCGGCCATGTGAAGCGCGGCCAACTAGCCAAGCAATGGTCACCACGAGCGCTTGAGCTGCACACGGCTCTGAAGGATGTCTTCGACCCCAAGGGTCTCCTCAACCCAGGCAAGAAAGCAGCCCAAGCCGCGAAGGGCGAGCAACCTCGGACATAAGCAGGGCGGACGGCTAAGGCGGAATCGTTGAGCCGTGGAGGTCAGACGGTTGCGGCGGCCTGGCTAGCGCAGTCGAGGAAAGCCGCGCACACGTTACGGCCCAGCTCGTTCCACTCGCCGATCCTGCGGCGCGACTCTGCAACGAGCTTCTCTGGCACTGGCTCGTTCTCGTCTTCATCGATCCACAGCTCTATCTGCGGCAGCGTGACCTCGGCGTGGAACTGGATCCCCCAAGTGCGTTCACCCAGCCGAAGGGCCTGCGTGCAAGTCGAACTCCATGCAAGCTCCACGGCCTCGTCGGGCAGCTCGTACGAGTAGTAGTGCCACTGGAAGGCATCGAACCGTCGAGGCAGTCGCCGCAGCAACGGGTCTTCGCCGCCAGCCTCCGTTAGTTCGATGCGCGTCCAGCCGATCTCCGGCTCGCGCAGCCGGTACACGTGGGCGCCAGCTGCCTTGGCGATCAACTGAGCGCCAAGGCAGACGCCTAGCAGCGGCAGACGCAGCCCGAGCACGCGCCGCAAGAAAGCATTCTCACGCCGCAGCCAAGGGTGCCGATCGTCCTGGTCGGCATGCATAGATCCGCCGAAAACGAGCACGGCTCCATAGGCCTCGAGCGGGCGCTGCAGCGGCTGCTCCCAGGCCGGGCTCCACTCTTCGAGACGGTGCCCACGTGCGGCGATCTCGTCTCCGAAGACGCCGGCACCCACCGTCTCGCCGTGGATCACTGCCAGGACGTCCACACCTGGAATCTAGTCGCAGCCAGCGCTGCGCCGCCTATGAGCAGCGACCGTAACGAGATACAGTCCAGTCGATGTGGCATCACCACCCGCTTGCGGTGCGCGCCTCCAGCGAGTTGTTCGCCTCTATCAAACGAACGCTCGTGTCTCTTATGCGCGAACCGGTTGAGGACCAAGAGCCACTAAGGCGAGGCGATTCGGAAGGGCGCCGGCCAACTCGCTGGAAGGGTCGCTCCCGCATCTAGTTTCTGAGACACACGAGACGACGTCGACACAGGAACTCGCGCGCCGCCTCCTCGCCCGCACAGCGAGCGTTATCGATCGTCGCCTGGCTCGAGCGCCCGCAGCGCGACTCTTCGGGTTGTGTTACCTCAATCGACAACAGCTGCGAGTACGGTTTGGAGTACCGGTTCGTCTCCACGACCGGCAGTTCGCTGCAGTTTGCTGCCGCAGCGAAGCGGGCGTGTTGCAGCACGTTTCCGTGAAGCGGGACCTGGACGATGCCGCCGGCTTCCCCCGTCGCCGTCTACCCCGTCGTTGTCATCTGGGGTCACTTCGCGGCGGGCGCACATTGGGGCAGCGAGGTTGCCTACGTCGACGGCGAGCAGCTCGCGGACTGGCTTTCGAGCCGGCCGGTGGATCTTCGCGATGATCGCAAGCGCCAGGCAGTTTGTGACTGGCTCTCTGGCCTCCCGCAGGCTTAGCCGGTTCGAGAGGTCGAGCCGGCGCCGGAGCGGCGGTAGATTGCCTCGATCCCGAGTTCCATCCGTCGGCGTCCAGCGGGGTTGCCGCTGTGCACCACGATCTGCTTCGGCGGCGCGAACGAGCGCGTCACGACCGCCTCCATCAGCCAGGTGACGACCTCGTCGCCCGTTATCTCCCGGCCACTCTCGTCCCAGAGCGCCAGGTCGTGGTCGAGGCTCAGCTCTTCGACCTCTCCTGTCTCGAGCAGGGCAACTACTTCCGCTGGGGTGCGGACGATCGTCCAGCCCTCCTCGGCGGGTGGATCGCGCTCGGGACGGTCGTCCAGCCAGACCTTCAGCGGGCGAGACCGATCGGCACTGCTCACGCCTCCCCTCCCCTACCCGCGTACTCAACCAGCAGGCACAACGCGTTCGCGAGCCGCATCTGCTCGATCGTGCGGCAGTTCGCGTCGAGCAGCCGCGGCGAGCAGACGAGGTGCGCCAGGCACTTGGCGCGCGAGATCGCGACGTTGAGGCGGTTTCGCGAGAACAGAAACTCGAGCCCGCGCGGCACGTCGTCTGCGCTCGAGCTGGCCATTGCGTAGAAGACAACCGGCGCCTGCTGGCCCTGGAACTTGTCGACGGTGCCGATTCGGATCCGCTGATCGGGAACGTGCTGGCGCAGGCAGCGGACGTGCGCGTTGTACGGCGCAACGATCACGACGTCCTCCGGGCGCAACGCCCGCTCGCCGTCCTCGTCCCGATACGGCGTCCCAAGCAGCCGCCCGATCTCGTTCGCAACCACCTGCGCCTCCTCCGGCGCAGCCTGGCTGTGACCGCTGTGGTCGACGGGGAGGAACCGGATCCCAGCTCCGGACTCGAGCTCGCGCTCCATGCAGACGTCGGCCGGCTCGAGCCGACCCTCGTAAAAGGTGCGCGAGATGTAGTCGTTCACCTCCGGCCGCATCCGCCAGGTCTGCTCGAGGAAGAGGCCCATCTCCGGCTGCACCGTCTCGTCCTCGCCGAGCAGGTGCGAGAGCACTGAGGCGTCCGCGCCGGGTGGGTGGAAGCCCTGCGAGACCTGCGGCAGCTGGTTCGGGTCGCCGAGCAGGATCAGGTTGCGCGCCGCGGTTCCGACCGCGAGCGCGTCGGCGAGCGCGAACTGCCCGCCCTCGTCGATGAACAGCGTGTCCAGGTGTCGGTCGAGCTCCTCGCGCGAGAACAGGAAGGAGGTCCCGGCGAGCAGCTGCAGCTCCTCGTCGAGCATCTCGCCGTTCGAGTCGGTGTTCTCGATCAAGCCGTGGCGGCTCGCGTAGTGCGTGTCCTCGACGCTGCATTTCTTCAGGCCGCGAAAGCTGTAGCCGATCTCGGCGCCAGCCTCCTCGACGTCCTCGAGGAACTTGTGGATCGCCTTGTGGCTGAGCGCGGTCACCCCCACCCTGCGGCCCGCCTGCATCAGCGCGATCGCCATCCGGGCGCCGTTCCAGGTCTTGCCCGAGCCCGGCGGCCCCTGCACGAACAGGTAGCTGCGATCGAGGCTGAGTGCGGCCTCGGCGAGCGTGTCGTCGAGCCGCGCCCGTGGCGCCCGCCGCCCCAGGAGCTCGACCAGCGCCGGGTAGGCCTCCTGGTTTGTGGCGAAGCGCAGGACGGCGTCGCGCTGCACCCAGGTCGGCAAGGGCTCGGGTGGAATCAGCGCGGCCGGCAGCGGTTCGTCCTTCAGTTTCACACCGCGCCGGAGCGTCACGATTCCGCGCTCGTCGTCGACCCGGACGCCGCAGGCACGCTCGCTCGCCGGATCGACAGCGAGCGAGCCGATCTTGTGCTCCTGCGGCGGGAAGCGGAAGGTGTATTCGAGCGACCGCTTCACCTGCACCGGCTCGCCGCGCAGCTCGAGGCCGCCGATCGTGTCGCCGTCGTCGAGCAGCTCCTCCTCGTCGAGCGAGAGGTGGTGGAAGTACTCCCACCACTGCGGCCGGCCCTCGCGCCGGTGGTAGTCGAGTAGCTGCGCGAGCAGCCAGGGCGGCTCGCCTTCGCTAACGCCGGCGAGGAGCGCCGCGCGGACGCGCTCGCGCTCGTCCAGGCGTTCCTGCGCCTCCTCGCTTCGCTCCTCGCGCCCGGGCGGCGGCGGACGCCACGGCAGCTCGGGCGGGCGTTGCTCGAGCAGCCAGCGGTGCAGCTCGTAGAGCGAACGGCAGTCCTCCTCGTTGTAGGCGCGGATCTCGTCCAGGAGCGAGGGGTCGCCGAGCTCGAGCCAGCGCTCGAAGGAGACGACCGATTCGCTCCCGCCTGAGACCTCGGCCGTGCGCTCGAAGCCGTACAGCTCCTCGACGTTCTTGATCGAGTAGCGCGGCAGCGAGGCCCGCAGCGCCTGCCGCATCACGCGGTAGAGGTCGACCAGCACCTCGCCCCGCAGAAGCTCGTCGAGGGCGTCCTCGCACGTTCCGTGCTCGCCCATCAGTCGACTGAGGGCGGTGCGCTCGTAGGGCGCGTAGTGGTGGACGTGCATTCCCGGGAAGCGGGCGCGGCGCTCGCCGATCGCGTCCATCAGGCGCTCGAATGCCGCCTTCTCCTCGTTGCGGTCGTTCGCCCAAAGACACTCGTAGCGCGGTTGCCCCTCCTCGTCGAGCTCGACCCAGCCGAACAGGTACTCGAGCCCGCGCGCCGGCTCGAACCAGGGGTGGCCCTCGAGGTCGAGCCAGATGTCGCCGGGGTTCGGCTCCGGCAGCAGCGAAAAGCCGCGCTCGGGCTCGAGCGGGAGCAGGTCGACGCGGTGCGAGCCGTTGCGTCGCTGGTGAAGCTGTAGCTCGGCCTGGTGGCGGAGCGTCTCGAACGTCCGTGGCCGGATCTTCGAGATCCGCGTCTGCGGCGGTGCCAGCCCGAGCGCCTCAAGCGTCTCGATCCCGCCAGCCGTCAGCCGCTCGACCTGCAGGCGCGACATGCCCGCGACAAGGACAAGATGATCGTCCTTCTGCCAGCGCTGCTGGCAGAGGGCAAGGAAATCGCAGAGGCCGCAGTGCTCGACCGGGTAGGGGTAGGTGGCGGCGCCTTCCACGACGACCTCGCAGAAGCGCTCCTTCAGCCGCCGGTAGTAGGCGAGGTAGTCGTCCGGCCGGAACGACTCGCGCTCGCCGAGGCCGTTGACGACGTGCATCGCGGCCGGCATCTCCCCTTGGAGCCGCGCGATCTGCTCGGTGTAAAACGCGAGCTGGAGCACGTGACCGGGCCGGGCGCGCCGCGCGAGCTTGGTGTCGACGGCCTCGTAGCCGCCGTCCGGCTGCCGCTCGAGAAAGTCGGCTGCGGCGCTGCGTCTGCGTTCAGGTGAGGTCAAGGAGTTCTGCGGGTTGCCCGTGAGAACCCACGCTGGGGGTATCAGCGGATCGTCGGCGAGCTGGCCGGTGTGGGCGTGCAGATCGCTGCGACAACGGTTCGGACGATCCTGCGGCAGGCCGGAATGCCTCCCGCCGACACAAGCGCTGAGCTCTGCTGGCGCGAGTTCCTGCGTGCGCAGGCGCAGTCGATGATCGCTTGCGACTTCTTCGCCGTCGAGACGCTCTGGCTCCGACGCTTGTACGTGCTCTTCTTCATCGAGCTCGGCAGCCGGCGCGTGCATCTGGCCGGCTGCACCACGAACCCAAGCGGGACGTGGACGGCTCAACAAGCACGCCAGCTCGCCTGGTCACTCTCGGAGCGGCTGACACCGGTCCGCCTGTGGGGTGCCAAAACTCAGGTCGGTCGCTCTCAACCTGCCGATTTGCAGGCGGAACCGAATTAACGCACCCCACAGGCTGCCGAGGAACAGGTGGAGCTGAGGTCACCACATGCTCGCGGTTTTGCTAGAAGCCGGTTGCAGGTCCGGCGCTTCATCTGGACGCGCGCCGGATAACGAGTCTTGGGAAGCGAACCCCTCACTACCTTCGCGGCGTAAGTGCGAGATTTGTCGCATGATGATCACTCGATGCGAGAGCTGCCCACGGGCACCGTCACCCTCCTCTTTACGGACATCGAGGGCTCAACGCGGCTGCTGCACGAGCTTGGCGAGGCCTACGCGGGTGCGCTCGCCGAACACCGCCTTCTCCTCCGCCGAGCCTGCACATCACACGGCGGCCGAGAAGTTGATACGCAGGGCGATGCCTTGTTCGTCGCCTTTGCCCGCGCGACAGACGCGCTTGCCGCTGCGGCCGAAGGCCAGCAGGCACTCGGCGCAGGCCCGGTGCGCGTCCGGATGGGCATTCATACGGGGGAGCCGATCGTCACGGAGGAGGGTTACGTCGGCCTCGACGTGCACCGCGCTGCTCGGATCGCCGCGGCCGGTCATGGCGGCCAGATCCTCGTCTCGCAGTCGACGCGCGATCTCGTAGGGGCGCGCGATCTGCGCGACCTCGGCGAGCACCGTCTCAAGGATCTGACCCAGCCCGAGCGGATCTACCAGCTTGGCGTCGGGGACTTCCCGCCGCTCAAGAGCCTGAATCAGACAAACCTACCGGTGCAGCCGACGCTACTCGTCGGCAGGCGGCGGGAGCTCGACGAGATCCTTGCGCTTCTCCGCGCCGACGGCGTTCGCCTGTTGACGCTCACGGGAGCCGGCGGCTCGGGGAAGACGCGGCTTGCTCTGCAAGCTGCTGCAGAGCTGGTCGAGGACCACCCCGACGGTGTCTGGTTCGTTCCGCTCGCGTCGGTGAACGACGCTTCGCTGGTGCTTCCGGCGGTCGCGACCACGCTCGGTGCGAAGGACGGGCTTGTTGAGCACCTGCGCGGCCGCCGAACGCTGCTTCTCATGGACAATTTCGAGCAGGTCGTGGAGGCGGGGCCTCGGCTCGCGGAGCTGCTGCGCGCGGCGCCGCAGCTAGCGATTCTTGCGACGAGCCGAGAGCGACTGGCATTGGCTGGCGAGCATGAGTACGTGGTGCCGATGCTCCCGCTTGCGGATGCGGTCGCGCTGTTCACCGCTCGAGCGCGGCAGCTGAATCCAACGTTCGAGCCGGTGGAGCAGGTGAGCGAGATTTGCCGGCGGCTCGAGGGCGTGCCGCTGGCTCTCGAGCTCGCCGCGGCGCGCGTGAAGGTGTTGACGCCCGAGCAGATCCTGGCCCGGCTCGAGCGCCGGCTCGACTTGCTCGCCGGCGGTGCACGCGACCTTCCCGAGCGTCAGCGGACGCTCCGGAAGACGATCGAGTGGAGTTACGACCTGCTGGACGGCGAACAGCGGCTGCTCTTCGCGCGACTCGGCGTCTACGCCGGCAGTTTCGATCTTGTCGCGGCGGAGGAGATGAGCGACGCCGACCTCGACGCGCTGCAGTCGCTGGTCGACAAGAGCCTGCTTCGGCACACCGAGGCGGGGCGCTTCTTCATGCTCGAGATGATTCGCGAGTACGCGCTCGAGCGGCTCGAGCAGACGGGTGAGAGCGAGTCGATCCGTCGCCGGCACAGCGAGTACTTCCTCAGCCTTGCGGAGCGGGCCGCGGCCGAGCTCAAGGGTCCGGACCAGACCGCGTGGCTTAGCAGACTCGACTCGGAGCACGATAACTTCCGTGCTGCCTTGAGCTGGCTCGGCGAGGCCGGCGAGGCGCAGCTCAAATTGCGGCTGACGATCGCCCTTGCGCGCTTCTGGTATGTGCGGGGGCATTTCAGCGAGGCGCGGAAGTGGCTGGACGAAGTCCTCGCAGCGGAGGAGATGCTTGCGGCAAGCGTCGAACAACCCGCAGCTCTCCGGGCTCAGGCCCTCACGGCGGCCTCGGCCGTCGCGCTGATCCAGGGCGACTACGACGAGGCGATCGAGCTCTCGGAGCAGACTCTTCTGCTCGCGCGCGCACAGCAGGATCGCGGAAGCATCGCCAACGCGCTCAGCAACCTGGGCGCGATCGTCCTCGCCGCCGGTGATCCCGAGCGAGCAGCCCCCCTGCTCGAGGAAGCGGTCACTCGCTCCCGTGAGCTGGAGGAAAAGCCAGTCGCCGCGCGAGCGATGAACAACCTCGGCGACCTCGCCTTGACGGTGGGCGATTATGCACAAGCGGAGGCCCTCTTCGAGGAAAGCCTCGACCTCTTACGCGAGCTCGGCGACACCTCCAACGTCGCCCGCTCGCTCTTCAACCTCGGGGCGGCCGCGCTTCGGCGTGGCCGCTACCAAGATGCACTCTCGCGCTTCCGCGAAAGCATCGCTCTGTCGCGCGGGATCGACGACAAGGAAGACCTGGCGTGGTGCCTGGAGGGCTTCGCTGCGCTCGCCGCGGCAGAAGGAGACGCCGAGCGAGCCGCGCGCTTGCTGGGCGCGGCCGGGGTGCTGCTCGAGACGATTGGTGGAGCGTTCAAGCCCTTCGAGCGGCTCCTGCACGACCAGACGGTCGCGGCCGCGCACACTCGACTCGGGGCGACCACCTTCGAGGCAATCCGGGTGCAGGGCGCCGCGCTAAACCTCCAGCAAGCCGTCGAGTACGCAGTTGAAGCCGCAGAATGACTTT
This sequence comes from Gaiellales bacterium, assembly GCA_038236705.1. Classification (GTDB taxonomy): domain Bacteria; phylum Actinomycetota; class Thermoleophilia; order Gaiellales; family Gaiellaceae; genus AC-32. Next base: position 12,814 of record JBBRZN010000040.1, read on the forward strand.
AGAGACTCGGGGCGTGACCGCGAAATAGCCGGCCATCCGCCTGGGATCCCTCTCAGCTTCGTCGTTCCCCGCTGCGACGTGCGCACGTGATCGTGCAGTGGGAGTTAACCGCGAAGCACGCGTTGCGGGCCGGATCGCGCTCTACCACCACGACGCCGTCGCATTTCGGCTCTTCTGCGACAACCAGCGCCGGCGACGCCCCGGCGACCCGACGAACGCGCGAGGACGGCCGGTGAACGGAGACACTGACCGAGAGGTTCCGTCGTTCGCAGCGAGAGGAAGGTTGTCGCTACTGCGCCCGGAGGCGCTGATGGTCGATCGCCTCAACAATGCGGGGGAGAGCTGCGATCGTCTGTCGCCACGATCCTGGAGCGCTGTAGTGGTCGGCATCGTGGAGCAGGATCACATCGCCGCCACGCAGACCCCGAGTCGCGTGTGCAGCGATTGAGTCGGCCGTCGCGCGTCTTTGCCAGTCGCGCCCGTCCTTCGACCAGAGGAGCAGTTCCCACCGATGGGCGCGGGCAAGTGCAAGCGCGCTAGCGTTGAAGATGCCGTAGGGCGGCCGGTAGCGCCTTGGCGCTCGTCCGGTGGTCTCGCCGATTACCGCGTGGGCGCGTCGGAGATCGTCGCGCACTTGCCGGGGCGTCAAGCGCAAGAGGCAGCGGTGCCGATGGCAGTGGAGTGCGACCTCGTGGCCGGCTGAGGCGATCTCGGCGGCGAGCTGTGGCCAGCGCTCGACCTGCTCGCCAACGAGGAAGAAGGTTGCCTGTACGCCGGCCGCGCGGAGAAGCTCGAGCACGGCCGGAGTGGCTTGCGGATGGGGTCCATCGTCGAAGGTGAGTAGCACTCGATCGGCGGCGTCGAGGCGCTTCCGCACTCCAAAGACTGGGCGGAGTGGTCCGAAAACTGCAGCCGCGCCCGGAAGCCAGTATGCGCAGACCGCGAGCCCTGCAATCCGCGGCAGTGACGCTCTTGATCGGCGCCTGGTCTCCGCGTCGCTTCCGCTGATGCGCGTACTCATGTCACTGGTCACACGACTGTTGCGCGCCCGTGGGCAGTCATCGCTTCGAATAGACGAGCTCGCCGAACGTGACGGCGGCAAGCCCTTGCCGTGCCAGGCCGGCAAGGAGTTGGTCGAGCGCCTTGGTGGCGGTCTGCGACTCCGAGCCGAGCGTCAGAACGATGATGTCGCCTCGGTGGAAGGTGCGCGCGGCGCCGGGCCTGTCGGGGCCGATGCGCACCGAGCCGACAACCGGCGCCGCTCCGATGTCGCGACCGAGCAGATGCTGGCCGGCGGTGAAGCCGGACGCGGGCGCGAGGTAGAAGCTGGAGTTGGGCAGGCCAAGCGCGTGCGCTTCATGCTTGAGCTCATCCTTCGTGTCGAGCCACCGTGTCAGCGCGCCTGGTCGAAGCTCTGGGAGCGGCTGGTCGCCCGCAACCGTGAGTGTTCGAAGCGTTCGCCGCTCGGGCGCTGCCGCGAACGCGAACGAGGCATGTTCCTCGCTTCGCCCAAGGACATTGACGAGGTCGTCGACACGGCGTGCGGGGACGCGGATCACAAGCCCAACCACGGGGCGCCCCGTAGTGATGCTGGCGATCGGCTCGAGATCGAGCGTCCGCGCAGCGAGCGGATAGGCATCGTCGCTCAGGAACATCCAGCCGACGAGGGCGAGTACCGTCGCTGCGGTGGCAGCGGGGCGAAGCAAGCGCGCTCGCCAGGGACGAGTCGGCCGCAGCCGCGGCTCGGCGGCAAGAATGAGCGAGCCAGCGCTCGGCGCGGGCGCGAGCCGCGGCCGTTCGGCCGCCGGTTGCGCGAACGCGCGCCCGAGGGCGGCGACAAGTTGCGGTTCAGAGTCGGCCGACTGGAGAAGGCCGAGCGAGGCCATAACCCGCGCCGTCCGCCGCGCGTGCCCCGGGGGAGCGCCGTAGGCGACGATCGGGCAGCCTCGAACGAGCGCCTCGAGACACGTCACACCGCCGGTCGAGTGAACGAGCGCATCGGAAGCCGCGAGCAGCTCGCTCATCTGAGTCGTGAACCCGAGCACGCGAACCCGTGCCTCCCCGGCGAACGCCCCGGAAAGCTGCGTCTGGAGAGGCTCGTTTCGGCCGGTGAGACAGACGACGACCGCCGCCGGCAGCTGCAGGCAAGCTCGCACCGCCCCCTCGAGATCGCCAACACCCCAGCCGCCGCCGGAGACGACGACCACGGGTTTGTCGAGCGGCAGAACCAGTTCGCGCCGCGCTTGCTCTCGGGAGCACGGAGCAAAGAACGCCCGCGCGACGAGCGGCTGTACGTGGCGGGCGCTCCCGACCCCGGTGACGCGCTCGACTGACACGACGCACGTCTCGTGCATGACGAGGTGGAGATCGATCCTAGGGTGAACCCAGAACTCGAGGCCGGCGAGATCGGTGGCCGTCGCGCATGTCGGCACCGTCAGGCGGCCGCGGCGCCGCAGATAACCAAGCACGCTCGTTGCCGCCGGAAAGGTAGAGACGACGATGTCTGGCCGGTAGCGCTCGATGAGCCGGACCAGCCCTCGCGCGCCGAACAGGGCAAGCCCCGCTCGGCCGAGGCCACGGAAGAGAGGCACGCGAGCGAAAAGGCGATAGAGAAGGCCGAAGATCCACGGGGCGAAGCGCAGCTGCCAGCGATAGGCGTCGAGCAGGACGCAGCGGAGAACCCGGCCGAGCCCAGCGAGCGCGTCGCAGATCAGAACCTCCACGTCGGCTCGCTCGCCGACAAGGTCGGCCGCGAGTGCTCGAGCCGCCGCGACGTGACCCTCCCCGACCTCGGCGGTGACCACGACTATGCGCAGCTCCGGCTCGCCCCCTCGCGCCTCGTAACGTGCAAGGAGAGCTGGCCTCCGGCGACGGTCGTCGCTCAGAACGCGCAGCCTCGCCAGAAGAACTCCTAGCGCGCGCCTGAAACCTGGCACGGAGACGGGCACCGCCCGATGACGACCGAACCGCGCCCTAGCGACCCTCCTCAGCTCCCACAACGCCCAGCTCAGAACTCGCATCGTCGTCGAACCCACCCCGCCTCCGGTCGCCGAAGTCGATACTTCGCAACACGAAGGAGCAGCGGCTCAGCCGGTTTTGGCGGCCTGTCGCGCGAGCCGCCGCCCCTCGCCTTTGCTCCCGATGCGGCTAGGACTTCTTCCCGAGCCCGAGCCATTTGCGGATCTTCGCCATGAGGCTGGCCATGGGGCAACTCTACGCCCGTTCGATCGTTTCGCCAATCGAAGCGCCACGCCCTCTAACTAGGTGTCCCGGACGCCCGCCGACCGCGAGCGGCGACCGTCCTGGCAGGCAATCGAGAGCCGTGCACCGGCCCCGGTCCTCGCGCTTCGTCCTGTCGCGAAGCCGCGGGCGCGGACCGCGTCAATGCGTCGCCAACCCACTCCGGCCGGCTGAGCTCCGGCGCTTCGACGGCGCCGGCGACGAGCTGCTTGCGCAGACGCGCCGGCTACGCCCGGCTCGACCAGGTCGCGGTTCTAAACTCGCGCCGTGACAGATCGCAGGCGCGTTTGCGGGTTAACGCCTACGAGGTCCTCACCGCCGGCTTGCTAGAGGGGGCGGCGAAGGCGGGGGGCGCCGTCGTGGCCGAGAAGGTCGGCGTCAAGGACGCGCTCGAGATTGATGGTTCTGGCCTCAGTGACGAGGAGTACAAGTACGCGCTGATGGCCCATTTTGACTTCGTCGTAGCCGCCGGCGAGGAGCACGTCGCGCTCTTCGCGGTGGAGTTTGATGGCCCTAGCCACGACACCGCCGATGGTCAGCGGCGAGACGCGCTGAAGGATGCGATCTGCGAAAAGCTCGGGATGCCCCTTCTCAGGATTCGCGAAGAACACCTGGTGGACGTGACGCACGAGCCGATCCTTGCGTGGCTCGTGAAGGCCTGGTTTCTTGCGGCTGCCTTCGAACCCGTCACGGGCCAGCCATTTGACTATCGCCTCACCATGACCGAGCCTGAGGACCGCCCGGCGCACATATTCACGTTCGTTCCCGAAGCCCGGCGGCGGATCTTTGATTTCCTTGTGCGCGATTCCGGGGGCTCGATGGAGACGCAGCCTGCCCCCGAAGGCACGACTCGATGGACCGTGACCTTCTGGTTCCCCTACGTTGCTGCGCATGACGACCCTAATGGGACTGGCGACGCACAGGCCTATGCGTTCCTGAGGTTGCGGAGCGGTGCAGGCCTTGTCGGGAAAGCCCGCTGCCGAGCCGTTCACTTTGGACCGATTCGTCCCGGTGACATCGCAGGCGAGCTCGCTCTCCTCGACGCAGCCGAAACGATCGAGTCGCTCGAGCTCCGGAAGGTTGACGCATCAGACGTCTTGCTCCGCGAGAGTGAGTACGCGCTCTTGACCGCCGCGACCACCGGTTGGGAGACGTACCCCCTCTTCGTGCCCGAGCTGCCGATCTGAACGGGCGAGCGTTCAATGAAGGTGAACGAGGGATCGAAGCGAAAATCGGGCCCCATGACGGTCCGGATCACACGCTTCACCGGCGTCGGCCCTGTGACGGTGAGCGGCGGGCAAGCGGCAGCGATGTGCGCCAACGTCGAGGTCAGGAGCGGAGGCAACGACCGGCGTCGTCCCCGTCACCTCCGCCTGATCCGCGGCGGCGACTAGCTAGCCGGTCTGCGCGACCGCCTCCGGGCGTGTCGTGAAGCCGAGACGCCAGTCTTCATCTGTGTGGCCGTCGATCGAGAGCCGCCACTCATAGCGCCCTCCGGGCGCAATCGGCTGGGGCGAGAAGTTCGCGGCGAGCATGACGTCGAGCGGCGTGCCCGGCTTGAGGCCTGGCGGCCGTCCCACCTCGAACTCGCCTTCGAGCTCGAGCTGTTCCTCGAGCCCGCCTTCTGTCTCCACGAGCACGGGCTCACCGTCGGCATCGACGAGCTCGAGCCGCATCTTGTGCTTGCTGTTCCCCTGGTCCCAGGGGACCTCGATCTTCAGCGCGATCGCGAACGGCGTTGGCACGGGCCCCGTGATTGACCAGCCGCCACCGACGACCACGAGCTTGTTCTCGCTGACTACGGCGTAGTCGGCGAGCAACATGGTCACCTTCATCGGTTCAACCTCCTCGGTTGTGTCTTCCTGCCGGCGAGAGAACGGGCAGAACCTCGCCGGACACTGCTCGAAGGACACGGTACTCCGGGCCTCGGACGGAACACGCAGCGGCAAGACGAAGCCGCCCGGTCTGCCCAACCAGACGGCTCCGCGGTACATCTCGATCGAGCAGAGCTACCGAGGAGGTAGCGGCCTGAGTGTAGGGCTCGAGATCGGACGGCGCGGCGGCCGCCTGGTTGGCTTGGCTGTCTTCGATGCGGCGGAGTCCGCCACATCCGCCACATCCGCCACATCCGAGCGCAAACCCGCACCGGGTGCAGCTTTGCCTCGCTCTGCCGTCTGACAAGCGCGTCCGCCACATAGCGCTGCAGGCCGCCACATCGCCGGAGGCTGCTGGCGAATCGGAGCTGGGTCGTTTAATGGCGCCGCAGCGTGCGGAGATACAATCCGCCCATGGCCCAGAAACCAGTGGACAAGGAGGTCGCGCACCGCTTCGCCGAGCTGGTCGGTCGCGGCGTCACCCAGCACGAGGCTGCACGGGCGGTCGAAATCGGCACGCGCACCGGTGAGCGGCTGATGACCAAGCCCGAAATCCGCCAGATCGTCGAGGAGACCCGCGCGGCTCGCTCCGGAATGGGCAATGGCGACCCGGCGATCTGGGCACTCCTCACGGCCACTGACCAAGAGGGAAACCCGGACTGGGGGCGGCGGACGAAGGGAGCGGAGCTGGCGCTCGACCACGTGGCGCGCCTCGCTGGCGAGGGCGGATCTGGTCGGAGCCTGCCGGAGGGCGTCAGGCTCGTCGTGCCGCTCCCACGCGACGAGCAGCCGCTCGGCACACCGAGCGGCTAGCGACCGCTTCGCAGTCGGAAACTCAGCTCAAGCTTCTCAGTCGGAGCACGCCTCGAGGAACCCGGCTGGACGGGGGCAGCTGTGGCGATGTCGCTTTCCGGCTCTTCTGCGACACCCAGAGCCGGGGCTAGAGTCAGGGGGCGCCACGGCATCTGTCGGAGACGCAGCCCGGACCGCAATCGCCGCCGCTGCCTAGGCGAGCGCGAGGAGAAGCGCCTCCCGCAGGAGCGCGGGTTCGTGTTGAACCCGCCGACGGTGAGCAGCTCAGCCAGCTCGCGCGCCTCAGCTCGGCCGAGGGCGACAGTCGTTTTCGTGCGGCCGCGGTCGAGGAGTAGCGAGAGGTCGCGCCTGGCGGTTGATCGACCTGCGTCTGCGGCGGCAGCATGCCGAAGCTTCTCCGCTTCGCGCACATGCACGCCCCGTTACGTCGGCGGGAGTAATCTACGTCGGCGGGAGTAATCTGCGTCACGTAGACGAAGGAGGCTGCAATGGGAACGAACGTACGCGATGTGATGACCGCGCGCCCGCGCTGCGTGGCGCCCGATACGCCGCTAAGTCAGGTCGCCGAGCTGATGGAGGCTGAAGACGTAGGCGCGATTCCTATCCTCGACGGGGAGCAGCTCGCGGGGATGATCACCGATCGCGACATCGTCGTTCGAGCGATCGCCAAAGGGAAGGATCCGCAAGGTATGCCTGCTAGGGAGGTCTCGTCGCGCGAGGTCGTTACGGTGGGGCCCGATCACGATCTTTCGGACGCGCTTCAGCTGATGGCACAGCATCAGGTGCGGCGCCTGCCGGTCGTGGACGACGAGAATCGGCTCGTTGGCGTGGTGTCCCAGGCCGACGTCGCGCTCGAGGCGAAGGACAAGTCCGTGGGCGAGATGCTGGCGGAGATTTCCAAGCCGCCCCAAGGGCCGCGGCAGCTGTAGCCGACGCACAAAACGTGTCAAGCGGCGCGGTAGGCGCGTCCGCAACCATGAAGCGGAAGCGCGACCGTGAGCTAGCGGCCAGGACGAGCGAGCTCGTCTGAGGGCAGCGAATTCCCGTCGCGCTGACCTCGCCGCAATCAGCCGCCGTCAGGAGGAACGCCGGGCGCGTGGCCGACGCGCCCAGACAGAGAGCCGCCGATACGGCTGGGCGGAGATCACTCCTCGCGTCGCGGCCCTGTACGAGGAGCTGCTCGCCTCCTCTCCCAGGCAGCAGGTTGCGCGAGGGCGGCGCGCTTGACCAGGGGCGGCTCACGCCGTTCGGGTCGAGGAGTCGCGCACCGATCTCGCAGCGCTTGCCAAGGATCTCGAACGCGACGGGCAGCCTGTCCTAGCTCTTCTGCCGCAGCCGCTCCTCGTGCAGCCCTTTGACGGCCCGGTAGAGCGCCCACGGCCGCTCGCTGCCGCCGACCGGGGCGTTCAGCGCGTAAAAGACGGCCTCGGCCCCGTCTCCGCCCAGGGTGACCGGGTCGGCGGTGTCCTCGATCAGCCGAAGCTCGATTGCGTCGGCGACTGCCCGAGCTCCTACGGTTCCTTCGGCGCCAGGCTCGTGCGCAGCCTTCACCCTCAGGTTCTCCGCCATGAGCGTCGCCGCTCGCTCGTCGAGCGGGTACGGCTGGCTGGCGACCTCGAACACGACGTCCACTCGGCTGAGCCTATCTCCGACCTGGTGGGTGCTGTGATGCTTTCGGGCGTCGGTCTTCTCGCCTGGGCTTGAGC
>JBBRZN010000041.1:0-19604 GCA_038236705.1 Gaiellales bacterium
CGGTCACGCTGCGGGTCGCATCGCCCGCCAGCCGGGCGGAGAGACGGAGCGAGAACGGGCCCCGCGGCCGGACTGCGGCCGAGATCACTGCTCGGCTTGGTGGGCCGGCGCGTCCGCGACGTGCTCGGCTGCGAGGTCGGTCGCGCGCTCGAGCACCTCGAGCGCGTCCTCCTCGCGCCCTACACGGCGCAGGAACTTGCCCCAGGAGCGGTACACGTCCACGTACTCCCGCCGATGGCCGTGCGCCTCGAGGAGCATTGACGCCTCCCGGAACGCGCTGTCGGCACCGTCGGCGTCGCCGTCGAGCGCTCGAGCTTCCGCCAGCGCCCACTGGCCGAGACCCAGCTCGCGCGGAGACTCGTCGCCGGCCAGCGCCGCCACCGCCGCCTCGGCCTTCGCAACGGCCACGGCGACGTTGCCGAGCCGCGCCGCCGCTTTGGACTGGTCCGCATAGAGGCCCGAGAGATCCTCGGGCTCCGCGTTGGGGCCCAGGAGCTTCTCGGCCAGCTCGTGGTGCTTGGTCGCCTCCTCGGGACGATCCTGCGTGAGCAGGATGGCGGCCGAGAGGACATGTGCGCGGGCCAGGTGGAGCGTGTCGTCGGTGACGTCCAGGAGGGCGATCGCGCGCCGGATGTAGTCGAGCGCCGCGGCGGGCCGGCCACCCACGTCGTTCACCCGCGCGACCCCCCAGTAGAGCCGCACGCGCGAGTACGCGTCCGTCATCTCCTCGGCCTGCCCGAGCGTCTCTTCGAGGACCGCCTCCGCGCGGCGCAGGTCTCCGAGATCGGTCAGGGCGTAGCTGAGGTAGGTGGTGAACCTCACCTGCGCGGCAAAGTCGTCGGGGGCTTCCTGCGAGACCTCCGCGAGGCAGCGCTCGAACAGCTCCACCGCTCGCTTTGGCTGGCCGCTCGCCGCGTACGCCTTCCCGAGCGTCGCGTAGACATCCGGCCGCGCGCTCGCGGAGACCGGTGACAGTGTGAGGCCAGTCTCGAGCAGTTCGATCGCGTCGTTGTTGCGCCCGCCGTGAGCGGCCGCCAAGCCGAGCGCGAGGTTCGCACGCGACGCGGCGACGGCGTCCCCGGCTTCGAGGGCGTCCGACCGCAGCCGCTCGAGCTTCTCCTCGGTTTCGTCCGTGATCTCGGCGAGACGAAGCTCCAGCTCGGCGTCCGCAATCTGCAGCTCCCGCTCGTCGGTATCGCGGATCTCGGAGCCGGTCTCGAGATAGTCGGCGGAGACGCCCAGCTTCCCGGCGAGCATCCGCAGCGCCTTCACGGACGGCCGCCGAGCGCCGGCTTCGATTCTGGAGATATAGGCGTACGAGACACCGGGGCCGGCGAGCTCGCGCTGAGACAGCCCACGCTCGTGCCGGAGGCGACGCAACCGCTGGCCGATCGACTCGGCCTGCCCCTCGAGTTGTTGCGGTGACACCGAATCCCAATAGTGACCGCCGGCCCGGACCCCGTCAACAGACAAGCGAAGTCGACAACAATTGACAGCGCTTGTGAGTCTTCCGCTCACCCGCCTGCGCGGAAAGGAGTCCCTGGGGCGCGCGCGTACCGGTCGCCGAGGAGGCAGGGACGCGCTCTTCTGCTCCAATATCTTTTGGCAACGAGACTCGGCCCACGTGACGCTTGCCGGTCGCTATCGTCGCGCGGTGAGCATCGATCCCCGAGTCGACATCGGGCACGTCCACCTGAAGGTTGCGGACATCGACCGCTCGCTCGACTTCTACCGCGACATCCTCGGCTTCGACGAGATGCAACGCCATGGCGACGAGGCTGCGTTCCTCTCGGCGGGCGGCTACCACCACCACCTTGGGCTGAACACCTGGCAGTCGCGCGGCGGCTCCCCGCCACCGCCCGGCACGACCGGGCTCTTCCACGTCGCCATCCGCTACCCGGACCGCCGGACGCTCGGCGAGGCTCTGCGGCGCCTCGTAGAGGCGAAGTGGCCGATCGACGGAGCAACCGACCACGGCGTCTCCGAGGCGCTTTACCTGCGCGACCCCGACGGCAACGGCGTCGAGCTCTACCGCGACCGCCCCGAGGAGGAGTGGCCGCGACCTGCGAGCGGGGAGGGCGTGGCGATGCACAACGCGCCGCTCGACCTGCAGGCCTTGCTTCAGGAAGCGCAGTAGCTAGCATCGACGGCTATGGCCAAGGGGTACGCGGAAGGACCGGCGGCCGAGGAGGCCGAGCGCCGGCTCGCGGAGCTCGAGCGTGGTGGCGACGAGCCTGAGCGAGAGCTTCGCCTCGCCGTCTACGGCTCCACCGAGGCCGAGCCGGAGCGCCACTTTCTGGGCTGGCGGGACGAGGTCGATCCCGACGAGCTCTTCGCCTCCGGCCAGGCCTGGGGCATCACGCTGGTCCGCGCTACCGTGTAGCCGATGAGCAAGCAGGTCGAGCAGCTGGAGCAGGTGATCATCCGGTTCGCCGGCGATTCCGGCGACGGGATGCAGCTCACCGGCGGGCGCTTCACGAGCGAGACCGCGCTGCTCGGCAACGACATCTCGACGCTTCCGGACTTCCCCGCGGAGATCCGCGCGCCGGCCGGCTCGCTGCCGGGCGTCTCCGGCTTCCAGCTCCACTTCGCCGACCACGACATCCTCACGCCCGGCGACGCACCCGACGTGCTCGTGGCGATGAACCCGGCGGCGCTGAAGACGAATCTGCGCGACCTGCCGAAGGGCGGCACGCTGATCGTGAACCGCGATGCCTTCACCGAGCGCAACCTCGAGAAGGCCGGCTACGCCGAGAGCCCACTCGACGACGGCTCGCTCGCGGAGTTCCACGTGCACGAGGTGCCGCTGACGACGCTGACGCTCGAGGCGCTCAAAGAGGTGGACGTAACCAAGCGCGAGGCGGAGCGCTCGAAGAACATGTTCGCCCTCGGCTTGATGTCCTGGCTCTACCACCGGCCGACCGACGGCACGATCGCCTTCCTCGAGCGCAAGTTCGCCTCGAAGCCGACGATCGCGGAGGCGAACATCAAGGCGTTCAAGGCCGGGTGGGCCTACGGCGAGACCTCGGAGGACTTCGTCGTCTCGTACGAGGTCGCGCCCGCGGAGATGGCGCCGGGCACCTACCGCAACATCACGGGCAACCAGGCGCTCGGGATGGGGCTGATCGCCGCGAGCGTCAAGAGCGGCCTGCCGCTCTTCCTCGGCGCCTACCCGATCACGCCGGCCTCGGAGATCCTCGAGAACCTCTCGCGCCACAAGCGCTTCGGCGTGCGCACCTTCCAGGCCGAGGACGAGATCGCGGCGGCGGGAGCCGCACTGGGCGCGAGCTTCGGCGGGGCACTCGGCGTCTGCACCTCGAGCGGGCCCGGAGTTGTGCTGAAGAGCGAGACCGTCGGGCTCGCGGTCGCGCTCGAGCTGCCGTTGCTGATCCTCGACATCCAGCGCGCCGGCCCGTCGACCGGGATGCCGACCAAGCCCGAGCAGGCCGACCTGCTGATGGTGCTCTACGGCCGCAACGCCGAGTCGCCGGTGCCGGTGGTGGCCGCGTCGACACCCGGCGGCTGCTTCGCGGCTGCATTGGAGGCGGCGCGGCTCGCGCTCAAGTACCGCACGCCGGTCTACCTGCTCTCCGATGCGTATCTGGCGAACGGCTCCGAGCCGTGGCTCCTGCCCGAGGTGGCCTCGCTGCCGGAGATCCCGGTCGACTTCGCGACCGAGCCGAACCGCGAGGGCGAGTTCTGGCCCTACGTGCGCGACCCGGAGACCCTCGCGCGCGCCTGGGCGATTCCGGGCACGCCCGGGCTGGAGCACCGCCTCGGCGGCCTCGAGAAGCAGGACGAGACCGGCAACGTCTCCTACGACCCCGACAACCACGACCTGATGGTGCGGCTGCGGGCTCAGAAGATCGCGGGCATCGCGGCCGACATCCCCGAGCTCGAGGTGGACGATCCCGACGGAGCGAGCCTGCTCGTGCTCGGCTGGGGCGGCACGTACGGCTCGATCACCTCCGCCGTGCGGCGGCTGCGCAAGCAGGGGAAGCACGTCGCGCAGGCCCACCTGACCCACCTGAACCCGTTTCCGCGCAACACCGGCGAGGTGCTGGCGAGCTACGACCGCGTGCTCGTGCCCGAGATGAACCTCGGCCAGCTGCTCAAGCTCGTGCGCGCGGAGTTCCTGGTGGACGCGGTCGGCTACAACCAGGTGCGCGGCCAGCCGTTCCGCTCGGACGAGCTGGCTACGGCGATGGAGGCCATGGCGTGACGGAAAACGGCAACGGCAACGGCCATCCGCTGAGCGCGAAGGACTTCAAGACCGACCAGGAGGTGCGCTGGTGCCCGGGCTGCGGGGACTACGCGATCCTCGCGGCGGTGCAAAGCTTCCTGCCGGAGCTCGATGTGCCGCGGGAGCGCACGGTCTTCGTCTCCGGGATCGGCTGCGCCGCGCGCTTCCCGTACTACGTCGAGACCTACGGCATCCACTCGATCCACGGGCGCGCACCTGCGATCGCGACCGGGCTCGCGCTCGCGCGGCCGGACCTCTCCGTCTGGGTCGTGACGGGCGACGGCGACGCGCTCTCGATCGGCGGCAACCACCTGATCCACGCGCTTCGCCGCAACGTGAACGTGAAGATCCTGATGTTCAACAACCAGATCTACGGCCTCACGAAGGGCCAGTACTCGCCGACCTCGCCGCTCGGGACGGTCAACAAGACGACGCCGATGGGCTCGTTGGACTGGCCGTTCAACCCGGTGGCGCTCGCGCTCGGCGCCGAGGCGAGCTTCGTCGGGCGCTCGATTGACACCGACCGCGCCCACCTGACCGAGACGCTGCGCCGTGCGGCCAAGCACCCCGGCGCCGCGTTCGTCGAGATCTACCAGAACTGCAACGTCTACAACGACGGCGCCTTCGACGCGGTGCGCGAGCAGAAGGAGAACCGGATCCGGCTCGAGCACGGCAAGCCAATCCGCTTCGGCGCCGAAGAAGAGCGCGGCGTGCGGCTACGGCCCGACGGCTCGGCGGAGCTCGTCGAGGTCGCCGAGGCCGGGGAGGAGGCGCTGCTCGTTCACGACGAGCACCTGGAGTCGCCGAGCCTGGCCTCCGCGCTGGCGCGACTCTCGCACACGCCGCATGGGCCGACCCCGATCGGCGTCTTCCGCGACATCGAGCGGCCGGTCTACGACCGCCTGATGACCGAGCAGCTGGAAACCGCGCGGGCCGAACAGGGAGAAGGCGACCTGGCCGAGCTCCTGCACGGCGGCGACACCTGGAGGATCGAGTAGGCGGCTAGAGCGAGTCCCAGTACTTCTGCTCGTCGGCTGCCGCGTACAGGTAGAGCGCGAGCCCGGCGACGGCAGCGAAGCCGCCCATGATCGCCCAGTTCCAGGCGCCGAGGCTTCGGTCGAGGGCGATCGAGACCATCAGCAGCGGGAAGAAGACCCACAGGACCGAGAGCCCGAAGCCGCAGAAGAGGCACGCGGCGAAGAGCTTCACTCGGTGGCGGCTGACCGGGATCAGCAGGTCGCGCTGGCTGACCCGCTTCGGACGGACCGCGCTCCAGCGGGTCGGCCGGTCCTCCGCCTCGGTCAGGTCGCGCTTGTATCTGCGCCACGAGTCGACCATGCACCGAGCTTACCGAGCGGCTCACGCGGGTAAAAGCGAGCGATGCCCAACCCGCTCGACGACCTGATCCGCGGCTTCAACGTCCTGCGCGCGCAGGTCGCGCAACGGGTTGGCGGCGATGCCGACTGGCTCGAGCGTCTCGACCCTCGGCAGGCGGATACGGAGCCACGAAGCCTCGAGGAGCTCCAGGCCGAGCTCGATTCGCTCGTAGGACTCGAATCGATCAAGGGCCAGGTGCGCGCCCTCGTCGCCTTCCTCCAGATTCAGGCCCAGCGCCTGGAGCACGGGCTCCCGGAGGTGGCAACCTCGCAGCACCTCGTCTTCCTGGGCAACCCCGGCACCGGCAAGACGACGATCGCGCGGCTGCTCGCCGAGATGTACCGGGCGATGGGCCTGCTGAAGAAGGGCCACCTGGTCGAGGTCGACCGGGCAGGCCTGGTCGGCGAGTACGTCGGCATGACTGCGCTCAAGACCGACCGGGCGATTCGGCGAGCCCTGGACGGGGTGCTCTTCATCGACGAGGCCTATGCACTCGCCCGGCCGGGGTCGGGACAGCGCGGAGTCGATTTCGGCCAGGAGGCGATCGAGACGCTGCTCAAGCGAATGGAGGATCACCGCCACCGCCTCGTGGTGATCGTGGCCGGGTACCCACGATTGATGCACGAGTTCCTCGATTCGAATCCGGGTCTCCGCTCACGCTTCGCCCGCGAGCTCGTTTTCCCCGACTACTCGAGCGAGGAGCTGGTCTCCATCACCGGCACCTTCGCCCGGCAGAACGAGTACAGCCTTACCGAAGGTGCCGCCGCGGAGCTGCTCCGGATCTTCGATCAGGCGCAGCGGGGCGAGGGCTTCGGCAACGCCCGGTACGCGCGCACGATCTTCGAGCAGGCGCTGAACGCTCAGGCGCTGCGCCTTGCAGGCAGCCCGGATGCCTCGATCCGTGAGCTGGACGCCGCAGAGCTGGCCGGCCTGACGGCGGTTGACTTCGGCTCCGCCGCGCGTGCTCTCGGCGAGGTGCCGAACGGTCGCCGCCGTCGTTGGCGGCGAGCATCGTGACCGGGCCGGACGGCCGGCTCCCGTTTCGCGAGTACGCGACGTGGTACCAGGTCGTCGGCGACGACGAGGAGCCGGGTCGCGTCCCGCTGCTCGCTCTGCACGGTGGGCCCGGCGGCTCGCACGATCCGCTCGAGGGGCTCGGGGCCCTGGCGGAGCAGGGCCGGCGCGTCGTCTTCTACGACCAGCTCGGCGGGGGTGACTCGGACAAGCCGGACGACCCGTCGCTCTGGACGGTCGAGACCTTTCTCGGGCAGCTCCGCTCGGTGCGCGACGGCCTCGGGCTCGAGCGGTTGCACCTCTTCGGCTCCTCCTGGGGCGGGATGCTGGCGCTCGAGTACGCGGTCACCCAGCCGGTGGGTCTCACCAGCCTCGTTCTCAACTCGACGCCGACAAGCGCACCGCGCTGGGCGGAGGAGACGCGGCGGTTGCACGACGAGCTGCCGCCCGGGCTCGACGAGAAGGCGGCCCAGCAGGAGTTCTGGCGGCGGCACATCTGCCGCATCGAGCCCGAGCCCGAGGCGCTCGGACGCACGCGCGCGAAGTTCGGGACGCAGGTCTACGAGACGATGTGGGGCCCGAACGAGTTCACCGTCACCGGCACGCTCAAGGACTGGGACGTGGTCGACCGGCTCGGCGAGATCGAGGTTCCGACGCTGATCACCTCGGGCCGCTACGACGAGTGCACTCCGGCGCTGGTCGAGCCCTTGCACCAGGGCATCGCCGGCTCCGAGTGGGTGTTCTTCGAGGAGAGCTCGCACACCTCGCTGCTGGAGGAGCCGGAGCGCTACCTCGAGGTGATCGGCGGCTTCCTCGAACGGGTCGAGGCTAGACCAGCGCCTGAATAGCCGCCGCCGTCCCGGCCACGAGCAGCACCGCGCCGATCGCCTGGACGAGCGCGCGGTCCGAGAGGCGGCCGGTGAGGCGGGCCCCGATCAGCGCGCCAGGGACCGAGGCGGCGCCGCCGACGAGGATCAGTCGCCAGTCGGGAGCCGCCGAGGGCAGGTGCCCGGCAAGCCCGGCGATTCCGACACAAACTCCGACGGCGAGGTTCGTCCCGACCGCGCGGGCCGGGGGCTCGCCGACGAGCCGCAGCAGCGCGGGCATCCGCAGCGAACCGAGGATCAGACCGACGAAGCCGCCGAGCAGGCCGATGACAGCGCCCGAGAGGATGGCGGCACCGACGTGCGGACCCTCGCGCGTCCGGGCCGGGGCCGGCCGGCGGAAGAGGAGGTCGAGCCCGCTGTAGAGGAGCACCGCGGCGATCGCCAGTAGGAGCGCCGTCTCGGAGACCCGTCCCGAGAGGTAGCCGCCGGCGAGCGCACCCACGATCGAGGGCGGCGCCATCCAGCCGAACAGCCGCCAATTGATCCGTCCCGCGCGCACGTGGGTCGTCGCGGCGGTCGCCGCCGCGATTCCCGAGACCGCAATGTTCGCCCCGCCCGCCGCGGCGGGCGACGAGGCCGCCGCAACGAAAAGCGGCAGGCGCAGGTTCCCGAGCACCAGGCCCACGGCACCGCCGGCGACCGCCACAACGAACGACCAGACGGCGACCGCGATCAGCTCGAGCTCGCTCATCGGCGCGACCTTACAAAGGGCGAGGCCCGCCGGTGTGGCGGGCCTCGTGAGAGTTACTACCGGGCGGAGGAGAGCTAGTCGGAGCCGATCGAGACGGTCTTGAGGATCTCGCAATTGACCGTCAGGTCGGACTCGCCGGCGCGAAGCCACGCGACGTCGCGCTCGCCCGCACCGCAGTTCAGCGTGTCCACCTGGCCGTCGGGGGCGAGCGCGTGCAGGACGTCGTTGCCGTCGCCGCCGTTCTCGCTGTCGATCCCGCGGCCGCCCCAGAGGAAGTCGCGCTCGGGGCCACCGTTGACGGTGTCGTCGCCCGGGCCGCCGTGGAGCCGATTGGGGCCGGTGTTGCCGGCGTTGAGGGTGTCGTTCCCTTCGCCGCCCCAGATCAGGGCGCCGTCGTCGCCGGCGCTGAGCACGTCGTTTCCGAGCCCTCCGAAGAGCCGGTCGAACTGGGCTCCGCCGTCGACGGTGTCGTTGCCCCTGCCGGCGTAGGCGACGTCGTGCCCGTCGCCGGTCGAGACCTGGTCGTTTCCGGCGAAGGCGAGGACAAAGTCGGGCCTGGCCGTGCCGGCGATCACGTCGTCACCGCGCGTGCCGCGGATGACGTTGAACCAGCGTGCGCCTGCGACGCCGGTCACGGCGAGGCCGAGGCCGAGCGCGAGCGCGAGGAGAATGAGCTTGCGTGCCATGACGGATACCTCCGTTAGAGAGCCTGCTTGAGCGCAGTAAACGCGCCGCGGGTTAGGACGCCGTAGGTGAATTGGAAGGATTCTTTGAGGACGAGGTTCGGGTTTTGCGGTCGGGCGCGGTTCGCGTTGCCTGAAAGCGGCAATAGGGAGCTGAGATGAGATTCCGACCGCCATTCCGGCGCCGGCCGGCCGCCTCACGCCGCGTCGCCGAAGCCGAGACGGTCGTCGAGGAAGGGCCTCCCGGCGACGTCGTCGAGGAAGAGGTTCTCGAGCCGCCGCCTCCACCTCCGCCCAGGCCGCTCGTCTGGCCCTGGCTGCTCGTGCTGCTGCTGCTCGTCGCGGGCGGGCTGGTCGCGCTCTGGCTGCTGACGCGCGACGATGACAAGAAGAGCAGCGCCGTCGTCGTCCCCAACGTGATCGGACAGCCGCAGTCGGAGGCGGTCGCCCGCGTCGATCGCCGTGGCCTGATCGCGCGTGTCGTGACGAAGCCGAGCGACACTCCGGCCGGCAAGGTCTTCGCCGAGGAGCCGGGGGCCGGCACTCGGGTCGCCCGCAAGTCGGTCGTGACCCTCTCGGTCTCTGCGGCCAACGTCGTCGCGGTGCCGAACGTGGTCGGCAAGCCCGCGACGGCCGCGACGATCGACTTGCGCGCGCAGGGCCTGGCGGTGGAGACCTCCAGCGTGGCCTCGAACAAGCCGCGCGGAACCGTTCTGAGCCAGAGCCCTGCGGCAGGCGCCAAGGTCGCGAAGGGCTCGACGGTCGTGATCCGGATCTCGCGCGGGATGGTGAGCGTTCCGGACGTGGTGGGCCAGACACGGAACACCGCTGTGGCGGCGATCCGAGCGGCCGGGCTCGTCCCACAGGCTTTCACCGTCCCTTCGGCACAGCCCAAGGGCACGGTTGTCTCCGAGAGCCCGAAGGGCGGCAAGCGCGTGCCCGGCGGCTCGAAGGTGAGGCTGAACATCTCGAGCGGCCAGGCTTCCGGCGGGGTGCCTCCGCCTCCTCCGCCCCCGCCTCCGCCACCACCGGCGCCGCCGCCACCACCACCGCCGCCTCCGCCGGGGACGAAGCCGGCGACCGTGACCGTGCCCGACGTCACCGGGCAGGCACAAGAGGCGGCCCAGCGGAAGCTCAACTCGGCGGGTCTCAAGTCCGGCGTCGTCTACGTGCCATCGGATCAACCGGAGGGGACGGTCGTCTCCCAGTCGCCGAACGCGGGCACGAAGCAGAAGCGCGGGACGCGGATCCAGCTCAACGCCTCGCTCGGCCCGAGCCCCGGCGAGCAGCGAGCCGTGCCCGACGTGCTCGGCGAGGATCCAGCCGCCGCCAAGACGAGACTCGAGAGCGCCGGTTTCAAGGTGCAGACGCTGCCGCAGGGCGTGACCGATGCGAGCCAGATCGGAACCGTCGTGGACGAGCAGCCGGCGGGCGGCAGGCGCGCGCCGGTTGGTACGACCGTGACGATCTACGTCGGGCGCCAGGCCTAGTTTGAGCTAATTAGCCGGCCTGCTCGCCCTCGACCACGTCCACGGAGACGATCAGGTCGGGGCGAATGAAGCGGCCCGCGTAGAAGGGCCACTGACCCTCGGCCGCGGACGAGAACTGCTCGATCACTTCCTGGGCGCCTTCCATCGCAGTGCCGAATTCGCGGAACTCGCCGACCTCGACCCCCTCGCCTTCCCTCAGGCGGACGACGACGCGGAACTGGCCGCTGCGCTTCGGCGCGAAGAGCTCGTCGAGCTCCGGGGTGGAGACCGGCTCGGGAGCCGGCAAAGCGGCCTCGAACGGATCGTCGGGGAGTCGAAGCTCTGGCTCCCGGGCGACGATCGACTCCGGTGCGACCTCGGGCTCGACCTGGACCTCGGCCTCGACCGGCTGCGGGGCGAAGAACGCGGCGGGCGCGATCTCGACCGCAGGCTGGAGCGGGGCCATCGTCTCGGCCGCCGGCTCCGGGGGAGAAAAGTAGTCGATCAGGGGCCCCTCGGCGGGCGCCATTACCGGAAGGTCGGACTCGGCAGCCGGGGCCTGTTCGGGCTGCTGGGGCTCGGGAGCCGGCGCCACGCTCTCCGGCAGCCGAATGGCCGGGGGAGAAGTCGGAAGATCGGAGATGTTCGCGCTCGAGAGCATCGGCACCGACCCGCTGTGGCCCCGCACAACCGGGGGGCTCAACGGAGGCTCCAAGCCCACGCCGATCCCCGCAGTCATTTCGTGCGTTCCTAGTGCAGACATGTGCCAACCCTTTCCATTGGTTTCACCGGGCTCCCGCAGGAGCTCACGAGCGCGTTCGGCCAGCTCCGGATCCACGAGCATGAGCTCGGGCGAGAGTGAGCGAACGAGGGTTTGATGATCGATGGGACCAATAAAGCCGCAGATTTTTCGTGCTACGCCATGCGGGGGAGACCCGCAGGCGCAGTAAAGGTGACCCGTCTGGGTCGCGGAATCACCCACGAGGGTGATAACCGCGGCGGGCGGCCAATGGTGTGAAAGCCGCCCGCCGAGCCGGTTTCCTTGGGCCCCTCTAGTGGTTCGAGCTCCCAGGAGTGGGGCTTGCGCTGACGGAGAAGTCCGCCGCGTTGTCGTTCGTGTCGTGCCCGTCCGGAAGCCGGATCGCGCTGCTCCCGGGCGCAGCGGTTGCCGGCGGAGCCGAGGCCGGATGGCCCTCGACGAAGGCGTTGACCGCGTCTCCGTAGCCCACCGAATCGAGGGTCGCGCCCGCCGAATCGCGGATGGCGATGCCGCCGCCCGTGGCCGCGAGGGCCGTTGAGAAGCTCTGGTCAGGAGGTCGTGCGCCCGCGTAGGCGCTGCCGCCGAACAGGTAGAAGCCGCCGCTCGCAAGAGTCGTTCCGGCCGGAACCGTGGCGAGCGTGACGTCGCTGATGCCCGCCGCTGAGCGGTAGGCGAGCCGGAAACCGCCGATATCCGCGGCCGCCGTACCTGTGTTCACGATCTCGACGAACTCGTTCGCCGCCGCGCCGGTCGAGCCGGTCATCAGCTCGTTCACCAGGGCAGAGGTGCCGCCGCCACCGGAGCTTCCGCAGGTGATGGTCGCGACGCCGCTCGCGTCGTAGGTCAGTGCGACCGTTCCCGCCTGGCCACCCGCATGGCAGCCGATGCCGTTCAGGCTCTCGAGTGCGCTGAGAGCCGGCCCGGCCGGCCCTTGCGGCCCGGTCCCGCCGGCTCGGCCGGCGGGACCTGCCGCGCCGGTTGCGCCACGATCGCCCGCGTCGCCCTTCGGGCCGGCCGCTCCGGCCGGCCCCGGTGCACCGGCCGGCCCGGTGGCGCCGGCCGGCCCCGCCGGCCCTGGCGGCCCGGCCGGTCCCTGCGCGTTCCAGGTGAGCGGGAGCTCGTTCCGGCGGCACGAGGCGGCGGCGGCGGCGACGACCCGCACGCGGCCGTCCTTCTTCTTCACGCACGCGTTGATGACGGCGTTGGAGGGCCGACGGCCATTCGGCTGGGCGGCCAGCGCGACGCCGGCAACCAGCGCCAGCGGTAGCACGACCAGCAGCAGGCGTCTTCGGGGAAGGCGCATGTGAATCTCCTCTCGTTCGGTTTCGACCACGGATACCGGCGGCCGAGGCGAGGAACCAGGGCGCGTGCGCCTTCCGGCACGCTTTTGTCTCGGCTTCGTCTAGAAGTGGGCGCTGCGCCAGCCGCTGGCGATCACGAGCACGATCACTGCCGCGGCCAGGAGGCGGTAGACGACGAACGGCGTGTAGTCGTGCCGCCGCACGTACCCGAGCAGGAGGTCGATCGCCACGAGACCGACCGCCGCAGCCGCCATCGTCCCGACCACGAACGGCCCGACCGAGCCCGCCGGGAGCGGCTCGAGCACGACGTGCTTGAGGCCCTTGTAGACGACGGCGCCGAAGACGATCGGGATCAGCAGCAGGAACGCGAAGCGGGCGGCCGCATCCCGCTCGAGCCGGAAGAAGCGCCCCGTGGTGATCGTGATCCCCGAGCGCGAGACCCCCGGCATCAGCGCCAGGATCTGCGAGATCCCCACGGCAAAGGCCGGCCAGAAGCCGAGCTCGCCGATCTGCCGTTCCTGCGGCAGCCGGTCGGCGAGCCAGAGCAGGACGCCGAAAACCGCGAGGAAGATCGCGATCTGCCACGGCTGGCCCAGGTGTTTCTCGATCGGCTCCTCCCCTGCAGCGCCCGCGATCGCCGCCGGGATCGTGGCGAAGAAGATCCACCAGGCGATCCGCTCGTCAACGGTCGTGACACTGCGCCGGCCGACCGAACGGAACCAGGCCGAGAGGTAGCGAACGACGTCCTCCCAGAAGTACGCGATGACGGCGACGAGCGTGCCGAGATGGAGCGCCACGTCGAAGGTCTTGTTGAAGCTCGGGTGGGCCTCGAGGTAGTGCCAGTCCACGAGCCACGGCACCAGGATGAGGTGGCCCGACGAGGAGATCGGCAGGAGCTCGGTCAGCCCCTGCGTGACGCCGAGGACGAAGGCCTGCCAGTCGGAGAGGCGGCCCGCCTGCTCGCCGGCGTCCGCCGCCGCGAGGACCGCCGCGATGAGAAGCAGCAGCGCAGCGACCCCGTAGACGAGCTTCGGGCGCAAACGCCGCCGCGGCTCAGCGGCTGAAGCTGCCGTCGCGCCCACTCGCCGGACGCTAGCAAGAGGCCTTCCCGGCTGCTCGATGGGCTGGCCCACCTTCACCGCTTAGACTCGGCGCGTGGCTGACTGGGTGGCGATCTCGTCGCTGGCGACCGCGGGCGGCACGCTCGCTTTGGCCGGCGCGACCTTCGCGTCGGTGCGCTCCGCAAATCGCTCGTCGCGGGTCGCCGAGCGCACGCTGCTCGCCGAGCTCAGGCCCGTCTTGATGCCTTCCCGACTTCAGGATCCGGTACAGAAGATCCACTTCGCCGACGGCAAGTGGCTCGCGACGCCGGGAGGCGGGGCGGGTGCCGAGGCCGGCGACGAGGCCGTCTGGCTGACGATCTCGCTGCGGAACGTCGGCACGGGGATCGCTGTCCTGCACGGGTGGCTCTTCCATCCCGAGCGGATCCTCAGCGGCACGTCCGGCGCGCCCTCGCTCGAAGGTTTTCGGCGGCTCTCGCGGGATCTCTACGTTCCCGTTAGCGACATCGGCTTCTGGCAAGGCGCGTTTCGGGACCCCAGTGAGCCCGAGTTCGAACAGGCGCGCGAGCGGATCGAGGCAGGCGAGCCGATGACGGTGGACGTGCTCTACGGCGACCACGAAGGCGGCCAGCGGGTCGTGACGCGCTTCCTGCTCTCCCGGCGGGCGGACGGAGTCTGGATGGCGGCGGCCGGTCGGCACTGGAACATCGACCGCGACGACCCTCGCTAGGCTCTCGCCGTGGCCCGCGGGGAGGCGAAGATCGAGCAGACCGAGGCCGGCGCGGTCGTCGCGTCCCCCGGCTGGTTCGTGCTCAACATGGCCGATGTCGCCTGGATGCGCGACAAGCGCGGAGGCGAGTGGACCGACCTCGAGCCCGAGGCGGGCGAGTTCGAGCAGTACGGGATCGGGATCCACGTTCTCCACCCGGGCCAGCCGAATGGGCTCTACCACTCCGAGAACGTGCAGGAGGACTTTCTCGTCCTCTCCGGCGAGTGCCTGCTCCTCGTCGAGGAGGAGGAGCGCCTGCTGAAGGCGTGGGACCTCGTCCACTGCGCGCCGGGCACGCGCCACATCTTCATCGGCGCCGGCGACGGCCCCTGCGCGATCCTGATGGTCGGCGCCCGCGGTGAGGGCAAGACGCTGCACTACCCGCCGAGCGAGGTGGCCGCGAAGCACGGGGCATCCGCCACGGAGGAGACGACCAACCCGCGCGAGGCCTACCGCGACTGGCCGCGCGACTTCGAGCAGGTGCGCGCCACTTGGCCGCTCTGAGCCAGCGCGAGCAGGCGGAGCTCTTCCGCTCGTACCACCTGGGACCTCCGGTGCTCGTCCTCCCGAACGTCTGGGACGTCGCGAGCGCCGTCATCGTCGCCCGCACCCCCGGCGCGCGGGCGCTCGCGACCACGAGCGCAGGCGTCGCCTGGTCGCGCGGCTACCCGGACGGCGAGGTGATCCCCCGCGACGAGATGCTGGAGGAGGTCCGCCGCATTGTGAATGCCGTCGAGCTTCCGGTGACCGCCGACCTCGAGGGCGGCTACGGCGACCCGGGCGAGACCGCCCGGGTCGCGATCGAGGCCGGAGCCGTCGGCCTGAACCTCGAGGACGGCATCCGGCACGAGATCCTGCGGCCCCTCGAGGAGGGGGTCGAGTCGGTCCGGGCTGTCGTCGCTGCGGGAGAGCAGGCGGGCGTACCGCTCGTCGTGAACGCGCGCACGGACGTGTTCCTGGTCGGAGCCGGAAGCGCCGAGGAGCAGCTCGAGGCCGCGATCGAGCGCCTGAACGCGTACCTCGAGGCAGGCGCGGACTGCGGCTTCGCGGTCGGCGCCCGGGAGCCCGAGGCGATCCAGCGCCTGACGCGCGAGGTGCGGGGCCCGGTCAGCATCTTCGCGGGGCCTGGCTGGCCGACGATTGCCGAGCTGGAGAGCCTCGGCGTCGCGCGCATCAGCGTCGCTACCGGCTCCGCCCGCGCCGCGTACTCGCTCGTCTCGGCGATCGCGGAGGAGCTCTTCACGACGGGCACCTACGACCACCTGATTCCCGCGACGGACTCGCCGCCGAACCTGAACGAGCTGCTGGCCTGAGCCCGGAATAGGCTTCGTCGCGTGGACGAGCACGTGCTGCTCGTGGAGGACGACCCCTCTATCCTGGAGGTCGCCAGCCTCGGCCTGGAGCAGGCGGGCTTTCGCGTCACGGCCACCGGCGACGGACGGGATGCGCTGCTTCGTTTCAGGCAGGGGCCGTTTGACCTCGTCGTCCTCGACGTGATGCTCCCGTCGCTCGACGGGCTCGAGGTCTGCCGCGAGATCCGCCGCGAGAGTCAGATGCCGATCGTGATGCTCTCGGCGCGGAGCGAGTTGCACGACGTGGTCGTCGGGCTCGAGCTCGGAGCCGACGACTACGTCACGAAGCCCTTCGAGCTGCCCGAGCTCGTCGCCCGGATCAAGGCGGTGCTCAGGCGCTCCACGGCCGGTCCCCTCGAGGGGGCGATCTCCATCGCCGGCCTCGAGATCGACCCGGCCGGCTTCAGCGTGCGCAAGGGCGAGGAGGACGTCGCGCTCACCGCCACCGAGTTCCGCCTGCTGCTCGAGCTCGCGCGCCGGCCGAAGCAGGTCTTCACGCGCGAGCTGCTGCTCGAGCTGGTCTGGAACTACGACTACCTCGGCGATTCGCGGCTCGTGGACGTGGCCGTTCAGCGGCTGCGAGGAAAGATCGAGGACGACCCGGCGCAGCCGACGCTGATCCACACGGTGCGCGGAGTCGGCTACCGGTTCGGCCAGGGCTAGTGCCCCTGCGGCGCCGCCTGACGGTCGTCTTCATGCTCGCCGTCGGCGTGTCGGCCGCTGCGCTTGCGCTCGGCTCCTACTTCGTCGTGCGACACAACCTGATGTCGGATTCGGTCGCTTCGGGCGAGCGGCAGGCGCGGCGCAACCTGGCGATCGCGCCGACATACCTGGACCAGGGCACCGAACAGCTTCTCGCCGCGTACGCGCGCGGCGGTGCCGCCTTCCTCACTGTCGGTATCCGCCGAGGTCGACCGTTCTCGTCGAGATTCATGGGCATCCGTCAGGTGCCGGCGGGATTGCGGCGAATCGTCGCCCACGGCGAGCTCGGCTACGAGCGCGCGGATGTCGCGGGTATCCATTACCTCGTCGTGGGCGGCCCTGTCGGGGGCGACACCGAGCTCTATTTCTTCTTCTCCGAGCAAGCCTTGCGTCACGACCTCGCGCTGCTGCGGAACATCCTCGCCGGCGGGGTCGGGATCCTCGTGCTGCTTGCGGGCTTCGCCGGAGCGCTGCTGGCGCGCCAGACGCTGCGTCCGGTCGGCCGCGCGAGCGACGCGGCCCGCTCGCTCGCGGAAGGGCTCCTGGAGACGCGGCTCCCGATCGAGGGCCGCGACGAGTTCGGCAGCTGGGCGCAGTCTTTCAACGAGATGGCGGCCGCGCTCGAGACGAAGATCGCCGATCTCTCCGCGGCGCAGGCCCGCGAGCGCCGCTTCACCGCCGACGTGGCGCACGAGCTGCGCACGCCCCTGACCGCGCTCGTCGGCGAGGCCTCGCTGCTCGCCGATCACCTCGACTCGATGCCGCCCGAGTCGCGGCGTCCAGCCGAGCTCCTGGTCGCCGACGTGGGCCGGCTCCGGCGCCTCGTCGAGGACCTGATGGAGATCTCACGCTTCGACGCCGGGCAGGAGAGCATCCACGCCGAAAGCGTCGAGCTCGGCGCGCTGACCGCGGCCACCGTCCGCGCGCGCGGCTGGGAGGAGCGCGTGCGGATCGAGGCGGGTGAGGTCGAGCTCACCAGCGATCCGCGCAGGCTCGAGCGCATCGTCGCAAACCTGGTCGGCAACGCCGCCGAGCACGGCGGCAAGGAGATCGCGGTCCGGGTGGGCCGGGACGGCGGCCCCTTCGTGGAGGTCGCAGACCGGGGACCGGGTATCCCGCGCGAGCATCTGCCGCACCTCTTCGAGCGCTTCTACAAGGCGGATGCGGCCCGCAGCGGTGGGGGGACAGGCCTGGGCCTCGCGATCGCACAGGAGAACGCGCGCCTCCTGGGAGGCCGGATCGAGGTCTGGAGCGAGCCCGGCGAAGGCACCCGCTTCACGCTGCGGCTGTGACGGAACCGTTACGTGGCCGTGACAGCGATGTTGCAGGCGAGAAGCAGGATGGGCGCACGGTCACGACAAAGGAGCACACCATGAAGCCATCGCTCGCCCTGCTCTCGGTTCTCGTACTCACCGCGGCAGGCGTCGTCGCGCTCGCTCGTCTCTCGTCGGCGCCTGCAGCCGTGTCGGCCCCGAGCGCGAAGACCCCGCCGCGTGTCGTCGTCCAGTACGCCCACGTCAAGTCCCTCAGGCGCACGGGTGGTCGCTTCGTCATGCGGGTCGACCCCGCACTCTGGCTCAGCGGCGTGACCGCCTACCACGCGGCCGTCGAGGACAAGGCCATCGCGCCGGGCAACGCGGTTCCCAACGACTACTACGTCCGGGACACGGATCATCGCCTGCTGACCTACCGCGTTGCGTCGAATGCCCGGGTCACGGTGCTCACCCGCAGCGGAACCGGGCCGATTCCGGCGACGACGATCTCGGTCGCGGAATTTGCGCAGATCGTCCAGGGCAAGAATCCGAAGCACCGCCGCCTGCTGGAGCCCAAGGCCGGCTTCTGGCTTCGGATCGCCGTCGACAGCGTCTTTTCCCTCGACCAGCAGTACCAGCCCTAGGAGGCAACAATGAAGAAGCTGCTCGCACTCGCAAGCCTGGCCGTTGTCGGCGGCGCCCCCGGGTTCGTCGCGGCGGGTTGCGGCTCCGAGAAGGCCGTCTCCTTGGGCCCGGCCGGCGGGAAGACCGGCTCGACCGCCGCCACGGAGTCGACCGGGAGCGTTCCGACCTCGGTCTCGCTCGAGGTGTGGTTCCTCGACGGCGAGCAGCTCGCCCGGCAGTCGCGGTCGCACGAGGCGACGCCCCTGGTTGCCACGGCGGCGATGAAGGCTCTGCTGGCGGGGCCGAGCCCGGCGGAGCTCGAGTCGGGCCTCGACACTTCGGTCCCCGCCGACACCAAGCTGCTCGGGATCTCGATCAAGAAGGGCGTCGCGACCGTCGACCTCACCTCGCAGTACCAGTCCGGCGGCGGCTCGCTCTCGATGAAGGCACGCCTCGCCCAGGTGGTCTACACGCTCACGCAGTTCCCGACGGTGCGGGCCGTCCTGTTCCATCTCGACGGCGAGCCGGTGAGCGTCTTCTCCGGGGAGGGGATCGTGCTCGACCACCCGGTCGGCCGGGCCGACTATGAAGACCTGCTGCCGGTCATCTCCGTGGACAAGCCCGTCGCCGAGGCTCGGGTCTCCAGCCCGGTGCAGGTTTCGGGAAGCGCGAACGTCTTCGAGGCCAACGTCACGGTCAAGGTGCTGGACGAGAACGGGAAGGTCGTCGGCAACACCTTCACCACCGCGACCTGCGGAACGGGCTGCCGGGGCACGTACTCGGTTCCTGTCACCTTCAAGGTCGGCCGGGAGCAGCGTGGGACGATCGTGGTCTCCGACGACGATGCCGCGGGGACCGGCACGCCGCCCCACCAGGTGCGGATCGAGGTCGTGCTCGTGCCCTGAGGGCGGAAGAATTACGGTGTCGCTACGTTCTCGTAGGCGTCACTGGAAACAGGAGGATGAGATGGCTCTCCAGCTTGCCGACACCGCACCCGATTTCGAGGCGCAGACGACCGAAGGCCCGATCCGCTTCCACGACTGGATCGGCGACTCGTGGGCGGTGCTGTTCTCGCACCCGCGGGACTTCACCCCGGTCTGCACGACCGAGCTCGGCTACATGGCGAAGATCAAGCCCGAGTTCGACAAACGCAACGTCAAGGTGATCGGGCTCTCAGTGGATCCGATGGACAACCACGCGCAGTGGGCGAGCGACATCGAGGAGACGCAGGGCACCGCGCCCAACTACCCGATCATCGCCGACGGCGACTTCAGCGTCTCGAAGCTCTACGGAATGCTTCCCGCCGACACCTCCGGCGACCCGACCGGGCGCACGCCCGCCGACAACCAGACCGTGCGCAACGTCTTCGTGATCGGGCCGGACAAGAAGGTGAAGCTGATCCTCGTCTACCCGATGAC
>JBBRZN010000042.1:0-19449 GCA_038236705.1 Gaiellales bacterium
CGGAGTCAAGCCGGATCGGGACGGCAACCGGCCCGAAAACCCGTATGGCTGCGACCGATTAGCCCCGTTCGTTATCGCGCGTTATGGGCCGCGGCACGGCTTTGCAAGCCGGAGGTCGCCGGTTCGATCCCGGCACGCTCCATTTCGTCGAAGGGAAGCGGGTTCTTTCGAACCTGCGCGCTGGAGGCCCACGACGAGTCGTCTGCCAGACTTTCATTGCACCAGGTTCGGGAGAGCCCGACGGCCCCAGGTGTACTCGTAGATGGTCGCGTCGATTTGCCGCATCGCCGCCGCGAGCTTGTGCATGGCGTCGATGACGTCCTCCTGGCTGAGGTCGACGGCCAGCGGTAGGAGCTCGTCGGGATGCTCCTCCCGATACCGCTTACGCTGCTCCTCTGTCCCTAGCTCCCCGCGTCGATGGGTCAGTTCCGCACTTGCCGCGATCGCATGGCTTCCGGCCGCACCCATCGCATCGACCACGGCCGCGGCACCATCCGCGTCGGATCAGTAGCGGCCGACGACCGCGGCGACGGCCTCACCGACGCGCCGGACGATCCCGGCGAGGACGCCACCGGACGCCCCGGTCACCGCGGGAGCGGGTTCGGGCCGGTGGCGGTGGCCAGCCGCTGCGGCACCCAGTCGTCGACGTGGACGAAGCCTTCGTAGCGCCCTCCCTCGTCCTCGACGACGTCGAAGAAGGAGCGCCGGTAGAACTTCGCGTGGGTGAAGTCCTCGAACAGCACGTAGACCGGGTCGACGGTTGAACTCTGGAACTGCTGACCCGTCAGCGCGTCGCGGTGCACACGCGAGAACTCGTCGAACTCCTCACCCACGACGACGCCGAGGTGCTCGAGGCCCATCCGGTAGACGCGCTGGTGAACGGGCGGGATGAGCTCGATGCGCGAGACCGGAGTCCCGTCGAGGACATTGAGCGGCTCGGAGAGCACGATCAAGGAGATCGGACGCCCGTTCCAGACGTTCTCGAGGTTCGCCCTCGCATGGCGCTCGAGAAGCGTGCGCAGGTGGACGTAAAGGTCCCAATCGGCGACGCGGACGGCGAGGTGGCTGAGCGGGTAGGGTGCGATGTCGATGCCGCGGGCAACAAGACGGTCGCGCTGCATCGCCGCGAAGGCTCGATAGTCCCCGATGATCTCGGCGATCGGATCAGACGTCGCCACGTGGCATGCTCCTCCGCCATCGTACGACATGCACGGCCGGACACACGGTTCCGGGGTGGTCTCACTCAGTCGCCACCGCAAGGAGTGGATGGGGCGGCCGCAAGGTCGCCCCCGCTGCGAAGGAGCGCCTGCGTCGTTGGGTCATGGAGAAGATCGGAGCGCCCGGGTTCGCCGCGCCCCGCTACTCCTCAGGGCTTCAAGGGACATTCCCGCACACTCGCCCACACGGCCACGCCGTCGCTTGACGCTCGGTAGCGTTGTGCGGATTTCCAGGATCTTGGTGACCGGCACGTCGGGAACGGGCAAGTCGTCGGCGCTTGCCGAACTTGGCCGACGCGGTTATCGCGTCGTAGACACCGATGATCCGGGCTGGCGCGAGTATCGCGAGTATGTTGAGTCCTCCGACGAGGTGCGCCGCGGGGAGTGGCTCTGGGTCGAGGAAAGGATCACCGGGCTGCTGGACTCCGATGATGGTCGCTCGCTGTTCGTCCAAGGGTGCGTGAGGAACCAGTCGAAGTTCTACGACCGTTTCAACGCGGTCGTCCTGCTCAGTGCCCCTGCTGACGTGATCCTTGACCGTGTCGCGCGCAGAACGACGAACACCTACGGGAAGACTCCAGTGGAACGAGCGATGATCTTGGATGACCTCGCCAGGGTCGAGCCGCTCCTCAGGGAGAGCTGCACGCATGAGCTGGATGCCAGCCGACCGCTCGATGAAGTCGTCGCCGACTTGATCGCGATCGCGTCGCGCCCGATGACGACGTCCTAGAGACGCCCCCGCCTTCGAGTGACATTCCCGAACGCTGGCCCAGGCCAGGTTGTTCTCGCGCATCATTGGGTCGTGAAGGCAGCACCGATCACTCTGGTTGACGTTCGGGAAGTCGCCCCTCTCGCGCAGGAAGTCATTGCGTCGTTCGAACGCGACTGTGGCAGTGCGCTCGCGGATGCTGAGGTGCACCACATCGGTGCTACGTCGCTGCCGTTCGGCCACACCAAGGGCGACGTAGACGTCAACGTTCGCGTGGGTGAGGCTCAGTTCCCGGCTGTCGTGAACGCGCTCGGCAAGCGGCTCGCCGTGGCCCAACCCGAAAACTGGACGGCAGCGTTTGCGAGCTTCTCCACGAATGCCTATGCGCTTCCACTCGGTGTTCAGGTCACCGTCATTGGTTCGTCCGACGACTTCTTGCTCGCGTTGCGTGACCGCATGCGGGCAGATGCGTCTCTGCTTCGCCGCTACGACGACATGAAGGTCGCCGCGGCCTCGGGTGGCGCCGACGCTTACTGGAAGGCGAAGGACGCGCTTCTGCGGGAAGTCCTTACGACGTAGCTCCGCTCGGGGTGCATTGCGCAACACTGGCCCACGCGACGCTACAGGTCGTCCGGTCGATACTCAGTGCGCCGCGGACTCGGTTCCCCGGGACACGGCAAAGACGTGACGTGCTTCGGGCAACCCCTTCAGTGCGTGCATGCCGCGATCGTCGAACTTGATTCCTGATCCCGCGACTAGAGAGGAGAGCCCCGCTTGCTGCGAGGCTCTCCTCGATTTCGGCTAGGTCAGGATGCCGCGGTCGACGAAAGCCTGTCGCACGATGCTCGCGTCGCTCGGGTAGAGCGACTGCGCGGCCGCCACCGTCCTGTTCGCGAGTTCGATCATCGTCGTGCCCGGGAAGTCGAACGATCCTTGCAGGATGATCGTGTCGGCCTCCTCGTGGCCGAGTGCCTGCCGGATATCCCAGAGCGCGCGCGACCAGATCTGGCCGTCGTGATGGACCTCGCCGTTGAGGTCGGACGGGTAATGCAGGTTGCGGTCGACGCGTCGCAGGCAGTGCGGGACGGAGCTCGTGTAGGAGACCGAGTCCCAGTCGGCGACGCATGGGAGCGGCTCGAGCTCCGGTACGCCGAGGCGCGTGGCCACGACGTCCGAGACCGTGACGGCCCAGTAGTCGCCAAAGCCTTCACTGATCGCGCCTGCCTCCTCCGAGCCGAAGACGAACCCCTGCGAGAAGTGGATCGCGTGCCCGTACTCGTGCAGGATCACCTCGGCGTCCTCGGCGTCGTCGACGCCGCCCTTGCCGAAGCGGAGCTCGTTCTTCGGATGATCGGTTGCGAACGAGTTGTCGATGCCCCACTGGTTGATGCGCACGTTCTGGGGGTGGTTGTCGATCCCCTGGCGCGTCTCGCCGAAGCCGAGGGTGTGGATGTATCTCTGGGCCTCGGTGATCCAGTAGTAGGCCATCACCTGCTCGAACTCGTCCTGGTGGCGCGTGTAGTTGAACGTGTTCGTCGGCGAGAAGGCCGGGTTGCCGGTCTCGCTGACGATGTTTGCGTAATCGCCGCGCAGGAATCCCCTGCCGTCGAGGTTGGTGAGCGCGACGGGGTAGTACGCGGCGCCGGGAACGGCGGCGTCGGAGTCCTTCTGGTCGGTGAGGGACTCGTCGCCGAGACTCTGCACCGGGTTGGATACGAAGACGGAGGCGCTGCCTATAGCGACGCCGGGACCGATCTTCGCCGCGCCAGCGGCCGCGACGAGAACTGCCGTTAGGGCCATCGCTGCAACGACGGCCAGCATGGTGGTTCGCACGAAAGACCTCCCCTTTTGTAGCCCCTGCTTGCGAGTGAATCTTATAGCCGAGATCGAGGACTCGACTTACGTGAGACGCCCGAGAACCGCGCCGAAAAGCGCGTGACGCCAGGTCGCCTGTAGGAACGCACGCGGGTTCGACAGGAGAGGCGGGATGCCGGGCCCTCCGCGCGCCGGGTGATAGCGGTCGACGAAGTAGCAGAGCGGGTAGAGCGTGAGGTGCTCGGCGAGCGCCAGCCCCACAGCGAGCCGGCGCGGGTTCGTCCGCAGCCGCCGGCGAAGCTCGTCGTATGCGAGGCCGAAGACGGCGCCGTTGGCCGCGTGGAGCACGAAGCCGGCGAGGCGCCATTGCGGCCCTCGCGTGACGGCCTTGCCGAGGACGGCGATGTCGGAGTAGTCGCAGCGGAGGAGCCGCTGGTCGACCGGCTCGAGCAGGCCCCAGACCGTTGCCGCGGCCGCGCCGGCGCCGGCCGCTTGTACGCGGCTACTCACCTTCGAGCTCGCGCAGGAAGCCGCCGCCGCCGATCACGCGCTCGGCCCGGCCTCCGGCCGCTGCTCGCAGCGCCCGGTCCGAGGTGACGAGCCATGTTCCCGAGTACTGCGGCGCCTCTCGGATCAACCAGTCGTCCGCGCTTTCGGCGTTCGAGCCGACGAGCGTCGTTCGCTCGTCCAGCTCGGTGGAGCCGACGATTCCGCCCGGCGCCTGGCCGTCGAAGACGAGCACGAGCCGCTTGTCGTTTCGCTCCGCCCAGGTGCGTGCACGCTCCACCAGCTCCGCGTCGGACAGGTTGGGCCACTGCGAGCGCTGGACGTTGCGGGCATCGATCAGGACCGTGGTCTCGCTCATGGTCTGGCCTTTCCCGGCAGAGCCGGACTGCAACCTAGGGCGCATCCAGCGCGCCGCGGAGCGTTGCGACGTAGCTGCCAAGCGCCTCAGGCCCGCCCTCGGCGATCTCCACCGCCCGGGAGCCGACGACGATGCCGTCCACGAGCTCCGCGGCTGAGCGCGCGTGCTCGGGGGTGGAGATGCCGAAGCCGGCGTAGAGGGGAAGGTCGGTGGCCGCACGGGCGCGTTCGACGAGGCTCGTCAGCGCGGGGGAGAGGTCGCTGCGCGCGCCGGTGGTGCCTGTCACGGTCACGAGGTAGAGCCAGCCGTCGGTCTGCCCGGCCGCAAGGCGGAGCCGCTCGTCGGTGGAACTGGGAGCAACGAGCTGCACGCGCCGGATCCCCGGTCGCTCGCCGGCGGGCAGGTCGGCAACGATGAGGCTCGTCCCGCCTGCTGCCTCCGCGGCGGCGGCGAACCGCTCCCACCCGTACGCCTCGAGCAGCGACGAGTAGGTCATCGGGACGAGCGGGCAATCGACGCGCTTGCGCGTGGCGGCGAGGCACTCGAGGCAGGCACCGGTGCGCATCCCGTGGGCCAACGCCCGCTCGGCGGCGCGGCGGATGACCGGCCCGTCCGCGAGGGGGTCGGAAAAAGGAAAGCCGAGCTCAACGACGTCGGCGCCGGCCGCGACGGCCGCCTCGGCGAGCGCGGGCGTGTCTGCGCCGCACATGAGGTAGACCACGAGCGCCTTGGGACGATCAGGCACAGCTTCATCACGCATCAGTCACACCCACGCGCGCCGGCGCGCGCTACGGTTTTTTCCCCGGGTGGGTGGGGGTTGGGGATGGGACCCGCGGCCTCGCGCTGCGGCGTCACCGGGCGGCGACCTCGGCCAGATCCTTGTCTCCCCGGCCCGAGAGACAGACCAGCACCAGCTCCTCCTCGAGCCCCGCGATCCGCGCGAGCGCGTGCGCCGGCTCGAGCGCGGGCAGGATCCCCTCGGTTCGGGCCAGCCGGCGGAACGCTTCGAGGGCCTCGTCATCCGAGGCGCCGACGTACTCGGCCCGGCCGCTGTCGCGCAGGAATGCGTGCTCCGGGCCTACGCCCGGGTAGTCGAGCCCGGCCGAGATCGACTCGGCGTCGAGAACCTGCCCGTCCTCGTCGGCGAGCACCGACGACCGGGAGCCGTGCAGCACCGCCGGCCGCCCCGACCCGAGGCTGGCGGCGCCCCCGGCCTCAACGCCCACGAGTCGCACCTCCGGATCGTCCAGGAAGCCTGCGAAGAGCCCGATTGCGTTCGAACCGCCGCCGACGCAGGCGACGGCCACCTCGGGCAAGCGCGCCTCGGCGGCCAGCAGCTGGTCGCGTGCTTCGCGCCCGATCACCGACTGAAGCTCGCGCACGATCTCCGGGTACGGCGCCGGCCCCACGCAGGAGCCAATCAGGTAGTGCGTGTCGGCCACGTTCGTGATCCAGTCGCGGATCGCCTCGCTGGTGGCTTCCTTGAGCGTCCGCGTGCCGAACTCGACCGGCCGCACCTCGGCGCCGAGCAGCGCCATTCGCTCGAGGTTCGGCCGCTGGCGACGCATGTCCTCCGAGCCCATGTAGACGACGCATTCCAGCCCGAAGCGGGCGCATACCGTCGCGGTCGCGACCCCGTGCTGACCGGCGCCGGTCTCGGCGACGATCCGCCGCTTGCCGAGCCGGAGCGCGAGCAGGGCCTGGCCGAGCGCGTTGTTGAGCTTGTGCGCGCCGGTGTGGAGGAGGTCTTCGCGCTTGAGGTAGAGGCGCTTCCCTGGTGCAAAGCGCTCGGCAAGCGTGAGCGGCGTCGGCCGGCCCGCGTAGCTGCGGCCGAGCTCGTCCAGCTCTGCCTGGTAGGAGGGATCGTCCTGGGCCGCACGCCAGCCGGCAGCGAGCTCGTCCAGCGCCGGGATCAGCGTCTCGGGGACGAAGCGGCCGCCGTACTCGCCGTAGGTCAGCTGCATCGCGCGGCCTTCACGTAAGCGCGCACTCGCGCGTGATCCTTGATTCCCGGCGCCGTCTCGAGGCTCGAGCTCGCGTCCACCGCCCAGGGCCGAACCTGCGCGATCGCGGCGCCGACGTTTTCGGCGGAGAGCCCGCCGGCGAGCACGATGCGGTCTTCCGCCGACCGCGCGCGCTCGAGGTGCCCGGCGTCTTCCTGGAGCCAGGGCAGGTCGAACACGCGCGCGACCTCGCGCCCGCCGCGCAAAAGCACGCCGTCCCGGGAACGATGGCCATTCTCCCGTCCGTAGAGCTGAACGAGGTCGGCGCCCTCGCCGGTGACCTCGCCCACATGCACGGCGACCGAGAGCATCGTCTCGGGCACGGGCAGCACTCCTGGCGCACGCCGAGGCGTTTCTTCGGCAAGCACGAAGCCGGCGAGATCGGCGCCGGCTTCGGCGGCGACCGCCACGTCCTCCTCGCGCGTCAGGCCGCAGACTTTCACCAGCGGGCGCGAGATCAGCTCGGCCAGCTTCACCGCCGGGTCACCCGCTCGCATCAGCGCGGAGCCGACCAGCACGGCCTGGGCGCCCGCGAGCTCGGCCTCGGCGCCGTGGGCGCGTGCAGAGATTCCGCTCTCGGCGACGATGACCCGGTCGTTCGGCGCGGACTCGACGAGCTCGAGCTGCGCGCGCCGGTCGATAGCGAAGGTGTCGAGATCGCGCGCGTTGATCCCGATCGGGTTGCCGGCGAGCTCGACGGCCCGCCGGAGCTCGGCCGCGTCGTGCGCCTCGACGAGGGTCTCGAGCCCGAGCTCCTCGGCGGCGCGCATGAGCCGGCTCGCCTGGCCGTCGTCGAGGTCGCGCAGGAGCAACAGCACGGCGTCGGCGCCGGCCTCGCGCAGGCCCGCGAGCTGCGTGGCCTCCCGGAAGAACCCCTTTGCGAGCAGCGGCAAGGCGGCTGCCTGCCGCGCCCCCCGCAGATCGTCCAGCGAGCCGCCAAAGCGCTCGTCCACGAGGATCGAGACCGCTGCGGCGCCTGCGCGCTCGAACGAGATCGCCAGGGCGGCCGGATCCGCCCCGGGCCGGAGATCCCCGGCCGAGGGCGAGCGGCGCTTGACCTCCGCGATCGCCGCGAGGCCCGGCCCCGCGAGGGCCGAGTGGAACCGGCCCATCAGGCGGGCACCTCCGTCGCCTGGGAGAACGCGACGAGTTCGTCCAGCCGCGCCGCGGCCGCGCCCGAGTCGATCGCCTCGCGCGCGAGCTCGAGGCCCTCGGCGAGGTCGTCCCCGTGGCCGGCCGCAGCGAGTGCACCCGCGGCGTTGAGCAGGATCGCCGAGCGGGGGCCTCCGCGTTCACCGCGGAAGACGGCTCTGACCGCTGCGGCGTTCTCGGCCGGCGAGCCGCCCCGGAGCTCGGCCGGGTCACAGCGCGGCACACCAAGCTCGAGCGGGTCGATCTCGCGCTCCCGCACGTCTCCGTCGGCGACCTCGCAGACGAGGTTCGGGCCGGCCGGCGAAAGCTCGTCGATCCCACCGGCCCCATGGACGACGAACGCGCGTCGCGCTCCTAGCTGCGCAAGCACCTCAGCGATCGTGCGCACCAGGGAAGGCGCGTAGACCCCGACCACCTGCGCCCGTGCTCCTGCGGGGTTCGTCAGCGGGCCGAGTACGTTGAAGACCGTTCTCGCCGCGAGCTCCCGACGCACCGGCGCAGCGTGGCGCATCGCAGGATGGTGGGTCGGCGCGAACAAGAAGCCGAAGCCGAGCTCGTCGATCGAGCGCTCGATCCGGGCCGGGGGCAGCTCGAGCCGGAAGCCGAGCGCTTCGAGCAGGTCTGCGGAGCCGGAGGCCGACGAGACGGCGCGATTGCCGTGCTTGGCGACCCCGGCGCCCGCCGCCGCCGCGACGAAGGCCGCGGCCGTCGAGATGTTGATCGTGCCCATGCCGTCCCCGCCCGTGCCGGCGGTGTCGACGAGGTCGTCCCGCCTGGGCTTGACTGCGAGCACGTGCGCGCGCATCGCTTCCGCACAGCCGGCGATCTCGTCGGCTGTCTCGCCCTTCAGGCGCAGCGCAACCAGCAGGCCGCCGATCTGCGCAGGTGTGGCCTCGCCCTCCATCACCACGTTCATGACCGCCCGCGCCTCCCCTCGCGAGAGGTCGTGGCCGTCGAGCAGCAGGCCCAGAGCCTCCTGCACCATCATCAGGGCCCCTCCAGGAAGTTCTTTGCGAGCTCGAGCCCGACCGGCGTCAAGACCGACTCGGGGTGGAACTGGACTCCGTCCACCGGCAGCTCACGGTGACGTACGGCCATCACCTCTCCTTCGGAGCACGTGGCCGAGACCTCCAGGCAATCCGGGACCGCGGTTGCCGCGAGCGAATGGTAACGGCCGGCCTCGAACGAGTCGGGCATCCCGCGAAAGAGACCGCGGCCGTCGTGGTCGATCGCGCTGGCCTTGCCGTGCACGAGCCGTCGCGCCTGCCCGATTTCGCCTCCGAACGCCTCGACGATCGCCTGGTGGCCGAGGCAGACGCCGAGGGTCGGCACGCCCGGCGCCAGCCGCCGGACGAGCTCGACGCAGGCGCCGGCGGCGGCCGGACGGCCCGGGCCGGGGGAGAGGACGAGGTGTGACGGCCCGAGCCGCACCGCCTCGTCCGGGTCGATCGCGTCGTTGCGGCGCACGACCACCTCAGCTCCGAGCTCGCCGAAGAGGTGGGCGAGGTTGTAGGTGAACGAGTCGTAGTTGTCGATCAGCAGGATCACGCGCGCGCCTCCGCGAGCTCGATCGCCGTCTCGAGGGCAGCCAGCTTCCGCAGGCACTCGTCGTGCTCGGCCGCCGGGTCCGAGTCGGCCACGACGCCCGCGCCGGCCTGAAGGAGCGCAACGCCGTCGTCCAGTACGATCGTCCTGATCGCGATGCAGGCGTCGATCGCCTCGCCGGGCAGCGCATAGAGCACGGCGCCTCCGTAGGGGCCGCGGCGGTAGCGCTCCAGCTCGGAGATCAGCTGCATCGCCCGCACCTTCGGCGCCCCCGAGACCGTCCCGGCCGGGAAGCAGGCGCGCAGGAGGTCGAAGTGGGAGACGCCCGCCTCGAGCTCACCGACGACCTCGGAGACCAGGTGCGTCACGTGCGAGAAGCGCTCCGGCTCGAGGTAGCGGGCGAGCCTGACAGTGCCGGGCCGGCAGACCCGCGAGAGGTCGTTGCGACCGAGGTCGACGAGCATCACGTGCTCTGCCCGGTCCTTCTCCGAGCCCAGCAGCCGCTCCGCGTCCCCCTCGCCGGGTCGCGTCGTGCCGGCGATCGGGTTCAGCGACGCCTGCCGCCCGTCAGCCTTGAAGAGGGTCTCCGGCGAGGAGCCGACCAGGGCCAGTCCGTCGAGCTCGAGCAGGAAGAGGTAGGGCGAGGGATTGACGCGTCGCAGGGAGCGGTAGAGCTCGAGCGCGGAAGCCGAGGTTGGCCGCTCGGCTCGCTGCGAGAGCACGATCTGGAATGCGTCGCCGGCCCGGATGTGCTCCTTTGCGCGGACGACCGCCCGCTCGTACTCGTGGCGCGAGGGCAGGCGGCGCGTGGAGCCGCCCTTGGCGCGCGGCTCGGCCGCGGCGGTGGAGGGCTGCGGGCCCGCGAGGAGGTCGGAGACCGCGTCCGGCTCGCCGCAGAGCACCTCGGCCATCCCCAGGCCGTGGTCGAAGCGGACGAGGGTGTCTGCGATCACGAACCGGCTTTCGGGCAGGCTGCGCCCGTCGTCGGGCAGCGCCACCGTTGGCTCGAGCCGGGCCGCGTGGTCGTACCCGAGGTAGCCGACGACCGGCAGCCCGCACGCCTCGGCCTCCGCGAATTCCACGACCCGCGAGCCCGCGCCGACGAACGAATGGCGGCCCAACCGCCCCTTCTCGACCGACTCGAGGAGGAAGCTCGCGCGCCCGGCTTCGCGCAGCCGGAGATAGGCCCCGAGGGGGGTCAGCAGGTCGGTTGAGACGACGGTCAATGCATTCATGGCAAACAAAAAGACCTTCCAGCTGGAAGGTCTTGAGCGGAACGAGTTGCGTCTAGATCAAGTCAGCCGACGCTCCCGCCCCGCTCGCGGCGCCACGCCCAACCCCAGATGCGAGATACGGAAGTCATCGCCCGCAGCGTAGGCGCCGCCGGGGTGGCTCGTCAAGGGTGATGCACGAGGATTTGATGCGCCAGGCACACTGAGGCCGTGAAGGGGTCGCTGCAGCTGCCTGGCTCGCCGCGTCGTCGCCGCAGGCTGGCGCGCCTCGCCGTCGTCCTCGTCGTGGCCGGGGCCGCCGTGTTCGGGGTGACGCTGCTGACCCTGGACGAGAGCCCGCAGACCAAGGAGGTGTTCGAGCCCGGCAAGCCGGTGGTGACGGACAAGCAGAAGCCCGTTCGCCTCGGGAAGGCCGACCGGCGCGCGATCGGCAGGACGCTCGTGGCGTTCGTGCGGAAGGGGGTCGCGCAGCGCGATCTGACCGCCGCCTACGACCTCGTCACGCCTGCCTTCCGAGGCGGGAGCACGCGAGCGCAATGGCGGCAGGGAGCCTCGCCGGTCTATGTCTATCCCGCCGTCACCCGGGGAATAGCCGGGAACTGGCGCGTCGACTACTCCTACCGCGGTCAGGTCGGGGTCGCGATGATGCTCTCGTCCACACGCCCGCGCAAGGTCGGTCAGATCATCTTCCACGGCGAGCTGCGCAAGCGGAGCGGCAACTGGCTGGTCGATTCGTTCGCGCCCGTGGCGACGTTCTCGCCGATCGGCGTCGGTCGCCAGCACGAGACCGGGCCCGCCGACTACACCGGCGGATCGCGAGCGGAGGTCTACTCGCAGAAGGCGGCGCTCAGCACCCTCTGGATCATCGTGCCCGCGGGCGTGCTCGCGCTCGTCCTGCTGGTTCCGCTCGGATTCGTGCTCTTCTCCCGGCTGCGCGATCGCCGCGTCGCCCGCGCGCACGAGGCGACGCTGCCCAAAAGGCTGCCGCCGCTGCCAACGCGCCGCGGCTAGTCGCGAAGTTACGCTGGCAGCGATGTCCAGTTCCGTAATCGTCTCGGCCGTGCGCACGCCCTTCGGGCGGCTCGGCGGCGCCCTCTCGAAGCATCAGGCGACCGAGCTCGGCGCAATCGCGATCCGGGCGGCCCTCGACCGGGCCGGGGTCGAGAACGAGGAGGTCGAGTACGCGATCATGGGCCACGTGCTGCAGGGCGGCGCCGGCCAGGCGCCCGCGCGGCAGGCCACGGTCGGCGCGGGCCTGCCGGTCGAACTGCCCTCGGACACGGTCAACAAGGTCTGTGCCTCTTCGATCCGTGCGGTCGAGATCGCCGACCAGATGATCCGCGCCGGTGACGTGCAGGTCGTCGTCGCCGGCGGGATGGAGTCGATGTCGAACGCCCCGTACGCGCTCAAGCGCGCCCGCTACGGCTACAAGCTCGGCGACGGCACGCTGATCGACCTGATGACTCACGACGGCCTCACCTCGACCTTCGACGGGAAGCACATGGTCGCGCAGGCGTCGTTCGTCTCCCGCGAGCTCGGCATCTCCCGCGAGGATCAGGACGCTTGGGCGCTGCGCTCGCACGAGCGCGCGGTCAGAGCGATCGACGGCGGGCTCTTCGATCCGGAGCTCGTGGCTGTCGGCGACTTCGGGGTGGACGAGGGGCCGCGCCGCGACACCTCGATCGAGAAGCTCGCGCGCCTGAAGCCCGTCTTCGACCCCGAGGGCACGACCACGGCCGGCAATGCTCCGGGCGTGAACGACGGCGCCGGCGCCCTCGTGGTCACGAGCGAGGAGTTCGCACGCAAGCGGGGCCTCGAGGTGCTGGCGACGATCGTCTCGCAGGGCTACGTGGCTGACGACTTCGCCTACCTCGCCCGTACGCCGGCGAAGGCGGGCGCGATCGCGTTGGAGAAGGCAGGCAAGTCGATCGAGGACGTCGATCGGGTGGAGCTGAACGAGGCGTTCTCGTCGGTGGTGCTGAACTCGACCAAGCTGCTGGGGGCAGACCCGCAGCGCGTCAACGTGAACGGCGGCGCGGTCGCGCTCGGGCACCCGATCGGCGCGTCGGGCGCTCGCATCCTCGCGACCATGGTCCACGAGCTAAGGCGAAACGGGGGCGGCCTCGGCCTGGCTGCGATCTGCTCCGGCGGCGGCCAGGGCGATGCGCTCCTTCTCGAAGTGTGATCTCGCTCGAGGGTGATCGAGTCTCGCTGCGCCCGCTTCGGCCGGAGGAGTTGGATGCGGTCTGGGAGGCGCGGGTCAACGACGACACCGCTCCCTGGATGTCGACCCCGCAGGCCTACGAGCGGCTCCAGCAGCGGGTCGCGAACTCGGGACGATTCGTGGATGGCTGGCTCGACCTCGGGATCGAGGCGGACGACCGGCTGGTGGGGGAGATCGACGCGAGGCAACCGCCGCGCTCGATGCCGCAGGGCGTCTACGAACTGGGCATCTCGCTCTTCGAGACCGCCGATCGCGGCCTGGGCCTCGGCACCGATGCGATCCGGCTGCTGACCCGGCACCTGTTCGAGAACGAGGACGCCGACCGCGTCCAGGCCTCGACCTGGGTGGAGAATCGGGCGATGCGGCGGGTCTTCGAGAAGCTGGGCTTCACGGAGGAAGGGATCCTGCGCTCGTACATGCCTTCAGAGCGGGGCCGCGACGACTACGTCATGTACGCGATCACCAAGGCAGACCCGGGCGAGGACGGCACGTGAGGTTCGACCACGTGCTCGTGGTCGGCGCCGGCCAGATGGGCGGCGGGATCGCGCAGGTCATGGCCGCGTCCGGCCGCCACGTCTCCCTGTACGACGCCGCGCCCGGAGCCGTCGAGCGCGGGCTCGGGACGATGCGCAAGAGCCTGACGAAGCTCGCGGAGAAGGGCGGCCCGGATCCCGACGAGGTGCTGGCGCGGGTCGAGCCGGTGGAGGAGCTCGTTCCCGCCGACCTGATGGTCGAGGCGGTCGTCGAGGACGCAGCGGTCAAGGAGGACGTTTTCCGCCGGGCAGACGAGGCGCTGCCGCCGGAGGCCGTTCTCGCCTCGAACACCTCCTCGATCCCGATCAGCTCGCTGGCGGCAGCGACCTCCCGGCCGGACCGCGTGATCGGCATGCACTTCTTCAACCCGGTGCCGGTGCTCAGGCTCATCGAAGTCGTTCGCGGGCGCAAAACCTCCGACGAGACGGCGGAGGCGGTGACGGAGCTGGCGCGGGAGCTCGGCAAGACGCCGGCTGTCGCAAACGACTTCCCGGGGTTCGTCTCGAACCGGATCCTGATGCCCTACATCAACGAGGCGATCTGGGCGCTGCACGAAGGCGTCGCGGAGGCGGAGGCGATCGACACGATCGCGAAGCTCGGCTTCAATCACCCGATGGGGCCGCTCGCGCTGGCCGACCTGATCGGGCTTGATACATGTGTTGCTATCATGGAGGTCCTACGGGATGGGCTCGGGGATCAGCGCTATGAGCCCTGCCCCCTTTTGAGGGATCTTGTGCATGCAGGCAAAGTGGGCCGCAAGTCTGGTGTGGGTTTTTTCATCTATTAGCACACAAGCACCAATCCTCTCAAGCCGCCCAAGAAGGAGGATGCCCTGCGACTCTTGCTCGTGGATGACGACGAAGGACTTCGTGCGTTGCTGCGCACGACGTTCGAGGCCGTGGACGTCGAGGTCGAAGAGGCCGCCGACGCCGCGATGGCCCGGGAGCGGATCGACGCCGCACGACCGGATGGCATCGTGCTCGACGTCAGCATGCCCGGCATGGACGGCGCCGCTTTCTGCGCGCAGCTGAAGGGCTCCCACGCGACCCGTGACATCCCGGTCGTGCTCCTGACCGGCTCGGACATGGCCACCGAGACGACGGCGCTCGAGGTCGGGGCGGACGCGTTCATGCTCAAGCCGTTCAGCCCGCTCGAGCTGCTGGCGGTCGTCGAGCGGCTGGCCGGCGGGCTGCACGCGACTCCGTTCCGTGCCAGCCGCAAGCGCGACGCCGACGAGCAGTTGCTGCTCTACGCCCGCGACCTGCGCCATCTACTCGAGCTCGAGCGCGGCCAGCGGCGGCGGCTCCAGGACGCCTACCACGAGACCGTGACGGCCCTCGCGACCGCGCTGGAGTCGAAGGACACCGGCACAGGCCAGCACTCTCAGCGGGTGCACCGCTACGCAGTCGAGCTCGCGCGCGAGGTCGCGCCGGAGATCGCCGAAGACGAGAGCGTCGAGTACGGCTTCATGCTCCACGACGTCGGCAAGATCGGGATCCCGGACGAGATCCTCCAGAAGCCGGGAGCCCTCACGTCCGCCGAGCGGCGCTTGATCCAGACGCACACCATCCTCGGAGAGCAACTCTTGCGAGGCGTGACCTTCCTGCGCGGGAAAGGCCTCGAGGTCGTCCGCTCGCACCACGAGCGTTGGGACGGTAGGGGCTACCCGGACCGGCGGGGCGGCAGGGAGATTCCGGTCGCGGCGCGTGTGTTCGCGGTCGCAGACGCGCTCGATGCGATGACGAGTGACCGCCCATATCGCCCGGCGATGACGTGGGTTGCAGCGGGGCGGGAGATCGAGGCCCAGTCCGGCGGGCAGTTCGACCCGGCCGTGGTGGAGGCCTTCAAGGCGCGCGAGCGGATGCTGCGGCGGATCCGGCGCCAGCTCACCGTGCTGCCGCCGCTCCAGGCCGCGGCGAACTAGATCTCGGGCGGCGGCGGGGCGTCGGGCGTCGCCGTCTGGTGCCAGAGCACGATCTTGCCTTTCACGACGCGGAAGATCGCCGTGGCGTGCTGGCCCGGCCCGTCGCATCGGCTGTTGCGCCGGTCGCCGAGCTCGAAGGTCGCGGTCGCGGTGCGGCCGGCGGTCTTGATCGAGACGATCCGACCGGCGCAGGGGAGGGCGGAGTTCCAGGCGACGGCCTCGGCGTGGGTCCGCAGCCTCAGCACCTGCCCAGGCTGAACGACCTCTGCGCCGGGGGCGAAGAGGTCGGCGGCGCGCTCGTTGTCGTCGGTGTTGAGCGCCTGGCTCCA
This sequence comes from Gaiellales bacterium, assembly GCA_038236705.1. Taxonomy (GTDB): domain Bacteria; phylum Actinomycetota; class Thermoleophilia; order Gaiellales; family Gaiellaceae; genus AC-32. The sequence continues at coordinate 15,550 of JBBRZN010000042.1, forward strand.
CGCGCGGACGACGCTTTCGGGAGAGGGGTTGCTCGAGCCGCACCCGGGAAGCAGGAGCGCCGCAGCCGCCAGCAGAGCCAGGCGCACGGTCACGCAAGCGCCTCCCGCACGAGCCCCTGGAAGTGCGCAAGCAGACGCTCGCTCTCCGGCATCAGGCGCCCTTCCTCGAGCAGGCCCGAGCGGACGCCCGCCTGGACCGACTCGACGAGCGCCCGGTCCTCGAGACCGACCTGGTCGTCGAAGGCGATCAGCTCCTCGATCTCAGCGTCCGCCTCGCCTTCGGAAAAGAAGTAGTCGAGGTAGGCGCTCGTTCGCTCCGGCCCGAGGGGTGCGACGGGGCCGACGGCCAGGTTCTGCGGGCCTGGCATCGCGTAGAGCTTCGTGACCGGCCAGATCCAGTGGAACTGCCCCTCGCTGACCTCGCCGCCCTCGCGCCCGGGCCTGAGCGGGCCGAACTGGCTCGAGCTGCGCTCGTGCGTCTCGAGCCGGTAAGCATCGGGCGAGACGTCGACGACGGCGCTGAAGCCGGGATGTGCGACCGGGCAGTGGTAGCACTCGAGGTAGTTCTCGATCGCGATCTTCCAGTTGCACGCGAGCTCGGACTCGCTGCGTTTGCGAAAGCGAAGCCGCTCGATGTCGATGCCGCCTTCGGCCACCAGCTCAGGCAGGGGCCCGAGCGTTTCCGTCAGCGGTTGCGCGTCGGGGTCCGCGCTGACGAAGAGGAGGGGCCCCCAGGCCTCGATTGCCAGCTCGTGCAGGCAGATGTCGTGGATCTCGAAGCCGGGCTCCTGCTGCGCGCGCGGGGCGGCTCGCAGCCGGCCGTCGAGCCCGTACGTCCAGGCGTGGTAGCGGCATTGCAGGGTCTCACGGTTCCCGCTTCCCTCGACGACGAGCGAGCCGCGGTGGCGACAGACGTTGAGGAAGGCGTGGAGCTCGCCTGCGCGGTCGCGCACGACGACCACCGGCACGTCGCCGACCCGACACGTGAAGTAGTCGCCGGGGGAGGCCGCGTGCTCTGCCGGTCCCGCGTACTGCCAGGCGTGTCGGAAGATCCGCTCCTGCTCGAGGCGCAGCAGCTCGGGCTCGGAGTACCAGCTCCACGGCAACGTCGCCTGCGTGGTTCGGGAGGCCAAACCGGCCACGACGATACCGGCTCGTTTCAGTGCGAAACGGTCAGAATCGCCCGTACCGCCGCTGAACGTCGACCGACGGATACTCCTCACCGAGGTGCCTGGCCGGGTCCACAACCTCGATCTGCCGCTCGACCTCGGTGCTGTGCTCGTTCTCCGGATAGAAGGGCCGGCGCGCGCGTCGTCGTGAAACCCGCGCTCGAGGCCGCTTCGTCCGTGAGCTCACGAATACGAGTCTACTCCCGGAACCGGGCCGTATACTCGCCGCCCGATGGAGTTCTCGCTCAGCGACGACCAGCGGGAGATCCAGTCGCTGGCGCGCGAGTTCGCGCAGGCGGAGATCGAGCCGAACGCTGCCACGTGGGATCGCCAGCACGGTTTTCCGCCTGAGCTGATCAGCAAGCTGGCGGGGCTCGGGCTGCTCGGCGTCTGCATCTCGGAGGAGTACGGCGGCGCGGGCGCGGACTTCCTCTCGTACATCCTCGTGCTCGAGGAGCTCTCGCGAGCGGACGCCGGTGTGGGGGTGACGGTGGCGGTGCACACGAGTGCCGTCACCTTGCCGATTCTCACCTTCGGCACCGACGAGCAGCGCAGCCGGTTCGTGCCGCCGCTCGCGCGCGGGGAGAGCGTGGGTGCCTTCGCGCTGACCGAGCCCGAAGCCGGCTCGGATGCCGGCGCGCTTCGCACCGCCGCGGTTGCCACGGCCGGGGGCTGGTCGATCGCCGGCACCAAACAGTGGATCACCAACGGCAGCTTCGCCGGCACCGTGCTGCTCTTTGCGCGAACCGACGCGGAGACTCCCGGGCCGAAGGGCGTCTCCGCCTTCATCCTCGACGGCGACCAGGTTCGAGTGACGCGCGAGGAGGAAAAGCTCGGCCTCAACTCCTCCTCCACCTCGGACCTCGCGATCGAGGACGCGCAAGTCGGGTCCGACCGGCTGTTGCACGAGGAGGGCAAGGGCTTTGCGGTGGCGATGGCGACGCTGGACGGCGGGCGCATCGGGATCGCGGCCCAGGCGCTCGGCATCGCCCAGGCGGCCTACGACGTGGCGCGCGCATACGCCCTCGCGCGCCGCCAGTTCGGCAAGCGGATCGCCGACTTCCAGGCGATCCAGTGGAAGCTGGCGGACATGGCGACCGAGATCGACGCGGCCCGGCTGCTGGTCTACCGCGCCGCCTGGCTCAAGCAGGAGGGGCAGCCGCATGCGGAGGGCGGCGCGAAGGCGAAGCTGTTCGCCTCCGAGATGGCGCGTCGGCAGACGGCCGAGGCGATCCAGGTGCTCGGCGGCTACGGCTACACGAAGGAGTTCCCGGTCGAGCGCTACTACCGCGACGCGAAGATCACCGAGATCTACGAGGGCACGAGCGAGATCCAGCGGCTCGTGATCGCCCGCTCGATCCTCGGCCTGCGCGAGCGTGAGCCCGCTTAGATGTTCACGCCCGTCACCCGGGTTCCCACCGCCCCCACCCACCAACAGCCTATTTCGGTAGTTGCGACGTGTCTGCGCCACGGACGTGCCGAAAGCGTGACGGTCGCGGAAACCGATCGGCAGCCGGCCGGATGACCCGCAAGCGCGACGAGCCCGTGCGTCTGACGAAGATCTACACGCGCGCGGGCGATCGCGGCGAGACGAGCCTCGGCGACGGTTCCCGGGTCTCGAAGCTCGACCCGCGTGTCGCCGCGTACGGGGTCGTCGACGAGCTCAACGCGCAGCTCGGTGTCGTGCTCGCGCTGGCCGAGCTCGCGGCTGAGTTGCGCGAACCGCTCGAGCGCATCCAGAACGACCTCTTCGACGTGGGCGCCGATCTCTCCGTTCCCCTCGGCGGAGACGAGGAGCGGCTACGGGTCTCGCAGGAGCAGATCGACGGGCTCGAGCGCCTGTGCGACCGCTTCAACGAGGCCCTCCCGGAGCTGAAGAGCTTCGTGCTGCCCGGCGGGAGCGAGGCTGCGGCGCGACTCCACGTCGCGCGGACGGTCTGCCGGCGCGCCGAGCTGCTTGCGCTCGCCACGGCTGCGAAGACCGAGATCGATCCGCTCGTGCCGGTCTACCTGAACCGCCTCTCGGACCTGCTCTTCATCCTCGCCCGCAGCGCGAACGCCGGAGGCGAGGAGCCGCTCTGGCAGCCGGGCGGCCCGGCGGCATGAACGAGCTATTGGTCGATACCGTTGTCCGTTGCAAGTGGTGCTGGGGGCGGGCAAATCCCAGCTTTCGGGTACGAAATTCGCTCGGATCGGGGTGTGCGTCCGCCCCCGAACGGGGATGAACGGGCACAATCAGGTCATGGCGAAGACGGAGGACCGGCGAGGTTTCACGGGAAGCGGCGAGTGGCGCCGCGAGCTGTACGAGGCCTCACCGGAGCGTGAGGGGGAGCTCTTCAGCACGATCTCCGGGCTCGAGAACGAGCCTCTCTACTCGGCCGAAGACGTCGAGGTCGAGCCCGAGCGCGACCTCGGCTACCCAGGGGTCTTTCCCTTCACCCGCGGCGTCTACCCGTCGATGTACCGCGGCAGGCTCTGGACGATGCGGCAGTTCGCCGGGTTCGGCACCGCCGAGGAGACGAACGAGCGCTTCCGTTACCTGCTCGAGCACGGCCAGACCGGCCTCTCGACGGCCTTCGACATGCCGACGCTGATGGGCTACGACTCCGACCACCCGCGCTCGCTCGGGGAGGTCGGCCGCGAAGGAGTCGCGATCGACTCGCTGGCCGACACGGAGACGCTCTTCCAGGGCATCCCGCTGGGCGAGGTCTCGACCTCGATGACGATCAAC
>JBBRZN010000043.1:0-18139 GCA_038236705.1 Gaiellales bacterium
GTCGTTCTGCGGGATGATCGTGCCGAAGTACTGCTTGACGAGATCCTCGTGCTCGCGCAGGGCCGTGTCCATGTCGAGGAAGATCACGCCCTTGTCAGTGAGGTCTTGCTGAAGCTTGTGGTAGACGACCTCGGACTCGTACTGCGCCCCGACGCCGGCCAGGTACTTCTTCTCCGCCTCGGGAATCCCGAGCTTGTCCCAGGTGTCCTTGATCTCGGAGGGCAGGTCCTCCCAGGAATTCGCCTGGTTCTCGGTCGGCTTGATGTAGTAGAAGATGTTCTCGAAGTCGATCTGCGAGAGGTCGCCGCCCCACTCGGGCAGCGGGCGCGCGCGGAAGTACTCCAGCGACTTCAGGCGGAACTTGCGCATCCACTCCGGCTCGTTCTTGTGCTCGGAGATCGAGGCGACGAGCTCGGGCGAGAGCCCGCGCGCGGACTTGAAGAAGTAGTTCTCCTCGTCGTGAAAACCGTACTTGTAGTCGTTGCCGATCCCGGCGACGACTTCAGTTTCCGGGGTTGCTGCCATTGCTCCTTCCGTTTGCGGCGCCGAAGCTCTCGTAGCCCTCGGCTTCCAACTGGTGAGCGAGCTCGGGCCCGCCTTCCTGAACGATACGCCCATCGACGAAGACGTGGACGAAATCGGGCTTCACGTAGTTGAGGATGCGCTGGTAGTGGGTGATCACGAGCGCGCCGGTCTCGGTGCCCACCAGGTCATCGACGCCCTCGGCGACGATCTTGAGCGCATCGATGTCGAGCCCTGAGTCGGTCTCGTCGAGCACCGCGATACGCGGCTTCAGCATCGCCATCTGCAGGATCTCGACCCGCTTCTTCTCGCCGCCCGAGAAGCCGTCGTTCAGGTAGCGCGACGCGAGCTCGCGCGGCACCTTCAGCTTCTCCATCGCGGCCAGGAGATCCTTCCGGAACTCGGGAATCTTGACCGGGTCGTCCTCGCCGTCGTTGCGCGCCTTGCGGATTGCGTTGAGCGCGGAGCGCAGGAAGCTCGTCACGGTCACGCCCGGGATCGCGTGGGGGTACTGGAAGGCGAGGAAGAGGCCCTTCTGCGCGCGCTCGTCCGCGCCGAGCTCGGTCACATCCTCACCGTCGAAGAGGATTTGGCCCTCCGTGATCCGGTAGGCCGGATGGCCCATCAGGGCGTAGGCCAGCGTCGACTTGCCCGAGCCGTTGGGGCCCATGATCGCGTGGATCTCGTTCGTGTCCACGGCGAGGTCGACGCCCTTGACGATCTTGGTTCCATCCTCGAGCGCGACATGCAGGTTTTTCAGTTCGAGTAAAGCCATGTGGAGGTCATGCTAGCGAGCTTTCTTCGGCCCCTCGGAGACCCGAGGTAAGCCCGCATCTGCACCGTAGCTGAGACCTGGTCGGGCCGCGGACCCCGCATGGTTCGGCATGCCCTCTGGCGGGGGCTCGAAACGGCGGGTATCCTCGTGGTATGCCTGGTTGGGTCAGTCCTTGGGAGCTCCTCATCCTCCTTGCCTTCGTCCTGCTGCTTTTCGGCCCGAAGCGCCTGCCCGAGATGGGCCGCTCGCTCGGCAAGGGAATGCGCGAGTTCAAGGACTCGATCTCCGGCAAGGACGACGACAAGGACGAGCCGGCCGAGCTGCCACCTGCCGCGGCGACGCCCGTCGAGGACGAGCCGGTCTCGGCCTCGTCCAACAAGACGCCTGAGTAGATGAATCTCCCGCGCCGGCTTCGCCCAGGCGAAGAGGCGACGCTCTACGAGCACCTGGGAGAGCTGCGGGGGCGGCTGATCGTCTCCCTGGTCTCGATCGCGTTCGGCTTCATCGTCGCGTTCGTCTTCCACGACCACCTCGTCCGCTCGCTCGAGCACGCGCTACCGGAGAACCGGCGCCACCTGATCACCTTCGGCGTCACCGAGCCCTTCATGACCTCGCTCTGGGTCAGCCTCTGGGCCGGCTTCGCGCTCGCGCTGCCGATCGTGCTCTGGCAGCTGTGGAGCTTCCTCGCCCCGGCCCTCGAGCTGCACACCCAGCGGACGGTCGCGATCTTCGTGTTCTGCGCCACGGTTCTGCTCGCCTGCGGGCTTGCGTTCGGCTACTACCTCGCACTGCCGGCGTCGGTGCACTTCCTGACGAACTACGACTCGAACCTCTATGACATCAACGTGCGCGCGCGCGACTACATCTCGTTCGCGATCCTCGTCATGGCCGCGGTCGGCGTCGTCTTCGAGCTGCCGATCGTCGTGCTCGCGCTCGTGAGGCTCGGGATCTTGACTACGAAGAAGCTGCGCACCAACCGCCGGATCGGCTACGTGATCGTGGCAGCCATTGCCGTGGCGCTCCCCGGTGTCGACCCCGTCACGACGACGTTGGAGGCGATTCCGCTGATCGTGCTCTACGAGGCGACGATCTGGGTCGCGGTCGTCTTCGAGCGGCGCTGGCGCCCTGCGCCCGGGGCCGCCGAGCTGACGTGAGCTACCCGAAGATCGAGCTCCACGTTCACCTCGAGGGGACGGTGCGGCCGAAGACGCTGCTCGAGATCGCGGCGCGCAACGACTACCCGCTGCCCGCCGACACCGAGGAAGGGCTGGCCCAGCTTTACGACTTCCGCGACTTCGCGCACTTCATCGAGGTCTGGATCCTGACCACGAACGCCCTCCGCACGGCCGAGGATTTCCGCCAGGTCGTGGTGGACTACGCGGCCGAGGCAGCCTCGCACGGGGCCGTCTACGTCGAGGGGATCTTCTCGCCGGCCGAGCGTGTGCGCCGCGGGGTGAGCTGGGACGAGATATTCAGCGGCTACTGCGACGGAGCCCAGGAGGCCCGCGAGCTGCACGGGGTGGAGATGCGCCTGACGCCCGACATCGTCCGCGGCTTTCCCCTGGACGAGGCCGAGCAGGTCGTGCGCTACTCGGCCGCCTACGGCGACCGGGGGGTCGTCGGCGTCGGCCTGGGCGGCCTCGAGGCCGACTTCCCGCCCGAGCCGTACGAGCCCGTGTTCGCGCTCGCCCGCGCGGAGGGGCTCGCCTCGGTTCCTCACGCAGGCGAGGTGGCCGGGCCGCCTTCGGTGCGCGGCGCCCTCGAGGAACTCGGGGCCGACCGCCTCCGCCACGGCATCCGAGCGGTCGAGGACCCGGGCCTGGTGCGCGAGCTCGCCGGCCGACGCGTCGTCCTCGATGTGTGCCCGATCTCCAACCTCCGCACGCGGGCCGTCTCGTCGCTCGCAGAGCACCCGCTGCCCCGGCTCGTCGCCGCCGGAGTCCTCTGCTCGATCTCCACCGACGATCCCGCGATGTTCAGCACCGATCTCTCCCAGGACTACGAGGCGGCGACGTCTTTCGGCTTGGACCCACGCGACTTCTTCAATACCGGCCTGGAAGGCGCCCTCTGCGACGACGCGACGAAGGCGCGGCTTCGAGCGTCCGGCGACGCCTTCGACTGGGACGGCCTCCAGGTACCCTAGGCCAGTCCATGGCCCGAGGAGCCGCACAAGCAGGGCGCAAGCAGCGCCCCAAGCAGGAGCAGCCGAAGCGCAAGCGCGCGGCGCCCGCCTACGAGCAGACGATGTTCTTCCCGCGCCTGCGCAGGCAGGCCAAGTGGGTCTTCGTCTTCCTCGCACTCGTCTTCGCGGTCGGCTTCGTGGCCTTCGGCGTCGGCTCCGGCTCGAGCGGGATCAGTGACATCCTGCGCGGCAACTTCTTCGGGGGCGGCGGCACCTCGACGAGCTCGCTCGCCAAGCAGAAGCAGACGGCGATCGCGCGCAACCCCAAGGACATCAGCGCCTACCTCGATCTCGCCGGGATCTACCAGCAGGACCAGGACGAGGCGAAGGCGCTCGCGACGCTGCGCAAGGCCGAGAAGGTCGCGCCGAAGAACTTCGACGTGCTCAACCGCATCGCCGGCATCTACAGCGGCCAGGCAGAGCTGGAGCGCCAGGCGGCGCAGAACGCGCAGATCGCCTACTTCGAGGCCACCGTGTCGCCACCGGGCCTCGACCCGAGCTCCACGCTGGGCCAGGCGATCTCGAGCGACCCGTACAGCGACGTGCTCAAGACGAGGGCGAACGAGGCCTACTCGAAGATGGTGAGCGCCTTCACGAAAGCCGAGACCACGTACAAGCAGCTCGTGACCGCGGCTGCCGGGACCTCGCAGGAGGCCAATGCGCAGCTCCAACTGGCCGGGGCCGCGCAGATCTCCGGTGACACGACCACCGCCGTCAAGGCCTACACGCGCTTCCTGAAGATCGCGCCCGACAGCCCGAACGCCCTCGCCGTCCGGCAAACCCTCGAGCAGCTCAAGGCGTCTCTGCCGCAGAGCCAGCGTTAGACTCCACGCGGGACACGAGGCCGGGATGAACTTTGACATCAACACTGAGCAGCTGGGCGACGACGCCTACGTGATCTCGCTCGCGGGCGAGGTCGACCTCTACACTGCCCCGGAGTTCAAGCAGCAGCTCCTGGACGTGATCGCCAAGGGCGCCAAGGACATCGTGGTCGACTTCTCGAACACGACCTTCATCGACTCGACGACGCTCGGCGTGCTCGTCGGCGGCGTCAAGCGCCTGCGGACGAACGAGGGCCAGCTCTCGCTGGTGTGCAGCGACCGCAACATCACGAAGATCTTCGAGATCACGGGTCTCGACCGCGTCTTCACGATCTACCCGACGCGCGACGAGGCGGTCGCGAAGACCAGCTCCCCGGGGCAGCCCACCACCTAGTGCGGGGCGGCGTCGCCGTCTTCGCTCTCGCCGCCGCGCTCCTTGCGGGCGGCTGCGGCACCGGCGGGATCTCGAAGGCCGGCGACACCGATCGCGGCAAGAAGCTGTTCCTCGACAAGTGCGCCGGCTGCCACACGCTCTCCGCCGCAGGCACGCACGGGAACCAGGGCCCGAACCTCGACGACGCCTTCGCCTACGCGCGGAACCAGGGCTTCAAGCCGGTGACGATCGAGCAGGTCGTCCGCGACCAGATCGAGCTCGCGGTGCCGCCGATGCCGCAGAACCTCGTCACGGGAAGCGACGCCGACGCAGTCGCCGCCTACGTCGCGCTGGTCGCCGGCAACCCGAGCGCCGCCGGCCCGGCGAAGGCGACAAGCGGTAAGGACATCTTCACCGCCAACTGCGGGAGCTGCCATACGCTCGCCGAGGCGGGCACGAACGGCAAGATCGGGCCGAACCTCGACCAGCTGAAGCCGTCCTTCAGCATCGCGCAGCGCCAGGTGATCAACGGAGGCGGTGCGATGCCCGCCTTCAAGGGCCAGCTGACCGCGGCGCAGATCACCGCTGTCGCGAAATACGTGGCTCAAGCGACGAAGTCCGGCTAGCCCTTTCGAGCTGAAGGCTCAGCGCTCGAGTTGCAGCTTCTCGGCGAGCCAGGCCGACTGGCGAGACCTTTCGCGCGCAAACGCTTCGTCGTACGCTGCGGCGCTCTCCTGCTCGGCAAGCTGAGCGACGATATGCGCGCACACGTAGCCGAGATTCGCGGCCAGCGCAGCGGGAGTGGGGCCGCCCGCGCCCGCGCTCGGCGCCTCCTCGTCCAGCTCGGGCCGGCCGCCGCGGCGAAGGCGAGCCATGTCGGCCGCGAAGACGACCGGGCTTGCGGGATCGTCCTCGAAACTTCGTACCAGTTCGAGCGCCTTGAGCTGAGAGTCCGGGTCCGAACGGGACTTCGCAAGTGCCTCAGCCTGGGCCTCGCGGCCTGCCCGGGCAAGCGACTTGGCCGCCAGTGTCACGGTGTTGTCGACGCAGTGGCCGACGAACGCTTCGGCGCACTCCTCGTTCCAACGTTCGTGGCGACCGATCAGGCGGCCCGCTCGCGCGATCAGTTCTCCGTCGACCTCGAGGACGGGGCCGTCGAGCTCGATCTCCCAAAGCTCGTCATCGAGCCAGTCGACGAGTCGCGTCTTGGCGCACGCATGGACGCCGTTCAAGCAGGGCCGGATCTCGCCATCGACGCGCACCCATTCGCCGGGAGCGTCAGTGGTGGGTGTCGGCCAGGCGTGCCGGCTGAAGAGCCCAACGGCGCCGGACGAAAGGAACTTGTAGGCGGTCACCGCTGGCTTTTCCATGCTCGGAAAGCGCGGACGATCGAATTTTCGAGCTCGGGGGGAAACTCCGGTTCGGAGCCCTGCCCCACGCGATCACGAGTGGCACGCATCTGGCTGAGAAAGCCCCGGCAGGGAGGGCAGATTACGACGTGCTCCTCGAACCGGCGCCGCTCGTCCGCAACCAGGGATCCCTCGTCGTACTCGGTGATCAGGTCGTAGATCTGCCTACAGCTGAACATCAGACGCGGCCTCCGTTCTCAGTCGAGCGCCTCTTGAAGCATCCCTCGAATCGCCAGGCGGGCGCGATGCAAAAGGACGCGCTGGTTGCCGGGAGAGAGGCCGAGCAGCGAGCAGACCTCGTCGGAGCACAAGCCTTCCACATCTCGAAGCGTGAGCACCGCTGATTGGCTCGGGGGGAGCGACCTCAGCTTCGCCATGATCGCAGTCTCGGCCTCTTGGGTCGTCAGGGCGTCCGCGGGAAGCGCCTCCCAGCGGGTGTTGATCGTGGTCCAGCAAGAAGCCCATCGTGGGTGATTCGCTGGGAAGAAACATTCCAGTTCGCTCTGGTCTTCACGTGAAGACTCGACTGCCGACAACGGCGCGCTGCGCGCCTCGTGCTTTGCCCGGCGCCGCGCGCAGTTGCCAAGGATCGTGAACACCCAGGTGCGGAGCGAGGAGCGACCCTCGAAGCCCTCGAGCCCGCGCAGCACCCCGATCCAGGTTTCCTGCACGATCTCGGCAGCCACTTGCCCGTCTGGCGTGTAGACCCCGGCTACACGCAGCATCGTCGGCCCGAAGTCGGCGAGCAGCACTCGGAAGGCGGCCTCATCCCCGGCTCGCAGCTTGGTAAGGAGCCCGCGCTCGTCGGAGTGGATGGCGCTCCGGTCGTCTGAGGTTTTCCGGGCAGACGTAGCGACCGCGTTCTATCCCGTCCCTCTACGCGTGTAACGGCTGACGACGCCGGTGTCTCTAGGTAAGTGTGGCTCTCTCCGACGTTTCGCCGTCCGTCGCCCGCGACCAGCACCTGCTTGCGCTGATGGCGCGTGGCGACGAGAGCGCCTTCCGCGAGTTCTACGAACGCCATGCCAAGATCGCTTTCGGGCTCGCGGTTCGAGTACTGCGCGACCGAAGTCTCGCTGAAGACGCCGTCCAGGAGGCGTTTCTGGCTGCTTGGCGGCAAGCCGGCAGCTACCGCCCGGCGCTCGCCAAACCAGCCGCCTGGCTACTCACCATCGTCCACCGCCGGGCGGTCGACCACGTCCGCCGCGAGCAGCGACACTCCGCCGAGCCGCTCCAGCTCGAGGAGTTCCGCGAACCGGCGGCCGAAGACGAAACAGTCGCCGGCATGCCGACCCGGGCCTGGATTCGCGCCGGCCTCGACCGTCTCTCGCCACGGGACCGAGCGGTGCTCGAGCTCGCGTATTTCGCCGGGTTGACCCAAACGGAAATCGCCATACACCTCCAGACTCCGCTCGGCACGGTCAAGTCGCGCACGTCCAACGCCCTGCAGCGCTTGAACAAGGTGGTTGCTGCGTAGCCGGCAGGCGTATGGTCAGCGCACGTCGTCGCGCTCGGCTTCGAGGTCGACCACCACGTGGGTGATCGGGACCGCGAAGCGCTCGCGCGCTCCGGTGACGACGCCTCGCTCGAGCCAGTGCGATCGACCCTCCGGATGAGTCGAGATGATGATCTCGTCGGGGCCGAAGGTACGGACCGCGTCCTCGATCGCCTGCAGCGGGTCGGCGTCGCCGACCTCGCCGCTCGCCTCGATGCCCTCCGCACGTAGACGCCCCAGGCTTGCTTTTAGCCGCCGCTGAGCTTCCTCACGAGCCGGATCCTCATCGGAGGCCCAGTGCCTGATCGGGCTGTTCAACGCGGGGCTGACCACGAGCACCTGGGTGTCGTAGCCGGCGCTCCGTTCCTCGATCTGGCTGCGCAGAGGGCCGCCACCTACCGTCTCGTTCGCGATCACGAGGATCCTGCGCTCGCCGGGCCCGCCGCGGTGCGTCGAGGCGGTCTGACGAGGAGCCTCCACCATCCTCGAGCGGAACCACCACCAGAGCACCCCGGCGCTCAGCAGGACGAACACCGCGAGCCCGGCCCAGGTGTTGATCACCCCAGCGATCGCGATTGCCGCGAAGTAGACGACCGCGCCGATCAGGAACTGGAAAGCGTCGGCCTCGCTGCGGAGAGGGTTTTTCATCCGCTAGAGGATGTAGACGGTCGTATAGACGACGATCCACATTACGTCCACGAAGTGCCAGTAGATCCCGGGGATCTCGACGCCCAGGTGCTCGTCGCTCGAGTAGTGGCCGCGAAACGAGCGGATCGTCGCGGCCAGCAGGAGCGTCAGGCCGACGAAGACGTGGGCCCCGTGCAGGCCCGTCAGGCAGAAGAAGACCGTGCCGAAGGCGTCGGTATAGGGCGCAAAGCCGATGCGCGCGTACTCGCTGATCTGCGTCAAGAGGAAGGTCAGCCCGAGCAGGAAGGTGAGCGACAGGCCGGCCTGCAGGCCCGCGCGGTTGCCGCGCTTGATCGCCTGCAGAGCCCAGTGCATCGTGAAGCTCGACGTCACAAGGATGATCGTGTTGAGCCCGGCGATGAAGACCGGCAGGTGGTGCCCCGGGGTCGGCCACGGCGTCCCGGCGGCGACGCGCACGAAGAAGTAGGCCGTGAAGAACGAGCCGAAGAGCATGATCTCCGACGCGATGAAGAGGAACATCCCGAGCGTGCGCGCATCCACGCGCGAGCTCTGGTGCGCTTCGGGCGGATGGCCTGCGTGAACCTCGGCGTGCGCGCTCACTGCGCTACCGGCTCCCGCTCCACCGCGACCTCGACGTGCTCGACCGGCAGGCCGGTGTGCTTGCGCAGCCGGTTGACGAGGTCGCCGCGGAGCCAGCTCGAAGTCTTCTCGCCGGGGAAGGTCGAGACGATGATCTCGTCGATGCGCTCGTCTTGGACGGCTTGCGCCGCCGCGGTGAACGGATCGGGGTGGGCGATCTGCCCGTGGGCCTCGATCCCTTCGCCGCGCAGGACGGTCAGAGCCCGGCGCAGGCGCCGCTCGGCGTCGGGGTGCGCGGACGCGGAGGCGTCGCTCTGCGGAGAGATGAGCAGGAACGCCACGGGCCCCTGCCCTGCGCGGGCGCGGATCTTCTCGAGCAGCGCCTCGCCGACGATCGTCTCGTTGGCGATCACGAGGACGTTCTTCTCGGCCTCCGGCTCCTGTTCGTCCAGATCGACCACCACGTGCTCCAGCGGAACGCCCTCGGCCGCGCGCTCCATGCGCTCGACGACGTTTCGTCGCAGCCAGCCGGATTTCTGGCGCGGGTGCGTCGACACGACGATCTCGTCGGGGCGGGGCTCGAGCTGGGCGAGCGCGTCGCGCAGCGCCGCGACTGGGTCCGCCTCGACGACGAGCCCGGAGGCGGGAATGCCGGCCTCCCGCAGCGACTCGAGTGTGCGCTCCAGCCGGCGGCCCGCGGCGGCGCGGCGCGTGTCCTCGTAGACGACGTACCCCTCGCGCGGCTGGTTGATCGGCGTGATCACGGTCACCCGCAGCGGGCCCTGCTCGGTTCGCCGCTTCAGCGCGTCGATCAGGCTCTTGCCGGCGACCGTCTCGTTCGCGATCACCAAGACGTGGCGCTCTTCGCTCATCGCACGGGCACCTCCTCGGTGACGCGGTCGCCGTTGAAGACCGCGTGCCTTGCGCCGGGGACGCCGTACTCGTACGGATTGCCGACGACCTGCGGGATCTCGTCGAAGTTGAAGATCGGCGGCGGCGAGCTCACCTGCCACTCGAGGGTCAGCGAGCGCCACGGGTTCGCGGCCGCGGCAGGCCCGAAGCGCCAGCTCTTGATCATGTTGTAGAGAAAGACGAGCGTGGAGGCGCCGAGCGCGAACGAGGAGATCGAGATGAACAGGTTGAGGTCGGCGAAGCGGGGCGCGTAGTCGGCCACGCGGCGCGGCATCCCGTGGATCCCGAGCCAGTGCATCGGGAAGAACGTCGTGTTGAACCCGACGAACGTCAGCCAGAAGTGGAGCTTGCCGAGCCGCTCGTCGTACATCCGGCCGGTCATCTTCGGGAACCAGTAGTAGATCCCCGCGAAGATCGTGAACAGGGAGCCGCCGAAGAGCACGTAGTGGATGTGCGCGACCACGAAGTACGTGTCCGAGGTGTGGATGTCGATCGGCACCGCGGCGAGGTAGATCCCCGAGAGGCCGCCGATCACGAACATCGAGACGAAGCCGAGCGCGAACAGCATCGGTGTCGTGAAGTGGATGCGGCCCTCCCACAACGTCGCCAACCAGGAGAAGACCTTGATCCCGGTCGGGACGGCGATCACCAGCGAGGTGACCATCATCGGGGTGCGAAGCCACGGCGACATCCCGGACACGAACATGTGGTGCGCCCAGACCGAGAAGCCGAGCACGAGGATCGCCATCAGCGAGAGGGCCATCAGGCGGTAGCCGAAGATCGGTTTCCGCGCCATGACGGAGATCACCTCCGAGGCGATGCCGAAGCCGGGCAGCATCATGATGTAGACCGCCGGGTGGGAGTAGAACCAGAAGATGTGCTGGTACCCGAGCGGGTAGCCGCCGGCGCTGAAGTCGAAGAAGTGCGTGTGCATCGCCCGGTCGAACAGCACGAAGAACTGGGAGCCGGCGATGAACGGCGTCGCGATCACCACCAGCAGCGAGGTGGTGAAGTTCGCCCAGACCAGCAGCGGCAACCGCCAGAAGGTCATCCCCGGCGCGCGCATGGTGATGATCGTGACCAGGAAGTTGAGCGCGGTCATGATCGAGCTCGCGCCCGCCCACTGGACGCCCATGTTGAAGAAGACCGTCCCGAGGGGCTGGTGCACCGAGAGCGGCGCGTACCCGGTCCATCCCGCGGCGAAGGCGCCGCCGGGGACCAGGAAGCTCGAGACCATCATCACGCCGGCGATCGGCAGCAGCCAGAACGAAAGCGCGTTCAGGCGCGGGAAGGCCATGTCGGGCGCGCCGATCATCAGCGGGATCACGTAGTTGCCGATCCCGGCGAAGGCGGGGATCACGAACAGGAAGATCATCAGCGCCGCGTGCACCGAGAAGAGCCCGTTGAACGTCTGGTTGTCCACGATCTGCATCCCCGGGCGCGCCAGCTCGGCGCGCATGAACATCGCGAGCAGGCCGGCGATCACGAAGAAGACGATCGTCGTGACGAGGTACTGGATCCCGATCACCTTGTGGTCGGTGTTGATCCGGAAGTAGTCCTTCCAGCTCCGGGCGCCGTGGCCGGAGTGATCCTCCGGCCGGGTCGGCGAGCCGGCCGCGTAGCGCATCCAATAGTCGAAGCCGCCGATCCCGGCCAGGAAGCCGAGGGGCACCGTCGTCAACTCGACGGTGGTGATGATCGAGCCGTCCCAGATCGGGTGCCAGCCCTCGAGCCAGCGGACGAGCACGGTGATCCCGGCGCCGATGCCGAAGAAGAGCGCCGTCATCCACGGGACGCGCAGCCAGCCCGGGGCGAGGAGGCGGCGCCCAGCGCTCACTGCTTGCTCCCGCCGGCGAGGAACTTCACGAGCGCGTCCAGCTGGGCCTGCGGCAGGCCGGCGTAGGTGCCCGGCATGAGGCCCTTCGGGTATCCCGGCTCGACGTAGGCGTTGGGGTTCACGATCGACTCCCGGATGAATTCCTCCAGCGGCTTGCCGGCTTGCCGAGCCTCCTCGGCCAGCTTATCGAGGTCCGGGCCGACGTCAGCCGTGGCCCCGGCCGGCTTGAACGTGTGGCAGCCGTTGCAGCCGTTCGAGACGAAGAGCGTCTTGGCCGAGGCGCCGCCGCCGCCACCCGTCTTCTGGCTCGTGGCCCACTGCTTGAACTTCGCGGCGGTCATCACTTCCGCCTCCGAGCGCATCAACGCGTGCCCGAGGCCGCACAGCTCGGTGCAGATCACGGGGAAGGTGCCGAGCCGCTTGGGAGTGATCACGAGCTTCGTCACGAGCCCCGGGACCGCGTCCTGCTTCTGGCCGAACTCGGGCACCCAGAACGAGTGGAGCACGTCGAGCGCGCGCAGGCGGAGCTGCACGGTCGCGTGCACCGGGAGGCGGAGCGTCGAGGAGGTCGCGTTCTGGTAGCGGGGGTACTTGAAGAGCCAGGCGAACTGCTGCGCGGTCACGTCGACGACGAGCGGCTTGAGCGGGTTGGCCGAGCCTGCGGCTGCGCGCGGGATGTGCTCGTTCTTGGCGAGGACGACGGCGCTGACGATCGAGATCGCCGTCACGAGCACCGCGGGCACCGCCGTCCAGACGATCTCCAGGCCCGTGTGCCCGTGCACCGGCGGGCCGTCCGAGTCGTCGTCGGGGCCGGCGCGGAAGTTGAAGACGGCATAGACGATCACCGCGGCGACGAGCGCGAAGATCGCGATGCAGATCGCGGTCACGAACCAGAAGACGAAGTCGATCCGGTCTGCCTGCTCGCTCGCGGAGCGGGGCAGCCAGGTGATCAGCAGGGCAACGCCTGCGGCAGCCGCGCCGAACACGGCTCCTAGCGCGACCAACTGGACGACCGATCCCCTCCGCACCGCGCCCGAGACTACTCGACGCGGAGGAAGCGCAGCGCGGGAAGCGAACGTGCTTCCAAGACCGCTCGAAACTCCTGCAACGAGCGAGGTTCGGGCTGTGCGAAAACGGGTACATCCGCTCGGCAAACACAAGGAGGTTTTCATGGGACTCGGAGTAAGCATTCTGCTCATTGCGGCCGGCGCGATCCTGGCCTTTGCCGTCAACGCGCAGGTCTCGGGGGTCGACATCCAGACGATCGGCTGGATCCTGCTGATCGTGGGGATCGTCGGAGCCGTGCTCTCGATGATCTTCTGGTCGACGTGGGCGGGCCCGGGCTACTGGTCCTCGCGCCGTCGCGGCGGCTACGTCGAGGACGCGCCCCCGCCGGGCTACTAGAAGCGCACGAAGAGGAAGAACCCGGGGCGGCCGGCGGCCGCTCCGGGCGCTTGGAGCTCACGCTACGGGCAGCTCGAACGTGAAGCGGGAGCCCTCGCGCTCCCGCGAGTCGACCCAGATCTTGCCGTTCATCCGCCGCACGAGCTCGCGGCAGATGTAGAGCCCGAGGCCGGTGCCGCCGACGCCGCGGGTGAGGTTCGGGTCGACGCGGTAGAACTTGTCGAAGATCCGCCGCTGCTCGGCCTGGGCGATCCCGAGGCCCTCGTCGCGAACGCTGAACCGGAGCGCGTGGTCGCGCCGCGTGACCTCGACTTCCACGGGGCCGCCGTCGGGCGAGTACTTGATCGCGTTGTCGACGAGGTTGGTGAGCACCTGCCGCACCTTGTCCGGGTCGGCCGCGACCGGCGGCAGGGCCGGCTCCACCGAGAGCGACAGGTCGATCTCGGCCGGCTTGTGCACTCGCGCCGCCTCGATGACGGTCCTGGTCAGCTCCTCGGCGTCGTGGCTGCCGATCGAGACCTGCAGCCGCGCAGCGTCGAGCCTGCTCGCCCAGAGGATGTCGTTCACGGTTCGCGCGAGCCGGTCCGACTCGCCCGAGATCATTGCCAGGAGCTTCTCTCGCTGCTCGTCCTCCAGCCGCAGGTCCTCCCGCTGCAGGGTCAGGGCGGCGCCGTAGATCGCGGCCAGCGGCGTGCGCAGCTCGTGCGAGACCGTCGAGACGAAGTCGGCCCTCAGCTCCTCGAGCACGCGCTCCTCGGTCAGGTCGCGAAATGCGTACACGGTTCCCTCCGCGAACGAGACGCCGGTGATCGAGAGCCAGAGCTCACGGCCGCGTAGCTGCAAGGGCACGGTTTCCGCGCGTGTCGCGGCCGCCGGCGCGGCGGCCAGAGGCACGCGCTCGTCGATCTGCGGCCAGCCGGGGATCGCCTCGGCCGCGGGCTTCCCCACCACCTCGGCGGCGGGCAGGAGCGTGACCGCCTCGGCCGCCCGGTTCCAGAGCCGCACGACCCCGTTCGCATCGACCAGGAAGACGCCGTCGGCGATGTGCTCGAGCACCCGCGCCGCGTCACCGCGCCGCTCGGCCTCGTCGAAGAGCAGTGCGTTGTCCACCGCGACGGCGGCTCGCCGCGCGAGCTCCTCCGCAAGCGCGAGATCGGTGTCGCTGAACAGACGCTCGGGACGGTCGGAGAGAAGGGTGAGCGCCCCGATCACGCGCCCGCGCGCGAGGAGCGGCAACGAGATCAGCGAGGTCATCCCGATGCGTCGGAGGGCCTGAAGCAGCTTCTCGTCGCCGAGGCTCGCCTGCCGAAGATGGTCATCGGTGACTTCGCGGATCAACTCCGGCCGGCCGGTTCGGACGACGCGGCCGGGGCCGTGCGGCGCGTCGGGGTCCGGCGGGAAACGTTCCTGGAAGCCGGGCGCGGCGGCGAGCCGTTCGGGGTCGGCATGGGCGACGGCCAGCCGCTCGAGCCTCCCGGACGCATCGACCATGTCCACCAGACACCAGTCGCCCAGGTACGGCACCGCGAGGGCGCTCAGCCGCTGCAGCGCCGTGGCGTAGTCGAGCGTCGAGCCGAGTAGCTCGCTGGCCTGGGCGAGGAACTCGAGGCGGCGGCCCGCTGCGCGTTCGCCCTCGTAGAGGCGCGACTGCTCGATCGCCAGCGACACCCGGTCGGCCAGTAGCTGCAGCGTCCGCTCGTCCTGGTCGCCGAAGACGCGGGGCTCCATCGTGCCGATGTGCAGGACTCCGAGCAGCCGTCGCTCGACGAGCAACGGCACCCCGAGCAGCGAGCGGAGCCCCTTCTCGGCGAGCAGCGGGTTGACGAGGTCCGCCTGGCTCACGTCGGGGACGAAGACCGGTCGGCGCTCCGCGGCGACGCGCCCGGCGAACCCCCGACCGAGCGGGACCCGCTTGCCCGCCTCGACCTCCTCCTCGAGGCCCCGGGCCCAGCGCGCGACGAGCTCCTCGCTTTCCTCGTCGAGCAACAGCGCGACCGCCGTGTCCGCGCGCATCACCCTGCGCACCCCGTCGAGAAGACTCGTCAGCAGGCCGTCGAGATCGAGGTGGCCAAGTGCCGCCTCGGAGATGACCTCGAGGTCGCGCAGACGTTCGACGGCCGCTTCCGCCTCGGCGCGCGCCTGGCGCTCTCGCCCGAAGAGGATCGCGCTGTCCACCGCGAGCGCGGCGCGGCTCGCCAGCCCGGTCGCAAGCGCGAGCTCCGACGGGCCGTATTCACGTTCGGACTCCGACCACGCCAGCGTCAGCGCGCCGAGCGTCTGGCCGCGCGCAACCAGCGGCAAGGCCACGGCCGACCTGGGCGCGAGCTTCGTCATCAGCTCGAAATGGCGCTCGTCGCGCGTCGTGGTGGCCAGCGACTCGGGGTCGAACTCCGGGAAGATCACCGGCTCACCCGACCTCAGGGCGCGGGCGGCCGGCTGCGGCGAGTCCATCGTCGGCGGGTAGAGCATCCGCATCTCCCGTAGTAGGTCCTCCTTCTCGCGGTCGACCGCGGAGACCGCGACCTGTCGGACCGTCTCGCCGTCGCCCTCGAGCACGTCCACGATGCACCAGTCGCCCAGGGTGGGGACGGCGAGGTGCGAGACCCGCACGAGCGTCGCCTCCCAGTCGAGCGACTCGGCAAGCGCCTCACCCGCTTCGGCGAGAAAGCGAACGCCCGCGTCAGCGGCCTCCCACGAGGGTTGCCGATGGGCCTCGACGTCGCCTGTGATGGGGTTCTGAGTGGCCACGTGCTGAGGGACGCGCAGGTTTCGAGTGGGCCGTGAAGGGATCGAACCTTCGACCTTGGGATTAAGAGTCCCCTGCTCTACCAGCTGAGCTAACGGCCCGAAGCGCCGCGTAGTGTAGCCGCGCATGAAGGTCTTCTCCGTGGTCGGAAACCGACCGCAGTTCATCAAGGCGGCACCCACCTCGGTAGCCCTCCGGGAGCGCGGAATCGGCGAGGTCGTGCTGCACACGGGGCAGCACTACGATCCCGAGCTCTCGCAGGTCTTCTTCGAGGAGCTCGGGCTCGAGGAGCCGCGGTATGCCCTCGATCTGCGCAGCGCCGACACGGCGGCGATGCGAGCTGCGATCGCGGCGCCGCTCGCGGAGGAGAGGCCCGACTGGGTGCTGGTCTACGGCGACACCAACTCGACCCTCGCAGGCGCGCTCGCCGCGGAGGACGCCGCCGTGCCGCTCGCGCACGTCGAGGCGGGGCTGCGCAGCGGCGACCTCTCGATGCCGGAAGAGCGAAATCGAATCGAGACCGACCGGCTGGCGCAGCTGCTTCTCACTCCGGACGAGCGCTCCCGCGAGCAACTCGCCGCCGAGGGCGTCTCCGGCCGCGCCGAGGTCGTCGGCGACGTGATGGCCGACGCGTCGTTTCGCCTCACCCCGGTCGCGCGGGAGCGCTCGCGCGCGCTCGAGACGCTGGGGCTCGAGCCGGGCGGCTACCTCCTGCTCACGATTCACCGCGAGGCGAACACGGAGCCCCAACGGCTCGCACGGATCGCGGAGGGCATCCGGAGGCTCGACGAGCAGATCGTCTTCCCTGTCCACCCGCGCACTCGTGCAGCGCTCGAGCTGGCGAGGCTCGTGCTCGGCCCCCACGTGCTCGAGCAACCCCCGCTCGGCTACCTCGACCTGACCGCGCTCGCCTCGCAGGCGCGCGTGATCCTGACCGACTCCGGCGGGCTGCAGAAAGAGGCCTACTGGCACGGCGTCCCGTGCGTCACGCTGCGCCCCTCGACGGAGTGGGTCGACACCGTGGAGGCCGGCGCGAACGTGCTCGTGGACGACGATCCGGACCGGCTCGTCAAGGCGGTAGCGGAGGCCCGAATGCCCCAGGAACGGCCACAGCTCTACGGCGACGGGCAGGCCGCTGCGAGGATCGCGGAAGCGCTCTATACGCTTAGCGGCCACCGGATCGGAAGGGGCTGATGGCACGCATCCAACAACCTGCGTTAGGCGGCTGCACCGGCAAAACCGGTACAGCCTCTTCGGTCGGCGCCGCCGAGTCGGCGCCTTGGCCCGCATGAAGGCCGAGGTTGGGATCGTCGGCGCTGGCTACGTCGGCGTCCCGCTGGCGCAAGTGTTCGCGGACGCCGGGCGCTCAGTCGTGCTCGTGGACGTCCAGGCCGATCGCGTCGCGCAGCTGAACCGCGGCGAGAGCTACATCGAGGATGTTCCGGCCGAGGAGCTGAAGCGGCATGTGGACGACGGGCGCGTGAGCGCCACGACCGACTACGACGTCCTGCGCGACGTCGATGCGATCCTGATCGCGCTGCCGACGCCCCTCTCGGCGCAGCGCGAGCCCGACCTGTCGATCGTTCTGAGCGCCACGGCAGAGATCGCCCTGCGCTTGCAGAAGGGCCAGCTCGTCGTGCTCGAGTCGACCACCTACCCCGGCACGACCCGCGAGCGGGTGAAGCCGCTGCTCGAGGAGAGCGGCCTCGCGGCGGGCACGGACTTCCACCTCGCCTTCTCGCCGGAGCGCGTCGACCCGGGCCGCGAGGACTGGACGACCCAGAACACCCCCAAGGTCGTCGGCGGCCTGACGGAGGAGTGCACGAAGCGCGCGATCGAGCTCTACGGAAGCGCCGTCGAGGAGATCGTGCCGGTTTCCTCGCCCGAGGCGGCCGAGCTGACGAAGCTACTGGAGAACATCTTCCGCTCGGTCAACATCGCCCTCGTGAACGAGCTCGCCCAGCTCTGTGACCGGATGAGCCTGGATGTCTGGGAGATCGTCGACGCAGCCGCCACGAAGCCGTTCGGGTTCATGCGATTCGAGCCGGGGCCGGGCCTGGGCGGCCACTGCCTGCCGGTCGACCCGTTCTACCTCTCCTGGAAGGCGCGGCAGTACGACTTCTACACCGAGTTCATCGAGCTCGCGGGCAAGGTCAACGCGAACATGCCCTACTTTTGCCGCTCACTGATCTCGCAGGCGCTGAATCACGGCGCGCAGCGCTCGCTCAACGGCTCGAAGGTGCTCGTGCTGGGCGTCAGCTACAAGGCGAACACGGCCGACTCCCGCGAGTCGCCGGCGCTGAAGCTGATCGAGCTGCTTCGAAACGCCGGCGCCGACGTCGCGTACCACGATCCCCATGTGCCGGAGCTCGCGGGCGGCGAGCTCTCGTCGCAGCCACTCGACCCCGGCGCCTACGACTGCGTCGCGATCGTCAC
>JBBRZN010000044.1:0-16552 GCA_038236705.1 Gaiellales bacterium
GAAGAACTCGATCCTGATCGGGTCGCGGCCGGTGGTCGGGAAGACGTCCACGAGTCCGCCGCGCACGGCGAAATGGCCGCGCTCCTGGACGCGGTCGACCCGCTCGTAGCCGGCCAGCGCCAGGTGCTCCGCGACCGCGTCGAGCCCGGAAGCATCGGTGGGCCTGAGCGCAAGCGGCTCGGGGCGCGCGCGCGGCGGCGGCATCGCCTCCGCGACCGCGGCTGCCGAGGCGCAGACGAGCCCGCCCGCAGCGAGGACGTCGAGCGCCCGGGCGCGCTCGCCCACGAGGTGCGGAGGCGGCTCGAGGCCCGAGCCCCAGTGGACACCGCGGCTGGGCAGGAGGGCAACGCGATCTTCGCCGAGGAACCAGCGCGCGCCCTCGGCCGCGTCGCGCGCGTCCGCGTCCTCCGGAAGCAGGCAGACGAGCGGTCCCTCCCGCTGCTCGTAGAGCGCGGCGAGCAAGAGCGGCAGCGCAGGCTCGGACACGCGCGCAGGTGCCGGCAGCGCCTCCGCGTAGGCGGCGAGGCGCTCGTCCGCGAGCAACTGCTCGACGAGCGGATGCAGCACGGGCCTGGTGGTGGTCGTCGTGTGGTCCATGACGAAAGACGGAACCGGCCGGTTCCGCTCGTTCAATGGTAGCTCCGGCCTGCCTAGTTGAAGTGCGTTTGCGCCGCCTCGAGCCCTTCCGCGGCGATCGTCTCGACCGCGTCCGCCGCGTTCGCGATCAGCCCCTCCACGTCGTCCTCCGGCGCGAATCCCGAGAGCACCCAGTCCGAGACCGACCGCCGGTCGCCACGGCCGGGCCGCCCCACTCCGATCCTCAGCCGCTCGAACTCCTGCGAGCCGAGATGCCGAGCCAGGGAGCGAAGGCCGTTGTGGCCGGCGAGGCCGCCGCCTGCGCGCGCCTGCAAGCGACCCGGCTCGAGGTCGACGTCGTCGTGCACGACCAGAAGCCCCTCGGGCTCGACCTTGTAGAAGCGTTCGGCCGCTCCCACCGAGAGGCCCGACTCGTTCATGTACGTCTCCGGTTTCAACAGCCCAAGCCGCAGGTCGCCCAGCCGCACCTCCGCGAACGAGCCGGAGAACTTGGAGCGCCACGAACCGCCGTGCCGGCGCGCGAGCTCTTCGAGCACGAGCCAGCCCAGGTTGTGGCGCGTGCGCTCGTACTCGCGCCCGGGATTGCCCAGCCCCGCGACCAGCAGATCGAGCGTCGAGGCTCCCTCGCCCCGACGGAAGAAGCGCACGGGCTAGCCCTCGGTGGTCTCTTGCTCGCCGGAGCCGGAGGGCGCTTCGCCCTCGCCCCCGCCTTCGCCCTCGGGGCGTGCCTCGCCCTCGGCGCCCTCTTCGCCCTCGGCAACCTCGCCCTCGGGCAGCTCGCCCTCCTCGAGCTCCTCGCCCTCGACCTCTTCGGGCTCGGGCTCGACGAAGCGCGTCGGCATCGTGACCGTCGCGAGCACCGTCTCCTCCGGATCGTCCAAATAGGTGACGCCCTCGGGCGGCGAGTCGAGGTCGCCGAGGCGCAGCGTGTCGCCGATCGCCATCCCGCTCACGTCCAGCTCGAGGTGCTCCGGAATCTCCATCGGCAGGGCTTCGACCGTGATCTCGCGGCTGACCTGCGAGAGCACGCCGCCCTCGGTCACGCCGACGGGCTCACCGACGAGCTCCACGACCACCTGCGCCTGGATCGGCTGGTCGAGCCGCACCTCCTGGAGATCCACGTGGATGATCCCGCCGCGCACGGGGTGCTGCTGGAAGTCCTTGAGGATCGACGGATGCGTCGTCTTCTGGCCCTCGAGCGTCACATCGAGGATCGCGTGCAGGCCCGCGTCGCCCGTGAGGACGCGCCGCAGCTCGCGCTCCGGGACGCAAATCACGTGCGGCTCCTTGCCGCGGCCGTAGAGCACACCCGGGATCAGCCCCTGCTTGCGCAGGCGGCGCGACTCGGCGGAGCCTCGGCTGTCGCGCTCCGATACCTGCAGCTTCACTCGTTCGCCGGCCATCGGCGCGGAAGTCTAGCCGAGAGCTCTAGGTTCGCTTGATCGCGATCAGATCGAGCAGGAGCAGCGGCCAGAGCAGGATCGCGAGCACCGCTGCGATCACGCCCCGGAAGCCGTGAACGTTCTGGAAGTAGTTGCGCTCGGCGGCGACCGCGACGCCGATGCCCAGATAGACGAGCGCGAAGAGGGACGGGAACCTGCGCACGGGCACCTGCTACCCGCGGGAGCCACAGCCCACACCCGGCTCCGCTCCGCCGCGGCTGCCTAGCCCGTCGCCCGCCAGAGCTAGACCATCGACCTATGCGACCTAGCCTTCCTCGCGGTGGCTTCCGACGCGATCCGCGACCACGGTCATAGGTAACGGTGATGAACCGGGAGCTGCTTGGGGAAGCGGCGCTTCAGTCCGGTCACACACCGCCTTAATCGCAACGGCGCTACTCCGAAGGGGGAGGACATGAAAGTGAAGGGAAGATGGTGGGCGACGCTAGTGGGTCTTCTGGTCCTAGTCGCAAGCTCCAGCGCACTCGCAGGTTCGGTCGCGGCGAAGCCGCGCTTCCAGAACTCGTACGTGTGCGTGAATCTCCACGACGGTCTCATCAAGGTCATCTCGCGCAGACAGCACAACCGCTGCGCGCCGGGCTGGAAGCGGTACAAGGTCTCTGACATCTTCGGCAAGGGGATGAGGGGCGCCCGGGGTACTGCGGGACCGCAGGGACCCGCGGGGCAGGCCGGCGCTGTGGGCGCTCAGGGAGCTCCGGGTGCAAACGGCGCTCAGGGCCTGCGAGGCTTCATGGGCCTGCAAGGCCTGATCGGCCCCTCCGGGCCCCAGGGCGACATCGGCCCGATGGGCCTGATGGGCACGATGGGCGAGACAGGCGCAGCCGGAACCGACGGCATTGACGGCATTGACGGGACTGACGGCATTGACGGCATTGACGGGACTGACGGCATTGACGGCATTGACGGTGCGAACGGCACGCCCGGAGCAGCCGGCGCGCAGGGGGCGCAGGGCGAGCCGGGACTGGACGGCACCGACGGCCAGAACGGCGCCGCCGGGACTAACGGGGCAAGGGGCGCAACCGGCCCCGCCGGTTCGATCGGTCCCGCCGGTTCGACCGGCGCGACCGGCGCGACGGGTCCGCAAGGCCCCGCCGGATCCGACGGGCTGAACGGCTCATCGGTGGTCACTGCCACCGACACCTCGACCGTGGTCGACGCTAACGCGGTCGTGAGCGCCACGGCGACCTGCCCCGCAGGCCACATCGCCATCTCGGGCGGTTTCCTCGAAAACGGCGGGACGTCGCCGAGCGTGATCGAGAGCCGCGCGACGCCGGCCTTGGCCGGCTGGGTGGCGAAGGCGAAGACGCAGGGGAACGCTCAGCAGACGGTGAGCCTCACCGTCTACGCCTACTGCGTGGTCTCCTCCTAGCACGCGCCGGGAGGGCCGGCTTCGGCCGGCCCTCCTCTTCTCGTTAGAAGAGCTGGTTCTCGCCCGCGAAGATCGCGGAGACCGAGTCGTCGGCGAAGACGTTCAGGATCGTCTCCGCCAGCAGCTTCGAGACCGAGATCACGTTGATCTTGTCCGGCTGGTTGAGTTTGTCGATCGGCACCGTGTCGGTGACGGTCACCTCGGCGAGCACGCTCGCCGAGATCTTCTCAAAGGCATTGCCGGGGAAGAGGCCGTGGGTGGCGCAGGCGTAGATCTCCGTGGCGCCTGCCTCCTTGAGGGCCTGCGCGCCGGCGATCAGCGTGCCGCCGGTGACGATGATGTCGTCGCTCATGATTGCGACTTTGCCCCGCACGTCGCCGATCACCTCACTCACCTCGGCGGTGTCGTGCTCGGGGCGCACCTTGTTCATGATCGCCAGGTCGGCCTCGAGCATCTGCCCGAAGCGGCGCGCCATCTTCGCGCGGCCGGGATCGGGCGAGACCGCGACGACATTGTCTCCGTAGAGACCCTTGTCGCGGTAGAAAGTGGCGAAGAGCGGCAGTGCGGTCATGTG
Organism: Gaiellales bacterium; assembly: GCA_038236705.1. Lineage (GTDB taxonomy): Bacteria > Actinomycetota > Thermoleophilia > Gaiellales > Gaiellaceae > AC-32. The sequence goes on from JBBRZN010000044.1 coordinate 4,001, forward strand.
GTCGACCGGGACGTTGAAGAAGCCCTGGATCTGGCCCGCGTGAAGGTCCATCGTGAGGACGCGGTCGACGCCGGCCGCTTCCAGGAAGTCCGCGACGAGGCGGGCCGTGATCGGCTCGCGCGGGCGCGACTTCTTGTCCTGTCGCGAATACGGGTACCACGGCACTACCGCTGTGATCCGCTTCGCCGAGGCGAGCTTCGCGGCCTGGATCATGATCAGCAGCTCGAGCAGGTGGTCGTTCACCGGCGGGTTGCCGGACTGGATGATGAAGGCGTCGCTGCCGCGGATCGAGTCGTCGTAGCGGACGTAGGTCTCGCCGTTCGCGAAGGTCTTCAGCTCGACCTCGCCGAGCGTGACGCCGAGCTTGTCGGCGATCCGCTCCGCCAGCTCGGGGTTCGAGCGACCCGAGAAGAGCATCAGCCGCTTCTGCGGCCCGCGCTCGATCCACGGCGTGCGATCGGTCACGGGGAGAACCGGCTCGACGGTCTCGAGCCCTGGAAGTGTGGCCTCACTCATTCCTCCCGCTTCCTCCGGACGTAGCCTTCCTTGTTCTCCTGGCGCGCGCGCGCGATCGCGAGGGACTCCGGAGGGACATCCTCGTCGATGACCGATCCGGCCCCGATCCACGCATCGTCGCCGATCTCCACGGGTGCAACGAACGCATTGTGGACGCCGGTCCTGACGTTGCGCCCGATTTTCGTGCGGCCCTTCGGCTTTCCCGGCACATGCGGGAAGTTCGCCGTGATGTTGCCCGCGCCGATGTTCGTGCCCTCGCCGATCTCCGCGTCTCCGATGTAGGACTGGTGTGGCACCTTCGCACCTTCGCCGATGCGCGAGTTCTTGATCTCCACGAATGCGCCCGCCTTCGAGCCGGCCTCCAGCACGGTTCCGGGGCGAAGGTAACAGAAGGGGCCGACCAGCGCGCCGGGGCCGATCTCGGCGTCGGTTGCGACCACGTGAGGGCCCACCTCGGCGCCGCGCGCCACCTTGGTCTGCCCTCTCAGCACCGTGAACGGGTGGATCGTCGAGTCCGGCTCGAGCTCGACGCTCGGGTCGATCCAGGTCGAGGCCGGATCGACGATCGTCGCGCCGGCGAGCATGTGCTCGCGGTTGACGCGGTCGCGCAGGACGGCCGCAGCGGCGGCGAGCTCCGCACGCGTGTTGACGCCTTCTGCCTCGGTGGGATCCTCGGCGGTGTGGACGGCCACGCGCTCGCCGGCGGCCGCGAGATCGCGAACGGTGTCGGTCAGGTAGAGCTCGCCCTGGGCGTTCTCCGGGCGGAGCTGCTCGAGCGTGGGCCAGAGCTTGTCGGCGGCGAAAACGTAAATCGAGGAGTTGACCTCGCGCAGAGCGAGCTCCTCGCCCGCGTCGCCGGCCTCGACGATCGCCTCGAGCGCGCCGTCCGCGTTGCGGACGATGCGGCCGTAGGCGCCGGGGTCTGCGGGCTCGAACGAGAGCACGGTCGCGGCTGCGCCTTCGCGGCGGTGGGTCTCGAGCAGCCGGCCGAGCAGCTCACCGCTGATCACGGCGGCGTCGCCGGTGACCACGAGCACATCGCCCTCGAAGCCCGCGAGCGCCTCCCGGGCCGCAGCGGCAGCGTCGCCGGTGCCTCGCGGCTCGGCCTGCACCGCGACCTCCACACCCTCGAAGGCGTCCTCCGAGCCGGGGGAGGTGACGAGCACGAGCGGCTCGGGGCCTAGCTCGCGGACGGCCTCGACGACCCAGTCGACGAGGCGGCGGCCGAGCAGCGGGTGCAGGTGCTTGGGCGTGTCGGAGCGCATGCGCGTGCCGAGCCCGGCGGCCAGGACGACTGCTGCGAGCTTCGGCTTGGTCACGTGAGGCGTCGCTTGCGATGCCGTCTAGAGGCCGCAGCGGCTCCGCCGCTGGGGCCGTCTAACACCGGCAGCTCGGGGTATCCAGGACTTCGAACCACGAATCGAAGAGCGTTGCAGAAGATGGCTGGGGCGCCAGGATTCGAACCTGGGATCGCGGGACCAAAACCCGCTGCCTTACCACTTGGCTACGCCCCAGCGAAATGCCTTGTCGCCCAACAACGGGCGCAAGACGGCCGCCCGGGCGGAGCCCGCACGGCCTCTAGGTCGGCATCGCAAGCGATGCCTCAGCACTTGGCTACGCCCCAGCGAAATGCCTTGTCGCCCAACAACGGGCGCAAGACGGCCGCCCGGGCGGAGCCCGCACGGCCTCTAGGTCGGCATCGCAAGCGATGCCTCAGCACTTGGCTACGCCCCACAACGTTGGGTTTACGCCCACCATGTGGGCGCCAGCTTAGCCTCGGTCGACAAGCAGGAACAGGAGCGCGATCGCGGCGAAGATGCCGGCGATCACGAGGGCCAGCCATGCGATCACGAACGACAGGACGACGACCACCACCGCGAGCGACTGCGAGGCGGCGGCGATCCAGGAAATCTGCCGCATGGTGTCCGAGCTCGCCTCGCGTCCCCAGACCAGGTAGAGCGCGAGCAGCGGCACCGCCACAATGATCACCGTCCAGCGGGAAAAGTCTTTCTCGAAGGCGACGACCAGGCCCTCGATGACAGCGATCCACAGCGAGATCCTGACCCTGCGAGCCCGCAGCCAGCGACCCGCCCGGGTCGACCGGTGTTCGATCAAGCGCCCCTGCTCCAGCGACTTCTCCGCGGCCATGTGTCAACCGTACCAAGTAGGCACGGTGAGCCAGGTTCGCCCCTGGCGGCGCAGCTCGCGCTCGGCCGCGACAGCCGGCTCCCGGTGGAGGAAGAGGCCGTAGACGACCGGCCCGGCGCCGCTCACGTCGGCCCTGAAGGCGCCGAGCTCGAGCAGCTCGCCGGTGAGCGGAGAGGCAGCGAGGTCGTTGGTCGGCAAGGCCCCGAGATCGCGAGGGCGGCGAACCTGCCGGAGGGTTTCGTCGAGCCGCGCGCGGCGCTCCTCGAAGCCCTCGCCGCCGCCGCGCCGGTCGAACGCCTCGTAGACGGCGGCCGTCGACGCCTTGCTCTCACCACGAGGCAGGACGAGCACGACCCAGTAGTCCTGCGGGAGCTCGAGCGGCGCCAGGTCGGTGCCGGTACCGGTGGCCAGCTGCGGCCCGGAGGTGAGGAAGAAGGGCACATCGGATCCGAGACCGGCTGCGAGCTCGGCGAGCGCCTCGGCCGGAAGTGGCTCCGGCAGGGTCTCGTTGGCGAGGCGGAGCGCGGTGGCCGCATCCGAGCTGCCGCCCCCCAGGCCCGCGGCGACCGGGACATGCTTCCAGATCCTTGCCTCCCAGCGGGCCTCGGTTCCCGCAGCGTCGGCGAGGCTCGCGAGCGCGCGCCGGACGAGCGTGTCCTGCGAGAAGCCCTCCACCCGTAGCCGCGCGGCGGGCTCGACCGAGACGCGGTCGGCCAGGTCGAGCCGCTGGAGCAGCGTTACCACCTCGTGCCGGCCGTCATCGCGAAGCGGGCCGACGACGAGCGCGAGGTTCAGCTTGGCGGTCGCTGCGGCGCGTCTCATCGGTCGAGCGCTTCGGCGAGTGCGACGAACTCCGGCGGGGCCAGCTCCTCTGCACGCACACTCGGGTCGCGGCCGATCGCCTCGAGAGCGGCGGCGGCCTGGTCGCGCGTGGCGGCATGGGCCAGCTCGAGCGAGTTCGGGAGACGCTTGCGCCTGTGCGCGAAGGCGGCGCCGACTATTTCCTTTACGCGCGGGCGATCCCAGGAGCCGTAGGCTGTGCGGCGGCGAAACGCGACGAGCGCGGAGTCGACGTTCGGTTGCGGCCGGAAGACCGTGCGCGAGACCGGGTGGATGCCTGTGCGCTCCGCTGAGAGCTGGACGAGCACGGAGACCGCGCCGTAGGACTTCGTCGACGGCTGCGCGAAGAAGCGGTCGGCGACCTCGCGCTGCACCATTACGGTCCAGTGAGCGAGGCTCGGCAGACCGTCGAGGCTCTCGACCACGAGCGGCGTGGCGATGTTGTAGGGCAGGTTCGAGACGAGCTTCGTCGGCTGTGGCTCCAGCGCGGCGAGGTCGAGCTGAAGCGCATCGCCGAACTGGAGCTCGACGTTCTCGCGGCCTGCCAGGCCGTCGCGGAGGCGCGGCTCGAGCGACCGGTCGAGCTCGACGGCGTGCACGTGGCGAGTGCGGTCGGCGAGGTACCCGGTCAGGACGCCGAGACCAGGGCCGACCTCGAGCACGACGTCCTCGGGATCGAGCTCGGCGAGCCGCCCGATCACGCCGAGCAGGTTCTCGTCGATCAGGAAGTGCTGGCCGAGCTCCGTCTTCGCGGCCGGCCTCATGCCAAAGAGAACGCCGCGGTTGCGTTGGCGTCAAGGCGGGCGGTGAGCTCGTCGGCGTCCTCCCCACGCGCCTCGGCCAGCGCGGCGGCCGTGTGGACGACGTTGGCCGGCTCGTTCGGGCGGCCTCGCCGCGGCTGGGGCGAGAGGTAGGGGCTGTCCGTCTCGACGAGCAGACGGTCGCCGGGGACCCGGCGCGCCGCTTCGCGGAGGTCCTCGGCGCTCGGGTAGGTGAGGTTGCCCGCGAACGAGACGTAGTAGCCGCGCTCGAGCGCGACCGGCAGGAGCTCGGGCGCCGAGAAGCAGTGCAGCACGACCGTGCCCTGGAAGCCTTCGAGCGCCTCAGCCGTCTCGTTCGAGGCCGCGCGTGTGTGGACGACGACCGCCTTGCCGAGCTCGGCCGCAAGCTCGAGCTGACGCTCGAAGAGCTCTCGCTGGCGGTCGTGCGGCGCGTAGTCGCGGTAGAAGTCGAGCCCGGTCTCGCCGACCGCGACGGCGCGCTCGTGGCCGAGCAGCTCGCGGAGCTCGTCGAGACGCCCGGCGGCCTCGTCGGCAGCCTGGTGCGGGTGAATCCCGAGTGCGGCGAAGACGCCTTCCTCCCGCCCGGCGATCGCGAGGGTCTCTCGGCAAGACTCGAGCCCGGAGCCGACCGAGACGATGCGCTCCACCCCGGCCGCCCGCGCGCGGGCGACGACGACGTCTGCCGGCTCGGCGCACGCGTCGAGGTGCGCGTGCGTGTCGGTCAAGCTGCTGCGGTCGGCAGGTCGACGCGCGGGAAGAGCGGCGCGGCGGGATCGATCCCCTCGGTCTCGGGCGTGAGCCCGGCTTCGACCCGCCCGAGCGCGAGCTCGACCGGCTGCCGCAGCGCGCCGAGGATCAGGGGTGTCGTCTCCGGAAGGTAGGGCGCGAGCGCGACGGCGACCGCGCGCACTCCGTCGGCGAGGTCGTAGAGCACACGGTCGAGCTCGGCCGCCCGCGCCTCGTCCTTGGCGAGCTGCCAAGGCGCCGTTACCTCGACGTGGCGGTTAAGCCACCGCACGACCTCCCAGACGTCCTCGAGAGCGCCCGTCAGCTCGTAGGCATCGAAGCGCTCGACGAGCTTCACGCGTAGCGCCTCCAGCAGAGCAGTGAGCTCCTCGTTCGCCTCGCCCGGCTCGATCCGTCCCCCGCGGTAGCGGGAGATCATCGCCGTCGTCCGCGAGACGAGATTGCCGAGATCGTTCGCGAGCTCGCGCTCGTAGCGCTCGTGGAGGCTGTCGAGCGAGGCCGTCCCGTCCTGCCCGAACGAAACCGAGCGCAGCGCCCAGAAGCGCACGGCGTCGGCGCCGTAGACGTCCACGAGGTCGAGCGGGTCGATCGCGTTGCCGAGTGACTTCGAGATCTTGCGGTCGTCGAGCAGGAGCCAGCCGTGCACGAACAGCTGCTGCGGGACCTCGTAGCCCGCCGCCAGGAGCAGCGCGGGCCAGTAGACGCAGTGGAAACGGAGGATGTCCTTGCCCAGCAGGTGGTGAGCGTGCGGCCAGAACCGCTCCCGCAGGTCCTCACCGTCGCGTGCGTAGGTGAGCGCGCTCAGGTAGTTGATGAGGGCGTCTACCCAGACATACGTGACCTGCTCTTCGTCCCAGGGGATCGGGATCCCCCACGGCTGCCCTGCGCGGCTGACGCTGAAGTCCTCCAGGCCGCCCTCGATGAAGCTGCGCGCCTCGTTGTAGCGGAAGCGCGGCAACACGAAGTCGGGGCGCGCGTCGTAGAGCTCGAGCAGCTTGTCCTGGTATGCGGAGAGGCGGAAGAAGTAGTTCTTCTCCTCGATTCGCTCCGGTGGAATGCCGTGCTCAGGGCAGAGCCCGTCGACCAGATCGGACTCGCTCTTGAACTCCTCGCAGCCCACGCAGTACAGCCCCGAGTAGACGTCCTGGTAGATGTCGCCGCTGTCGTAGATCCGCTGCAGGAACTCCTGCACGAACAGCTTGTGACCCTCGTCGGTCGTGCGGATGAAGAAGTCGTGGTCGGCGTTGACCTTCCTAGGCAGCTCTCGCCAATGGTCGACGATCTCGTCGACGTACGTCTTCGGGTCGAGGCCTTGCTCCTCGGCGATGCGGTACACCTTGGAGGCGTTCTCGTCGGTGCCGGTGAGGAAGAACGTCTCCTCGCCGCGCTGGCGATGGTGTCGCACGAGCGCATCGGCCGCGATCGTGGTGTACGCGTGGCCGATGTGAGGCGTCGCGTTGACGTAGTAGATGGGGGTCGTCAGGTAGAAACTCATCTGCGCCAATGATACGAACCCGCCTTCGGCTCCCCGCGGCGGCGGCCGCAGCCCGGCGGCGCGCTCGCAGGCGGAGGCAGAGGCCGAGCACGAGCACCGCGGACACGAACGCCGCGCAACTCCGCATGACGGGCAAGCCGCCGCTCGCGCCTTCGCTCCGAGTCGGCCGCGTGACAGTGGCTCGCGAGACCCACGCACGCCGCGCAGCGCTTGCGGCGAACGGCGCTTGACTCACACGCCCGCGCATCTCATGCGGTCGCGGTCGAGCCCGTTCCCGGGGAGCAGCCGGCCGGCGCTCACGCGGTCGGACGGGCACCGCCGGGTCGTGTGGAGCGGCAACCGACGCCGACCCGCGTTCGCGAAACACTCGACTCTGCTTTGCCTCCACCGGCGCGGACCGCGCAATTTTCGGCGCAGCCGCGGCGACAGGAGCAGCGAAGGTAGTCGCCCGGCCTGTCTTCAGCTCGAGGGGCTCAGGCCCCGGCTCCGGGGCAGCCGCCGGCGGCTCCGTGGGAACGACCGCAGGGGCGGGCGAAACCACAGGAGAAGGCTGCTCGCCGGTCGCAGGCGGTCCGCTCGGCGAAACCTCGGCGTCGGGCAAGAACAGGAGCGGATCCAGGTAGCCGTTCGGCTCGGAGCTCCGCCGCACGCCGAGATAGACGTAGGGCACCGGCAGCTCCACCACGCCACTGGGACCTACGGTGCCGACGAAATCGCCCTCCCCCACCGCCGTCCCGCGTCGCACGGCGACCGAGCCCAGATGCAGGAGCGTGACCGAGTACCCGTCCTGCGTCTGGAGCGAGACCGTCCGGCCCCCCACCGGGACGGTCCCGGCGAAGGAGACCACCCCGGCCGCCGGGGCCAGCACGGGTGCGCCCGCTGGAGCGCCGATGTCGATCCCGCGATGCTGGCCAGCCGCATACGGATCGTCGCCGAGCAGGAAGGGTCGCAGCACCGGGCCCTGCACCGGCCAGGCCCAACCCAGAGCGGACGCGGGCAGGGCGAGCGCAGCCGCGATCACAACGCAGACGAGCAGTCGGACCGTCACCGGGCACCTCCTCCGTTGTCAGATATGGAAACTACAGCCAAGGTAGCAGAGCCGGGCGATCGTTGTCAAATCTGATTACAGCGAGGTGCTGTAGAGCCTGTTGCGCGCTACTCCGGTGAGCCCGGAGACCACCTCGGCCGCCTGCCGGCGGGGCAGGCCCGCGGCCACGAGCTGGGCGACTGCGTCCGTCGCGGCGCTCTCGTCCGCGCCGGCCACGGGCGCCGCGCCCAGCACGAGCGTCACCTCGCCCTTCGGCGCCTCGGCGAACCGCGTGGCGAGCTCGGCCACCGTCCCGACCGCGACCTCCTCGAAGCGCTTCGTCAGCTCACGGCACACCGCGGCCGGGCGATCGGGGACCACGCGCGCGAGGGCTTCCAGTGAACGCGGAAGCCGCTGCGGCGACTCGAACGCGACCATGGCCCAGGGCCACCGCGCCAGCTCCTCGCCGAGCTCCCGCAACGCCCGCTCGCCCCGGGGCAGGTAGCCGAGGAACTGGTACCGCTCCGACACGAGCCCGCTCGCTACGAGCGCGGTCTCCACTGCCGAAGGCCCCGGCAGCACCGTCACCGCCACGTCGGCCTTTCGCGCGGCCGCGATCAGGCGCGCACCCGGGTCGTTGATCCCCGGCAGACCCGCGTCGCTGACCAGCGCCACACGCTCCCCGGCCTCGAGCCGCGGCAGCACCTCCGCCGTCCGCCTGGCTTCGTTGTGCTCGTGGTAGGAGAGCAGACGCGCCTTGATCCCGTGGCGCTCGAGCAGCCCCCGCGTGTGCCTGGTGTCCTCGCAGAGCACGAGCTTGGCTTCGACCAGCTCGCGCAGCACCCGCAGCGTCACGTCCTCGAGATTTCCGATCGGGGTCGCGCACACCGCGAGCGTCATGGCTCAGCTCCCGGAGTCGAGCGCCTCGAAAGCGATCATCCCAGCGCCGATCACGCCCGCGTCGGCCCCGAGTTGCGCCTCCACGATCTCGACCGTCTCGCTCCCGGGCACCAACCCGTCTCGAGCCAGCACCTCGCGCGCCGGGCCGAGCAGCAACTCGCTCTCCCTGCCGAAGCCGCCGCCGATCACGATCAGCTCCGGCTCGAAGATGTTGACGAAGGTCGCGAGCCCCGCGCCGAGGTGCCGGCCGATCTCCGCCATCGCCTCGACCGCTTCGCGCTCGCCGGCCTCCGCGCGCCGCACGAGCTCGTGCGCGTCCGCCTCCGCGCCGTAGAGACCCTGCGCCACCCGGCTGGCCGCCTTCCCGGAGGCGACCGCTTCGAGGTGCCCCCGCCCCCCGCACGCGCAGGGAGGCCCGTCGAAGTCGACGACGATGTGTCCGAGCTCGGCCCCGGAGCCGGTCGCGCCGCGGTACGGGCGACCGTCCAGGATCAGGCCGCCGCCCACGCCTGTGCCCAGGGTGAGCATCACGACGTGGCTCGCGCCGCGCGCCGCACCCGTCTTCCACTCGGCGATCGCGGCGGCGTTGCCGTCGTTGTCGATCGCGACCGGCAGTCCGTGACGCTCGCGCATGCGGTCGCGAAAATCGAGGTCCGCCAGCGGAATGTTCACCGACGCGATCGCGCGCCCCATCCGCTGATCGATCCGCGACGGGATGCCGAAGCCGATCGCCGCCACGTCCGGGTGCTTCGCCCGGAGCTCATCGACCGCGCTGTCCAGCTCCGCCAGCAACGCCTCCTGCGAGGAGACGATCGTGTGCCGCTCGACCCGCGCCTCGATCGCGCCCTCGCGCGTCAGGACCGCGGAGAGGGTCTTCGTCCCCCCCACGTCCACACCGATGACGCGCAGCCGCTCCAAAGCCCGCGGGTACCATACGCCGCCGGATGGCCTCGCCCGGCGGAGAGAAGCCATATCGCCTCTACCGCGGCGGCCGGGTCAAAGGACGCGTGCCGAGCCCGGGCAGGCCTGAGAAAGGCACACCGCGCGCACGGCCCGAGCGCGACGGCAAGAGCCGCTACCGCGGCCCGGGGCCGAAGCCGACAGCCCGGCGGCCGCGGAAGATCCGCTGGAGCCGCGAGCTGGCGATCGCGCTCGTCCTGATCGTCCTCTTCTTCATCGTCTGGGGCGTGGTCGGCTACCTGACGTTCCGTAGCGGGGTCGCGGCCGCGAACAAGCGGCTGCCGAGGACCGCCAAGTCCGTGCTCGCGCCGGACCGGGGCTCCCTGCTCTCGAATCCGAGCTCGATCCTGCTGCTGGGCACCGACCACTCGCTCGCGGCGTCGCGGAGCGGCGACCGGCACTCCGACTCGATCACCCTCCTGCGCACCGACCCCGACCATGGGCGGCTCTATTACCTCTCGATCCCGCGCGACCTGCGCGTCGAGATCCCGGGCTACGGCTCGAGCAAGATCAACACCGCCTACCAGGTCGGCGGGCCGCGGCTGGCCGCGCGCACCGTCGCCTCGTACACCGACATCCCGGTCAACCACCTGGTCGTCGTGAACTTCGCCGAGTTCAAGGATCTGATCGACAAGATCGGCGGAATCGACGTCACGGTCAGCGGCCCGATCCTCTCCAAGTTCGACTGTCCCTACGGCAGCGACGCCCGCTGCGCTCGCTGGCCCGGCTGGCGCTTCGCCAAGGGCAACCAGCACCTGAACGGCCGCCGCGCGCTCATCTACTCGCGCGTGCGCAAGAACCTGCTCAATCCCGCGGAGAGCGACATCACGCGGGGCGAGCGCAACCAGCAGGTGCTCCAGGCGCTGATGAGCAAGCTCGCGAGCTTCAACACCTTCATGCGCATGCCCCTGATCGGCGGCGACCTGCTGAAGCCGCTTGCGACCGACCTCTCCGCGAACCAGTTCCTCGCGCTCGGCTGGGTCAAGTTCCGCGCGGGACGCGCCATTCACTGCCGGCTCGGTGGCACCTCGACCGGCGGGGACATCACCCCGAGCGAGGACAACGCGAAGGTGATCCTGATGGTGCTCGGCCGCTCCGCGGTGCAGCCGCCGGCGCCGAGCGGGGACACCTATCCGCCGGGCTGCCTGCTCGGCAGCCCGGCTCAGGGTGGCTAGGCCTCGGCGGCCTCTTTCTTGTCCTGCTTCTTTTCCTTCTTCTCGCCGCCGTCTCCGTCAGAGCTCGAGCCGTCCTTCGACGGGCTCTCCTTCTCGCGCCCGCCGCGGCCGTAGTCGGTCGAGTAGAAGCCCGAGCCTTTGTAGTGGACGGCAACGGGGTAGAGAACGCGCTCGACGGGGCCCTCGCCGCAGACCTCGCACACCTCGGGCTGGGGGTCGTCCATGCGCTGGAAAAGCTCGAACACGTGCCCGTTCGGGCACCGGTACTCGTAGATTGGCATGCAGACGGAGGATAGCGACGGGGGTGGCTAGGAACCCTTCTCGCGCTCCAGGGTTTCGCGGTAGCAGGGCGCGTCCTCGAAGGCCGCTAGCCCCGGTGGAGTCTGCCGCTTGCGGGGTCGTTTGCGGCGGGCCGCGGCGAGCGCCGCGGAGGCCCCGACGAGCCCGCCGATCAGAAACGAGCGCAGCCGGCCCGACTGCGATTCCCTGTCCATGCCACGATTGTGCCTGTGATCTGCACTGTTGGCGACGTGCTGCTCGACGTGGTCGTCCGGACGGCCCAGCCGCTCGCTCCCGGCGCTGACAGCCCGGTTGAGACGCGGCTCGCCACCGGCGGCCAGGCTGCCAACGTCGCCTCGTGGGTCGCAGAGCTCGGCTCGGAGGCGCGTTGTGTGGCCAAGCAGGCCCGCGATCCGGCCGGAACGCTGGCGCGGTGGCTGCTGGAGACGCGCGGCGTCGAGCTCGTCGGGCCGGTCGTCGAGGGCTCGACGGGCGTCGTCCTCGCGCTCGTGAGCGCCGACGGCGAGCGTTCGATGGCGACCGACCGCGGCGTCTCGCCGGAGTTCGCGCCCGGCGAGCTCGATCCCGCGTGGTTCGACGGCTCCGCCTGGCTGCACGTCTCCGGCTACAGCCTGCTCGCGGAGCCGATCGCCGAAGCGGCGCTCGCCGCAGCCCGCCTGGCCCGGGCACGCTCCGCGGCGGTCAGCGTCGATATCTCGTCCTGGAGCTCGATCCGCGATTACGGGCCCGAGGCGTTTCGCGCCAACCTCGACGCGCTCGCCCCGGACGTGGTCTTCGCGAACGAGCCGGAGTGGGAGATGGTCGGCGGCGCCTACGCGCTGGCGGAGACGGCGATCGTCAAGCGCGGCTCGCGCGGCGTGGAAGTGCGCTCCGCGGCCGGGATCGCCGAATACGAGCCCCTTGCTACCGACGTCGTCGACTCGACCGGAGCAGGGGACGCGCTCGCTGCAGGCTTCCTCGTCGGCGGGATCGATCTCGGCCTGGAGGCCGCGGCGCGCTGCGTAGCTCAGATGGGTGCAGTGCCGTGACGGAGTTGCTCCGAATCGCTCCGGAAGTGGAACAAACCCTGCGCGAGAGTGGCCCCGTCGTGGCGCTCGAGACTACCCTGATCTCTCATGGGTTCCCACCCGGGGTGGGGGTGGAGGTGGGGCTCGCGGCGGAGGCGCAGGTCAGGTCCGCCGGAGCCGTGCCCGCGACGGTCGGCGTGCTGGACGGCTCGGTCGTCGTCGGCCTGACGGAGGCGGAGATCGACCGCTTCGGCGAGGCCGGCCCCGAGGCCCGCAAGGCCGGTCGCCGCGACCTCGCCGCCTGCGCCGTCCAGGGCGCCCTCGGCGCGACCACCGTCGGCGGAACCCTCGCCGCCTGCCGGATGGCCGGGATCCGCTTCCTGGGCACGGGCGGAATCGGCGGCGTCCACCGCGGCTTCGCCGAGCGGCCCGACGTCTCCGCCGACCTGGCCGAGCTCGCGCGCACACCGGCGCTCGCCGTCTCCTCCGGGGTCAAGTCGCTGCTGGACGTCCCCGCCACGGCCGAGCTGCTCGAGACCCTCGGCGTGCCGGTCCTCGGCTACCGTACCGACGAGCTGCCGCTCTTCTACAGCGCCGGCGGCGGGCCGCGCGTTTCGGCGCGGGTGGAGTCGGCGGCAGAGGCCGCGCGCATCGC
>JBBRZN010000045.1:0-15881 GCA_038236705.1 Gaiellales bacterium
CGCTGGGGGGGGGCCCCGGGGCCACCCGGGGGTCCCCCCGTGATCGCTCTACATCATGCCGCCCATATCGGGCATGCCGGCGCCGGCCATGGCCGGGTTCTTCTCCGGCGGCTCGGCGACGATCGCCTCGGTGGTGAGGATGTTCTTGCCGATCGAGGCGGCGTTCTGCAGCGCAGAGCGCGTCACCATCGTCGGGTCGATGATCCCTGCCTTCACGAGGTCCTCGTACTCGCCGGTCTCGACGTTGAGGCCCTGGCCCTTGGGGGCCTGGCGGACCTTGTCGATCACGACGGAGCCCTCGAGCCCCGCGTTGTCGGCGAGCTGGCGAAGCGGCTCCTCGAGCGCCCGCACGATGATCGCGGCGCCCGTCCGCTCGTCGCCTTCTACAGCGTCGAGCTTGATCGAGGCGGCCGCGTTGACGAGTGCCACGCCGCCACCGGGAACGATGCCCTCTTCGAGGGCGGCTCGCGTGGCCTGCAGCGCGTCCTCGACGCGGTGCTTCTTCTCCTTCATCTCCGTCTCCGTCGCGGCGCCGACCTTCACAACGGCCACGCCGCCCGCGAGCTTCGCCAGGCGCTCCTGGAGCTTCTCGCGGTCGAAGTCGGAATCGGTGTTCTCGATCTCAGCCTTCAGCTGCTTGATCCGAGCCTTGATCCCCTCCGGATCGCCGGCCCCGTCGATGATCGTCGTGGTGTCCTTCGTGATCACGACCTTGCGGGCCTTGCCGAGCTGGCTGATCTTCGTGTTCTCGAGCTTGAGGCCCATCTCCTCGGTGATCACCTCGGCGCCCGTGAGGACGGCGATGTCCTCGAGCATGCGCTTGCGGCGGTCACCGAAGCCCGGCGCCTTGACGGCGACGGCGGTGAAGGTGCCTCGCAGCTTGTTGACGACGATCGTCGCGAGCGCCTCGCCCTCGACGTCCTCGGAGACGATCAGCAGCGGACGACCGGCCTGGATGACCTGCTCGAGCACCGGCAGGAGATCCTTGACCGCGCCGATCTTCTGGTTCGCGACCAGGATGTAGGGGTCCTCGAGGACTGCCTCCATCCGCTCGGCATCGGTGATCATGTAGGGCGAGAGGTAGCCCTTGTCGAACTGCATGCCCTCGGTGAACTCGAGGTCGAGGCCGAAGGTCTGGCCCTCCTCGACGTTCACGACGCCGTCCTTGCCGACCTTGTCGATCGCTTCCGCGATCACGTCGCCGATCTCGCGGTCACGCGAGGACACGGTCGCCACACGGGCGATGTCCTCCTTGCCGGAGATCTCCTTGGACTGCTTCTTCAAGGCCTCGACGACCTGGTCGACCGCGGACTCGATGCCGCGCTTGAGGCCGAGCGGGTTCGCGCCCGCCGCGACGTTCTTCAGGCCCTCCCGGACGATGGCCTGCGCCAGAACGGTCGCCGTCGTGGTGCCGTCGCCGGCCACGTCGTTGGTCGCGGTCGCGACCTCGCGGACGAGCTGGGCGCCCTGGTTCTCGAACACGTCCTCGACCTCGATCTCACGGGCGATGGTCACGCCGTCGTTCGTGATCGTGGGTGCGCCGAACTTCTTGTCCAGCACGACGTAGCGGCCCTTGGGACCAAGGGTCACCTTGACCGCGTCGGCGAGGACGTTCACACCGCGCTCTAGCGCGCGCCGCGCGTCCTCGTTGAACTTCAACTCCTTGTGTGCCATTCAGTCTCCTCCGTTGAGCCGCGGGCGTCAGGCAGACGCCCCGGCCAGTTCCTTCTTCTTCTTCGAACCCTTCGCGCCAGCGCCGACGACCTTTGCCAGGACGTCCGTCTCGCGCAGAACCAGCACCTCGTCGGTGCCGAGCTTGATCTCCGTGCCGCCGTACTTGGAGAAGATGATCTCGTCGCCCACGGCAACGTCCATCGCGACGATCTCGCCCTTGTCGTTGCGGCCGCCCGGGCCCACTGCGAGCACGCGGCCGCGCTGGGGCTTCTCCTTAGCGGTGTCGGGCAGGACGATCCCGCTCGCCGTCGTCTCCTCGTCTTCCAGAGCCTCGACGATCAGGCGGTCGCCCAGTGGCTGTAGATTCATCCAGCCCTCCTTTGGTTTTTCCTTTGACTTTGTGACAGTACCTGGCACTCTCGGGTCGCGAGTGCCGGGGCAGTTTAGCGCCTCTGCGCAGGCTCGGGCGAGGGAGCGCCACCTTGTGGCTGCCGTCTGTTACAAACGGGAGCGTGAAAAGAGAGTTCTCGGCCGGCGGCGTCCTGGCGCGGCGGCTGCGGGGACGCTGGGTCTTCGCGGCGATCCGCCCGGACGGCAAGGAGCCGGGCGTCTGGGCGCTGCCGAAGGGGCTGATCGGGCGGGGCGAGACCCCCGAGGAGACGGCGGTCCGCGAGGTCGCCGAGGAAACGGGCGCCGAGGGCCGCCTCGTCGGGAAGCTCGGCGACGTGCGCTACGTCTACACCTGGGGCGGCGAGCGCATCTTCAAGGTCGTGAGCTTTTACCTCCTGCGCTACTCGCGCGGCCGACTGGGCGAGCTGCCGCCGGCGACGGCGCACGAGGTCGCCGAAGTCCGCTGGCTGCCGCTCGAGGAGGGCCCGAAGCTACTCGCCTACAAGGGCGAGCGCGAGATGGCCGGGCGCGCGCTCGCCTCCGTGCGCGGTGGCGCACTATGATTCTGCCCGCCCCGTGCCAGGAGACGACGACGCCGTGTATGCCCTGAACTTCTACTCGCCCATGGTCGCGGACCAGCTTCGCAGCGGCCGCAAGACCGCCACGATCCGGCTCGGGGACAAGTCGCGCAAGTACCGCAAGGGGATGATCGTCCAGGTCCTGGCCGGGACGCGCTTCAGCCCGCGGCAGCGGATCTTCGACGCGGTGATCGACAAGGTCGAGGTGAAGACGCTCGCAGAGCTCTCGCCGCGCGAGATCGAGCACGACAACCCCGAGATCCGCCGGGTGGAGGACATCGCAGCCTTCCTCGGCCAGCTCTACAACCGTGAGGTCGCCCAGGAGGACGTCGTCACGGTGATTCGCTTCTCCGAAATCAAGGGGTAGCCCTGCTCGTCCTCTCCCAGGAGGAGGTTCGCCGGCTCCTCGACGTCGAGCTGCTGCTCGACGCTCTCGAGCGCGCCTTCGTCGAGCTGAGCGCGGGCCGCGCCTCGGTGCCGCCGCGCACGGCCGCCTTCTCCGAGCACGGCCTCCTCGGGGCGATGCCGGGCTACGTGGACGGCGTCCTGGCGGCGAAGCTCGTCACGCTCTTCCCGGGGCACGAGCCTTCGCACCAGGCGCTGATCGCGGTCTTCGACGCAGAGACCGGAACACCCGTCGCTGTGCTGGACGGCACGCACATCACCGCAGTGCGCACCGGGGCGAGCTCGGCGGTGGCCACGCGCGTCCTCGCGCGCGAGGACGCGCGGGTGCTCGCGGTCCTCGGCGCCGGTGTCCAGGGGCGCTCGCACCTCGACGCCGTCGGGCGCGTGCGCGACTTCGCCGAGCTGCGCATCGCCAGCCGCAACCCCGAGCACGCGCAGGCGCTAGCCGAGGAAACCGGTGCGACCGCGGTCGGCTCGTTCGAGGAGGCGGTCCGCGGAGCCGACGTGGTCTGCGCCTGCACGAGCTCGGCCGAGCCGGTGCTCCGGCGCGAGTGGCTTGCCCCCGGCACGCACGTCACCTCCGTCGGAGCCTCGATGGACGGGCCGGAGCTCGACCGGGAGACCGTCACAGCCGGGCTCCTGGTGATCGAGTCGCGCATCGCCTTCCAGCCGCCGCCGGCGGGCTCGCACGAGCTGCAGGGGCTCGAGCCCTCAGAGGCGGTCGAGCTGGGCGAGGTGCTGGCCGGAGACCACCCGGGCCGCACGTCGGCCGAGCAGATCACCGTCTACAAGTCGATGGGCCACGCCGTCGAGGACGCGGCCGCTGCCGCCCTCGTGCTCAAACGGGCGAGAACTGGAAGCTGAGGGCACGCTGTCGGCGACCACCAAGCGTGCAGCGGAGCCCGCGGAGCGGGCGCAGTCTGCGCTGGTTAGGCCGTAGGCCGTCTAATCCTGACGCCGAACTGCTCGGGCGGCCGCAGCTCGCCGCCGCAGGCCTCGCACTCGACGGCGAACGCCGAGCTGAACCGCGCGCCGCAGGCCGAGCATTGGGAGCGAATCTCGCCGCCGCACTGCGGGCACGCGGCTGGCAACTCGTCCACGAAGTCCTCGAAGTAGCGCTGCACGAAGCCGCAGCCGAGGCAGAAGGCGACCCAGTCGCCGAGGGTCTTGCGCCGCTCCTCCTGAATCCAGTTCTTCGCTTTACCCACGAGAAAGAGAGATATCAGTCGGCGGCGGAGCCGGGCTTTGCCCGGCGGGAGCCTCGATGCGGCCGAACTCGTGTTCGGCTCCAACGAAAAGGCGGCTCCTGAACGGGGGAACCAGGGGTTCCCCCACTCTGATCATCGATTCTGGAGCGCGTCCAGCCCGATCCCGAGCGCAATGCCCAGGCGCCGGTCGACCCTCTTCTCGTGGTCGCCCGAGAGGTCGAGCGTATAGACGTCGCGCAGCGACATGAACTTGCGCGTGAAGTGCCCGAGCTCGCGCTCGCCGGAGTGGATCAGGAAGTCGTAGGGGATCGGCACGAACTCGCCGTAGGGCGCGAAGTCGACCGCGCGCCGCAGGATGGCGAGCAGCTGGTTGCGCTCCTGGGCAACGGCGAGCTCCTCGCCCGCCGGCGAGAGGATCCGCCAGGTCGTGCGCAGGAGCGACTTGCCGAACTGGTGCTCGAGGACGCCGATCGACTGGCCCGCCGGGTCGTGCACGTCGTAGCGCCCGCCGATGTCGATCACCCGCCGGGCTTTGATCCGGAAGACCTCCTGCGTCTCGTTCTCGTCGGCGAAGAAGCGGATGTCCTCGCGGAAGGCCATCTTCTTCTGGCGCGCAAATGCGACGGGCGGCCCAGCGGGTGTCTCGCCGGCTGCGAGCGGCGTGACGCGGTAGAGGTTCACGATCGGCCTCACGAGTTGCTCGATCAGGAAGCGGTCGTACTGCTGGAAATCGCCCTCGGGCATGGCGGGAGTTTACGGTGCCGCGCGTGAGCCCCGAGTCGCCCGCGCCTCCGCTCGCTCCCAGCTCGAAGCCGCGGTCCCGGTCGCGCCTACGAACGTCCGTCACGGTTGCGATCGGGCTCGTCGCCGTCGCGGCGACCTTCTTCTTCGTCCTGCCGAGGATCGCCGACTACGGCGACGTCTGGGGCGCGGCCAAGGACCTCTCCGGAGCGAAGGTCGGGGTGCTCGCCGGGGCGACGCTGCTGAACCTCGTCACCTTTGCGCCTCCCTGGCAAGCCGCTCTGCCAGGCCTCGGGTTCGCCCGCGCGTTCATCTTGACCCAGATGTCCACCGCGTCGACCTACCTCGCGCCCGGTGGCGCAGCCGTGGGGATCGCGACCTCCTACGCGATGTTGAGGGCCTGGGGATTTCAAGGGTCACGGATCGCCCTCGCGGCGGCAATCGTGGGTGCTTGGAACCAGCTCGTGCTGCTCACCTTTCCGGTCGTCGGGCTCGCGCTCCTGACCCTCACGCACGAGCGCAACCCCCTGCTCGAAACGGTGGCCGCAATCGGCTTGGCAGTGGTCGTGGTCGGCGTCGGCGCGTTTGCGGCCGGTCTCTCCACGAGCCGGCTCGCCCACTGGATCGGCGATCTCTCCGCGCGCCTCGTCAACCAGGCGCTGCGGCTGCTGCAAAGGGGGCCGGTCCGCTGGAGCGGAGACACAGCGGTTTCCCTCCGCAACGAGGCGCTCGACCTCCTGAAACGGCGGTGGCACGTGCTGACGCTCGCGGTGCTCGCCGGTCAGTTGACGGTCTTCGTCCTGTTCCTGGCATGCCTCCGAACGCTTGGGATCTCGGGACACGAGGTGAGTACAGTCGAGGCATTCGCAGCGTGGTCACTCGTCCGTGTCCTCGGCTCGATTCCGATCACACCCGGTGGTGTCGGCATCGTCGAGGTAGGAATGACCGGAGCGCTCGTGGGCTTCGGCGGCGACAACGCCGAAGTCGTGGCCGCGGTGCTGGTCTACCGCTTCCTGACGGTGGTTCCGACGCTCGTGCTCGGGCTCGCGAGCCTGATGGCGCGGCGCCGGTTCCGCGCGCCGGTCGATCCTGAGCAGTAGTTAGAGTTCAGCCGTTCGCTCCGTCCCACCATCCCAGGGGAACCTGCATGGCTATCGCGCGTGAAGCCGAGCCCGTCGGCTCGTTCCAGGAGGTCAAGGAAGCTGGTCTCGACCGCGAGGACCTGCTCGCGATCTACCGCAGCATGTTGATCACGCGCGGGATCGAGGAGCGCGGCCACATCCTCTACAAGCAGGGCAAGATCCCGGGCTCGTTCTACACGGGGCGCGGGAACGAGGCCGCCGCGATCGGCGTGGCCACCGCGATGGGCTCCGACGACGTGGGGACGCCGCTGCACCGCGACATGGGCGTGCACGTGACGCGCGGGGTCGAGCCCTGGCGGATCTTCGCGCAGTACATGGGCCGCTCAGACGGGCCCACGCAGGGGAGGGACGGCAACGTGCACATGGCGGACTCGAGGCTCGGTCTGCTCGCGATGGTCAGCCACCTGCCGGCGATGCTTCCCGTCGCGGTCGGCTGCGCGCTCGCCTTCCGGATCCGGGAGGAAAAGCGCGTCGCGGTCGGCTGGTTCGGCGAGGGCGCCTCCGCGCGCGGCGACACCCACGAGGCGATGAACCTCGCGGGCGTGCGCAAGCTGCCGGTGGTCTTCGTCTGCGACAACAACCAGTGGGCCTATTCGACGCCGACCTACCTGGAGTACGCGACCGAGCACGTGGCCGACCGTGCAGAGGCCTACGGCTTCGAGGGCGTGGTCGTGGACGGCAGCGACGTCCTCGCCGTCTACCGCGAGGCCCGGCGCGCGATCGAGAAGGCTCGCGGCGGCGGAGGCCCGACGCTGCTCGAGTGCCTGACCCTGCGCATGGAGGGCCACGCGGTGCACGACGACGCGTTCTACGTCCCGAAGGACATGTTCGAGCGCTGGGCCGCCAACGACCCGATCGAGCGCTTCCGCAGCTGGCTGCGCGAGCACGCCGAGCTCACCGACGAGCAGGAGGACGAGATCTCCTCCGGGGTCAAGAGGCTGCTGAACGAGGCGCTTCAGCGCGCGGACGAGTCACCGCTGCCGGATCCCTCGACGCTCACGGACGGCGTCTTCGCGACGCCCGAGGACCTCGACACGCCCCACCACAAGTAGTGGCTGAAAAAACGTATCTGCAGGCAATTTCGGACGGCCTCCGCCAGGAGATGCGGCGCGACAAGCGCGTCTTCGTGATCGGCGAGGACGTCGGCGTCTACGGGGGCGCCTTCAAGGTCACGCTGGGCTTCCAGGAGGAGTTCGGCCCCTGGCGCGTGATCGACGCGCCGCTCTCCGAGACGGCGATCGTCAGCGGCTGCACCGGCGCCGCGATCATGGGCATGCGCCCCGTCGCGGAGATGCAGTTCGCGGACTTCATCTCCTGCGCCTGGGACTCGCTCGTCACCGTCGCCGCCAAGCAGCGCTACCGGGCGGGAACGCCGGTGCCGATCGTCGTTCGCCTCCCGTCCGGCGGAGGCTTCTCGGGCGGGCCGTTCCACTCGCAGAACCCGGAGAGCTCGTTCGCGCACATCCCAGGGCTTAAGATCGTCTGTCCGGCCACTCCGGAGGACGCGAAAGGCCTGCTGGTGACGGCGATCGAAGATCCCAACCCGGTGCTCTACTTCGAGCACAAGCACCTCTACCGGCGGCTCAAGGCCGAGGTGCCCGACGAGCGTTACACGACCCCGTTCGGCAAGGCCCGCGTGCACCGCGAAGGCGACGACGTGTCGGTGATCACCTGGGGCGCGATGGTGCACACCGCCGACGAAGCGGCACAGCAGCTCGAGGCCGACGGCATCTCCGTCGAGATCCTCGACCTGCGCACGCTCATCCCCTGGGACAAGCAGGCGGTGCTGGAGAGCGTCGCGAAGACCTCGAAGGCGCTCGTCCTGCACGAGGACACGCACACCGGCGGCTTCGGCGGCGAGATCGCGGCGACGATCGCCGAGGAGGCCTTCGAGCAGCTCGATGCGCCGCTGAGGCGGATCACTGCTCCCGACACGCCCGTGCCCTTCTCGCCGCCGCTCGAGAAGGCGTTCATCCCGCAGGTCGAGGACGTGGCGGCGGGAATTCGGGAGCTCGCGGAGTATTAGACGAATGAGGCGCTTCCTGTGACAAGACGAGCCGCGACACCCCTAGAGTCGTCATCCGAGGACGCGTAGCGTGGCCACCACCTCCGCGATCGACGTCGTCATGCCCCAGATGGGCGTCTCGGTCTCCGAGGGGACGATCACGAAGTGGCTCAAGCAGGAAGGCGAGAAGATCGCCGCCGACGAGTCGCTGCTCGAGATCTCGACCGACAAGGTGGACACCGAGGTGCCGAGCCCCGGCGAGGGGATCCTGCAGCAGATCCTCGTCCAGGAAGGCGAGACCGTCGAGGTGGGGACGAAGCTCGCGGTGATCGCGCCCGAGGGCGAGGAAACCGGCCCGGAGGCGGGGGAGGCTCCGCCCGAGCCCGCGACCGCTCAGGCGGCGGCCGAGGCGGAGGCTCCGTCGAGCTCCGAGGGCGAGACGCCGACGGCGGAGACCGTCGAGGAAGTCGCACCGGCTCCTCCGGCCCCCGCTCCCGCTCCCGCTCCTGCTCCTGCGCAGACCGACGGCACGAGCGAGAAGACGTTCGTCTCGCCGGTGGTCGCCAGGATCGCCTCGGAGCACGGGGTGGACGTGAACCGGGTCTCGGGCACCGGCCGTGGCGGCCGCGTGACCAAGAGGGACATCCTCGCCTTCGTCGAGTCGGGCGCTCAGGCGCCTGCTGCACCCGCGCAGGAAGAGGCGGCGGCCCCCGTAGAGGCTCCGGCCCCCACGCCTCCGGCTGAGCCCGCTCCGGCCCCGGTGGCCGAGCCCGCTCCGGCCGTGCCCGCGGCGGTTGAGCAGGCACCGGCTCCCGCGCCTCAGCCCGCACCGGTGGCGGAGGCCGGCCAGCCGGAGACCGGCGAGAGCTTCGAGCCGATGAACGCCATGCGGCGGGGAATCGCCGAGCACATGCGCCGCTCGCTCGACACGTCCGCGCACGTCACGAGCGCGATCGAGGTGGACATGTCGAAGGTGGTCGCGATCAGGAAGAAGCTGAAGAAGGAGTACCAGCAGAGCTACGGCGTCAACCCGACCTATCTCGCCTTCGTTGCCCGCGCCGTCGTCGAGACGCTGCGCGAGTACCCCTGGATCAACGGAGAGCTGCGCGGCGAGCAGATCGTCACGCGCAACTACGTCAACCTCGGCTTCGCGGTCGAGCTGACCGACGGCAAGGGCCTGATCGTCCCCGTGATCCGCCACGCGGAGGGGCTCAACCTGCTCGGCATGGCCCGCGCGATCTCGGAGATCGCGGCACGGGCGCGCGAGAAGAAGCTCCTCCCGGACGACGTCCAGGGCGGCACGTTCACGATCACGAACCCCGGCGGCTACGGCACCTTCCACGGGACGCCCGTGATCAGCCAGCCGCAGGCGGCGATCCTCGGCACCTACGCGGTCGTCAAGCGTCCGTGGGTCGTCCAGGACGAGCTCGGCGAAGACGTGATCGCGATCCGCCCGATCATGAACCTGACCCTCACGTACGACCACCGGCTCGTGGACGGCGCCCTCGCCGGCCGCTTCCTGCGCGACCTGCGGGAACGCCTCGAGAGCTGGGACGAGTCGAACTACTGAGCACGGGCGCCTACCTCCTCCAGCCGGGCCTCGTCGCGTACGGGGAGGCGTGGGAGCTGCAGCGCACGCTCGCGGGCGCGGTGTCGCAAGGTGCGATTCCGGACACGGTGGTGCTGCTCGAGCACCCACCGGTGATCACGCTCGGCCGCCGCGCCGAGGAGGGCGAGCTGCACGTGCCCGAGGGCGCGGAGGTCGAGATCCTGGAGACCGATCGCGGCGGAAAGTCCACCTACCACGGCCCCGGGCAGCTCGTCTGCTACCCGATCCTCGACCTGAAGCGACACGGGCAGGACGTGAAGCGCTACTGCCGCGACCTCGAGGAGGCGCTGATCCGTACCTTGGCGCCACTGGGAGTGGAGGCGACCCGGATCGAGGGGCTGACCGGGATCTGGGTGGAGGGTTCCAGCGGTTCCGGCGCGTCGCTGGCAAGCGTCCCGAGCGGGGACAGTGCAAATGGCACGGCCCCGGGAGGAGAGCGCAGCCAGCGACGTGAGCGCTCGGCGGAGCCGGGCTCCGCCCGGCGGCAGCCGAGCGCGGCCGGGAGCGCTGGCCCGCCTCGCAAGATCGCCTCGATCGGAATCCATGTCTCGAATTGGGTGACGACGCACGGGTACGCGCTCAACGTCGACCTCGATCCTGCGCCGTTCACGGACTGGATCACCGCTTGCGGGCTCGAGGACGCCACTTTCACGACGATCGCCCGTGAACTCGGGCGGCCGGTCGCCGTGGATGAGGTGCGGCCGCTCGCCGCGGCGGCGCTCGAAGAGGTTTTCGGGCTCGAGCTCGAGGAGCTGTCGGCCGAAGAGGGCCTCGGCCTCTGGCCGGCACCACGGTCAAATAGCCAGCGCCCGCTAGCCGTTTCGGCCAGCTTCGGGCACCCGCCAGGGCCCATCGTCGCGGCCATTTGGCTGCGCGCCAAGGGATGTGGACGAGAAGGCACACCTTCGGCGCACTTCGGCCGTGGCCGTTGGCCGTGGCCGGGGACAGTCCCCGGCCACGGCCCTGCAGGGCGGGCGGCCCGGCCGGTTCGGTCTTCAAACTCGGCGCAGATGACCACGTCGCGGCTCGAGACCTTCGCAGACGGCGTCTTCGCGATCGCCGCGACGCTGCTGATTCTGAACGTGGACGCGCAGGTTTCCGACGTTCACCACCTCGGCTCGCGGCTCCTGCACATCTGGCCCTCGTACCTCGCCTATGCCGTCAGCTTCGTCACGATCGGGATCATGTGGGTGAACCACCACACCGTCATGTCGCAGATCGACCGGACCGACCGGCGCTTCCTGCTCGCGACGGTCGGCCTGCTGATGTGCATCGCGTTCGTCCCGTTCCCCACGCGACTCGTCGCGGAGCACATCCGCGGGGAGGGCGCCCAGGTCGCGGCGCTCGCCTACGGGTTCACGATGGTGGCGACCGCGATCATGTTCAGCGTCACCTGGTTCTACGCCGCCCGAGGCAAGCGGCTGCTCCGACCGGACGCCGATCCAGCTGTCGTCGCCGGGATCAGCCGCAGTTACCTGCCCGGTCCCTGGATCTACCTCGCCGCCACGTTGATCGCGTTCGCGAGTCCGACGGCAAGCGTGCTCCTCTTCATGGCGACAGCCCTCTTCTACGTCGTCGAGAGCTCGATTTTCGGCGCGGACGGCAACGGTCTCTAGACTGCGAGCCATGGAGCGTTCGCTGCCAGTCGCGGAGCGGCCACGCAGGCCCGAGTGGATGAAGGTTCGCGCGCCGAGCGCGGACTCCGCCTACTTCGACGTGCGCAAGCTGATCCACGGCGCCGGCCTGAACACGATCTGCGAGGAAGCGCGCTGCCCGAACATCTCCGAGTGCTGGGGCCGCGGCACCGCGACCTTCCAGATCCTCGGCGACACCTGTACTCGGGCCTGCCGCTATTGCTACGTCCACTCCGGCCGGCCCGAGCACCCGCCGGACCCGCTCGAGCCGCTGCGGCTCGCGGCGGCCGCGGCGAAGATGAACCTCAAGCACGTCGTCGTCACCTCGGTCGACCGCGACGACGTGGCCGACCGCGGCGCCGGCCACTACGCCGCGACGATCCGCGCGCTCAAGCACAAGGTGCCCGAGGCGACGATCGAGATCCTCACACCCGATTTCCTCGGAGTCGAGGAGCAGGCCCTCGGCACGATCCTCGCCGAGCGGCCCGATGTGTTCAACCACAACATCGAGACGGTTCGCCGCCTGCACCCGCGCATGCGCGGCGCCAAGGCCTCCTACGACAAGGCGCTCTGGCTGCTCGAGCGCGCGAAGGAGCTCGCCGACTATCCGGTACTGACGAAGTCAGGGATCATGGTCGGCCTCGGCGAATCCAACGACGAGGTCGTCGAGACGCTGCGCGACCTGCGGACTCACGGCGTCGACGTCGTCACGATCGGCCAGTACCTCCAGCCGAGCGCGAAGCACGCCAAGATCGACCGCTGGGTGCACCCCGACGAGTTCTGCCGGTTCCGAGAGCAAGGCGAGGCGCTCGGCTTCGGCTCCGTTTTCTCGGGCCCGCTCGTGCGTTCCAGCTACCGGGCAGACGAACAGCGGCACGCAGCCGCGGCGGGTCGCGGCGCGGTCGCCTACTAGCTAGCCGCCGAGGGCTGCGGACCATGAAGAGGGCCGCCCGAAGGCGGCCCTCTTTCGCTGCTACTAGCCGTGCGGTCTAGTGACCGTGACCGCCCAGCCTCATCCGCCAGATGCCCTGCGAGTGCGTTGCCGCGTAGAGGATCCGCGGGCAATGCGTTGCCCCGACGCAGGTCGGGACGCGCGAGGACGGCTGGATCTCGAGGTGCATGACCTCGTACCGCGGCATGCCCTCCGTGACGTGCCAGCCGGAGTGCCCGTCGTTTCGGCCGACGAGCACGCCGAAGTCGGTGGACACGTACAGGGTGTGAGTGGCGTCGTCACGAGCGACGTCGCTCACGGGCAGGTCACCGTCGGAGAACGGCGTCGGGTAGCTCGACGTGCCGCCGCTCTCGACGTTCAGGTTCGTGAAGGTGCCCGAACCAGGAGCAACACCGTTCTCGCTGACCTCGAACACATGGCCCGGGGTCGTCGGCGTTGCCGCGTTGTAACCGGAGTACGTCACCCACGCGTGGCCGGTGTCGTTGGCATCGACGTAGATGCCGCTGGGGAACCGGGTCGGTGAGGTGGCGTTGTCGATCCGGTGCCACGTGACCGCCGCCGGATCAGCCGCATCGCCATTGTGCGTGGCGAAGATGCGTCCGGCGGAGGTCGCCGCCCAGATCGTGCCGTGGTCCTTGCCGCCGCGGGCGATGAACGACATCGAACCTCCGGTGCGGTCGTCGCCGTACACGGTTCCGGTCAGATCGCCGGCTGTGTTGGCTCCTTCCGGCCCGCCGAGCGGCTGGTAGTCGCCGCAGTGCGGGTCGTTGCCCCCCGTCACGAACTCCGGACAGTTAGCCTCGTAGAAGGCGATGTCCGGGGTCGTGCTCTGGGGCACTGCGCCGGGAGTACCGGCGCCGAAGGCCCAGCTCCGCCAGACGTGCAGGCCACCCTCGTAGATCGGGTGAGTGCCGGGAACCGGGTTCGGGTCGCCGGCCTGCGGCCAGTAGAACGCGAACGGCTCGCCGCTGTTGACGAGCGGCGCAGTGGTGATGACCCACCGCTCCGGATCGCCATTGCGGAAGTTCGAGTCACCGAAGCCGCTGGTGAACTCGTTCGCCCGCCAGGTGGCGTTGGTCGCGTCGTACACGGCATTGCCGCCGTCGCCGTAGATCACCTGGTTGAACGTGTCGCGGCGACAGCCGTTGTTGTTCGACCAGGTGCCGTTGTCCTGGGTTCCACCCATGACCTCGCACGAGTTCGACGGGTTGATCGCCACATTGATGAACTGGATCGTGCTGCCCAGTCTGGTGATGTGGTCGAGCGCCGTCGGCACCCGTGAGAGCAGGCGCTTGCAGGTGAGGTAGCTGCCCCCTGCGGGCGGGCCTCCGGTAGCGCCGCTGCGCCACGGCTCGTCACACTGCGCCGAGATGTCGGCGAAGGACCCGCTGGTCCGGACGATGCCACCGTCGTTCGCCTGGAAGGTCTGCGTCGGGTTTCCGGGGTTGACGATGATCTCGTGCTGGTCGGGATGCATCCCGTTCTGCGAGTGGATGCACGCCCCGAAGCCGTACGGCGCGAACGCGCACCACGGTGCCGGGGTATCCCGATTGTCGTTGGTCGAGTCGGTGAACGTCCTCAGATCGGCACGCGTGCCGTCGGGGTCGCCCGCCGTGTGCGAGTAGAGCTGAGCACGGCCGTTCGAGCGGCCGTTGCCGCAGCCGACACCCTTCGTGTTGCACGGCAGCTCGCCGTACTGGAAGGCACCGATCACGTACACCGAGTCCGGCAAGCCGGCCGGTGTGTAGACGTCCTCGTCGTACCAGCACTGCGCCCAGCAGAAGTCATCTGTGGCGAAGAACGGGCTCGAGGTCGACTGTGAGGTCAACTTCTGCCAGCCGGTGTAGTTCGCGGGGAAGACGTTCGCCGGGTTCGGCTCACTGGCTCCCGGTCCCTGCGACGCGAGCAGCGCCGCTGCCGGCTGGTTTCCGAAGTCGGTGCGCCAGAAGTTCGACGCGATCGCCGAGTGGATGCCGCCGCCGTTGGCCGTGCCGTCCGTCAGGTAGATACGCGTCTTCGCGTTCTTCACCGTCAGGGCGAACATCGTCCGGTCGATCCCGGCGCCTGTTGCGAACTGCGGGGCGAACACTTGCGAGAACGCCGTGGCGGCCGCTCCGGCATCGCGCCGCCACGCGCCCGCGTCGAACGCGGAGGCATAGACGACGTCCGGGTTCAACGGGTCGAGACCGACGTCGGTGATGCCGAAGCCGCCGGGAATGCTCCCGTTCCAGACCTCGGTGAACGTGTTGCCGCCGTCGAACGACTCGTAGACGCCGGGCTCGTTGGCGCCGGGCTCGAGGCGAGTCGTGCCGCCGTTGCCGATCGTGTGCGAGAGGCCACGGACGGCCCGCGCGGAGCCGACGAAGATGTGCTTGCCGTTCCGCGGGTCGATCACGAGCCCGTTGATCCCGCGGCCGAGGAACGCATCCTTGCCGGGGTTCACGCACGGGTAGGTCGCATTGCTTACACACGTGTCGTCGAGCTTCTTCCAGCTCTCGCCGCCGTTGGTCGACTTGTACAGGCCGACGCCGGCCTCGCAGCCGGACGAGCAACGGTTGCCCTCACCGGTGGCGAGGTAGAGCGTGTCGTGCTGCTTGTCGGTGGGATCGAGTACGAGCTGCCCGACCGAGTTCTGGTCGAGGTCCTTCGCGCCCACTTGCTTCCACTCCGGGTCCGGAGCGTTGACGTTGTCGGTCCGCCAGACACCGCCGCCTGCGGTACCGGCCCAGAGACGGCAATGGCTCGCCGTGCAGTCCGGGTCGGCAACCAGCGCCACGGTTCGGCTGGCCGTGTTGTTCGTCGCTCCCGAGAAGGCGATCACGCCCGGCTGGGTGGCGTACTTCTTCGGGCCGTACAGGCGCCACTTCGTACCGGCGTCTTGGAAGCGGCGGCCGCTCTTGGCGAGACGGGCGTCACGCTTCGCGATCCGGTTGAACGTGGCTTCCGCGCGTCGAACAACCGCCTGCGGGATCACGTTGGCCGGATAGGTGCGGGCCGCGGAGCGGTAGGCCTCGAAACCGCCGGCCCTGCCCTCTCCGAACTTGGCCTCCTTGCTCGTGGCTCCAACTGCGCCGGCTCCGAGCTTGATGTTGAGCTGGTTCCCACCGGATGACCGTCCGGTGAACAAAACCAGCAGCAACGCGAGCGCTCCCGCGAGCAAGAAAAACGTCGCTCCCAGGACGCTCGTGCGAGTTCGTGTCATCGACTCTCCCCTTGGTTGTTTGCCGACCCCGATGCGGAGCAGCCTTGCGGCCGCTTGCACACGTTCGTGACTCTTGCCATGTGTGTCCCCCTCGGACCTCCCCACCGGACGAGACGCTCCCTGACCGCCTCGGAAGGTTATGTAGAGTGCTTATATGCCTCTCTAGATCAGTCGTCAAACGACAACCGCCGCTCTTTGCCAGTTTTAGCGGCCTGCGGCAGCGCCGGCATCGACTTCCGCTGGCCCCGTACGCGTCGGAAAAGGCGATCGGCTGAGACTGACTCATACGGCGGTCACGGCGCGGTTCGTGTGCGGGCAGGCGGGAGGCCACGACGCCGCCG
>JBBRZN010000046.1:0-15675 GCA_038236705.1 Gaiellales bacterium
ACATCGCCCGACGCATCGCCGAAGGCAAAAGCCGCCGCGACGCCACACGCCTCCTCAAGCGCTACCTCGCCCGCCACCTCTACCGCGTACTACAAAACCAGGCGCCACAGATGACTTGACACGTCATAGGAGCATCATTCCCGAACTCAATGTCAGGCTCGGGTGGTGGTGGCGTCTGAGGTGAGGCGCAGACTCAGGTCAGGCTGCGGATCGGCGAAGTAGAGCGCGCACTGTCGACGGCCACCACTGTGCGCCACCGTGTGCTGTCGGTACCTGATCAGCGTTGAGCTTGCGTGCGATTTGGCCCAGACTCCTGCCGTCGCCATGCTCGGCCCGGATCCACTCGACGATGCTGGGCGCAACCGCGGCCCTGCGCCCAGGGCCCGCCCCGGACGGCTCCCGCGCTCGAGCCGGCCGACGTCGTTCCCGCAATCAAGCGCTGCAGCTCGTCGACCGGGATCAGTCGTGCACCCCACGGCATCTCAACCGACTCAACCAGGGGGCAGGATGCGTCGGTTGAAGGTCGAGCGGCTGACACCAAGCGCTTCCGCCGCCTGCGTGCGCGTGTAGACCAGCCGCTCGACGCGCGTTGCCTCGCGCGCGACCAGCGGTGGTGCGACGGCAGCCCCCGTCGGCGGCTCCGCATGACGCCTTCTCGGTCCTACGGCGGAGACGACGACCTGACACGCCGACAGCGTACACAAACTCTGACCCATATTTGCATCACGATGCATCTGTGTGTCGCTGGCTATCAGGGCTCGTAGTTGCTGTAGCGAGGCCGTGAGGCCGGGCCGGCAATACGTCAGAGTTCGATGCTCAGTCCGCGGCGGTGGGTGAGCTGTCGTTCGAGTTCCATGAGACGGCGGAGACGGTGAAGGCGCTCGGCATCTTCGGCGCGGGTGCTCGCTTCGAGCGTGCGGACGAGGTCGACGACGGAGGCGATCTGCGGACGGAGGCCGCGGCCGAGATTCTCGCGGTTAGCGCGGATTCGCAGATCGTCGTAGCCGCGCGTTCCCCACGGTCTGGGCAGTACGGTGAGGGTGCCCGCATCTGTCGAGAAGGTGAGTGGTTCTTCCCCGGCGAGTCCGCCCGCCGTGAGCGGGCCGTCGGCCGTCCGGGAGGGATCGAGCTCTTCCAGCGCGAGGCCGAACCGGCGCAGGTTCTCTTCGCGCAGCGAGGGAACGATGTCGAGCCCGTTTGTGACCTCGCCGCTCCCGTGCACGACCCGGGCGAAACCGCCGACGACCACGTAGCTGACTCGGTTGCGGTCGAGCGCTTCGAAGAGCACGTAGGGATCGAGTGGGATGGGCTTGCTCACCGACCGCTGCCTAACGCGTCGAGGAGCGCCTGCACGCGCTGCTGCGGCGCCTGCAACAGGCTCGTCTCAAGCTGTGCGTCCAGGGTCGGGTTCTCCTCGCGCTCGGCGATCTCGACCTTGAGCACGAACCCGCACGCCTCGACGGCCGCGCGCACGTGTTCAAAGCTCGGCTCCTGCCCGCCCGTTTCCCAGCGAGCAACCTGCGCACGATCGCGACCCAGCCGCTCGGCCAGCTCGGCCTGCGTCAACGAGGCCTTGAGCCGGGCCTCACGGATGACCTGTGCGCTGGTCACGAGCGTGATTCTAGCCGCGTGTTGACAAGCGCGCTCGTGAGCTATAAGTTACCACATTCCTGATGGCACGTCAGGCTGGTCAGCTCTCACTTCAGCTCCTCCAGAGAGCCAATGGCCCAGTCGCGACGCCGCGGTCGACGAGAGAGCGAAAGCGCGGCCTCCCCCGCCTCTCAGTTAGTCCCGACGAGGCCGCGGAGTTGCTCGGCGTCAGCCGCGACTACTTCGACGAGCACGTCATCGACGAGCTCCGCGTCGTGCGCCGCGGCCGCCGGATCCTCGTCGCGCTCGCGGAGCTCGAGCGCTGGTTGGACCGGAGCGCGACGCGCGTTAGTGTCGGTCGGAGAGCCTGATGGCCGAGGGGATCGAAGTCCGTCACGCGCGCTCGTGCGCTTCGCACGGCGGCAAGCGCTGTAACTGCGAGCCCGGCTATCGAGTCGCCGTCTACGACGCAATCAGCCGGCGCAAGGTCTCTAAGACGTTCAGGACGCTCGGAGAGGCTCGCCGCTGGCGCGCTACGGCTCAGACGCAGACTGCGAAGGGCGTGCGGCTGGCCGGGACTTCGCAGACGCTCGTTCAGGCCGCAGAGGCCTTCGTGAACGGGATCGCGAGCGGCGCGATCCGCACAATGGTCGGCGAGCGATACAAGCCCTCGGTCGTGCGCGAGTACGAGCGCTCGCTTCGGCTTCACGTCCTCCCCACGCTCGGCGGCGCCAAGCTTGCCAAGATCCAGCGCCGCGATGTGCAGCGACTCGCGGACGACCTGCTTGCGTCGGGCGCCGACCCGAGCACGATCCACAACGCGCTCAAGCCGCTTCAGGTCATCTACCGCCGGGCAATCGACGACGGCGACCTGGCTGTCAACCCGTGCGAGCGGCTCCGCCTCCCAGCCGCTCGTGGCCGCCGCGAGCGGATTGCCTCGCCCACTGAGGCAGCCGCGCTCGTCGCCGCCCTTCGCCCCGAGGATCGGGCGCTCTGGGGTTGCGCGTTCTACGCCGGCCTCCGTCGGGGCGAGCTCCGTGCTCTCCTCTGGAACGACGTCGACCTCGCCAGCGGGGTGATCCGCGTCGAGCGCAGCATGGACAGCTACGGAGACAACGGCGAGCCGAAGAGCCGCGCCGGACGCCGCAGCGTTCCCATCGTTGCTGCCCTGCGAGATCTCCTCATCGAGCACAAGCTAGTCACAAGGCGAGCCGAGGGCCTTGTCTTCGGCTCGAGCCCGACGTCACCATTCACGCCCACGGCCGTACGGAAGCGCGCTCTGACCGCCTGGTCCGCGCTGAGCTTGAGTCGATCGGCCTGCACGAGTGCCGTCATACCTTCGCCAGCATCTTGATCGCCGCCGGCGTAAACGCGAAGGCGATCACAGCCTACCTCGGCCATGCCTCGATCCAGACAACCTTCGACCTATACGGACACCTGATGCCAGGAAACGAAGACGAGGCCGTCGCGCTCGTCGACGCGTATCTCGAACGGGGTCGTGTAGTCGGCCGTGAGGAGCACGAGGAGGTCCTTCGCGGGTACGAACTTGAAGAATGAGCGGGAGCGACCTCGTGGGCGCTTACGCACCGGCTTCGGCCTGCCTATGCTGATCGCGTGAGCGGCGATTCGACGGCGGGCGCAGCGAAGCTCTCGGAAATCGCGCTGGCGTTTAATTTCGTGAGTGGAGCGCTCGAGGTGCTGCCCGGGCCCGCGCTCCGAGAGCGGATCGGACACGCAGCGACCGGGCCAACCGACTGATGATCGGGATCATCGGAGGCTCCGGCTTCTACTCGTTTCTCGACGGCACCGAGGAGGTCGAGCTCGACACACCCTATGGCCGACCATCGGCGCCGCTCGCCCTGGGTACCGTCGGCGGCGCACGCGTGGCGTTCTTGCCGCGGCACGGAGTGCGCCACGAGCTGCCGCCGAGTCGGATCAACTACCGCGCGAACATCTGGGCGCTGCGAGAGGCAGGTGTCCGCCGGATACTCGGCCCCAACGCCTCCGGTGCCCTTCGTGCCGATCTCGCGCTCGGCGACTTTCTCGTCTGCGACCAGTTCGTCGACCGGACGAAGGCACGTGCCGACAGCTTCTACGAGGGCCCCGAGACGACGCACGTCTCCGCCGCCGACCCGTACTGCCCCGAGCTGAGGGCGCTCATCGTCGCGACCGCGCGCGAGCTCCGGATTCCCGTTCGCGACGGCGGCACCGTCGTCACGATCGAGGGACCGCGCTTCTCGACGCGCGCCGAGTCGCGGTGGTTCGCCGCGATGGGCTGGGACGCGGTCAACATGACCGCCTACCCCGAAGGCCATCTCGCGCGCGAGCTCGAGCTCTGCTACGCGAACATCTCGATGATCACAGATCACGACGCCGGCGTCGAAGGCGCCGAGCCGGTCTCGCAGGAGACCGTCGCCAGG
This sequence comes from Gaiellales bacterium, assembly GCA_038236705.1. Classification (GTDB taxonomy): domain Bacteria; phylum Actinomycetota; class Thermoleophilia; order Gaiellales; family Gaiellaceae; genus AC-32. The sequence goes on from JBBRZN010000046.1 coordinate 4,011, forward strand.
GTGTTCGCCGAGAACAACGAGCGGCTGCGCGAACTGCTGCGCGTCGTCATCCCGCGCATTCGCCCGCAGCCTCGCGACATCTGCGCGAGCGCTCTCGAGCGGGCTCGCTTCTGATCGAAAGCGCCCACCCGGCGTACCGGGAGCTACTCCCCCGCGGTCTCAGGGACCGCGTCGGCGGCGAGGAGGATGGCGAGTGCCGTCTGACCCTCGGCGAACCCGCCGCGGCGAGCGCGGGCAATCGCGTCCGTCCACGGTAGGCGGACGACGCTCACGGCCTCGCCCGCGTCGTGGGACGGGGTCTCGAGCCGGACGTTCCAGGCGAGAAAGGCGTCCGAGCGCAGGCTCATGTGGGCGCTCGACGAGTAGAAGCTCGACAGGTGCCGCCAGTCCCCCGACCGACCGCCCACTTCCTCTAAGAGCTCGCGGCGCGCCGCCTCGAGCGGGGACTCCCCGTCGTCGACGGAGCCGGCGGGTACCTCGAGCGTCCAGTCGCGAACGGGATGGCGGTATTGCCGGACCAGGGCCAGGTCCCCGTCGGGAGTGACAGGCACGACGAAGACGGCTCGCGGTACGTCCAGGTACGCGTAGCCGCTCGGCTTGCCGTTCCCGTGCTCGAGCCGGTCGCTCAGCACCGAGCGCCACGGGGACGCGAGGACGACCTCGCTCGAGACGAGGCTCGGGGGCAGCTCCACGGCGACGGCGCCCGCGTGCCTCAGCCTCCGAAGGAACGCCGCGGTTCGTGCGGCAGGCAGATGCTCGCTCCGTGCCAGGGCGGCGAGGTCGACCGCCGTGTCCACGTCGTTCCACGCCGCGACCTCCCGCACCTCGAGGCCCGCCTCCTCGCACCGAGCGCGGGTGGTCGCGTAGACCGACGTCGTCGACCACGGGATGTCGACGAACGGCTCGTCATGGTGCCTGCTCATGCCGATGAGCCAGTAGCCGCCGTCGAGCGCGGGCCCGAGCACGACGTCGGCGCCGTCCGCGAGCGCGTCAAAGGCGCCGGCGAGGGCGCCGGGCGGAAGTCCGGGAACGTCGGAGGAGACGATCGCCACCGAACCCTCCGCGAGGAAGCGCCGCATGCCAAGGCGAAGAGCGTCCGCGAGCCCAGCGCCCTCCTGGGGGACGATCCGCACCGCGGGCCCGACCGCTTCGCGAAGCGCCGCTTCCTCGCCGGTTCCGGTCGACAGGACGATCGGCTCGATCCTCTCCGAACGGCACGAGTCGAGCGTGTCGAGTAGGAGGGCCCGCTGCAGCTCAGCCGCGTCCTCGGCTGAGAGCGGCGGCACGAGCCGGGTCTTCGCGCGCCCCGGAAGCGGCGCCTTCGAGACGATGAGGACCGTGCGGGTCATGCGTGGCGGGCGACGACGGCGAGCATGAGAGCACCGGCGCGGACCGACGGCCAGGCTCTTCCGGCAATCTTGGACACGCCGCCGCGGCGAGCGCGTGTCCGGACCGGCACCTCAACCATCGGCTGCCGAGCGCGTGCGGCCTTGACGATCATCTCGGTCGGCCAGCCGTACGTCATCTCCCGAAGGGCTAGGCGCTCGAGCGCGTCTCGGCGGACGGCACGGAGCGGTGGCACGTCGTGGATCGAGATCCCGTACAGCACGCGAATGATCGAGGCGACGAGCACATTCCCGAGCCTCTGGTGGGGCAGGAGTGCCCCATCCTCCCGCTCCCGGCGCGCGCCGAGCGCAAGGGCGGCCTCTCCGGCGAGGACAGGCGCGAGCACCGCGGGGAGGTACGCGGGATCGTCGCTTCCGTCGCCGTCCAGGAAGACGATCACGTCGGCGTCGGCGCTGGCCGCGCCGGCGGCGCACGCCCGGCCATACCCGCGTCGCCGCTCCTCGACGACGCGGGCGCCGCAGGCCCGCGCGACCGCCGCAGTCGCATCCCGGGAGCCGCCGTCGACGACGACCACCTCGTCGACCACGCCGGCCGGGATCTCGCGGAGGAGCGACGGCAGCGCCTCCTCCTCGTTCAGCGCCGGTACGACCGCGACGACGCGAGGCCGCGACGGCAGCGGCTCGAGCGACGAGCGCCCCGGGCGCCGGCGAGCGACGACGGCCGCGAGTGCCCAGAGCGCCACGGGTGCATAGATCGCCGGGCGCACCCAGGCGGGCAGCGCGTTGTCGTCGTAGAGGTAGAGCAGGGGGAGGGTTCCGGTGAGCCAGAGCCAGCCAGGCGCCGGCACGAGCACGAGGGCGGGGAGGAGGACGAGCGCGTACCAAGGCTGGAGGTACCCGGCGACGAAAAGCAGAGTGCCGAGGACGAGGAGGAGCGAGCGCGCGACCTCCGTGACCGACTCGTGATCCCGAAGGGCCGCGACCCCGACCACGGCCGCCAGGGTGAGCGCGAGGAGCGCCTGGCCGGCAGGCGCGCCGACGAGGTCCGTGAGCGGCTGGGCGAGGCTGCCGAAGTGCAGGCGCTCCTCGAGGCGCCCGAGCGAGCCGAGCACGCCGGTCCCGACCGAGAGGAAAGGCAGGTACGCGAGCGGCACGAGCAGGAGCGCCAGGAGGAACGGCTGCCTCCCGCGCCGCGCGAGCGCGGGCACGAGCAGAGCCGGCCCGAGCTTCACGAGGACGCCGCAAGCGACAGCGAGCCCGGCGAGCCTGAACCGCCGTGCCTGCCAGGCAACGAGGAGCGCCGCGATCGCGAGTGCCGCGAGGGCGTCCACGTGGCCGTTCCCGGCGATCTCGGAGATCGCGAGCGGATGCCAGGCGTAGAGGGCGACTCGCTCTGGCGGCGCACCGGCCCGCGCGAGGAGGACGAGGAGGAGTCCGACCGTCGCCGACTCTGCCGCGAGGAAGAGCCACGTCGTCGCACGCAGGCCGCCGCCGAACGCGGCCCGGGAGGCGAGGAATGCGACCTCCGCTCCGGGCGGATAGGGCGTGTGCCAGCTCGGCAGGTTGATGCGGGGCCAGACGGTCTCGTCCCGGAGCGGCCGCAGTCGGGAGTCGGTCGGGGCGTAGCGATACGGGTTGACGCCGCTCGAGGCAACCCGCGCGTCCCAGGCATACCGGTAGAGATCCGTGCTGAGCGGCGGCGCGCCCGGAGCAAAGGCGGCCGCCCGGAACCCCACAGCGAAGGCGAGCACGACGACGAGACCGGCGCGTCGCAGTCCGAGGCCGCGCCAGCACAGGAACGCAGCCGGGACGAACAGGGCGAAGGCCACGAGCTGGCCGGCGACCTGCGTTTCGTCGTCTGCGCGCCCCCGCAACCAGAGCTGGAGGGCGAGCTCGAGCGTTCCGACTCCCACGAGCGCAGCGAGTCGCGTCACCCCAGCGCCCAGCGAGGCAGCCGGTCGAAGGCGGGCCGGTCGAGGAGGATCGCGTCAAGGCCGTAGGCGCGCCCCGCCGAGAGGAGGGAGACGGAAAGGGCGGCGAGGGCAGGGAAGACGAGCGACCAGATCCATTCGTTCGGGACGCCGATCTCGCTCAGCCACAGCGTGCTCAGGAAGAGGCCGGCGGAGAGCCCGACGAGCCGCGTCACGACGCCGAGCACGAGCGCGACGCCGAAGACGAGCTCGGTCACGAGCTGGAGCTTCGAGAACACAGCGGCGTGGTCGGCCGCGAAGCGCATGACGTCCTTCCAGACGCCGGGAGCGTCTCCCTCCGACACATAGAAGTTGACGAGGGCGGAGTAGTCGCCGGGCGAGTAGAGGCCCTTGTGGAGGTTCGACGCCCAGACGGACAGGAAGAGGACCCCCAGGGTCACCCGCAGGACGACGAGGACGAGATCGGTGCTCCCCGACCGGGGAGCGGGCGTCACGCTCACCTGATGCTCCTGACGACGTCGTCGCCCAGGGGCTGATCCCGGACGACCGAGAGGAACCGCCGGGCGGGCATCTCGAGCGGTGCGATCTGCCGACTGACGAGGAGGTCGATGTCCGTGCGGCCGCTGCGGACGGTGGGGGCGAAGGGGTGGAGGAAGGCTCCGTCGGCCGTGAGTGTGAGCTCGGGAAGGACGTCCGTCGGGCCGAGCTCGATGCCCATCTGGGCAGTCGCTGCGCGTCCGCGGCGGACGACGGAGCGGACGACGTGATCCTCGTCCGGGATGCCGAGCCGGCGATGGAGGACGCAGACCCGCTCGAGCTCCTCGGGCTCCTGATCGGCCACGGTCGTCGCGAGACGGACGCGCAACCCCCGTTCGAGCAGACGCGGAATCGCGTCGACGACCTTGGCGAAATTCTCGGGGCCCCGGAGCTCGTCGTTTCGCGCCGGCTCGTCGGAGTCGAGCGAGATCTGAAAGGCGACGTCCAGCTCGAAGAGAGGCTCGAGCCGCGCGAGCAAGCGGTCTGTGAAGAGCGTCGCGTTCGTGAGCGCCACGACGGGGAGGATCTCCCCGACCCGCCGGAGCGTCTCCGGGAAGTCCGGAAGCATGAACGTCTCGCCTCCCGTGATCCCGACGCACGTAAAGCCGAGCTCCTTCGCCTCTGCTGTCGCGCGCACCATCGCGTCGGAATCGAGGGTGCGCCGGTTAGCGATTCGCGGCGAGGACTCGGTGAGGCAGTAGACGCAGGTGAGGTTGCAGTGGTAAGTCGCGTAGAGCCAGAGGCGGTCGCCCATCCGGCCCTCGGCGACCGAGGCGCGGATCTCGTCCCTCATCGCGGCGGCGGGATGTCGAAGGCAGTGCAGTAGCGGTTCAGCATCCCGATCGCGCCGGCGAGGAGCGTGAGCTCGATCAGCTGGTCCTCCCGCACCCATTGGAGGACCTGCGCGAGGACCTCGTCGTCCACGGCCGCCGGTTCGAGGGTGATGCCGTCCACCCAGGTGACGAGCGCCCGCTCGCGCTCGGGCAGCTCGTCGAGCGGGGCATCGTCGCACACCGCCCGGAGCGCGCCCGGCGAGACGCCGGCCTCGAGCGCAAGCGGCCCGTGCGCGGCGATGCAGTAGCTGCAGCCGTTCAGCTGTGACACGCGGACGATCACGAGCTCCTTCGTCGCGAGGTCGACGGAGCTCTCGCCCATGACCTGCCCGAGGAAGGGCATGAGCGTCTCGAGGAGGTCGGGCGCGCTCGCGAGCGACCGCGTGAGCGCCGACGCGCTCCCGTCGGCTCGGTACCAGCTACGCGCCGTCGGCGGCGCCTCCGTGGCGGAGAGGAGCGGAAGTCGAGTCACGTGCGTTTTACTCTTACCCTTCCGTCGTCTCGGTGTGGGTCTCAGTCGTGCCGGTGTCGTCGTTCGTCTCAGTCGTGCTCGTCTCGGTCGTGCTCGTCTCGGACGTGGTCGTCTCGCCTGTGGTCGTGTCCTGCCCGCCGGCGGGTCCGGGCGAGTTTGTGTCCGAGCCGCAACCGGCTGCCACTAGGACGCCCGCCGCGGCGATCGTCGCGAGGGCGGTCGTGCAACGTCGTTTCGTCATCTCCGTCTCCTTCTAGTTGTCGTGTGCGCCTTCGCTGATCCAGCGGGCGATCAACCGCCGCTCACCGCGGGTCAGGAGACGCCGGTTCGATGGATCCGGCGGGTGCGTGAGGAGGTATGACAGCTCGGGCCGTCCCGGAACCACGAGCTCGAAGGCCGGCGCCAGCGAGGAAGGCAAACGAACGAGCTGCGCGTGAGAGCGGCCGCGGCGCAGGTCGAGATACGGGTAGCTCGTCGGGTGGCACGCGACGCAGTTCGCGTCGAAGATGGGCTGAACCTGGCCCCGATACGAGACGCCGGCGGTCGACGGGCGCGTCGCGAGGAGCGCGGCCGCTCCGACCGCGAGGAGGACAGCCGCGGCCACGGCTAGCCAGAGATCTCGAGGAAGTCGCTGATGTTGCACTGGTGGTCGACGGCGAGGAAGGTCCAGTCCCCGGGCAGGCGCCGGTCGATCGTCCGGCTCCAGACGCCAGGACCCTCGTCGGCGTTCCGAAGCTCGTAGACGACGCCGGCGGTCGTGTTGACGGCGAGTGTGTAGTTCGCGTCGAGCGACGATCCCGCGACGGTCATCTCAAGCCGCGTCCCTCCGGCGCGGGCAGAGACATGCGGGCGCGAGATCGTCGGATTCGGTATCACGCGCGCGGGGAGGCCGAAGTTGACGGTCGCCCGCCCCCCCTCTTCGAGCGCGACGATCCGCGAAACGTAGATCGACTCGGGTGCGTACGCCTTGAGCAGGTACTGGCCGGCGGGGGCGCTCCGGAGCGTGTAACGACCCTGGGCGTCGGTCTCGGCGACCCGGTAGTGCTCCTCGCCCCCTGGCTGGTCGTCTCCGCGGAGGAGAAGCGTCACGAGCGCGTGGGCGATCGGCCGACGGCGCTGATCCTCGACGACGCCGACGATCGTGCCGCGGCCGGTCGGTCCCGCAGGCTCGTCGCCGACGGGGGTCGGGCCCGGAGACCCGGGCGTCGGCACCGTCGGCCCGACCGTCTTCCCCTCTGCGTTCTTCGCCCCCTGAAGGATCCACGCCCGAACGAGGTCGAGGTCGGCCTGTGCCATGCGCGCGGCCCCCTGGGGCATCCGCGACCCGATCGCGGGGATGTCGCCGAGCTCGGGAACGCCCACGATCTTCACGTAGAGGAAGCTTCGCTCCGGGTCGCCGGCGACGACGCGGATGAGGTTCGGGTCCTCGACGGCGCGAATGCCGACGACGTTCTCGTAGATGTGGCCGGGACTGAGGTCGAGGGAAGGGTTCACCGACGGGTGGCAGGCGGCGCACGAGTACTTGGCGAAGACCTGCTCGACCTGGGCGAAGGAGACCGGTTGCCCGCCTGTCGCGCTCTCTCCGCCGCCTCCTCCGCACCCACTGGCGAGACCGAGGAGGGCGAGCAGCACCGCCGACTTGATCAGTCGTCCCATGCAACAGCTTCGATCAGGTCCGCGTAGCCGGCTTCGTCGCCTTCCACCCATCGATGCACCCATTCGAGCTCCATCGGCTCGCGCAGTCGCTCGTCGGCCGGATCCATCGCGTAGAGGAGTTCCCGGAAGCGCACGTGCGCGGCCTCCCTGCCGGCGAGCGCGGTGAAGTTGCAGTGGTGGAACGGCGGCGACGTCCACGCGACTGTTAGGTCGTCCGCGTCGCCGCTGCCGCGAAGGCTCTCGAGCGTCGGCGTCGAGAGGACGCAGGCGTCGAGCTCGCCCGTCCGCAGCCGCTCGAGCTGCGCGAGCTCGGCGCCGCCCGTGTCGCCGTGCTTGCCGAGGTCGCGGTCGAGCCGCTCGGCGACGATGTCGCGCTCCGGATCGAGGCCTTGACGGCGCAGCGCGAAGGCGGGCAGGATCCACGCTTGCGGCGAGTCCGAGTCGCCGAAGCCGATGCGCTTGCGGCGCAGGGCGTCGAGGCCCGTCGGCGACGCTGCCTGGACGACCGCAACGCTCGTCCAGTCGCGGTCGGTGTCGCGCATGGCGACCGCGCGGCAGGCGCCGTCCGCACGCGCGCGGGCGCGAACGTAGGCGAGGTTCGTGTTCCAGGCAACGTCGAGCTGACCCGCGAAGAGGGCGTCGAGCTGCGCCTCGTAGGTCGAGTAGAGCGTGTAGTCGAGGTCGAGCCCCCGGTCGGCGAACCAGGCTTGAAAGCCCTCCCAGATCGTGACCACCCGCGGGTGGTAGGCGACCGCGCCGACGCGATAGGTGCTCAAAAGAGCTCCTGCCCGGTGATCGCCTTTCCGAGCAGGTCGAGGAGGACGTCGGTGGTCGGCGCCATGACGCTCGCCGCGCGCGCGTCGCGGAAGAGGCGCTCGAGCGGCAGGTGGCGCGAGTAGGCGGCGCCTCCACTGACGCGCATGGTCGCGTCGGTCACGGCGATGGCGGTCTCGGCCGCCGCTGCTTTGAGGGAGAGGACGCCGAGCTGCGCCTCCGGCGCTCCGGCGCCCACCTGCTCGGCCACGACGTAGAGGTACGCGCGCGTCTGAGCATGGCGGATTCGCGCCTCCGCCAGGCGCGCGCGAGTGGTCGGCAGGTCGGCGAGCGTCGTCCCCATGTGCGCGAAACGCGCCTTCGTGACGTGCTCCGTTGCGACGTCGAGCGCCGCGCCCGCGAGACCCACGCAGCAGGCGGCGCTGCCGAGGACGAACCACGGCAGGGTCGCGCCCATCATGAGCTCGAAGCCGGAGCCGGCATCCCCGAGTCGCTGCTCGACCGGGACGTAGACGTCGATGAGCCGCACCGGAGACGAGTCGTTGCCGCGCATCCCGAGCCCGTCGAACGGCGCGACCACCTCGATGCCGTCGCTGCGCGCGTCCAGGAGGTAGAGCTCCGTGTCGACGGGATCGTCCGAGCCCGCCCACCCGGTGGCCGTGACGTACGAATCGGCGGTCGAGGCGGCCGTGACCCACGACTTCTCGGCGTCGATGCGGACACCGCGGTCGTCGGGCCGAGCGCGCGAGACCTGGGCCCAGAAGTCACTCCTCGAGCCGCGCTCGGAGTAGGCGAGCGTGGAGAGGTGCTCGCCCCTCGCGATCGCGCGAAGCGCTTCCGCCTTGACATCGTCGTCGCTCGTCCCGGCGGCGATGGTCTGTGTCGCCACTAGGTGCATCGTGTGGATCATCCCAGTGGACGAGCACGACGCAGCGACCTGCTCGACCACATGGACGACGTCGGCCGGGCCTCCTCCCGGCCCCTCGTAGGTCTCTGGGACCCCCAATCCCATGAGCCCGGCGGAGCGGAGGGCGTCGATCGCCTCGTTGGGAAAGCGCGCGGCGCGGTCGACGTCGGCGGCGTGCGCGGCGATCTCGTCCAGCGGGATCTGAGCGGCGGGCGAGACCGTCCCGGAGGCCATGAGTGGATGCTAGGCACGCCGCTCCCGGCAAATGGTCTCGCAGCCGTTTTGTTCAGAAAGGTTTAAGGCTTGGCGGGAGCTGCGAGCACAGCCCGGGTCAGCCGCGAGCTTTGGCCACGGCTTACTGGGTCCAGACCCGGCTGCTCGCGGCCTGGCGCGGAAGAACGCGCAAGGCTTTGACTGCAACCGATCTGACGAGGGATCGGATACCGATCCCGTTGCATAGGCGCGCGCCTGCTTCGTCCGCCACTGTTCCAAACGACGTTCCACAAGCATCTTGGAACCGGCGCCCAGATCGTACGGCTTGCGCAGAGCAGCATCCGCGCCGCCCACCTGGGCGTTCGCGTTCGCGCTGACCACGAGGATTGGGATCTCGGCCGTCTCGGCGTCGGCGCGCAGCCGCTCGATCAGCTCGCGCCCGTTCATCACCGGCATCATCAAATCCGTCACCACCAGGTCGGGCTCTTCTTCCTGCACCCGCTCGAGTGCGGCAGCACCATGTTGCGCCTCCACTACCTCGAATCCCCCGGTCTCAAAGACCATCCGAAGCAGGAAGCGCATGTTCGATTCGTCGTCGACCACCAGGACTTTGTACAAGCTCTCGGACCACCTCTGCCGTCACGAACGAGCCGGCAGACTTTCGGATTCGCTTCCGCCCCATTCAAGAGCACTCAGAGTTGGGCGCCGGTCGCTTGCGAGGATTCAAACCAGACGATGGCCTGGAGCGGAGGCACGCGAAGAGAGGGCCCCGAAATGCGGGCCCTCCTCACGGGCCACTGTCGGTAAATAAAGCCGATTTGCAGGATATTTCTCGGCCCAGCAGATCTTCGCCACCGGCCGCTGACCGCACTAGCGCCGCTCCCTGGAACTCTTCAGTGGCGATCTTCACGGACGTCGACGACAGGTAAGTACGAGACGTTCCAGGCGCTCCCTCCCTTCCTCTTCCCGGTTGGGGGCGGCCTCGCGTTGCAGTTCACCTAAGCGGTTCAAGCCATCGCTGAGGCGAGATGTGACGACTTCAACGCTGATGTCCAGTCCCGCGGCGATCTGGTGGCGGGTGTAACCGGAGTAGTAGGCGAGTTCGAGCGCTTCGCGATCCAGTTCAGGGAGCTGGTGGAGAAGATCCCGTACGGATTGGCTTTCGCGCGTGACCCAACGAGACTGGGTAACCCCGAGGCCTTCAGATCGATCGGGCTGCCCGCTCGCGCGGGCAAACTCCACGGCGCGGCGATGGATGGCTTGCACCAGTTGCCCGCGCGGATCGACTCGCGACTCAGCGTCTGCTGCGCGTTGCCAGATCTCCACGAACGCCGCGCAGACGATCTCCTGAGCGATCTCGGAGTCACGAGCTATCTCAATCGCCAGTCCGTACCCAAGATGGCCGACGCGCGTGTAAAAGGCTCCGAACGCCTGATCGTCCCCGCGCGCCATCCTTGCGACCAGCGCCGTATCGGACAGGTGCTCGAGCGTTCTCACAACGACCCCGCTCGATTGATCCCCAGATGGATGGATCAGAAACGAAAGAAACCGTCTGGCACGCAGATGACATTCCGGGCCGGGAGCTGCGTGATGAGCTAGTTGGCCTCTAAGTTCTCAGACCCCAGCGTCAAACGGGCCGAACTCTAGCCGTGCGCAGTCGGGACAGTAGACCACGATTAGTTCATCGTCTTCGATGTCCGGGTCGCCGACCAGGAAAGCCTGCCAGCCGGGCGCGATCTCGCCCGCTCGCTTGCCGCACTCGACGCACTCGAGAGCGATCTTCGCTTGCTCCATGAGCTTGCCCTACCCACGGCAGCCTCGGCTAACCGGGCCTCCAGCGGCTCAGCCTATGGGCGCTTCCGCCGAGCGCTCGACTCCGGAAGCCTTCTAGCCGCTCGGGCCTGGCTGCCGAGCTCGAGCACGTCGGCCTTGCCGAAGCCCTTGAGCTCACGCTCTTAATCCTCGCCAAAGAGCCAACGAGGTTCCGGGCTGCCGCGCTTCGCTGGCACGCCCGCTAACTGCGGCGACACCAGAGCCTCGCGCGAGGAGGCGACCGCGGTGCTCGGGCTCCTCGCCATGCTCGAGGGCCATCGGGCCAGGACGGCGGCCCGCGCCCTCGCGGGGCCACTCTCGACGGCCGAACGCTCTTGCCGGCGGCCGAGGTGCTGGTGCTGTGGGCGGACAGCGCTGACTACTAGCTGCGCGGGTCGAGTTGGGCGGCAACCGCCGCCGCGCCCGCCTTCTTGCGGACGACCAGGAACCCCTCGTTTCGCGCCACCACCTCTTCGAGGTCGGGAAGCTCATGCCCGGACAGGACGGCAAAGTGCGTGGGAACACTGCGCACGTTCTCGTACTCGGCAACGGTCATCTGAATCGTCTCCGTACAGGTGGCGTTCGCGCACTCGCAGAGGTACTCGGCGGCGTTCTCGCGCGTTATGTCGTTGATCCGCTCGTTGACCTCGCGGAAGACCGCCTCGTTCTTGCCGGCCCGTTCGGTCCGGGCATCCATGCGCTCGGATCTTACGTGGGTCGGCTGTGGCCTGAACGCCTAGAGCCGGAGCTTCTACCCGCCAGTGGTTTTCGCCCCCTATGCCTCGGGGACGCTGGGGAGGTGGACCGGGACCCACGCCGAGAGGAGACTCAGAAGCTGTTCAGGCACGGAAACGAGTCCCTGCACGATGCCGCGGTTGGCGCCGGAGTCGAAACGACACCAGTGCCGTTTCTCTGCGAGTGCGCGGACGAGGACTGTCTCGGCCGCGTGGAACACACCCCCAGTGAGTGGGAAGTCGTGACCGCCAAGCCGAACCACTACGTCATGATCGCCGGCCACCAACGTAGTCAAGGTGAAGAGGTCGTCGGCTCGATCGGCGAGTACGAAATCGCTCGGAAGCCGGTCTAGCTGTGGGACCCACAGACCTGTGAGACGCGGCTGATTGGCGGCCGGCCGCCGAGTGAGCTGTGCGGTCGGTGTTGGTTGTACCAGCGGAGGTAGCCAG
>JBBRZN010000047.1:0-15243 GCA_038236705.1 Gaiellales bacterium
CATTCCTCGATCGACTACGAGAAGCTCGTGGAAGACGCGCGGCTGGTCGTCGACTTGCGCAACGCCACCGGCAGGAACGGCCGCGCGGACGAAAAAGTCTGGAAGCTATGACCCGTGGCTCGGCGACCATCGGCCTCGTCGGCCTTGGCTACTGGGGGCCGAACCTCGCGCGGAACTTCGACGAACTCGCGGAGCTGCGCTGGCTCTGCGACCTCGACCCGGACCTGCGGGAGCGCTTCGCTCCGCGCTACCCGGAGGCCCGCGTGACCGGCGACTTCGACGAGCTCCTGAACGACCCCGAGCTCCACGCGGTCGTGATTGCGACCCCTGCGGTGACCCACTACGAGCTCGCCAAGCGCGCGCTCGAAGCCGGCAAGCACGTTCTCGTCGAGAAGCCGCCGGCCATGAACGCGGCGGAGGCGGAGGACCTCGTCTCGACGGCGGAGGCGACCGGGCGCGTGCTCATGCCCGGCCACCTGCTGCTCTACCACCCGGCCGTGCGGACGGTGAAGGCGCTGATGGACGCGGGCGAGCTCGGCGAGGTGCTCTGCGTCTACTCGAACCGTCAGAACCTCGGCAAGATCCGCGCCGACGAGAACGCCCTCTGGTCGCTCGGCGTGCACGACCTCTCCGTGATCCTGCACCTGCTCGACGAGGAGCCCTCCGAGACCTGGGCACACGGCAACTCGTTCCTCACGCGCGGAGTCGAGGACATCGTCTTCTGCTACCTGCGCTTCCCCTCCGGGAAGATCGCGCACATGCACCTCTCCTGGCTCGACCCGCACAAGATGCGCAAGCTGACCGTGGTCGGGAAGGAGAAGATGGTCGTCTTCGACGACATGGAGCTGGAGCGCAAGGTGACGATCTACGAGAAGGGGCCGTGGCAGCCGACCCACACCTACGGCGAGTGGCAGACGCGCACCGGCGACATCTTCAGCCCGAAGATCCCGAGCGACGAGCCGCTGCGGCTCGAGTGCCGCCACTTCCTCGACCTCGTGGCCGGCGAGGGCGGCCCGCTGCGAGCCGCCCAGGACGGGCTCGCGGTCGTGCGCGTGCTCGAACAGCTGCAGGCCTCGTTGGTAGCGACACCGGCTTGAGCGAGGTCGCCGCTACCGCCGTCGTCTACCCGGGCACGGTGATCGGTGAGGGCTGCAAGATCCTCGATTATGCGGTCGTGGGCAAACAGCCGACCCTCTCGCCGCGCTCGACCGCGAAGCGGGAGGAGCTGCCGCCGCTCGTGCTCGGCTCGGCCACCGTGGTCTCGACGGGCGCGGTCGTCTTTGCCGGAACGAGCGTCGGGGAGCGCGTGATCGTCGGCGATCAGGCCTGCGTCCGCGAGCGCTGCAGGATCGGCGACGACGTGGTGATCGGCCGCGGCTCACTCGTCGAGAACGACACCTCGGTCGGCGCCCTGACGAAGATCCAGGCGCATGCATACATCACGGCCTACTCGCTGCTCGAGGACAACGTCTTCATCGCGCCCTGCGTGATCACGACCAACGACAACTTCATGGGACGCACCGAGCAGCGGCACGAGCAGGTCAGGGGCCCGACGATCCGCCGCGGTGCGCGCATCGGCGGCGGCGCGGTGCTGCTGCCGGGGATCGAGATCGGCGCGGAGGCGTTCGTCGGCGCAGGCGCCGTGGTGATCAAGGACGTGCCGCCGCGGGCGCTGGTGGTCGGCAACCCCGCGCGGCAGATCCGCGAGGTGCCCGACGAGGAGCTCCTATGACGCGATGTGGATCCGGTACGGCCCGGAGCCGGCCCGCGCCAGCTTGACCTGCAGGTAGTACCAGCCGCTCGCGCGGGCGCGATAGACGAGCCGCTCTGGCACGCCTTCAGGATGGACCGAGCGCCGAGCGCGGAGCTCGTCGGTCGCGAGCGCGAGACCCTGCAGCCCCGGCTTCCAGAGCACGATCGAGGTGTCGACCTTCCCCGAGCGCACGAGGACGGAGATCCCCTGGCCCCGGCGCAGATTGATGCTGTACACGTCGTTCGGGTCGTCCCAGGTGTCGAGCGTAGGCCGAGCGACCAGCGACCCGCCGAAGACGATCTGCGCCTCGCGGCCCACGTCGTCGTTCGGCTCGAAGCGATCCGCCGGCGGAATCTGCCCGCGCAGCGAGTGCACCGCGGCTGCCACGTCGAGGCGGCCGTTGCCGGTCAGCTCGTCGCGGCCCGGCGAGCAGGCGGCGCAGCCGTCCCCCGGCGTGGCGTCGTCGGCGGACCGCTCGAGGATCGCCGATATCTGGTCGGCGCGGAGGTTCGGCCCGAGCGCGAAGAGCAGCGCGGCGGCGGCGGCCACCTGTGGCGAGGAGTACGACGTGCCGTCTGCGTGCCGGTACTCCTTGGGCCCGCAGCTCGAATACCCCTGGTCCGGGCAAGCCGGGTACCCCTTCGTCAGCGCACGCGGGAGCAGCGAGAGCATGTCCTGCCCCGGCGCGGCGAGATCCACGAAGACGTCGTCGCGATTCGAGAAGGCCGGCACGTCGCCCGAGCGCCCGTAGGCGGCCACGCCGAGCACGTGAGGGAGCGCAGCCGGATAGCTCGCGAAGCGCCAGGGCTTGCTCGGCGCGTCCTCGCCGTTACCGACCGAAGCGACCACGAGCGCGCCGTTGCGGATCGCGTAGTCGATCGCGCGCCGCTCGGCGTAGGAGAAGCCGTCGACGCTCGGGTCGCTCGGGTCGCGAACGCCGCCGAGGCTCAGGTTGATCACCTTCGCGCCGGAGCGGACCGCCCAGCGGATCGCGCGTGCCTCGGCCCGCGGCGAGATCGAGCCGTCGTCGCGGACGACCTTCGCGATCAGCAGGCGCGCCGGGGGCGCCAGGCCCGCGATTCCGAGACCGTTGTCGGTGAGGGCCGCGATCTCGCCCGCGACGAAGGTGCCGTGCCCCTGCACGTCGTTCGCGCTCCCGCCGACGAAGCTGCGCTCGCCGGCGATGCGGTTTCTCAGCTCGGGGTGGCTGGAGTCCACGCCCGAGTCGATCACGGCCACGCGCACCGTCAGTAGCTGTGGCAGGACGTCGAACGAGTCGAACGCGTTGAACGCCCGGTCCTTCTCGATGTACCACTGCTTCTGCGCCAGCGGGTCGTTCGGGGTGAAACCGGCGTACGCAGCAGCCGGCGCAGCGAGGGCGACCACCGCAGAGACGACCGTCAGAACGCGTCTCATGCCGCCACCACCGTCAGCACCTTGGAGAGCCCGATCGCAAAACCCTTACCCGAGATCACACGCGCACGATACGCCCCCGGCGTCAATTCCACATCCGCGGAGAAGGTGCCATCGCCTCCAACCGTCGTACGGGCGACGGTCATCCAAGCGCCACCCGCGAGCCGCTGCACCTGCACGGAGGAGTTCGGGAGCAGCGGCCGGGCGAGCCCGGTCACCGACAGATGGTCGGCTGCGGCGGCGATGCGGACGAACGGGGCGACCGAGAGCCGAACGACGCCGCTGCGGATTTCGCCGGTCGAGAGCCGGTAGTCGGTCGTGAGCTTCGGCGAGAGCGTCGCCGCCACCTGACCGCTTCTCGAGGTCAGCGGTGCCAGCGGCTTCCACTGGCCGCCGTAGGGACGCGCCTCGAGCGTCACCTTGCCCACCCCCCGCGCGAGCCCGGCCAGTCGCGCCTGGGCGCCGAAGACGACCGGCGCAGCCGGGGGCGTCAAGCTCAGCATCCCGATCGTGAACCAGGTCGAGCGCATGCCGAGGGCCCTGCGCGCATCCGAGCCGCTGATCGTCCGGTCGCCATTCGTCCCGGTCACGGTCAGCGTCCGCACCCGCCCGGAGGCGGCGGTGTCTGTCCTGACGTCGATCAAGCGGCCGCGCGCACCGAGCCGTCGCCCGAGCACCGCCGGCGTGAAGCGCAGCGGCCCCCAGTCGTGGTAGGGCGAGAGCGTGTCGTAGGGGTCGGGCACCGAGACGAGGTACGGAACCGGGCCCGAGCTGGGCCACACGTCCTGCACGTTGGCCGTCCGCCCGCCGGAGCTCGAGAAGAAGAACGTGTCGGCCAGCGCGCTCTTGTAGAAAACGACCACCCCTGCGGTCACGGAGACGGCGTCGCTGGCGGTCTCGGACTCGGCCGCAATCCCGCCGTAGACTTGGCTGCGCGTGTCCGCGTAGAGGTCGAAGTCGCCGCCCTTGTGCAGGTGGCGAAGCGCATAGGTGCGGGCCACGACGGCCTGGGCCTGCAGTGCCTCGGCGGGCCAGCGGTCGGGCATCTCCGACGGCACGACGCCCATCAGGTACGGCTCGAGGCCGACGATGCTGACCACCCGCAGGAAGCCCGAGGCGCTCACGCGCAGCGAGCCCCGGTAGGCCCGGTTGCCGAGCGAGAGCGGATCGGCGCCTGGAGCGAAGACGAGCGGGCCGGGGAGGGCCTTCGCCTCGCTGGCCGCGGCGAGCTTCAGCTTCAGCCCGGGCCCCAGCTCCTGCCTGCCGGCGGGGACCTTGTGGCTCTTCCCGGAGGCGTCGCGGACGCTGAACGGCGAGGGCGAGGAGACGACAACGCGCTTGGAGCCGGCGACCAGGAGGATCCGCACCCGCTTCACCGGCGCCTCGCCGAAGGTCGTGCCGGGGTAGTAGTGCGCGACGATCTTGTCGTAGCTCCAGCCGTGCAGCGCGTAGCCGTAGGCGCCGTACTGCGCGAGCCCGATGCCGTGGCCCCAGCCGTGTCCGGTCGCGAAGAACGCCGGCGATGACTGCGCGGCGTGCCCCGCCGGGGTGGTGCCTGTGAGCCCCAGCGCGGCGAGAACGGCTGCTGCGAGTGTGCTGACCATCTCCCTAGACCTCGAGCAGTCCGAATCGCGGCAGGTAGCGTGTGCGCCGGGCGCCGCAGCCGGACTAGCCTGAGGGTAGCGAACCTTTCACCGGTTTTACGGCGTTTTTACAGAACTCACACGTGTCGAAGGAGCCGTTTTCGGCTCGTTCGGGACGGGAAGCGCACCAAAATGGCAGTGGACACCCAGATCCTTCCACCCCGTTACCACTCACCCAGGCGCATCGGCCACGGAGCGATGGGCGACATCTACCTCGCGACCGACGAGACCCTCGGGCGCGAGGTCGTCGTGAAGGTGCTTTCCGAGCGCTACGCGGCCGACGAGGCGATCACGGAGCGCTTCAAGCGGGAGGGGCTCGCAGCGGCGCGGCTCTCCGGCGAGTCGGGGGCGGTCACGATCTTCGACGTCGGCGAGTGGCAGGGGCGCCCCTTCATCGTGATGGAGCACCTCGGCGGCGGCTCGCTGGACGACCGCCTCGGCCGGGAAGGCGCTCAACCTCCGGCCCGCGCGCTGGCCTGGCTCGAGCAGGCGGCGGCGACGCTGGACTCGGCCCACCGGCACGGGGTTGTACACCGCGACATCAAGCCGGCGAACCTGCTCCTCGACTCGCACGACGACCTCCACGTGGCCGACTTCGGGATCGCCAGCGCGGCCGGGCTGGACTCGATGACCCTCACCGGGACGGTCCTCGGAACGGCCGGCTACCTCTCGCCCGAGCAGGCGCAAGGGGAGCGGGCGGGCCCCGCGAGCGACCTCTACGCGCTCGCCGTCGTCGCCTACGAGCTGCTGAGCGGCCAACGGCCCTTCGAGAACGACTCGCCGACCGCAGAGGCCGTCGCGCACGTGCACGCGCCCGTGCCCTCCATCGCCGCGCTCTGCGAGAACCTCCCGCCCGAGCTGGACGGCGTCTTCCGCCGGGCGCTCGCGAAGGACCCGGCGGCCCGCTTCGACTCGGCCTCCGACTTCGTCGCGGCACTGCGCGAGGCCCTGGCCGGTTCGGAGGAGACGACGGTGCAGATCCCACCGGCCCTCCCGGCAGCGAGCGCCTGGCATCGCGTACCGCGCCGGTTCCTGATCCCGGCGGCGCTGCTCCTCGTAGCGGCGGCCGTGGGAGCTTCGATCGCCGCGATCCTCACCTCGGGCGGGGAGCCGACGACGAGGACCGTCGTCGGCTCCGGCGGTACGACCACTGTCCAGCAGACGGTCACGCAGGAGCCCACGCCTCCGCCTCCGCCGCCGCCTCCTCCACCCCCGCCTGCTGCGGTCGCCGGCGCAGGCGGGCACACCCTCAACGATCGTGGCTACCAGCTCATGCAGCAGGGCGACTACTCGAGCGCGCTGCCGCTCCTCCAGCAGGCCGTCCAGCAGCTCCAGGGGACGGGCCCGGGCGACCTCTACGAGGGCTATGCGAACTACAACCTCGGCTACACGCTCTACCGGCTCGGCCGCTGCTCGGAAGCGGTCACCTATCTCCGCCGAGCGGAGCAGCTGGAGCCCGACCGCCACGAGCCGACGCAGATCCGCAAGCGCGCCGAGCGCTGCTAAAGAATCACCTTGCGAAGCAGGTGGAGGCCGACTCCAGGGAGAGATCATCGATTCGCCGCCGGAGCCGGGCTTTTGCCGGCGGGAGGCTCACTTACCTGAGAAACCGTCTAACAGCGCCCAGCTCAGGCGGCTTCTGGAACTCTTCCGGCGCGCGTCCGATGGCAAGGAGGGGGCACACGGGGGAACCAGGGGTTCACCCGTGAAGGCGAGCGTCAGCGAAGCCGGCTTGAGTACTGCTTCTCGTAGTACGCGCGGTAGTCGCCGGACTTGATCGGCTCCCACCAATCGCGGTTCTCGCGGTACCAGATCACCGTCTCGGGCAGGCCGCCCGCCAGCTCGCGCTCCGGGGCCCAGCCGAGCGCCCGGAGCTTGGAGGCGTCGATCGAATAGCGCCGGTCGTGGCCAGGGCGGTCATCGACGTGGCGGACGAGCGACTCATCGGCGCCGGTCAGCTCGAGGATCGTACGCGTCAGGTCGCGGTTCTCGACCTCCTCGCCGCCGCCGACGTTGTAGATCTCGCCGCTCACGCCCTGCCGCAGCACCAGCTCGATCGCCGTGCAATGGTCCTCGACGTGGAGCCAGTCGCGCGTCTGGCGGCCGTCGCCGTAGAGCGGCAGAGGCTCCCCGTCGAGCGCGTTGGTCACGAAGAGCGGGATGATCTTCTCGGGGTACTGGTTCGGCCCGTAGGTGTTGGAGCCGCGCGTGATGCACGCGGTCACGCCGTAGGTGCGCACGGCTGCGATCACCTGCAGGTCGCCGCCCGCCTTCGACGCCGAGTACGGGCTCGACGGGTGCAGCGTGTCGGCCTCGCGCGACGAGGCGCCCAGGGGCACGTCGCCGTAGACCTCGTCGGTGGAGACCTGCACGAGCCGGGTGCCGTTCTCGCGCGCCCAGTGCAGGAGCACGTAGGTGCCGAGCACGTCGGTCTCGATGAACTCGGATGCGCCGTGAATCGAGCGGTCGACGTGCGTCTCGGCCGCGAAGTTGACGACGGCCTCGCACCCCTCGCCGGCAGCGGTCACGGCGATGGGATCGCAGATGTCGCCTTCCACGAGCTCCACCTGAGCCCCTTCGAGGTTCGCCGGGCTACCAGAGTAGGTCAGCTTGTCGAGCACGACGACGTCCTCGCCCGCCGCGGCGAGACGCTTCGCGAAGTGCGAGCCGATGAAACCGGCCCCTCCGGTGACGAGGACGCGCATCGAGCGGAAGGTTAGATCAGGCGCTCCAGGCAGGCACGCAGCCCTTCGCGCCAATGCGGGAGGTGCGGAACGCCCTCGCGCTCGCTCCGTAGCACGGAGTACGCCGGGCGAGGCGCAGGCCGGCCGAGCTCCTGCGTCGTGATCTCGCGCACACGGCAGGAGAGCCCCGCCTCTTCGAAGATGACCGTCGCGAACTCAGCCCAGGTGCACTGCCCCTCGGCAGTCAGGTGCCACGTGCCGTAGGGCAGCTCGAGCAGCTCGCGCGTGGCCTCGGCCAGGTGGTCGACGAAGGTCGGCGAGCCGGTCTGATCCGCGACGACCGCGACCTCGTCCTGCTCCTTTCCGAGCGCCAGCATGGTCCGCAGGAAGTTCCTGCCGGTCGCGCCGAAGAGCCAGGAGCTGCGCACGACCCAGCCGTCGCGCAGCTCGCGCTCGCCTGCGAGCTTCGTGCGCCCGTACGCCGAGAGCGGATTCGGCTCGTCGGACTCGACGTACGGCTCCCGCTTCGAGCCGTCAAAGACATAGTCGGTCGAGTAATAGACCACCGGCGCCCCGAGCTCGACCACGTTGCGCGTACCGCGGACGTTCACGGCGGCCGCAAGCTCTTCGCGCTGCTCGGACCCATCGACATCGGTCCAGGCTGCTGCGTGGAGGACGAGGTCCGGCGCGGCCTCGAGCGCCGGCGGCGCGACCACGTTGTACTCCGCGCTCGTACGTGCCTCAGCCTCGGGAAAGGCCTCGCGCAGCGCGGCCCCGAGCTGCCCGCCGGCCCCCGTTATGAGCACGCGGCGAGGTCGCGCTCCGAGAGGATCGGAGATTGCGTGCTCCAGAGGTGTACGACGCGCGGGTCGGACCAGCAGACCCCGTGCTCGTCCGGGTCGGCCGGGTCGTACTCCTCGGTGACGTGGTAGCAGAACAGGAGATCCGTGAGCGCCTCGAAGCCGTGCGCGTGTCGCCCCGGGATATAGACCGCGACCGGATTGTCGTCGCCGATGTCCTCGGTGAAGGTCTTCCCGCTCTCGCGGTCCAGCACCACGACGCGGGCCATGCCCTCCAGGCAGGCGAAGAGGTCGTCCTGACCGCGCTCGTGATAGTGGAGCCCGCGAATCACGCCTTGCCGCGAGAACGAGATGTTCGTCTGGCGCGTCGGCTTCGGCAGGAGGCTCTCCCGCCGCACCTCGTAGAACCAGCCACGCTCGTCCTCGAACCGGCGCAGCGGGATCACCTGGACGCCGTCGACCATGCCTCACCCTTGTTGGCGCCGTTGGCGCGCACGAAGTCGTTGACCTCGTAGTACGCGTCGATCGACTCGCCTGCGTCGCCCCAGAAGCCGTCGAGCACGTCGTATTCCATCGTGCCCTGGGCGACGTACCAGTTGTTCACGTCGGTGATCTCGAGCTCGCCGCGGCCGGACGGCTCGAGCGTGGGGATCACGTCCCAGACCTGTTCGTCGTAGAAGTAAATGCCGGTGACCGCGTACTCGCTCGGCGGGTCGTCCGGCTTCTCGACGATGTTCACGACGCGGCCGTCCTGCAGTTCCGGAACGCCCAGATGGCGAAGGTGCTCCGGCTCGTCGATGTGGGCCAGCAGGATGCGCGCCCCGCCCTCTTGCGCCTTGAAGTTGGCGACTGCCGGGGCCAGCGACTGCTCGACCACGTTGTCGGCCAGCATCACGACGAGCGGCCCACCGCGTCCGAACCGCTCCGCCAGGCCGAGGGCCTCGGCGATCCCGCCGGGCTTCTCCTGGTAGGCGTAGAAGAGCCTGTCGACCCCGTGCTCGTGACCGTTGCCCAGCAGGCGGAAGAACTCGCCCGCGTGCGTGCCGCCGGTAACCAGCATCAGCTCCTGCACGCCCGCGTTGACGAGCGCCTCGATCGCCCAGCTGATCATCGGCCGGTCGTAGATCGGGAGCAGGTGCTTGTTCGTGATCTGCGTCAGCGGGTGCAGGCGCGAGCCCGTGCCGCCGGCCAGGATCACGCCCTTGAGAGCCGTCGCCATCGGCCGGGATGCTACGAGTTCTGGCTAAGCTAGCGTGTGCTAACTTACGAACCCGCGCAGGGCTGTCGATAGGGGATCTGCGCGGGCATCACTAACGTTTACCCAGAGGACGAATGAGAAGGCGCAACGACATCGACCGCTTGCACGACGAGATGCAGGAGCTGATCGACGAGCTCTGGCACGTTCCCCGCTTCGCGGGAGGCCGGCGCGGCTTCAGGCCGCAGGCGGACTGCATCCGCAGTGAGGACCCGCCGGCGCTGCATGTCATCGTCGAGCTGCCCGGGGTCGACCCCGCCGAGCTGCAGGTAGTCGCCGCCGACCGCGTGCTCGTGGTCGCAGGCGTGAGACGCCGCCCGCCACTGCGTGGCCGCTACCAGCAGATGGAGGTCGAGTACGGGCCGTTCCAGCGCCGGATCCAGCTCGACGAGCCGGTGGACACGAGCACCGCGACCGCGCGCTACGAGCACGGAATGCTGACCGTGGTGCTTCCGATCGTGGCGAGCCAGCCGAAGGTCGAGCGCGTCTCGATCACCATCGGAGCGCGCACATGAGACGCCGCTTGCGGTGTCGACGTCAGGCCGAGCGGGCTTTGGGCCGTCTGCAATGACCGGTCGACACGTCACCCGGCAGAAAATCACGGCATGAGCGAGCTGAACTTCGAAGAGCCCTTCGAGCCGACCGACGTCGAGATCCCCTCGACGCTGCCGGTGCTGCCGCTCAAGGACACGGTCATCTTCCCGCAGTCGGTCTCGCCGCTCGCGATCGGCCAGGAGCGCTCGATCAAGCTCGTGGACGACGTCGTCGCGGGTGAGCGCGTGCTGGCCCTGGTCACCGTCAAGAACCCGGAGCTCGAGCAGCCCGGCTGGGACGACCTGCACGAGGTCGGCACCGCCGCGATCGTGCACAAGATGATCCGCGTCCCCGACGGGACGCTGCGGATCCTCGTCCAGGGCGTCGGCCGCATCGGGCTGGCCCACCGGGTCCAGGACGATCCGTATCTGGTCGGAGAGTTCACCGACCTGCCCGACGTGGTCGAGGAGACTCCCGAGCTCGAGGCCCTGACCCGCAGCGTCCAGAACGAGTTCGGCCGCTTGATCTCGCTCGTCCCGTACCTCCCGGCGGAGCTCGAGCTCGCGGCGGCGAACGTGGACGATCCGAGCGCCCTCTCGCATCTCGTCGCATCCACCCTCCGGCTCAAAACCCAGGAGAAGCAGGCGCTGCTCGAGCAGGCGGATGTCTACGCGCGGCTCCGCGACGTGCTCCGGATCCTGAACCGCGAGCTCGAGGTGGTCGAGCTCGGCACGAAGATCCAGACCCAGGTCCAGTCCGAGATGGAAAAGGGCCAGCGTGAGTTCTTCCTGCGCCAGCAGCTGAAGGCGATCCAGGACGAGCTCGGCGAGGGCGACGACCAGCAGGCCGAGCTGGCAGAGCTGCGCGAGCAGATCCAGGCGAAGGAGCTCCCCGAGGACGTGCGCAAGGCCGCCGACCGGGAGCTCTCCCGGCTCGAGAAGCTCCCGTCCGCCGCCGCCGAGCACGGCGTCATCCGCACCTACCTCGACTGGATCCTCTCGCTGCCGTGGAACGAGACCACGGACGACAACCTCGATCTTCCCCACGCGCGCAAGGTGCTCGATGAGGATCACTACGACCTCGAGAAGGTCAAGGACCGGATCATGGAGTACCTCGCGGTCTCGAAGCTGAAGAACGACCTCTCCGGGCCGATCCTCTGCTTCGTCGGCCCGCCCGGAGTCGGGAAGACCTCGCTCGGGCACTCGATCGCCAACACGCTCGGGCGCAAGTTCCTGCGCATCTCGGTGGGCGGCGTCCGCGACGAGGCCGAGATCCGTGGCCACCGGCGCACCTACATCGGCGCGATGCCGGGCACGATCATCCGCTCACTGCGCGACGCCGAGTCGAAGAACCCGGTGCTGCTGATCGACGAGATCGACAAGATGGGCGCCGATTTCCGCGGCGACCCGGCGAGCGCGATGCTCGAGGTGCTCGACCCCGAGCAGAACAACAACTTCCGCGATCACTACCTCGACCTCCCGTTCGACCTCTCGAAGGTGCTGTTCATCTGCACCGCCAACCAGCTCGACACGATCCCGGGCCCGCTGCTCGACCGGATGGACGTGATCCACCTCTCCGGCTACACCGAGGACGAGAAGCTCGGGATCGCGCGCAAGTACCTCGTGCCCAAGCAGCTCGAGGCGCACGGGCTCGGCTCGGCGCGCCTGACGATCAGCCCGGGGGCTCTGCGAATCGTGATCCGCGAGTACACCCGCGAGGCCGGCGTCCGCAACCTCGAGCGTCGGATCGCCGACCTGTGCCGCAAGACCGCGCGCGAGATCGCAGAGGGCAAGACGGAGAAGGTGCGGATCGACGCGCGCAAGGCGCGCTCGTGGCTCGGCGCGCGGCGCGTCCCGTCGGACCCGCGCAAGCGCACAGCCGACCCGGGTGTCGCGACCGGCCTGGCCTACACGCCTGTCGGCGGCGACGTGCTCTTCATCGAGGCGACCGCCTACCCGGGTAAAGGCAAGCTCACGATCACCGGCCAGCTCGGCGACGTGATGCGCGAGTCGGCGCAGACGGCGCTCTCCTGGGTGCGGGCGCACTCCGAGTCACTCGGGCTGCCGGACGACTGGTTCGCCGAGCACGACGTGCACATCCACGTTCCGGCCGGAGCGGTGCCGAAGGACGGCCCGTCCGCCGGGATCACGATCGCGACGGCGATCGCCTCGCTCGTGCGGGGCGTGCCCGTCGCCGACGACCTCGCGATGACCGGCGAGATCACGCTCACCGGCCAGGTGCTGCCGATCGGCGGCGTGCGCGAGAAGGTGCTCGCCGCCCAGCGCTACGGCCTGAAGCGGGTCGTGCTCCCGCACGAGAACGAGCCCGATCTCGGCGAGCTTCCGCCTGAGGCACGCAAGGAGCTGCAGTTCATCCAGGTGGACTCGATCGAGGAAGTCCTGGCGGTCGCGTTCGAGAAGCCGGGCCCCGTCAGGGCGGAGGCAACTCCCCGCCCGGAGCGCCAGGCCGCGCTACCGGCCTAGGCGCCGCTTGTGGCGCCGTTCTCACGTGCATGGGTCGCCCATGCGTCCGTCGGCGCCGTTGGCCGGGTGGCAGGCAAACCCGTGCACGCTGGCCGGTTTAGCACCGCGCTCGGCGAGGGTAGAGAATCCTTTCCACACCCCCGACTGAAAGGACGGCCAGCCTTATGGCCAACGCGAAAGACAAGGTTGCCGACGTCAAGCCCTACGTGAGGCGGGCACTCCAGGACGAAGAGCTGCGTGACAACCTCCGCAGCGCCTTCGACACCGCCCGTGGCGTCTACGACGAGCTGATCGGCAAGCGCGGGGTCACCGGCGTCGCGACGAAGGTCGCGACCGACAAGGAGATCCAGGACCAGCTTCGCTCCGCGATCGACGACCTCCGCTCCGCCGCCGACCGGATCCAGGGCAACGAGGGCCACAAGGGCCGCAACAGCACACTGCTCCTGGCCGGGATCGCGCTCGGGATCCTCTTCAACCCGATGACCGGGCCCGAGACCCGGCGCTGGCTGAAAGACAAGGTCTTCGGCGAGGAGGAGGAGTTCGGCTACGGCGGCAGCAGCACGAGCGGGAACGGCTCCTAGGGCTCAGGTCTAGGGAGCGTCCGCCCCTGCGTTCCGCGGCGGGCGAAAGCCGAGTGACCTGAGCAGCTGCCCTTCCGCACCCCTGACGCCGCGGACGGCCATCGCGCGCTGCAGCGAGCCGGGATCGAGCCCGCTCGCCTCCGAGATGTCGGAGACCTGGAGCAGGATCGCGGCCGGCCGCGGTGCCGGGTTCGTGACGACGCCCACCCAACGTGCGACGTTCGGCAGGAAGTGCACGTCGCGCAAGCGCCTCCACGCATCGAGGTAGGTCGTCGGGTCGACTGCACCGTCGTAGCCCATGAAAAGCAGCGAGAATGGGTGCACCTCGAAGTGCAGGTGCGGCGGGGTTCCCTGCGCGTCGCCGGTGTTGCCGACGAAGCCGACCACCTCGCCCGCCTTCACACGGTGCCCGTTCCTGGCGAGCGGCGTGAAGGCCGAGAGGTGCGCGTAGTAGAACTCGTTCCCCTGCGAGTCGCGCAGCCAGAGGCGGTTGCCGCCGACATCGTTCCAGCCGGCCGAGAAGACGACGCCGTCGGCGCAGGCGAGGAGAGGCGCGCCAAGGGGCGCGAAGATGTCGTCGCCGTGGTGCCAGTTCCCCGCCACATCGCCGCGGAAGGCGCCGTAGCTGTTCGTGTACGAGGCAGGTCCGTAGACCGGGAAGACGTAGCCGCCGGCGGTGAGCTGCGGCTGGAGGCCGGTGGGCACCCCCAGCAGCGGCGGCTGGGCGTGGCTGGGGCTCGTCTGCTCGGGTGCGCTTGGCGTCGTGGGCGCCGTGCGCTTCTTCGTTGGGCCGGGCACGACCGGCGCCGGCGGCGGCGCGACGCTCGCCTGCACGCTCGCCTCCGCGTAGCCGACCTCGATCACGGAGCCCGCCGGCAAGCCCCCGTGCGGTGCGGTCAGGTGAATCGCCAGCGCGGTCACGAAGCCGTGGTAGCCCTGAGCGCCGCCGGCGCCGGAGCTCGTGTCGGTCCCCTGCTCGAGCGTGATCAGGTAACCCCAGTCCGCGAGAGCGGCGCGTGCGTTTGCCCCCACGGCTACGGGCTGGCCCAGAACGGTCAGGCCGGAGACCCCGGCGCCGGAGAAATCGCCGCTCGCGCGAGTGGCCCGGGTCGCCCCTCTCGCGTCGCCGTTGACCGACGAGGCGATGATCTCGCCGCCGAACACGATCAATGACTGCACCTCGCTCGAGGCGCTGGCAATCGCCGTCGAGCCCGCGTCGGTCGAGGCCGACGCTGTCATCGAGCCCGTGGTGACCACGGAGCCGTCAGCCGGGTAAGCGAAGCTCGAGCCGAAGGCGACGTGCTCGGGCGGCGCCGAGATCGAGCCGGCCACGGCCCCGGCCTGACCCGGCACGCCTATGCGAATCGCGAAAGCGCGTGCCGAGGCACCCGCCGTCGAGCGCGCTCCACCCGCTCCGGAGGACCCTGCTGCGAGCAGAAGTAGCCCCGCGAGCAGCAATGTGATTGTGAGCCGCTTCCCCACCTCTCCGCATTATTGACAATCCTTGTAAACAATCCTCCGTGGGAAGCCGCGAGGCGGGGCAATACCGGGCTGAAATGATGCGCCCGGATGAACTGGATCGCGATCCCGCTCGCCGGTGTCACCGTCCTGTCCACCCTCGTGGGAGGCCTGACCGCGGTGCGCCTGCGCCGCGACCTGACCACGGCGATCGCGCTCACCGGCGGAATCGTCGTCGCGGTCGCGCTCTTCGACGTCCTGCCGGAGGCGATCGACTCGGTGAACGACTCCCGTCGCGTGACGGCTCTGGTCGGCGCGGGCTTCCTCACCTTCTTCCTTGCGGAGCGCCTGCTCGTCCTGCACCACCGCGACGAGGCGGAGCAGGCGCAGGCGCACGCACAGGTCGGTGCCCTCGGCGCGGCCGGGCTCTCGCTGCACAGCTTCATCGACGGCCTCGGAATCGGGCTGGCCTTCCAGCTCGACACGGCAACGGGCATGCTGGTCTTCCTCGCGGTCGTCACCCACGACTTCGCCGACGGGCTCAACACGGTCAACTTCGTGCTCAGCCAGGGCGGCGACCTGCGGCGGGCCTTGCGCTGGCTGGCGGTGGACTCGCTGGCGCCGCTCGTGGGGGCGACG
>JBBRZN010000048.1:0-14887 GCA_038236705.1 Gaiellales bacterium
CGACGTGTAGGTCAGGAGGTACGGGTGCTCGGACTCGACCGCCAGCGGCTCGAGCTCGCCCGGCGTGTCGGCAACCGCCTCGTCCCAGAAGACATCGCGTCCCGGCTGCATCGGGACGTCGTCGCGTCCGAGCCGCCGCCAGACGACCACGTGCTCGACCGAGGGCGAGTCCGCCAGCGCCTCGTCGACGAGCGCCTTCATCGGCACCTCGCGGCCGCGGCGCAGCGAGCCGTCTGCGGTGACGACCACCTTCGCCTCGGCGTGCTGGAGCCGCCCTGCGATCGCGGGCGCGGCGAAGCCGGAGAAGATCGGCACCTGGATCGCGCCCAGGTGCGCGCACGCGTGCGAGGCGATCGCGACCTCCGGCGACATCGGCAGGAAGAGGGCGACCCGGTCGCCGGGGCCGACGCCGAGCGCCGCCAGTGCCTCGGCGAAGCAGGTGACCGCCTCCGAGAGCTCGCCGTAGGTGAGCGCGCGCCGCTCCCCGTCTTCGCTCTGCCAGACGGCGGCGTCCTCGCCGGCCCGCGCGCCGCCGGCCCAGCGGTGGACGCAGTTCCAGGCGACGTTCAGCTTCCCGCCGACGAACCAGGTCGCCCATTCCGGCCCGTTCGACTCGTCGACGACCGACTCCCACGGCTGCGAGAACTCGAGCCCCATGTCGTCGATCGCCGCCGGCCAGAAGCGCTCCGGCTCCTCCTGCGAGAAGCGCACGAGCGCCGCGTAGTCGTCGAAACCCAGCTTGCGCGCCAACCGGAGCGCGTTCGAGCCCTCGCGCACCTCGTCCGTCGGAGTCCAGATCGGTTCCACGCGCGCCAGCCTAACGAGCCTTGACCCTCTAGCTAGCGACGGCTAACCTAGTGCCGACTAACTTACTGCGAGAGAGGAGAGGGACGCGTGCGAGCACGGATCTTTGCGGAGGAGAACAAGAAGTGGTGGACGCTCGGCGCGGTCTCGTTCGGGCTCTTCATGATCATGCTGGACAACACAATCGTGAACGTCGCGCTGCCGTCGATCCAGAGCGACCTGCACATCGGCATCTCGGAGCTCGAGTGGGTGGTCAACGGCTACGCGCTGACCTTCGCAGTGCTGATGCTGACCGGCGGGAAGCTGGCCGACCTCTTCGGGCGGCGCCTGATCTTCATCGTCGGCCTTGCGATCTTCACCGGGGCCTCGCTCGCGTGCGGGCTCGCTCCCGACGCGAACTTCTTGATCGGCGCGCGTGTGGTTCAGGGCGTCGGCTCTGCGCTGATGAATCCGGCCACGCTCTCGATCATCACCGCCAGTTTCCCGCCGCGGCAGCGTGGGACAGCGATCGGCGTCTGGGCCGGCGTCTCGGCGCTCGCGCTCGCGATCGGGCCGCTCGTCGGAGGCGTGATCACGCAGCACATCAGCTGGAACTGGATCTTCTTCATCAACGTGCCGGTTGGGATCCTCGCGATCGTCGTTGCCCGCCTCGTGATCAGGGAGTCCCGCGACACCTCCGCAGAGCAGCGGCTCGACCTGCCGGGCCTGCTCACCTCCGCGATCGGACTGTTCGCGCTGATCTACGCGCTGATCGAGGCCAACACCTACGGCTGGACCTCCGGCCGAATCCTGGCCTGCTTCGCAATCGCGGTGATGGGCCTCGCTGCGTTCGTCGTGCTCGAGCTGCGCCAGCGCGTGCCGATGCTCGACCTCTCGCTCTTCCGCAACCCGACGTTCGCCGGCGCCAACGCGATCATGCTGCTCGTCGCGTTGGCGATGTTCGGCGTCTTCTTCTACGTCTCGCTGTACGTCCAGAACGTCCTGCACTACTCGCCCACCCAGGCCGGCGCGACCTTCTTGCCGATGACGCTTTGCATCGTCTTCCTGGCGCCGATCGCAGGAAGGGTCAGCGATCGGTTCGGACCGCGCTGGCTGATCGCCTCCGGCATGACTCTCGTCGCCGGCTCGCTCGTGATCTTCGGCCGGCTCGACCTCACCTCGAACTTCTGGGACATCTTCCCGGCGCTCCTGATCGGCGGGGCCGGGATGGCCATGTCGATGGCGCCGACGACGGCGACCGCGATGCACGCGGTGCCGGTGGACAAGGCCGGCGTGGGCTCGGCGGTGCTGAACAGCATGCGCCAGGTCGGCGGCTCGCTCGGGATCGCCGTCATGGGCGCGATCGTCGCGTCGTACGTCCACAGCCCGCTTTCCGACCCGCGCGCGCTCGGCGAGTTCGTGCAGGGCTTCCAGCGCTCACTGCTCGTCGCGGCCGTGATCGCGTTCACCGCGGCGCTCGTGGCCGTCGTGGCCCTGCGCAAGCCGGAGCATGCGGACGAGCCGGTGCAGATCTCCGAGGTCGCTGCGTGAACGAGCCGCGGACGAGGCTCCCGGCCAAGGAGCGCCGCACCGCTGTCGTGGAGACCGCCTGCCGGGTCTTCGCGAAGAGCAGTTACCGCGGTTCGACCACCGCGCAGATCGCCCGCGAGACCGGGGTCACCGAGCCGGTGCTCTACCGGCACTTCGCCTCGAAGCGCGAGCTCTACCTCGCCTGCCTGGCCGCCGCATGGGAGCGCCTGCGGCTTCTCTGGGACACGGCACTCGAGCGTGAGGAGGAGCCGGCCATGTGGCTGGCGACGCTCGGCCAGACCTATCTCCAGGGTCGAGCTGCCGACCGGATCATTCTCGTCGACCTCTGGATCCAGGCGCTGACGGAGGCCGCCGACGACCTCGAGATCCGCCGCGGCCTGCGGGAGCAGGTGCGGGAGGTGCACGGCTTCGTGGCGGACGTGATCCGGCGGGCCCAGAAGGCCGGCGGCATCGTCCCGGAGCGCGACGCCGACGCAGAGGCGTGGATCTTCATCTCGCTGGGCCTGCTCTCGACGATCGACCGCCGCCTGACCGGCCTCGTGGGCGACGAGTTCGACCGCATCATCGCCTCGCGCCGCGCCTGGATGACCGGGCGTTAGCGCGCTGCCGGCGGCTCGAGCAAAAAGAAAGCCCCCGGCTGCGGCTCCGGGGGCTTCACTATTTTGTGCCCGCCTGTTCGAGAGGGCGACTTCCCGGAGGCCTTGGCTCTGCGGCCCAGCCACAACCTCCGGGTTTTTGTCGCCTTACTCTTGGCGCGCCCCTTGCATCCATTAAGCCTGGCGTCCGGCTGGCTGCAAGGTGGACGGACTATAGACCTGGCCCTCTGAAGAGTCAAGTAGCTAAATCAAGTGATTTTGAATTTCGCCAGTTCACCGCATTTCTCCTACGGCCATGCCCTTTTTGGGGGATATTGAGTAACAGGCACTTGCGCCGGAGTCAAGCATGCGTTTCACTGCACCTGTAGTCCTCATGCCGCGTGTATCCCTCAGCGACCGAACTCGCACGACCTCACCTGGCGGCTCCCGCCTGGGTGAGCGCGTGCGGCAGCTGCGTGTAGCGGCGGGCCTGACCCAGACCGACCTGGCCGGCGAGCGCTTCTCGAAGGAGTACGTCAGCCAGATCGAGCGGGGCAAGACCCGTCCCACGCGCGAGACCGTTGAGTGGCTCGCCGCGAAGCTCGGCGCCGACGCCGGCTTCCTCGAGCGCGGGGTCTCCACCGACGAGCGGAGCCGCGTCGAGGGGATGCTGGCACGGGCCGAAGCGCTTGCGAACGCCCACCGCTACGACGAGGCGGTCGAGGAGCTCGAGAACTCCCGCACCGCAGTCATGGCCACCGGGGCGATCGAGCTGGAGGCTCGCGCGCTCTCGACGGAGGCCTGGGCGCGGATGGAGCGCGGCGAGGTCAAGCCCGCCCTCGAGCTGCTGGAGCGCTGCCGGACGATCAACGACGGCCCCGGCTTCTCGGACGTCGACCGCGCGCAGATCCTGTTCCGAATGGCCGTCTGCCGCTACCACCTTTCGAGCATCGCCTCGGCGGTTGCGCTCTTCAGCGAAGCGCTGAAGCTCGCGGAGGGCTCCGGCCTTCCGTGCGACCTGCTGCGCTCCGAGATCCTCGGCTGGCGCTCGCGCTGCTACCGCCGCCAGCGTGACCTCGAGGCCGCGCGCGAGGACGTCGAGCGCGCGCTGGAGCTTGCGCAGTCGCTGGACGACCACCGCACGATGGCCAACGTGTACTTCCAGGCCTCGCTCGTTTCCGAGCGCATGGGGCACTGGGTGCTCGCCCGCAGCTACGCGGAGCGCGCGAAGGCCTACTACGAACAGCTCAACGACGAGCGCAACGTCGGCCGGCTTCTCAACAACCTCGGCGGGCTCAACTTCCAGCTCGGCAAGCCCGAGCGGGCCGTCGAGGACCTGAAGAGCGCCTACACCGTCCTGCTGGACAAGGGCAGCGACGCCGAGGCCGCCAACGTCGTCTCCTCGCTCGCGCACGTGCACCTGATGACCGGTCAGGTGGAGTCGGCCGAGAAGGAGGCCCGGCACGCGCTGGAGCTCCTCGCGGGCCGCGAAGATTTCCTCCTCGACATCGCACCGACCCAGCTCGTGCTCGGCCGCTCGCTCATGGAGCAGGGCCGGCTCGACGAGGCGCACGAGATGCTGCGCACCGCCGAAGCGAGCGCCGAACAGCTCGAATCGATCAGCCATCGCGCCGCGGCGTGGATGGCTCAGGGCGATCTCGCCGCCCGCCAGGGCGAGGACGCAACGGCCGCACGGCTGTACCGCAAGGCCGCCGAGGCCCTCCAGGATGTCCGCTTCTAAGCCGAGAAAGGAGGTGATGATGAACAAAGCACGCCTTATCTCCCTCATGGTCTCGCTGTCGGTCCTGGTTTTCTCTCTCCAGGGCTTCGCTCAGGGCCTCCGCTTCCTCGGTCTTCCGGGTAGCTGGTTCGACGGTCATTAGACGACCTGAGTCGTGCGCACGGAAGACGGTGCGCACGACTGATCGCGGTGCGGCCGCGCTCCTGCTCAGCGGCAGCAAGCGTTTCACCCAGCGGCGTTCGGGTGTCCCTCGGGTAGCTAGACTCGGCGCGTGGGTCGCCTCACCGCTGTGGTCGTCCTCGCAGCGGCTCTCCTTGCCGGCTGTGGCGGCTCCAGCTCTTCCTCGCACGGCACCCTCGAGGGGTACCTGAAGCGCCCCGGGCCCGACGTTTCGATCACGGCCGGGGCCTCCGAGTTCGTGCCGGGCTCCGTCCGCTACCCGTTCCTGGTGATCCGGAACGACGCACGGCCCGTGGAACGAAGCACGGCCAGGGTTTGGATCGCTTCCAGTCGGGACCGGGCGCCGTTCGCGCGGGTGACGGCACGACTCGAGCCGATCGGGATCCCCGGGCGTTCCGCCCCTGCCTTCGGCGAGGTGAGCCGGATCTACGTCGCGCACTTCCGAGTCCCCCGCCCGGGCCGCTACTGGGTCGTCGCGGAGCCGGCCGAGGCGAAGATCCAGGCGGTCGGCGCCCTGGAGGTCACCGCCCGGTCGCCGAGCCCGGCGGTCGACGCGAAGGCCCGCGCTCCGACACGCCCACGCTCGCCGGCGCGAGCGTCGCGAGCCTGACGACGAGGCGCCCGGCGGACCTCGGGCTCCTGCGCTAGTCGCGGGCGCCCTTGCCGTACATCGGCCGTTCGTGGTCACCTTCGCCACACCGAAGTTCTGCACCAGCCGAATCTGCGGGCCGGTCGTGGACGTCGTGGACGCGGTTCGCAAGAGCTTTGCCTCGAACCCCGTCAGGTTCATCCACGTCGAGGTCTTCCGGGACAACGACCCGGCGAAGGGCTACAACCGCTGGATGCGCCAGTGGGGCCTCCGCAGCGAGCCGTGGACCTTCCTCGTCGGGCGCGACGGCCGGGTGAAGGCCAAGTTCGAGGGCTCGGTCTCGGCGGCCGAGCTGACCGCGGCGATTCGCGCGCGGTTGCTGTGACCCTTCGCCGGGGAAGGCTGACGATGGGCCGACGAACCGAGCGGATGAAGCGCGCGCTCGAGGTGACCTCCGTCGCGCGCCAGCGCAGCCTCCTGAGCGTGCTGCGGGAGCTCGGCGTGGTCGGCCAGCGGCCGGCCACGCCGAGGGCGCGGTCGAGTTCCGGCGGGCGCTCGAGGAGCTCGGCGAGAACCTGGGCTCCGACGCGGTCGCCCGGCTGGAGCCCGAGCCGCTCGCCGCCGCGTCGATCGCGCAGATCCACCCGGCTTTGCTCAAGGACGGGCGCGAGGTGGTCGTCAAGGTCCGCCGCCCCGGGATCGTCGAGCAGGTGGAGCTCGACCTCGACGTGATCCGCTCGACGGTGAACTTCCTCGAGGAGCGCTCCAAGACTGCGCAGCTGCTCCAGCTCCGCGCACTGGCCGACGAGCTCGACTCGCACCTGCGGGCGGAGCTCGACTTCGTCGAGGAGGCGAGCAACACGGAGCTGATCGCGCGTCTCCTCGAGGACTTCGAGGATCTGATCGTCCGCAGGTGATCCGGCCGCACGTGACCGAGCGCGTGCTCGTGCTGGAGCGCATCCACGGCGAGAAGGTCGCGCCGGGGCACGGCCTCCCGCATGAGCGCGCCGAGAACCTTGCCCGCGATTTCTTCCGCGCCTACATCCGGCAGGTCACCCTGGCCGGCGTCTACCACGCCGACCCGCACCGCGGGAACGTGCTCCTGACCGAGGACGGCCGCCTGGCCCTGCTCGACTTCGGCCTCCTGGGCCGCCTCGACGAGGAGACGCGCACCACCCTCTCGCTGCTGCTGCTCGGGCTCGCGCACAACCGCACCGAGGACGTGGCGGCCGCTGCTGCTCTCACTCTCGCTGACGACTCTCGAGTCGGACGAGCCGAGCTTCGTCCACGAGTTGCGGCGCAAGCTGCCGCGCTATCACTGGCGCCCGCTCGCCGGGATCCGCACGGGCGAGGCGCTCGCCGACCTCCAGCGCATCTGCCTCACCTACGGCATCCGATTGCCGACGAGCTTCGCCCTCGTCGGCAAGACCCTCGCCCAGGCGGACTCGATCGCGCGCACGCTAGACCCGAAGCTCGACCCGATCGCGCTGATCGAGGAGGGGTCGCTCGAGCTGATGGTCGCCGAGGCCGAGGCGCGTGTGGAGCCGAACCAGCTCTTCAGCTACCTCTTCACCCAGCTCGGCGCGATCTCCCGCCTGCCCCGCCGGGTCGCGCAGGTCGCAGACCATCTCGAGGCCGGCACGCTCAAGGTGGGGTTCGTGCCGACGGGGCTCGAGGACACCGAGCACATGTTGCGCTCGGTGGCGAATCGCATCGGCGCCGCGATGATCGTCGTCGGCCTGCTGATCTCCTCGGCCCTGATGGCGCGGGTCGACCACACGGTCTCGCTGGTCGGGTTCCTGCTCTCCGGCGCGCTCGCCCTCTACCTCTTCTGGCGCATCATTCGGACCCCCGGCGATCTCTAGGATTGAGCGGGACGGCTGGCAACGCCTACGCGAAGGCCGTGCCGTGCTCGTGACCACCGAGTGGCTCGCGGAGCATCTCGAGCGCCTGCTCGGCGAGCGCGGGGCTCGGGAGTTCAGCACCGCAAGCGGTGCCTTGGAGGAATCGCGCCGATCGTAACGAAACGCGGGGAGCACCCAAAGCTCCTCCTCTCCCCTGGCAACGGCGGCCTTTGGCCGCCGTTGTCGTTTTCGGGAATACCGGCGGGCCGCCGGACGTAGATGGACGAAAGTCGAATCGATCCCTACAGTTCCCGCAACCGATTCAGGGAGAAGGTCCGCCGTGAACCTGAACACCGGCACTGTGAAGCTCACCGACCTCGCCTCGTGCGGCGGCTGCGCCGCGAAGTACTCGGCCGTGCGGCTCGAGCAACTGCTGGCCGGCTTCGTCCCCGCGGAGGCGGAGGACCTGCTGGTCGGGCTCGCGCCCGCCGACGACGCGGCCGTCTACCGGCTCGACGACGAGCGGGCGCTGATCTTCACGCTCGACTTCTTCCCGCCGGTGGTCGACGACCCCGGCGACTACGGCGCGATCGCGGCCACGAACGCGCTCAACGACGTCTTCGCGATGGGCGGCACGCCCCTCCTCGCGCTCTCGATCGCCGCCTTCCCGGAGGAGCTCCCGCTGGAGATGCTCGCCGAGATCTTCGCGGCCGCCGATGCGCAGGTGCGCGCCGCGGGCGGCCTGCTCGCCGGCGGGCACACGATCCGTGACGCAGAGCCCAAGTACGGGCTGGCCGTCATCGGCACCGTGCATCCCAAGGGCATCTGGCCGAAGAACGGCGCGCGGGCGGGCGACGCCATCTTCCTGACGAAGCCGCTCGGGACTGGGCTGATCATGAGCGCCCACAAGCGCGGCGAGGCCGGGTCCCAGCAGCTCGAGCGCGCGATCCGCTGGATGCGGATGCTGAACAACGAGGCGGCGGACGTGCTGCGCGGGTTCGAGCCGAGCGCTGTCACTGACGTAACGGGCTTCGGCCTTTTCGGACACGCGCACGAGGTCGCCGAGCGCAGCCGCGTGCGGATCCGGCTCGAGTCGGAGCGCTTCCCGGCGATCGACGGGGCGCT
The DNA here is from genome assembly GCA_038236705.1 of Gaiellales bacterium. GTDB lineage: Bacteria > Actinomycetota > Thermoleophilia > Gaiellales > Gaiellaceae > AC-32. Next base: position 8,389 of record JBBRZN010000048.1, read on the forward strand.
CGACGCTGCACGCCACGGCGTGCGCACGAGCGGCGACCCCCGCAACCGCGACTTCGCCGGGCCACACATCTCGCTCGACGGAGCCCCGGACACCCTCGTCGCGCTCGGCTACGACCCGCAGACCGCTGGCGGGCTGCTCGTCTCGATCCCGGCCGAGCGAGGGCCCGCGCTGGAGGCGGAGTTCACCTCGCGGAAGCTCTTCATCCGCCGAGTCGGCCGTGTGGAGGAGGGCTCCGGAGTCGTAGTGGAATGACCCGTGGCATGGTGCACGGACGGTTCCAGCCCTTCCACAACGGTCACCTGGAGTATCTGAAGGGCGCAGCCGGGCGCTGCGAGGAGCTCTTCGTCGGGATCACGAACCCCGACCCCGAGCGGATCAAGCCTGAGGATTCGGACCCTCTGCGGCACCTGCCAGAGTCGAACCCGTACAGCTACGTCGAGCGGCTGCTGATGGTGAAGGCTGCCGCGGTCGATGCAGGGATCGATCTTGCCCGCCTGCACGTGATCCCGTTCCCGGTCAACGAGCCCGAGCTCTGGCGCGCCTACGTGCCCGAGGACGTCGTCCAGTTCATCCGGCTCTTCTCCGTCTGGGGCGGCACGAAGCTCGACCGGCTGCGCGAGGCCGGCTACGAGGTGGTCGTCCTCGACGAGGGCGCGGAGAAGGAAGTCTCGGGCGCCGAGGTGCGCGCTGCGCTGCGCGAAAAGGGCGACTGGGAGAGCCTCGTGCCGCCCGGAGTGGCCGGGGTGCTGAAAGGACTTGAACGAACGGCGGTGTAAGAGTCCTGTAAGGGGGGAAAACTTTTCTCAGGCCTGGGCGTCCACACCAGTACAAAACGCCGCAACCCAGGGGGTTCAGCCAAATGCGTATCGTCATACTCTCCGCGGTCGCCGTGCTCGCGCTCGCAATCACCGGAGCGTCCCAGCCGGCCTCGACCGCGACCAAGACCGTCAGGATCACCGCAACCGCGTTCACGCCCGCCAGCGTCACGATCAACACGGGCGACGCGGTCAGATGGACGAACAGCGACAGCAAGAACCACCAGGTGGTCGCAAACAACGGCGCCTTCGCCTCGCCAACGATCGCACCGGGCAAGGCGTACACGCACGTCTTCAACACGGCGGGCACCTACCGCTACCACGACGCGCTTCATCCGAGCCTGACAGGCCGGGTGATCGTGAACGGGCCGCCGCCGGCGGTGACGATCGGCGCGGCAGCGCCGATCCTGACCTACGGCCAGGCCACTCATATCGCCGGCACCGTCTCGAACGCGAAGACGGGCGAGACCGTCACGCTGTGGGCGCAGCCCTACGGCCAGGCCTCGCCTGTGCAGCTCGCGACGGTCCTGACCGCCGCGGGCGGCGTCTGGGACTTCGTCGTGAAGCCGACGCTCCTCACCACCTACGAAGCGCACTGGAAGGCCGCCGTCAGCGCGAAGGTCGGCGTTGCGATGAGGCCGAACGTGCTCTTCTCGGCCTCGAAGGGGATGGGCTTCGTCAAGGTGAAGTCGAACCACTCACTGCAGGGCCGCAAGGTCTACGTCCAGCGCTTCACGCGCTTCGGGCAATGGGTGAAGATGAAGCGCGTGATCCTCGGCCGGAGCTCGCAGAGGCTCTTCTACCTGCGCCTCCCGCGCGGGACCTACACGCTCCGCATCTTCATGTCCTACAACCAGGTCGGCGCCGGGTACCTCGACGGCTTCAGCCGCACGGTCACCTACAAGCGCAAGTAAGTCCTCGAGCACGCGGCGCGGGTTAGCCTGCGCCGCGTGCTCCCTATCGTCGTCTTCCTGCTCGACGGCCTCGCCGACCGAGCCCATGAGCTGCTCGGCGGGCGGACCGGCAACGAGGCCGCCTCGACGCCGAACCTCGACGCGCTCGCGGCGAGCGGCTCCTGCGGGCTCCTCTACGCCGTCGGCCCAGGGCGTGCGCCGTCGAGCGAGGTCGCGCACTGGTCGATGCTCGGCTACCGCCCCGACGAGTTCCCGGGCCGGGCGGTGTTCGAGGCGCTCGGGCGCGGCCAGGAGGTGAGTGCCGACGACGTGCACGCCTACGCCGCCCTGCGGCCGGCCGAGCGGCGCGACGACGGCTGGTGGCTGACCGGGCGGCCCGACCCGGATCGAGACGCCGAAGAGGCCGAGCGCCTCGTCGAGCGCTGTGCCGAGATCGTTGTGGACGGGTTCACGTTCTCGCTTTCCCACGTCTGGCGCGGGGAGGCCGTGCTGCGCATCTCGGGCGGCGCCGACGAGCGCGTGACCGACACGGACGCGTTCTTCCGCGACCGGCACCCGCTGTTGCGCCCCCGTCCGCTCGTCTCGGAGGCGGAGCGCACCGCCCGCGCCTGCGAGGAGTGGACGCGGGAGGTGCTGAGCCGTCTCGAGACCGAGCGGTTCAACGTGATCACGCTCAAGTGGTTCGGCCGGCCGCGGCCGGTGCCGAGCTTCCTCGAGCGCCACGGCGTCACGGGCGCGTTCGCGGCGGATTCGGCGTTCCTGCGGGGGCTCGGGCGCGCGCTGGGGCTCGAGCCGCTCGACGCGCCGGAGACCGACGATCCGGTCGCCGACCTGCTCGGGCGCGTCGAGCTGGCCAAGCGGCGGCTCGACGCCGGCGACACCTTCGTCTTCTGCCACCAGAAGACCGCGGACGCCGCCGGCCACACGAAGGACCCGCGCATCAAGCAGGAGACGATCGAGCAGCTCGACGCGGCGCTCGGCGACCTGCCCACCGACCGGGCGATCGTCTGCGTGACCGGCGATCACGCCACGCCCGCCTCGCCGGAGGTGATCCATTCCGGCGACCCGGTGCCGCTGCTGGTCGCGGGACCAGGCGTGCGGGCCGACCGCGTCGAGCGCTTCGGGGAGCTCGACTGCGCCTCCGGGATCCTCGGCCAGCTCCGTGGGCCGGACCTGATGCCGGTCCTCCTGAACGCCGCCGACCGGCCGCTCTTCATCGGCTCCCGGCCGACTCCGGTGGACGGCGCGGACGGCTACCCGGCCCTCCTTGAGCCCCTTCTCTAGGAGCCGTCGAAAGTGCTGCGCACTTTCGACGGAGCTGGTTTGTCGCATCGCTCCGCTCGCGAGAGATCAAAAGCTGACGCCTAAACTCGAAGCGTGCACGTCGAGTCGACTGCCCTAGAACGTGTGCGCCGGCTCGAGCTCTCCCCGGTGCGGTTCCTCCAGCTCGCGTTCCTGGACGCCGGGATGCTCTGGCTGATCATCGTCACCGGCGCAGCGGTCCGCCTGACGGGTTCCGGCCTCGGCTGCCGCCACTGGCCCGGCTGCGAGAAAGGCCATCCGCTCCCGGCCAAGGACTACCACGCATACATCGAGTTCGGAAACCGGCTGGTCGGCGGCGTCGCGATTGCGGTGACGTTGCTGGTGGCGCTCGCGGCCACGAGGACACCGGCCCTGCCGCGCTGGGCTCGGCGGCTCGCGCTGGCGATCTTCCTCGGCACTCTTGCGCAGGCGCCGCTCGGGTACCTCGCCGTCAAGACCGACCTGCGCTGGCCGGTGGTGGCGACGCACCTGCTGCTCTCGATGGCCGTGCTCGCCGGGGCAGTCGCGCTTGCGCTGGAGGCCTTCGGGGCGCGTGCAGGCCGCGCCGAGCCGGTCGTCCCGCTGGAGCTGCGCCGCCTCGGGATCGTGTCCGCGGCATCGTGCCTCGTGCTCCTCGTCAGCGGTACGCTGGCGACCGCTGCCGGCCCGCACTCGGGCGGCGGTGCCGAGCACGTCGACCGGCTCTGGCGCCTGCAGCCGCTCGTCTACGCCCACGCGATCGCGGTCGGGGTGTTCGGTCTCTCGCTCGTCTTCGTGCTCGGCTACCTGGCTGCTCGCCGGGAGCGCTGGCCACGGCTGTTCAAGCTGGGCGTTGCAGTTCTCGCGCTCCTGCTGGCGCAGATGGCGCTGGGCGAGATCCAGTACCGCACGCACTTGCCGTGGCCGCTCGTGCTCGTGCACGTCGGCTTTGCCGCAGCGGTCTGGGCGGCCCTCGTCGCCTTCGTCACGGTCCTGTGGCGGCCGCCGCCGGCGGCTTTCGCGCAAGGCCCGCACGTAGACTGAGACGATGGCCGAGGAGCTGCTTATCCACAGCCGGCCGGAGCTCGAGAAGCCCGTGCTGCTCGCCGCCTTCCGCGGCTGGAACGACGGGGCGCAGGCCGCCTCGCTCGCCGCCGGCTACCTCGCGAAGGCCTGGGACGCCGAGCAGTTCGCGGAGATCGATCCTGAGGACTTCTTCGACTTCCAGGCGACCAGGCCGCACGTCTCGCTCGAGGACGGGTTGACCCGGCGCATCGAGTGGCCCGAGACCGGCTTCTACCACGCTCGGCCGGAAGGGCTCGACCGCGACGTGGTACTCCTGCTCGGCATCGAGCCGAACCTGCGCTGGCGGACATTCACCGAGCTCGTGGTCGGCCTCGCGAGCGAGCTCGAGGTCGAGCTGATGATCACGCTCGGTGCCTTACTGGCCGACGTGCCGCACACGCGCCCCGCTCCCGTCACCGGCAGCGCGACCGACAGCGAGCTCGTCGAGCGACTCGGGCTGTCGGCCTCCCGCTACGAGGGGCCGACCGGGATCGTCGGCGTGCTGCACGACGCCTGCCGCGAGGCGGGGATACCGTCGGCGAGCCTCTGGGCGGCTGTGCCGCACTACGTCTCGCTGACGCCGAGCCCGCGCGCCGCAGTCGCGCTCTGCGAGCGGTTGGGGAGCCTGATCGGAGTGGACATCGACCTCGACGAGCTCGAGGAGGCCGCGCAGTCGTACGAGGAGCAGGTCAGCGAGGCGGTGGCCTCCGACGAGGAGACCGCCTCCTACGTCGAGGAGCTGGAGCGTCGCACCGATTCGATCGAAGAGAGCAGCGACCTTCCTTCCGGCGACGCGCTCGCGGCCGAGCTGACGCGGTTTCTCCGCGAGCGCGACGAAGAGGACGGCGAGGACGCCGCCCGCGAGCAGTAGCCCCTTCGGTCGTCCGACCCTGCAAGGCGACAGCATCCGGCTGGTGCCGCTCACGCCCGACCACGAACCGGGCGTCGCGGCGCTCGTGCAGGTCGAGGACGTACGTACGTACACGCGCGTGCCGACGGAGCCCGGTCCCGGCTTCGCCGGCGAGTGGCTGGCCGGCTACGAGGCGGGTTGGCGTGACGGCTCGCGGGCGGGGTTCGCGATCGAGACCCACGAAGGAGAGTTCCTCGGGCTTGGTCTCTTCGTCCGGATCGAGCAGGAAGGGCAGCAGGGCGAGATCGGATATGTGGTCGATCCGGCCGCACGTGGCCGCGGTGTCGCCACGGGGACGCTCCGGCTGCTCACCGACTGGGGCTTCTCTCAGCTCGGGCTGAAGCGGATCGAGCTCTGGATCGACCTCAGCAACAGCGGCTCCGAGCGCGTCGCCGAACGCGCGGCGTACGTGCTCGAGGGCGTGCTGCGGTCGTGCTGGTTCAAGGAGGACATCCGCCGCGACTTCGGTATCTGGTCGAGGCTCGCCACAGAGTAGGTTGGTCTATCCGAACGTGAAGGCGTACGCCGTGACACCCGGCGCGAAGCGCAGCTCGAGCTCTCCTTCGCGCAGGTTCGGGTAGCGCAGCAGCGTGTAGAGGCGGCTGAGCCCGCCGACCTGGATCGTGCGCACGGGCTTGCCGTTCACGAGCACCTGAAGGCTGCCGCTGCCGCCGAGGACGAGGTAGACGTTCTGGGCCAGGAAGCCGAGGCGCAGGCGGGCCCGGTCCACGGCGACGATGCGCTGCCGCTCGACCTTCCAGAGCCCGTCGTAGGCGAGCGTGTTCGGGGGCACGGTGCGCGGGAATTTGTACGGCACGACGCGATCGGGCACGAGCTGGGAGCCCGAGTAGCGCTCGAGCCGCTCCCAGCCCAGGTACGACTCCGGGGTCATCGCGTGCTGGGGCGTCGTGTCTGCCACGGAGGCCAGCGGAGCCTTCGCGGGCTCGCCGAGCAGCCTGCGGATCGTCCGCTCGGTGTCGTCGTAGTTGCCCTCGCCCTCCTTGATCTCGCGAATGTGCCCGCGCCGGTCGACGAGGTACTCCGTCGGCCACGCGCCGTTCTGGTACGCGTCCCAGGTCTTGTAGTCGTTGTCGATCGCGACGGCGTAGCGGACGCCGAGCTCGCGCGTGGCCTTGCGCACGTTCGAGGGCACATGCTCGAACGCGAACTCGGGGGTGTGAACGCCGACGATCCTGAGCCCGGCCTTGCGGTAGGCGGCGTCCCAGGCCTTCAGGTGCGGCAGCGTGCGCAGGCAGTTGATGCAGGAGTACGTCCAGAAGTCGACGAGCACGACCTTGCCACGTAGCTCCGAGACCGTCACCGGCTTCGAGTTGATCCAGGTCGAGATGCCTGTGAAGTCAGGCGCAGGCCCGTAGTCCTCGAGCGCGCTCGAGACCGGCTTCGAGGCGAGGCAGCGCTGTCCGAGCTGCTTGCGTGTGTAGCAGCTTCGCTCGGCCTTCTGCAGCCAGGGCGTGTAGTCGCCGATCTTGGTCTGGAGCTTCTTGTCGACGTC
>JBBRZN010000049.1:0-14818 GCA_038236705.1 Gaiellales bacterium
ACCGAAATCCGGCCAAACGGGATGGCCGTTTAGATTCGTGTCCTCGACGATTACATAGCTTCCCGGTGTCACAAGAGGCGAGTACGCACGGAGTTCGTCGAGAACGTGCTCTCGACTGTGATCGGAATCGAGAAGCACTAGGACGGAAGCACTCTCCGCGTCTGCGTCGCGGATACGGCGAGTGACCTCGCCTACGATTTGCGGGTCCGTCGAGGACCCACTGAGATACGTAAGGCGTTCATGCTGCGGCCGACTCGGCTTTGGGTAGAGGTCGATCGTGATTACGTGGCCATGCCCGAGCAACTCGCACATCGACGAGAGAAAATACGCGCTTCCTCCCTTCGACGTTCCACATTCGATCACCACATCGGGCCTCAACTCGAACAAAATTTCTTGATAGATCCAGAGGTCGAACGGGCACTTGATGATTGGGACGCCGAGCCACCTGGTATTCAGCCAAGTTCTCGACCGAGTGTTGTAGTAGAGGCGATGGAATTCCTTGACGATCGCGTTGCGAATTGAATCCTGGTGGATAATGCGACGGTAGAGAGCGTACCGCCCTCGGTGATAAAGAGCGCTTTGCTTGGCGAAGATTCGTGAAGGCAATCCGGTCCCTGCTCACGCGTTCGGTTGCTTGCGATTCCGGCCTCGTTCTCGCCGGGTCCGAGAAGCGCACGATATCAACGAGCAAGAGGTGCGATTCTGGGTCGCGATCACGGCACGACGCGCTGGCGGGCGCCCTTCGCCTCGCGCACGTGAGCAGGCGCCGATCGAGGTCGACATCGTCCGAGTCGAGCCCGAGCAGCTCGCTTCGCCGCAGCCCGGCGTAGGCAGATCGGGCGAGCAGGAGCGGTCGCGCTCGTGCCTGCCACGAAGTGGCGCTCACCGGAGCCGTTGTCGACGACCGTCACGAAGCGCTCGCGCCCGCTCCGCGATCCGCTCCTCGGCGCGGTGCGCATGCGCGTGCTTGCGCGCGTTGGCGAGGCCCCCCCGCACGATCCGGAAGACCTCGATCTGCTCGTCGGGGGCGAGGCGGATCCTGTCCCGGATCTCGAGATCGACCTCGAGCTCGCCGTCCGCGGTGAGGAATCGACGTAGCCTCACGCGCCACCCGCGCGCGTTCTCGGCGACGGCCGACCGAACTCGGCGAACCGGATCGCGCGCCAGACGCCGACGAGCAGGACGCTGTAGGAGATCAGGCGTAGGAAGTCACCCTGCGAGACGTAGCGGTTTGCGAGCAGCGGCATGAAAACGTAATGGAGCTCCGCGAAAAGCGCGAGCGTCGCGCCAGCGAAAGCTTAAGAACGGTCTTCGCCGAAAATCGGCGGCTCGTACCGGTGTGGCGGGTCGAACCAGTTGTGGCGTGTGTTGAGCGCGGCGGCGAACGGGACACGCAAGATCATGCGCTTGACGAAGTCCTTTCGGGCGTTCACCCGTGCGTTGTGCTGGTGGAATGGGTTCTTCGCCGGATTCGGCTTCGAGTAGTACAAACCGCCGGCGTGCCAGACGCTCAGGCCCTCGAGCACCGCCGAGCCATAGCCGAGCCGCTTCAGGGCCTTGACGTACTCGGCGTCCTCGTGCCAGAAGACGAACTTGGTGTTCTGCCGAAACCCGCCGGCCCGCTCGTAGAGCTCGCGGGACGTCATGGTGCAGATTCCGGCGGTCGGTCCCTCGGAGATCGTCACGCCGTTCACCTTCCTGCGCGTGTACGCGTTCCGCTCCTCACGCAGGTACATCATGTAACGAGCTTGCGTATCGTTTGGGTCATCGACGAGGCTAGCCGCCAAGTAGCCGATCTCGGGGAGGCGCAGGAAGGCGTCCAGCAACGTCTCGTCCCAACTCGCCGGGGCCTCGATCACGTCGTCATCGAGCTCGACCAGGTAATCCTGCGTCGCCAAAGCGAAGGCCCTCGCATACGCATTCATGCCGATGTTCTCGGGGCTGTGAACGACCCGAATCCGAGGGTCGAGGAGCCCGTCGAGGTACTCCCTCGTTCCATCGTCAGAGCCGTTGTTCCAGATAACGATCTCCCGCGTCTTTTCGGACGTGCGGAGTAGGACGTCCTCGACGCAGCGTCGGACCAAGGGGAGCCGGTTATAAGTGAGGACGACGACCGAAATCATTGTGCGTCGCCTTCCGTTATCCGACAATCGTTTGCGTACCAGTCGTCCACGTACTCAGTGTAATCGGGTGGCGTCTGAACCCAGTGCCGCCCCCAGATTGCCCGGTCGAGCGAGTAACGTTTGCCGGTGGTGACGGGCCATCGGACATTCTCGCCCGCTGCCCGGGATCCACTCCGCTGGCGCCGACGGCTCCAGCGTTTCCGCCGCCCAGCCTGGCTGGGATCGATTCGTCGGACAACGCCGCTCAGCGACCATTGGGGCCGCGATCGGGGCACGCCGGTGGATCGCTACTACATCGAGCGGTTCCTTGCGGCGGAACGCGAGGCGATCCGCGGACGCGTGCTCGAGATGCTCAACGCCGAGTACACCGAGCGCTTCGGCGTGGGTGTGGAGAAGAGCGACGTGCTGGACATCGACCCGTCGAACGCTTCCGCGACCATCGTTGCCGATCTTGCGGCGGCCGACTGCGTGCCGGACGAGGCGTTCGACTGCTTCGTCCTGACGCAGACGCTCCAGTACGTCTACGACCTCCAGTCCGCCGTCCGGCACGTCCACCGCGTCCTCCGTCCCGGTGGAACTGTCCTGTGCACGGTGCCGACGGTGAGCCGGATCGCACGTGGGACGCTGGAGACCGAGTACTGGCGCCTGACCGCTCTCGGCTGCGAGCGCCTGTTCGCAGAAGCCTTCGTCGGTGGCGTCGTGGAGGCTCGCGCGCACGGGAACGTCCTGACCGCGGTCGCCTTCCTCGTAGGCATGGCCGCGGAGGAGCTCTCACCCCGCGAGCTCGATCTGGTCGATCCGTTCTTCCCGCTGCTAGTGACGGTGAGGGCGACCAAGGCGGCCTGAGTCAAGAGGTCGCCGGTTGGCGCCGAGGTTACGCTGGGAGACGTGGAAAGCAAACTGGAGGCTCTTGCAGGCTTGGCCCATCTCCCGCGGCGTCCGCGGGCACGTATCCGCGCAGCCGTGCGTTGGGTTCGTCGCATCGCCGACATGCTGCGGGCGCTGACCGAGGCTGACCTTCGGTTTCGCTACGGGCGCGGTCCCGGTCGCTTCTTGCGGTGGATCCTCGAGCCATTCGCGCTGGTCGGCGTGTACCTGCTCCTCATCACGTTCGTGCTAGACCGGCCCGGACGCGCTCCGGGGCTGAGCCTGGCCGCGGCAATCGTTCCCTTCCAGCTCGTGATTGCGACGGTGGCGAACGCGATGCAGGCGGTCGACATTCGGAGGCCCATCCTGCTCAACATGCGGTTCGAGCGGAAGCTGATCCCACTCTCGTCCATGTTCACCGAGAGCACTGCCTTCAGCGCGAGCTTCCTGCTCATTGTCGTCATGATGGCCGCCTATCGAATAGCGCCTACCTCCGCGCTCGCATGGCTCCCGCTCATCGTGGTGGTCAATCTGTACCTTGCGGCGTCAGGCGCGTACGCAGCGTCGCTCCTCGGCCTCTGGCTGCACGAACTCAAGCTGTTCCTACTCAGCTTCGTGCGCATGCTCTTCTTCCTGGGCCCGGGACTCGTTCCGTTGGCGGCGACAAGCTCGAGGTCGAGGGACATCTTGCGGTTCAACCCCTTGTCGGGCATGTTCGAGGCCTACCGGAGCGTCTTCCTGGACGGACACGCGCCCGCTCCCTGGGAGCTTCTGTACCCGTTCGTGATTGCCACCGCGATCCTGCTTGTCTTCGTCCCGATGTACGGCTCCGAGCAACGCGAGTTCGCGAAGGTCGTGTGACCGGTGATTAGTGTCCACCGGGCCGGCGTCCGCTTCTACTTCGATCGCCACATGAAAGTGGTGACGCGGGGAGCCTCGCGGCTGCGTTCCCACGGAACGACGAAGTGGGGCGTTCGGGGCGTCAGCTTCGAGTCGCTGGGCGGGGAGGGAATCGCATTGATCGGGCCGAGCGGGTCGGGAAAGACGACGATGCTCCGCCTGCTGGCGCGCGTCTACTGGCCGGACGAAGGCCAGGTGGCGGTGCGCGGACGCGTCGCGTCGCTGCTGTCGATTGATGCTGGCCTGCTCTCGCTGCTCACTGGCCGCGAGAACGCGATGCTACTCGGAGTGTTGGGGGGACTGTCGCGCCGCGCCTCGCGGCGGGCGTTGGAGTCGGTGAAGGACCACAGCCGTCTCGGCGATGCGTTCGAGCAGCCCGTCTCGACCTACTCCCAGGGGATGAGGGCCCGACTTGGCTTCGCGGTCGCCGAGGAGACGGAACCTCAGATCCTCCTCCTGGACGAGGTGCACGAGGCCCTGGACCACGAGTTCCGAGCCGTTGTCGCGGAGCATGCACGGAGGCTGGTCGAGGCCGGCGGCGTGGTCGTGGTCAGCGGTCATGACCATCAGATGCTCGAACGGCTCTGTACCCGCGCACTGCATCTCGACAAAGGCGCGGTCCGCAACGACGGTCCCTTCAAGCCGGTTCAGCAGGCGTACCTCGCTGCCGTTCAAGCCGCGAGCGAGGCCTCACCGACCTGGTGATTCGCATGCGCGCAGGGCATTTCGAGCGCCCGGCCATACAGGGAGCGCCGGTCCCGCCTCGAAGCTCTCCGGTATGGGCGGGCGCGCTTGGAGAAAGTAGGGGAGACGCTGGAGCCGATTAGCCCGGAGCTCGTCCTGGTCGATCCGGAGCTGGCCCGGACCGAGCGTGCTCGACTGCATGCGCGCGACAGCCTCGAGGGTGCGGCGGACGGCGCGAAGTCCCTTCTTCGCACTCGCGTCGAGGCCCCTGTCTACCCGCCCGCGCCGGTCGCAGATGCGCTCCGTCCGCAGGAGGCGTACGCAGGCGAGTCAGCACCGCCCGCGACGTCGCGAGCCTCGCCAAGACGTCTCACGAACACCGTCCTTACGGTCAGCCTGATGGCAAATGCTCTCTTGATCGCGGTCGTCGTGGCCGGTAGCCGCGAGAATCAGCCCGTTTCGGCAGCGCCGGCGACGCTGCGTTCGACGACGCTGCCGACGAGCGGAGACCGCACCACGCCGGCGCCGGTGCGCTCGAAGGCCACGCAGCCGAGCGCGCCGATCGAGCCGAAGGCGAAGCAGACGACGCACACCACGGCGGGTGCGGTGGAGAGAAGGATCCTGGCCGTGGTCATCCAGTCACCCGCGGGGAAGCTTCCGCCGGCCTTGATCGACAAGAGCACCGGGCTTGCCAAGAACAACCTGCAGGCGGTATGCCATCCCGACAGCGCCCAGTCCTTCTCGTGCGTCGTGCGACCTGCACAGCACAGGCCACGCGAGGGGCTCTACGTTCGCTACCGCCCCGTCTCGAACGGGCCAGGCCGTTTCACCTGGTTCACCTATCGGCGCGGCTAACGCCTACGTCGGGATCGGTGCGAACCTCGGCGAGCGCGCCGAGACCATCGCCTCGGCCGTCGAGTTGCTCGCCGCCGAGGAGGGGATCGAGGTCGTCACGGTCTCGACGGTACGCGAGACCGACCCGGTCGGGCATGAGGATCAGCCCCGTTTCCTGAACGCGGCCGTGTCGGTCGAGACCTGGCTTCCGCCGCGCACCCTGCTCGAGCGTCTGCTCGAGATCGAAGCCCGTCTGGGTCGCATCCGGGGCTTCGGCCCCCGCTTCGGCCCCCGCACCATCGACCTCGACCTGCTCCTTTACGGAGATGAGACGATCGACGAGCCCGGCCTGACCGTGCCCCACCCGCGGCTGGCCGAGCGGCGCTTCGCGCTCGAGCCCCTGGCCGAGTTGGATCCGGACCTGGACGTTCCTGGGATCGGCTCGGTCAAGGCTCTACTCGCAGGGCTAGAATGACGAGCATGTCCCACCTCGACGAGCTCGACGAATTCGAGGCCGCGCTCGAGCTCACGCTCAAGAAGGAGTACTCGGCTGTCTTCAGCCTGTTCCGGTACTGCGTGCTGACCCAGGACGCGACGTACCTCTGCAACCGGCTCGACCTCCAGTACGTGCCGCAGCCGAGCTACCCGTTCTTCCACCTGAAGATGGAAGACGTCTGGGTCTGGGACAAGAACCGCCCGACGCGGATCATCCCGCGCGCGGAGGTGTACACCTCGAGCGACGTCACCGTCGAAGAGCTCCGCGGCGAAGGCGACGAGCCGAACCTGACGGCGGAGGCGCTGGCCGAGCGAATCGGCGAGTCGCTCTCTGCCGACGACGACCTCTAGCCTCAGCGCCGTGCTGCTAGCGGTCGACGTGGGGAACACCCAGACGGTGTTCGGGCTGTTCGAAGGCGACGAGCTGCGCGAGTACTGGCGCGTCGCGACCGAGCGGAACCGCAGCGGCGACGAGCTGGGCGCGCTCTACGGCAATTTCCTCGACCTCGAGAGCGTTGACGGGATCGCGCTCGCCTTGACCGTGCCGCAGCTGCACCGCGCGTACGAGGAGCTCGCGAAGGACTACGCCCGCGCGGAGCTGCTCGACCTCGGCCCCGGCGTGAAGACGGGCGTGCCGATCCGCTACGACGACCCGCGCGAGGTGGGGGCGGACCGGATCGCGAACGCCGTTGCGGCGGTCGACCGCTACGGCGCGCCGTGCATTGTGGTCGACTTCGGCACCTCGACGAACTTCGACGTCGTTTCCGCCGACGCGGAGTACGTGGGCGGCGTGCTCGCTCCGGGGATCGAGGTCTCCATGGACGCGCTCTTCCAGCGGGCGGCGAGGCTCTTCAAGGTGGACTTCGTGGAGCCGCCGAACGTGATCGCGAAGAACACGGCGTCGAGCCTGCAGTCGGGCCTCGTCTACGGCTTCGCGGGCCAGGTGGACGGGATCGTCGAGCGGATTCGGGGCGAGCTCGGTGAGGAGGCGCAGACCGTCGCTACGGGCGGGCTCGCCGATCTGATCGTCCCGCATGCACGCACGCTCGACCGGGTCGATCCGTTCCTCACCCTCGAGGGGCTGCGCTTGGTCTGGGAGCGCAACCGGAGCTAGTGCGCGCGTTCACGGCCGAGGCTGCCGGGGTCTCTCTGTTCGTCCGCGAATGGGGCGCGGCCGATCGACCGGCGGTTCTCTACTGGGACGGGCTCGGAGGCTGCGGGCTGCATGCGAACGAGATCGCACCGATCCTTACGGAAGAGCACGGACTGCGTGTGCTCGCACCGGACGCTCCCGGCCACGGGCAATCGCCGGCACTGCCGCTCGAGTCGTACCGGCCTTCGATCCTCGCGGGCGTTGGGGCCGATCTCCTCGCGGCGCTCGGAATCTCGCGCGTGATCTTCGTGGGTTTCTCGTGGGGCGGGCGCATCGCGTGCTCCTTCGGCGCGGGCTTTCCGGAGCGCACTGCCGGGCTCGTGCTGATCGACGGCGGTTACCTGGAGTGGGCAGACATCCCGGGCGTCGACAGGGGCGCGGACCTCGAGTCGTGCGTTGCCGGGGCTCACCGGGGAGCTGAAGACGAAGTTTTCGCGAACTGGGACGCGTACTTCGCTCTCCAGCGCGAGGAGCTCAGGCGCTGGACTCCCGCGCTTGCCCAGGCTCACGAGGCGATGATGCGGGAGGTGGATGGGAACGTCGTTCCGATCCTCGAGCCGGAGGTAGCCGGCGCGATCAGGCACGGCGAGTACCAGGAGCCGGTGACCGGGACGTATCCGCCCCTCGCCGACGCAGGGATCCCCGTCGTCCTGCTGACGGCACCCGAAGAGGCCAAATACCGGGCAGCGGCTGAAGCCGCGATTGCCCGCTTCCGCTCGGCACTTCCGAGGGCGCGCCTCGAGTCGAGACCCGACGCGATCCACGATCTCGTCTCCTACGCTCCGGCCGATGTCGCAGAGCTCGTGGGCGGCTTCGCCGGAGGTCAGCCCCCGCCGTAGATCGAGATCGGGAGGTCGAGGACGACGTCGTCTCCCCCGTCTGTTAGCTCGCCTTCGAGCCGCTCGAGCACCTCGGCGGCCCCGGGCGCTGCGGCCAGCAGGCGCGCCTCTACCTGATCCAGCGTCTCGAGCTGCACCAGCTCCTGCTTGAACGGCCGCGGGAAGCCACCACGGCCCAGGTACCAGCCGTAGAACTTCTTCAGGAACCCGTGCGAGCGATGTTCGCCTAGCTCCTTGACGGTCTCGCGGATGAAGATAAGCAGCTCGGCGACGACCTCCTCGCGCGTGGGCTCGCCAACGTCGGTGTCCATGATCTCCCGCAGCGCCCACGGGTTGCCCTGCGCCGCCCGGCCGACCATCACGGCCGCAGCGCCGGTCGTGGCGAGGATCGCCTGCGCCCGCGCGCGAGAGGTCACGTCACCCGAGGCGACCACGGGCACGTCCACCAACTCCACCAGCTCCGCCGTCAGCGAATGGTTGGCCTCGCCGGTGTACATCTGCTTCGCCGAGCGGGGATGCAGCGTCAGCGAGGCCGCGCCCGCCTCGGCCAGCCGCGGCCCGATCTCGAGGCAGGCCCGCGAGCCGTTCTCGAGACCGCGGCGCATCTTCGCGGTCACCGGCACGGCCACCGCCTCGGCCACCGCGGAGACGATCCTGCAGGCGCGCTCCGGGTCGTCGAGGAGCGTCGCGCCGGCTCCGGTCTTGGTCACCTTCCGCACCGGGCAGCCGAAATTCACGTCCACGATGTCGGCGCCCGCGTCCTCGACCATCCGCGCTGCGTCAGCCATCACCTCGGGATCGGAGCCGAAGATCTGTACCGCGAGCGGCCGCTCGTCGGGAGAGATGCGCAGGTAGCCGAGCGTCCGCTCGTTCCCGTGCTGGAGGCCGGCGCAGCTGACCATCTCGGAGCAGACGAGCCCTGCGCCGAACCGGCGGCCCTGCCGGCGAAACGCCTGCACGCTGACCCCGGCCATCGGCGCCAGGACGAGCCGCGTCGGGATCTCGACGTCTCGGATCCACCAGGGGCTGCTGAGATCAGGCTGCACGGCCAAAAATGGTACCGGGAGAGGGAGTTGACGTTCGTCCACCCTCGCAGGTAACATCCGCGCCCGCGACGGCGCCCTTGCGCCGCGCGTTTTTCTTTAGGAGGAACGGTTGAAAGACGTAATCCTCACGCCAGAGGGGTTCAAGAAGCTCACGCAGGAGATCGAGTTTCTCTCCACCGAGAAGCGCCGCGAGGTGGCGGACCGGATCCGTGTCGCCCGCGAGTTCGGGGACATCGCCGAGAACGCCGAGTACGACGACGCCAAGAACGAGCAGGCCCTGCTCGAGCATCGCATCGCGACACTCGAGGAGCGGCTGCGCAATGCGCGCGTGATCGAGAAGAAGGACATCGCCAAGGACGTCGTCTCGGTTGGCTCGAAGGTCAGGCTGCGCGACCTCGACGCCAAGCAGACGGTCGAGTACCGCATTGTGGGCTCCGCCGAAGCCGACCCCGCCGAGAACAAGCTCTCAAACGAGTCGCCGGTGGGCAAGGCGATCATCGGCAAGAAGAAGGGCGAGACCGTCGAGGTCTCGGCCCCGCGCGGCGCGATGAAGTTCAAGATCCTCGAGATCAAGGCTGCGTGAAGTCCGGCGAGCTGCGCGCGCCATGACGACTTCACGCAGATAGCGCTACCGGCCCGCGTCTCTCGAGCGGAGGCGAGCAAAGCCTGCCTCCGCGGCGACGGCTTAAGCTCCGGCCATGGGCGGGCGACCGATGTTGCCGAAGCGGTTTCCAGACCGGGAGGAGATCGCCGCGGTCCGGGCGGAGGCCGAGAAGGCCGAGCCGGGCGAGACGCTGGACGCTCAGCACCGGGTCGCCGGGCGCGTGATGGGACGGCGCGACATGGGCAAGCTCGCCTTCCTCGACCTCGTCGATCGCTCGGGGCGGATCCAGCTGATCGCTCAGGAGAGCCAGAGCCTCGACCTCGGCGACATTGTCGGCGCGACCGGCAAGCTGGGCCGATCCAAGCGGGGCGAGCCCTCGCTCACCGTCGACGAGCTCGAGCTGCTCGCGAAGATCAAGAAGCCGCTGCCCGACACGTTCCACGGGCTCACCGACGTCGAGACCCGTTACCGGCAGCGCTACCTCGACCTGCTCGTGAACGAGGAGACGCGCGCCGACTTCGAGCTGCGCACGCGCATGGTGAGCGCGATCCGCTGCTACCTCGACGAGCGCGGGTTCCTCGAGGTCGAGACACCGGTGCTGCAGCCGCGCTACGGCGGCGCCTTCGCCGAGCCCTTCGTGACCCATTACAACGAGCTCGACGCCGACTTCTATCTCCGGATCGCGACCGAGCTCTACCTCAAGCGCCTGATCGTGGGCGGGCTCGAGCGCGTCTACGAGCTGGGCAAGGACTTCCGCAACGAGGGCATCTCGTACAAGCATGCGCCCGAGTTCACGATGCTCGAGTGGTACGAGGCCTACGCGGACTACACCGACACGATGGCGCGGATCGAAGAGCTCGTGGAGTCGGTCGCCCGCGAGACGATTGGCGGCACGCAGGTCACTTTCCGCGGCCACGAGATCGACCTGAAGGCGCCCTGGCGGCGGCTCAAGCTGGTGGACGCGCTCGAGGAGCTCGGCCTCTGGACCCGCGACGAGGCCGATCTGCGCTCGCGGCTCGAGGAGCGCGGGGTGGACACGACCCAGGACCGAAGTTGGGCGCAGCTCGTCGACCACGCGCTCAGCTACTTCGTCGAGCCGGAGCTGATCCAGCCGACAATCCTCCACGACTACCCGGTCGAGCTCTCGCCGTTTGCCCGCGCGACCGACGACGATTCCTCGATCGTCGAGCGGTTCGAGTACTTCGTGGGCGGGATGGAGCTCGGCAATGCCTTCAGCGAGCTGAACGACCCCGACGAGCAGGCGGCGCGGTTCGCGCAGCAGGCGGCGGAGGTCGGGGGCGAGCCCGGCGACCCGGACTACGTCGAGGCGCTCGCATACGGGATGCCGCCCACCGGCGGGCTCGGGCTCGGGATCGACCGGCTGGCGATGGTGCTGACCGGTCGTGAGGCGATCCGCGACGCGATCCTCTTCCCGGCGCTGCGGCCGCGCGAGTAGTGGAACCGGAACGGCGGTACGCGCTCGACGCGCTCCTCGACGCGCTCGGGCTGCCGTTCGACGAGAGCGCGCCTGCGCGGCCGGAGGAGCTCGACGAGGTGTTCGGGTTGTTCACCCTCGCCGTGGAGCGGGAGGCGGGGCTCGACGAGCACGGCCGTTCCCTGCCGCCCGAACGGCCGCCCGGGCCGCGGGTCGCCGAGCTGGCGGCTGCGCTCGGGCAGCGGCTCGGCGTGGACCGGCGCGGCTACCCCGGCGGCGAGCGGTTCCTGGTCGCGCTCACGCACGACGTCGACCTGCTCGGCGCGGGTGGGCCCTGGACGGCGGCGCGCAAGCTCGGCGGGGGGATCGTGCGGCGCTCGAAGCAGCACCTAAGGGAGGGCGTCGCGTTCGCGCTGGATGCCGCGTGCCGCCGCGACCCGGCCTATCCCATCGAAGCGATGCTCGACGCCGAGGACGGGCGGGGCTCGACGTGCTTCTTCCTCACCCGCCAGGAGGACCCGCACGACGGCTATCCGGAGCGCTACCGCCCGGCACTGGCTCGGGCGCTCCATCGAACCGCCGCGGCCGGGCTCGAGCTCGCCCTGCACGCCTCCTACCGCGCACGGGAGCAGCCCGGAGCCATCGCCGAGGAGGCGGAGCTGCTGGCCGGCGCTCAGGGCCTGCGGCACCACTACCTCCGCAGCGCTCCCGAGCGCCTGGCCGCCGAGCTACGCCGGGCGGGCCTCCGCTACGACTCGAGCGTCGGCTGGCCCTCGCTCCCCGGCTTGCGCGCCGGCACGCCGTACCCGTACCGCCTCTGGGATCCCGAGGCGCGTGAGCCCGGCGCGTGGGAGCTGCCGCTCGCGGTGATGGACGCGACCCTCGCCGAGGAGCGCTACCTGGCGCTCGGCCCACAGGGCGCTTACGAGGCGGCTGTCGCGGCGCTGGAGCCGGTCGCCGAGCACGGCGGCGCCGTCGCGCTGCTCTGGCACCCGCCCTCGCACCACCCGCGGCTTTCGAACGGCTTCGATGAGCTCTACCGCCGCTTGCTCACCTGGATCGACGAGCGAGGCGGCTGGGCGGGCACCGCAGCTGAGACGCTCGATCGCTGGGAGGCTCGCCGTACGAGCTAGGCGAAGAGTCGCTGGGAGAGCTCCGTTACGAGCGCTCGCAGCTCCTCGGCTATCCGGCGCTGGGCCGCCGGCGTCTTACCGAGCGGGTCGGCGATTTCCGGCACGGTGTTCGCCCTATGCTCGCGAGGACGCGCCGCATGCGCATGTTCGATTCGTGCTCGGGCCCGGTTCATCGCCTCCGCTTGCCGGGGCGACTCCGGAATGGCGTCGAACAGGTCGATAAGCTCCGGGAGCGTGAAGGTGCGCTCCAGCCGCGCGCCTCCGTCAACTACCGCGGCAGCCATGTGCATCTGCTCGAAGCCGAGCACAAGATCGCACGTCTCGAGATCAACGCCGGCGATGTTCCGTGCCCGGTGGCCCGAGAGGTCGAGGCTATAGCTCTCCGCGATCTTCACCGCCTCGGGAAGGGCCGGCACCGGCCCGAGCTCAAGAGTCCCGAAGGAGGCGACCTCCACCGGTAGCTCTTTCGCTCGCTCGGCCAGCAGCGCCGCTGCCAGGGGACTCCGGAAACGGTTGCCGGTGCAAACGAATGCCACGCGGAGGCTGCCTTCGCTCAGCGGCTCTCCAGAGCTACGACGCCTCGATCGCTTCCTGCTCGGGTGAAGCAGAGGTTGCGCGGAAGTGGTCGATCACGTCATGGAGGATTCGACCCGTGTCGAGGGACGGCCGCCACCCGATGGCCGCCTCGATCTTCCCGATTGCGGGCTCGCGGTGGAGGGTGTCCTCGATTCCCACGCCGTAGACCTCGTCGTAGGGAACAAAGCTGAGCTCGGAACTCGAGCTGGTCAGCTTGCGGATGCGTTCCGCGAGGTCGATGATCCTGACTCGCTCGGTCGAGCCGACGTTGAACACGTCGCCCGAGATCGTCTCCGCGTCCATCAGGCCCTTCAGCGCCCGAACCGTATCCGCGACGTGGCAGAACGAGCGAGTTTGCGTCCCATCGCCGTGGACTTCGAGCGTCAGTCCGTTGAGTGCGGCGCCGACAAAGCGCGGGATCACCATGCCGTACTGACCACTCTGCCGCGGCCCGACGGTGTTGAAGAGGCGGACGACGACGACGTCGAGCCCCCGCTCGAGATGGTACGAGAACGCCAGGTGCTCGTCCATCGCCTTCGAGTCCGCGTAGAGCCAACGCTTTTCGGTAGTCGGACCGTAGATCCGGCGGTCGCCTTCCGAAAGTGGCCGCTCCTCGCGGTGGTCGCCGTAGACCTCGGAGCTGGAAGCAATGAGGACGCGCTTGCCGAAGCGGCTCGCCTGGTCGAGGACGTTTTCGGTCCCCTGAACGTTCGTCACCATCGTGCGCACCGGCTGCTCGACGATCAGCCGGACTCCGACGGCCGCGGCGAGGTGGTAGACGACATCGCATCTGTTCACGAGCTCGTTGACTGTCGAGGGGGAGAGCACGGAGTCCACCACGAGGTGGTAGTCCCGCCGGTCCTTGAGGTGCTCGACGTTGGCCGCGGATCCCGTGGAGAGATCGTCGAGGGCGAAGACCTCCCAGCCGGCGGATAGCAGGAGCTCTGTCAGGTGCGATCCGATGAAGCCGGCGCCGCCGGTGACGAGGGCCTTTCCGCAAGCAGCCTCCACCGGCTCACCCTAGCCAACACCGAAGGGACGTGGCGAGGCGCTCCGCGTCGCTCGGTGCTACCGAGCAGATGCCGGATGCACGACGCCGAGCGGCGAACCAAGCGACAGCGCATCCCTCGAATGCGGTGGCTTGGATGAGGGATTGTCCGAAAGTCGGCGCTCCTACCGGCCGATTACGGACTGAGCAGGAGTGCGGTTGCCGCCCGACCGCTCGCCCGAAGAACGTTGGTCAAGTTCGGCAGGCTGAGCCGGCACGCCCCGCCGCCCGGGGCGGCCGGCTCTCTTTCTTAGATGCGCGTGAACGCGGGTTCCTTCTGGATGCGAGCCGGCTCGCGTTCCCCCGCCAGCAGGAGCGTCGCCGCGACGAAGCTCGTCAGCGCCGGCCCGGCCGCCCAGAGCGGTCCGAGCGAGGCGAGAGCCAGGTACCCGGCCACAAAGAGCAGTAGTGAAGAAGCACGTCGACCGATCCCCTGATCTGGGCTATCTAGCTCAATTCGGAGGCAAAAAGATACGGGCGTCGAACGCCCGGTCGGGGGATGCGCTACCCCCCGACCCGTTCGCTACGATGGGCGACTCAGCAACTCCTTGGATTGAAGGGGAAAGGAAGCGATTTGTTCGAACGCTTCACCGAGAGAGCCCGACAGGTAGTCGTTCTCGCCCAGGACGAAGCACGCGCGCTGAAGCACAACTACATCGGCACCGAGCACATCCTGCTCGGCCTGCTCCGTGAGGAGGAGGGCCTCGCCGCGCGCGTGCTCGAGTCCCTCGACATCACCGTCGAGGAGGTGCGCGCCCAGGTCGCCCGCATCGTCGGCCAGGGCGACGAGGTCACGACCGGCCAGATTCCCTTCACCCCGCGAGCGAAGAAGGTGCTGGAGCTGGCGCTGCGCGAGGCGCTCTCGCTGGGCCACAACTACATCGGCACCGAGCACATCCTGCTCGGCCTCGTGCGCGAGAACGAGGGCGTCGCAGCGCGCATCCTGCTCGACTTCGACGCCGACGCCGAGAAGATCCGCAACGAGATCATTCGCATGCTCTCCGGCCCCGGCCGGCGACAGCAGGGCGGCGGTGCGCCGTCCGGTGAGAAGTCCAAGAGCTCGAAGCTGCTCGACCAGTTC
>JBBRZN010000050.1:0-14257 GCA_038236705.1 Gaiellales bacterium
CGCGGTCGAGGAGGAGGCGCTGTTCCGTTTGTGCGACCTCGTGGTGGATCGCGACACGGCCGGCGCGCTGACCTTCATCGAGGAGCTCTCGGAGCAGGGCCAGGACCTCGGGCGGCTCGTGACCGACCTGCTCGAGCACCTGCGCCACCTGCTGCTCGTCCAGCACATGGGCGAGGTACCGGACTCGCTGCCGGTGACCGAGGAGACGCGCGAGCGCCTGCGCGAGCAGGCGAACCAGGTGGGCGAAGCGACGGTGCTGCGGCTCTGCGACCTGCTCGCGGTCGCCGTGGAGGACATGCGCCAGGGAGGCGACCCGCGCCTGCCGCTCGAGCTCGCGCTCGTCAAGGTGACCCGCCCGGCGGCGGATCTCTCCCGCGAGTCGACGGCCTACCGGCTCGAGCAGCTCGAGACCCGTGGCCATTCCGGCCCCGCCCCGGTGACAGTCACAGAGACAGTCACAGTGACTGACACCGCGGAGCCGGTCGCGCCGCCTTCGCTGGAGCTGGAGCAGCTCCAGGAGGCCTGGCAGCGGACGATCCTCCCGGCGGTCGAGGAGAAGTCGATTCCCACCGCGTCGGTGCTGCGCGAGGCGCACCCGAAAGACCTAGCCGGAGACACCCTCACCGTCGAGTTCCCGCGCGCGGCCTCCTTCCATCGGCAGCTCGCCGAGGAGCCGAAGAACGCAACCTTGCTCGAAGAGGCGCTCTACGAGATCACGGGCCGCCACCTCTCGCTCACCTTCGAGGTGGGCGAGAACGGCGGTGAAACCGGGCCGCAGGCAGAGGCAGAGGAAGAGCAGCCCGCGAGCGAAGAAGAGATCATCGAGCTGATGAAGGGAACCTTCGACGCCCGTGAGGTGGCAGACGAATGAGCATGGACATGAACAAGATGCTGGAACAGGTCCAGCAGATGCAGGCCCAGATGCAGAAGGCTCAGGAGGAGCTGAAGAACGAGACCGTGCAGGCGACCGCAGGCGGGGGCATGGTCACCGTCACGGCCACCGGCGGCGGCGAGATCCGAGAGATCAAGATCGACCCCAAGGCGATCGACCCTGACGACCCCGAGATGCTCGAGGACATGGTCGTCGCCGCGGTCAACGAGGCGCTTCGCTCCGCGCAGACCCTGCTGGAGTCGAAGCTGGGCCCCGCGCTCGGCGGCCTCCAGGGCATGGGACTGCCGGGGCTCTAGTGGAGGAGCGGGTCGAGGCGTTGCGGCGAATCTCGCTCTTCGCCAACCTGGAGGCCCGGGTGCTCGAGCGGGTTGCCCAGGCGACCAAAGAGGTCGAGGTGCCTGCGGGGCAACTCCTGGTCCAACCGGGCACCAAGGGCACCGGGATGTTCTTCATCTCCGACGGCACCGTCGTCGTCGAGACGAAGCGGGAGCACGTCGAGCTCGGGCCGGGTGAGTTCTTCGGCGAGCTCGCCCTCATGAGCGCCGACGCGACTCGCACGGCTCGGGTCCGCGCGAAGACGCCGCTGCGCTGCCTCGCGCTCGACCGCGAGGGCTTCCGGGAGCTGGTCGCCGCCCATCCGGAGGTGGCCGCATCCCTGCTCGAAGCCGCACTGAACCGCCTCGCCGAGAACGCCGCGCCGCCCGGCTGAGACCGACGCGACCGGCACAATGGCGGCATGTTCAGTCCGGCCGTCGAGAATCTCGTCTCGCAGCTGACCCGACTGCCCGGAGTCGGCCAGCGGACGGCGCAGCGGCTCGCCTTCCACCTGCTGCGGGTGTCGAAGGACGAGGCCGGGGCGCTGGCGGCCGCGATCGCCGAGGTCAAGGAGCGGGTTCGCTTCTGCCGCGAGTGCGGGAACCTGACCGAGGAAGAGACCTGCGACATCTGCCGCGATGCGCGCCGCGACCACACGATCGTCTGCGTGGTCGAGCAGCCCGCCGACCTGATCTCGCTCGAGCGCACGCACGAGTTCCGTGGTCTCTACCACGTGCTCGGCGGCTCGCTCTCACCACTCGACGGCGTCGAGCCCGAACACCTGCGCATCGACGAGTTGCTCGGCCGCGTCGAGCGCAACGGCGTCCAGGAAGTCGTGCTCGCGACCAACCCGAACATGACCGGCGAGGCGACCGCGGCCTACCTGGCAGACCGGCTGCGCGGCCGTGTCCGCGTGACCCGCCTGGCGAGCGGCCTCCCGGTTGGCTCCGACCTCGAGTACGCCGACGAGGTCACGCTGGGCAGGGCGCTCTCCGGCCGCCGCGAAATGTAGGTAGCACAGGGGAACCCCTGGTTCCCCCATGTCCCCCCTCCTTGCGAGCGCATGCTCGATCAAATCGTTTCAGGAGCCGCCTTTTGTCCCGGCTATTTCCTACGGGCTTGTCGAAGTGAGGCTCCCGCCGGGCAAAGCCCGGCTCCGCCGGCAGATCGACGTTTCCCTACGGCGGTGCCTGATTCCCATGCTCCGGAAGGCGGCTTTCCTACACTGTCTGACGTGACGACCACCACCGAATTCGAGGCTCTTCCGGCTCTCGAGGGCGCAGAGCCCCGGCTAGGCCCGCTCGTGATGAAGTTCGGCGGCACCTCGGTCGCCGACCCGGGCAAGATCAAGGACGTGGCCCGCCGGCTCGTCGAGGCCCGCGCCGCCGGCAACCGGGTCGTCGCGGTGCTCTCGGCGATGGGCGACTCGACCGACTCGCTCGTGCGCCTCGCCTACGAGGTCTCGCCGCGCCCAAAGCCGCGCGAGCTCGACATGCTGATCTCGGTCGGCGAGCGCATCTCCTGCGCCCTGGCGGCGATGGCGATCCACGACCTCGGCGCGGAGGCGATCTCGCTCACCGGCTCGCAGGCGGGGATCGTCACCGACACTGTCCACGGCCGCGCGAAGATCGTGGACGTCCGCGCACGCCGCATCCACGAGGCGCTCGACCAGGACCGGATCGTGCTCGTGGCCGGCTTCCAGGGCGTCTCCACCGACTTCGACATCACGACGCTGGGCCGCGGTGGCTCCGACACGACCGCGGTCGCGCTGGCCGCCGCGCTCGGCGCCGAGGCCTGCGAGATCTACACCGACGTCGAGGGCGTCTACACCGCCGATCCGCGCCTGGTGCCGGAAGCGCGCAAGCTCCACGCGGTCAGCTACGAGGAGATGCTCGAAATGGCCGCCTCGGGCGCGCGGGTGCTCCAGGTACGCTCGGTCGAGGTCGCGCGGAACCACCACGTCAAGCTGCACGTCCGCTCCACGTTCTCGGCCGCGGACGGCACCTGGATTCGCGAGGAGGACGAACGGATGCTCGAGAAGGCGCTGATCTCCGGAGTCACCCACACGCGCGAGGAGACGCTCTACCGCGTCGAGGGCACCAACCCGGCGCGTCTGTTCGCGGTCCTCGCGGACGCTGGCGTCAACGTGGACACGATCGTGCGCACCGGCTCGGAGATCTTGTTCTCGGCACCCGCCGAGGACCGGGAGGCCGCACGCGAGGCGCTCGACGGACTCGGCGTCGACTGGACCGCCCGCGACGACCTGGGCAAGGTGAGCGTGGTCGGCGCGGGCATGAAGAGCCATCCGGGCGTGGCGGCGAAGGCCTTCGAGACGCTTGCGGCGGCCGGGATCGAGCTCGAAGTCGTGATCACCTCGCCGATCAAGATCGCGTGCCACGTGCGCGGCGAGGACGTCGAGCGAGCCGTCGTGGAGCTGCACCGTGCCTTCGAGCTCGACGCCCCCGAGGCCGAGCGCCGGCATGCCTAGGGTCGGCGTGATCGGCGCCACCGGTGCCGTCGGGGCCGTGACACTGGAGCTGCTCGCTGAGCGCGGGTTCGAGAACGTGCGCGCCTTTGCCTCCGCGCGCTCGGCGGGAACGAGGCTCGCCGACGGCCGCACTGTCGAAGAGGCAACGCCCGAAGCGCTTTCCGCCGGAGAGCTCGATCTCTGCCTCTTCTCCGTCGGCACGCGGGCGAGCAAGGAGCTCGTCCCCCACGCCCTCCGCGGCGGGGCCGTCTGCATCGACAAGTCGGCGGCGTTCCGGCTCGAGAATGGGATCCCGCTCGTCGTCCCGGAGGTGAACGGCGCGCGGGCGCTGGAGCACGACGGCATCCTCGCGAACCCGAACTGCTGCGCGATCCCGCTCGCGCTCGTGCTCAAGCCGCTGCACGAGGCTGCCGGCCTGCGCGCGGTTCGCATCGCCACCTACCAATCGGCCTCGGGCGCGGGGGCGCAGCGGCTCCAGCGGCTCCTCGACGAGCCGCAGGCCGAGCACGACCTGGCGATGGACTGGGACTACGACGGCGAGGAGTTCGAAGAGGAGTTGAAGCTCCGCGAGGAGACGCGCAAGATCCTCGAGCTGCCGGAGCTGCCGCTGAGCGCATCCTGCGTACGCGTTCCGGTGCCGGTCGGCCATGCCGAGTCGGTCTGGCTCGAGACGGAGCAGCCGCTCTCCCCGGAACAGGCGCGCGAGCTACTGGCCGCGGCCGATTCTGTGCGCGTGGAGGAGTTCCCGACCCCCGGTCAGGCCGTTGGCGGCGACGAGGCCCTGGTGGGCCGAATCCGCCGCGATCCCGCCGCCGAGAACGGCCTCTCACTCTTCCTCGCCTGCGACAACCTGCGCAAGGGCGCCGCCCTGAACGCGATCCAGATCGCCGAGCTCGTGCTCTCGCGCCGCCCAATACCCGCCTGAAGAGGCGGGACTCCGCTCTTGCCCATTTGGCGCGCCGTCGAGCTGCTGCCGCTCCACACGCAGCCGGATAGCGTTGAGTTTTCTCAACGCTCGATGAGCTGCAGCGCGGCCTTGCGGCTGGTGACGCGCAGTTTCTTCAGGATCGCGCTCACATGCGTGCGTACGGTGACGGGCTCGATGAAGAGCCGGTCGGCGATCTCGAACGTCGTCAGTCCGTGGCTCATCAGCTCTAGAACCTCCCACTCCCGGTCGGTCAGAACTACGCCGCGGCGCTTGAGCAGCGGCCGCCGGCGCCCTCGCTCGCGGAACTCGTCGATCACGAGCGCCACGAGGTGCCTTGACAACGCCGCCTCGCCTGCCAGAACGCCTCGGAGGGCGACCGGCAGTCGCCCTGGATCGGTGTCCTTGAGCAGGTAGCCCGAAGCGCCGACTCGTAGCGCGTCGAAGAGGTCCTTGTCACTGCGCGAGACGGTGAGCATCACAACGGCCGTTTCGGGGACGGCGAGGCTGATCTCCTCGGCGGCCCGGATGCCGCTTCCGGGCATCTGGACGTCGAGCAGACAGACGTCCGGCCGCTCCCGCACGGCCGCCTCTACCGCCGACGGCCCATCCTCGACCTCCGCGCAGACCTCGAAGCCTCCGCGTTCGAGCGTGAGCCGAACTCCGACTCGAACGAACGGGTGATCGTCGGCGATCAGGACACGCAAGGGCTTTTCTATGGGATCACCACCTCGACCTCGGTCCCTCCCGGCGCGAGCGGCGCGATTCTCAGCTCGCCTCCGAGTGCGCGAGTGCGCGTGCGCATGGTGATCAGGCCGAACCCCGGCTCACCCTCCAGCGCGGCTGGGTCGAACCCGATCCCGTTGTCGGCGATGCGTAGTCGGATGCCGTTGCCGTTCTCGAGCTCCACGCTCACCATGTCTGCCCGGCCGTGACGGCTGGCGTTCGTGACCGCTTCGCGGACGATGCGCAGCAGGGCTTCCCGCGTATCGGGCGAGACCTCGACTCCCGGCTCGACGTCGAAGCGCGCTCGGCACCCGGCTCGGTCGACGAGCTCCTCGACCGTCTGCACGAGCGCCTCGTCGAGCGAGTCGTCCTCAGAGTGCGTGAGTAACGCGATCACGCGACGCGACTCGTCGAGCGCGCGCTCGGCGGCGGCCGCGACGTGCTTGATCTCGACAGCGTCGGACCTCCTACCGAGCGATCGGCCCTGCGCCGCCACGAACGCCAGCTCCTGGGCCAGCCCGTCGTGGAGCTCGCGGGCGATGCGGCGCCGCTCGTCCATGGCCGCCGCTTCCGACAGGCTCCGCTGGTACCGGTTGATCTCGCCGGCGGCGCCCACGAGCAGCAGCAGGTACGACCCGAGCCGCAGCGCATCGCCCACGTACACCCACTGTGTGTAGAGCGAAGGGAACAAGGCGTAGTTCACGCGCGCGAAGGAGGCAAGTGCCGCGCTCGCGGCTAGCCACGTCATCAACGCGTCTCCCGTGCGCTCGCCCCGGCGAGTGAATCCGATCGCGGCGAGCATGAAGAAGGCCGCAGCGACGAGCTGCATCCAGAGCAAGGCGTGAGAGCCGACAGTGTGTAGACCCCCCGGCGGCACGGAGGTCGTCGGGTCGACGCCGAGCGGCAGCCGGGTCTCGAAGAGCCCGACGAGCACTGCTGCACAAAGGTAGGCAACGAGCGCTGCGACGAGAACCGCCGTCGCGGTCTGTCTGGGACGCCGGAGGCGCCGGCTCGGCATCCACGACGAAAACGCCAGGACGGCGGAACCGGCCAAGGTGCCGATCAGGGAAGTCCAGGCCGAAAAGCGCATCGAGTCCTCGCTGAACAGGGCCCACGGCATCGCGGAGAACACGAAGTTGGCGCACGCGAGAAAACCAAGCGCGGTCGCCAGCGCGAGGTCGGACGAGCGGGCCGTGCGGCGAAAGCGCCCGTAGCCGAGGAAGGCTGCCAGCAGCGCGACCAGGCCGGAGGCCGTCTCGATCGTCGCGTGCAAGGGGGTGCTCCGATAGGCGAGGTGGACGAACGGAAGCACCATGACGAGGGTCGTCAAAAGGCCCGCAAGGTTGGCTGCGAGCACGGTCCGGTAGCGCGTGCTCAGCTGCATGAGCTCTTCGTAGCACGGCCGTCACCCCTTTTGACCACCCCAAACGTTGGGATCGCCTAGCCGAATAGCAGGCTATGTCGGCGGTTTTGGCTCCAGTAGGGGCTCCGGGAGAAACGCCTCCCGCAGCGCCCGTAGCACCTTCGAGCGCTTTCCCTCGAGCACGGGCACCAGCCCGCCGAGCTCCAGGCGCGCCAGCTCGACCGAGCCGGACGAGCGAATCGACTGGAAGCCGAAGTCGGCGAGGAAGTCGTGGGGGAACACGGTGCGGTGGACGAGGAAGCGCTCGTAGTCGGTCTCGCCCTCTGGGTACCGGTAAGCAAAGGCCTCGAGTGCGGCGGCGCCCCGGTCCTTGGCCTCGCCGATCGCGGCAAGGAACAGCGACTGCAGCACCCAGGGGCTCGAACGGCTGACCAGGTACGCGCACGTGACGAGCACCGCGTCGTCGGAGGGAGGCCCCGCCGGAAGCTCGGAGGCCCGTGGAAAGAGCCGAGCGTTTCCGTATTGCATCGACCCGAGCACCTGTCCGTCGTCGTCGTAGTAGAGGGAGCCCCAGGCGCCGAACTCGGTCTCTGCCTTCTCGATCCAGCGCCGCTTGTCGACGGTGCGCCCGGCCACGCGGGACTGCCACCAGACGCACGTGTGGCAGACCGACGGCGTGTGCTCTAGGGTCGCGCCGGTCAGCCCCTGGATCCGCAGGCTCACAGACGGATCTCCTGCCGTCCAGCGGGTCGACTGGTCATTTCAGACGGCCGTGCGGGCGTAGCCCGCCCGCCCTGACGGTGAGACACCGCAAGCGGCGTCTCACGAGGGAGACCCGATCTCGTCGACGACCACGTCCACGGCCTGCGGCCGCGCGCCGGCCATTCGCTCGAGGTAGTCGGCGACGCGCCGCTGGACCTCCCGCCCGACCTCCGGCGCAGAGGCGCCCCAGGTGAGCTCGAGGTGGAGCTCGATCCTCACCGCGCCGTCCTCGCCGTTGACCCGCACCCCCCCGTGCCGCGGCAGCCGGCCTTCGACGAGCCCCGCCACGCCCTCGACCTCCACCGCGGCGTCGGCCGCGTAGCTGGCGAGCACGTCGGCGGCCACGCTGGCATTGCCCTCCATCAGGCGGATTGTAGGTTGAGCTCCGTCGCCTCCGGTCGTGCGAGGAAGCGGAACGGGACGAAGGTCGTACCCAACCCCGACGAGAGGTGCAGCCTGCCCCCCGGGCGCGAGTAGAGGCCGCGGATGTACGTCCAGCGGATGTGCGCGAGCCGCAGCCGGCCGCCCGGCCAGGGAATGCAGATCTGCCCGCCGTGCAGGTGTCCCGAGAGTACGAGGTCGAAAACGCCCGCGGGAACCCGGTCGACCACGTTCGGGTAGTGGCAGAGGAGGATCCGCAGGTCGGCCTTCGGGTCGGCCAGTCGCTCGGGGTGCGACTGGCGCAGCCGGTACGAGCGCGGGTCGACGCCGACGATCTGGACGCGCTTGCCGCGGAGCTCGAGCGTGCGCGAGTCGTCGGAGAGGAGCGTCGCCGGCTCGAGGTCATACACCTCGGTCGGGTGCGAGAACGGGTCGCGAGTGAGCGCGAAATCGTGGTTCCCGAGCACCGCGAAACAATTCGGCAACCGCGTCAGCAGTGACCGCAGCCGCTCCTCGCCGCTGCGGCGCGAAAGCAGGTCTCCGCTGATCAGGGTCAGGTCGGGCCGGCGCTGCTCGACCCAGGCGACCGCTCGCTCGACCGCCGCCGAGCCGCGCGACGGGAAGCCGAGGTGGAGATCGGAGAGGTGCGCGATTCGCAGCCCGTCCAGCTCCGGCGGGAGACCCGGCAACGGGCAGGCAAGCGTCTCGAGCCGGACCCAGCCGGCCTCGAAGTGACCCCAACCAACCGCGCCGGCACCGACGGCGGCGCCGAGAGCGGCAAAGCCTGCGCGGCACTGACTCAGCGTTCTTCTTGGAGGGTCTCGATCGCTGCGCCGACGGGTACCACGTGCCGCTTGAACTGGAGCTCGGAGTCCTCGAGCCCGGCGGCGACGCCGATCAACTGCGAGAGGTGGAGGATCGGCATCTGGAAGTCGCGGCCCGTGGCCTTCCTGAGCTTCGACTGCCACGCGTCGAGCGAGAGATGGCACAGCGGGCACGGCGTCACCATCACGTCGGCGCCGGCCTCGGTCGCCTGCTCGATCGGCTGGATCAGCTCGCCGAGAGCGACCTCCTCGCGGGCCTGGATGATCGGGAAGCCGCAGCACTTGATCTTCGCCGGATAGTCGATCGGCTCGCCGCCGCAGGCCTCGATGATCGCCTCGAGCGACCACGGCTGGTCGGGGTTCTCGAAGCCGAGGATCTTCGAGGGCCGCAGGATCTGGCAGCCGTAGAACGGCGCCACCTTGAGACCCTTGAGCCCCTTGTGCGCGACCTCCTTCAAGCGGTCGTAGCCGTCGCCCTCGGCGATCAGCCAGAGCAGGTGCTTGACCTCGACCGTTCCTTCATACGGCGGCGCGCCGACGGACTCGAGGTTCGTGCTCACGCGCGCTCGTAGGTCGTCGTCGTTCTTGAGCTGCCAGTTCGCCTGGCGGAGGTTGAGCGTGCAGACGTTGCAGATCGTCATCAGCGTCTCGGCCCCGGTCTGCTCGGCGTAAGCGAGGATGCGCGCGTTCAGGTGCAGGTAGTAGTCGGGCTCGGCCTCGTGGATGTCCCCGGCGCCGCAGCAGGTGACCGACTCGAGCTCGTCCAGCTCGAAGCCGAGCTTCGGCGCGAGCGCCTGCGTCGAGGTGTCGAGCTCCTTCGCCGAGAGTGAGGCGAGGCAACCTTTGTAGTACGCGACCTTGGTCATCCCTCGGCCGGCGGGGGCTCAACCCCCGGCTGGATCTCGGGCGCGTTCTCGCGTACGCCCGACTCCTCCAGGAACTCGATCCGGCCGAGCGCGTGCTCGCCCTGGACGATCCCGAGCGCGCCTTCGCGTCCCTGTTGCTTGACGAGCTCGTGCAACAGCCGCGCTTCCTTCACGTCCTTGGCCACGTGCGGTGGGAACGGCGGCGGCACCTTGCCGCGCCGCGCCAGGTTGAGCGCGAAGCCGATCTCCTTGACCGCCGAGACGACGCCCTGGGTCTTCGGCACGAGCTCGGTCTCGCGCAGCCAACCCGTGGTCTCGGCCGACTTGACGAACCACTTCGCGTGCTTGGCGCCCATGTCGTGGTCGATGTCGAGGCGGATCGACTCGGCCCCGAGCTTCGCGATCGCATCGCGCGGGTCGACGCCCTTCGGGCAGCGCTCATTGCAGAAGTAGCAGCGCGTGCAGTCCCAGATCCCGTGCTCGTCGTTCATCGTGTTCAAGCGCTCGACCTCTGCGTGGTCGCGCGCGTCGCCGACGAAGCGGAAGCCCTTGGCCAGCGCCGCCGGCCCGGTGAACTCCGGGTCCGACTCCATCGAGTTGCACTCGGAGACGCAGCAGCCACACATGATGCAGAGCGCCTCCTTGTGGATTACGTTCATCTTCTGCTGCGAGACGATCCGCTCCTTCTCCGTCGGCTCGTCGTAGCCGGGGTCGAGCCAGGGCTTGACCGAGCGGACCTTGTTCCAGAAGGGATCCATGTCCACGACGAGATCCTTGAGCACCGGCATGTTCCCCATCGCCGAGATCACGGGAACATGGCCTGCATCCACGATCGGCTTCATGCGCTCCTTGCATGCGAGAACGGCGCGGCCGTCCATGCGCATCCCACACGAGCCGCAGATCATCATCCGGCAGCTCTTCCGGTAGGCGAGCGTGCCGTCGTGCTTGTCCTTGATCAGGTCGAGCACGTCGAGCAGGCAGGCCCACTCGGGCGCGTCCACCTCGTACTCGCGCAGGGCCTTCTCCCCCGACTCGGGGTCGAACCGCCAGATCTTGAGCGCTACGTCCGTGTCAGCTCCCCTGTGGTCCCAGAATCTTCTGGAAGTCGATCACCGTTGCGGCCGGAGGCGGCGTGATCGTCACCGGCGACCCGAAGTCATACAGCTCCATCGTGATCTTCGCCGACTGGTTCTTGCCGGAGTACTGCCGGTAGCTCACCTTGTGCACGTAGCCGTCCTCCCCGACCCAGGCGTCCACCGGGAGCTTCTTGATCCCGGCCACGTCGATCACGCGGCGCAGCGACTGCCTGGTCGCGCCCTTCGCCCGCTTGGCAGCCTGTTCGAGGTCGATCGTCGTCCGGTAGTGGGTCGTCTCCGCGCCCTTCACCTGCTCCTTGCCCAGGTCTTGCACCTGGCCGGTCGAGCCGCGCAGGTAGGCGAGCGCACCGTTCGGGTTCGGGTTGGAGTCGACGAGGCTGCCGAGATTGAGGCCACGCTGCTTGGCGAACTGGGCGAGGTCGAGCCGCACCCACTCCTTGCCGGCCGGGAGCGATTGCTGGAAGACCGCCGTGCGGATGTAGAGGACGGTTCGGTCGATGACCGTGTCGACGGCGGTGGACTGGCCGCCGCTCACGACGGTCATCGCGAGGCGGCCCGAGGCGGCCGCACCGGTGTCGAAAACGCCTCTGCCGCCGCCGTTGATGCCCTTGCCCGAGATCTCGAAGTCGACCTTGACGCTGCCGGCGCGCGAGGTGCTGGCCGCTGCCTGGGCGATCGGGTTCCCGGCCGGCTGCCCCCCGCCGTTGTCCGAGCTCTTGCCGCCGCCCCCGCATCCGGCCGCGACAACGAGGAGCGCCGCGAGCGCCGCGAGCGCCGTCAGCCGCCGCATCAGTAGGTCCGCTCCATCGGCGTCCACTTGGTCATCGTGACCGGCTTCCAGCCGAGCTTCGGCTTGGCGCCTTCCATGCTTACGATCGTGTGCTTGAGGTAGTTCTCGTCGTCGCGCTCGGGGTAGTCGTACGGCCTGGCGTGGGCGCCGCGACTCTCCTTGCGCTCGATTCCGGAGACCACCATGCAGGCGGCCAGGTCGAGCATGAAGCCGAGCTCCAGCGCCTGGGTGAGGTCGTTGTTGAAGACCTGGCCCTTGTCCTCGACGACCACGCGCTCGTAGCGCGCGCGCAGCCCCTCGACGATCTCGCCCTGCTGCTTCATCTGGTCCTCGCGTCGGAAGACGCCGAAGTTCTCGTGCATGGTCTCGGCGAGCTCGTTGCGGATCGACCACGGCCGCTCGCCGTCCTTGCGGTCGAGCAGCTCCTGCAGCTCGCGCTCGGTGTCCGCCTCGAGCGAGGAGGGCACCTCGACGGTCGTGTGCGAGAGCGCCCAGTCCGCGGCGTGAGCACCTGCGCGCTTGCCGTAGGTGATCGTCTCCATCAGCGCATTGCCGCCGAGCCGGTTGGCGCCGTGCACCGAGACGCAGGCGCACTCGCCGGCGGCGTAGAGCCCCGTGAGGGAAGTCTGGCCCCAGACGTCGGTATCGACTCCACCCATGTGGTAGTGCGCGCCCGGCCGGACCGGAATCGGCTCGTAGATCGGGTCGACTCCCGCGAAGGTCATCGCGAGCTCGCGGGTGCCGTGCAGGCGCTCGAGGATCTTCTCCGCGCCGAGGTGGCGCATGTCGAGCATGACGTTGCCGTCGATCCCGCGACCCTCGTCGATCTCCGTCTGCTCGGCGCGGGAGATGACGTCTCGCGACGCGAGCTCCATCGCGTTCGGCGCGTAGCGCTTCAGGAAGCGCTCGCCTTCGGAGTTCAGTAGGTAGGCGCCCTCTCCACGGGTGCCTTCGGTGATCAGCACTCCCGTCGGGGCGAGGGTCGTCGGGTGGAACTGCATCATCTCCATGTCCTCGAGGTCGACCCCGACCCGCAGGGCCTGCGCCATCCCGTCACCCGTGCACGCGTAGGCGTTGGTGGTGCCGTTGTAGAGCCGCCCGGCGCCGCCCGTGCTGAGGATCACGGTCTTGGCGCCGATCGTCGCGAGGCCGCCGTCGATGAGGTTCCACGCGATCACGCCCTGGCAGCGCTCCTGATGCTCGATGAGCTTCCAGACGAAGAACTCCTCGTAGACCTTGAGGTCGCGCTTCATCACCTGCTCGTAGAGCACATGCACCAGCACGTGGCCGGTGATGTCGGCCGCGTAAGCCGTGCGGGGCTCGCCGGCGGCGCCGAAGGGGCGCTGCGCGATCCGCCCGTCCTCGGTGCGCGAGAAGATCGCGCCCCAGTGCTCGAGCTGGTAGACGTCGTCCGGCGCCTCGTTGCAGAGGATCTCGATCGCCTCCTGGTCGCCCAGGTAATCGGAGCCCTTGACGGTGTCGAAGGCGTGTTTCTCCGGGTCGTCGTCGGACGCGTTCCCGAGCGCCGCGTTGATCCCGCCCTCGGCCGCGCCGGAATGGCTGCGAACCGGATGGATCTTGGAGATGAGCGCGACGTCTGCGCCCGCATCATGCGCTTCGATGGCCGCCCGCATCCCCGCGCAGCCTGCCCCGACGACTAGCACGTCGTGCTTCGCTTCCACCGGGAACGGACGCTATCGGAACGGGGCCGCGCTGCGGCTCGTAACGAATGCGGCGACGGTTTCGACTCGGGCCGCCGCACAAATCCCGATGATGTGGGCGTGCTCCGAATCGACAACCACCGTCTGGGCCCGCGGGTCTATGTCCTTGGGGCCCGGGTGCACGAGTGGCATCTGGGCGCCGGGGTCCTGCTCGCCCTCGCGTTTGGCGCTGCTCTCGACAGGGTCGATCCCGGGCTGGCGTCGGCGGCCGCGGTGCTGCTCGGTGTCTGGCTCGTCGCGAAGGACTGGCGGGACCTCGTGCCCTCGCAGCGCGACACGGCGTCCTGGCGCCTGGGCCTGCATGGACGCGCCGCTCCCTTGCGTGCTGTGCGGCGGGGGGACCCTTTGCCGAAGCTGGCCGCGCTGGGAACCGCACTCGCCGGTCTGGTCAACCTCGCCTCCGCGGTGACCCCCAACATCGGCTGGCGCCACCACGTGCTCCTGCGATTCGCGCCGTTCGAGGCACTACGCCTCTCGCACGCCGTCGCCGTGCCCGCGTCACTGCTCCTGTTCGTGACCGCCCCGTATCTCTGGCGCAAGCGCGAAGGAGCGCTGCGCCTGGGGATCTTGCTCCTCGTCGGCCTTGGCGTGCTCGACGTGCTCAAGGGCCTCGACTTCGAGGAGTCGGTCGGCAGCTTCTCGGTCGCCGGTGTGCTCTGGCTCGGACGAGGATCGTTTTGCGTTCGCCACGACCCCGCGACGCTGCGGACCGCCCTGAAGCGGGTGCCAGTCCTCGCCGGGTCGGGCCTCCTGCTCTGCGGCTTCGCCGTCTGGCTCGCCGCGCCGGAGAGCGCGAGCATCGGCGCGGTGGTGCGCGAAACGATCGCAGCGCTCCTGTGGCAGCCGGGCCCCCTCCATTTCCACGATGAGCTCGGTTCCGTGGACGAGGCCGTCGGCGTCACAGGCGTGCTGGCTCTCGCCGCGTGCCTCTGGCTCGTCTTCCGTCCGCTCGCCGCGCCGCATTCCTTCCCCGACCTGCACGTCCGGCGTGCCGCCGGCAAGCTCGTCCGCCGGCACGGCTCGGACACGCTCGCGTACTTCAAGCTCCGCCGGGATCAGCACTACCTCTTCAGCCCGGACCGGCGCGCCTTCCTCGGCTACCGGGTC
>JBBRZN010000051.1:0-13807 GCA_038236705.1 Gaiellales bacterium
AGGTCGCGCCGTCGCCGAAGTAGGCGATTGCACAGGTGCGCTCGCCGCGCAGCTTCTTGCCCCAGGCGAGCCCCGCCGCGTGCGGCACGTGCGTGGCGATCGGGACGCAGATCGAGGCGACGTTCCAGTCGAGCGGGTTCCACCAGCCGGCCGGGTGGCCGCGCCACCACGAGAGGATCGTCGAGGCGGGCATCCCGCGCAGGAGCCCGATCGCCGACTCGCGGTAGCTGGGGAAAATCCAGTCCTCGCGCGCGAGCGCGTAGGCCGATCCGGCCTGCATCGCCTCGTGATTCCAGAAGATCGCGTAGGTGCCGATCCGGCCCTGGCTGTGGTAGACGACCGAGCGCTCGTCGTAGGTCCGCAGCAGGACGAGCCAGCGGTGAAGCTCGAGCAGGCCCTCCTCCGAGAGCCCCTCGACCTCGCCGTCCGGAATGCCTTCGCCGTCGCCGATCACGCGCCGGAGGTCGCGCTCGGCCGGAAGCACCTGGGCCACGACGCGAATCTACCGGACGTGAGTTCGCGCCACGGCCGCGATAACCCCCAGCGCGCCGGTGGCGGCCAGCACCCCCGCCAACTCGAGCCCGAAGCCGCCGTGGATCGGCAGGCCCGCGGCGATCACCACGAGCGCCGCCATGACGCACCCTCCGGCGCAGGCGAGCAGCACCGTGACGAACCGCCGGAGCGCCAGCCCGCGCTCCGTCCAGGCGGGCACGCGCTGCTCCAGCGACCACCAGGCCAGCTCGGCCACGAGCAGGAACGCCCCGGCGTAGAGCGGCGTCCACGGGTCGAGCGCCTCCGGCCCCCTCGCAAGCCACACGGCCTGCTCCGCGCCGAGCAGGCCTACCCCGAACGCAAGGGCGGCGCCCCAGCGGGCCGCGAGCCCGACGCAAAGCGCGAGGACGCCGCCACCGCCGAGCAGGAGCAGCAGCGCCTGGTCGTCCGAGTGCCGAATAAGCGGCGAGAGCGCAATCCCGGCGGCCACCACCGCGGCGCCGGCCGCCAGGGCTAGGCGCGCGTGACGCGGGCGTGGCGCCTGAATGTCCTCACCTCCTCGAGCGCGGCCTGCAGCGGCGCGCCCTCGCGCCACTCGACCACTGGCACGCCCTGGCGCAGGTAGCGCGAGCGCAGCGCGTCCCTGCGCAGCAGCCAGAGCCGGTGGGCGAGGTCGTCGAGCTCCTGCTCGCCCGGTGGGGAGAACGGCACCGGCGAGATCTCGATCACCGCGAGGTCGAAGCCGCGAGCCCGCAGGTCGAGCAGCGCGCGCACGGAGCGCTCGTCCAGGAGCGGCGTCAGCGCGAGCACGAGCGACTGCGGCGGCAGGGTGCGCACCGGCAGGAGGTCGACGCCCTTCCAGGCGTAGCTGAGGAAGATCTCGGCGTCGAGCAGCGAGTCGAGCACGCGGTAGAGCTGACCGATCCCGCTCGAGGCTGTGAGCCAGTTGAGCACGCCGCCGAACGCGACGAGCCCGACGCGGTCTTTCTCGCGCATGTAGTGGACGGCCAGCGTCGCCGCGGCGTGGACCGCGAAGTCGAGCGTGCTCTCACCGCGACGGCGGGCCTCGGCGAACGTGTCGAGGAAGATGACCACGTCGGCGTTGCGCTCGGGGTGCGTCTCGTTCACCCAGGGCTCGCCGCGCCGGGCCGTCGCGCGCCAGTTCACGCGCCGCACGCGATCACCCGGGACGAACGGACGCAGGTCGGCGAACTCGATTCCCTCGCCGTGCGTGCGAGGCAACTGGTTCCCGGCGAATGCCTGCGTCTCGAGCGGGCGCAGCAGTTTCTGCAGCGCCTCCCCGCGCGGGTAGACCTTCAGTGGTTGCCGCAGGTCGAGTGTCTGCTCGAAGAAGAGCAAGCCGAACGGATCATGGGCGCGTAGAACGAGCTCACCGACGAGGTGCGCGCCCCAGCGCTCGCAGCGGATGACGTGCTGAAGCTCGCGCCGCTCCCCCGCATGGAGCCGCAGCAGCTGCGGGTTGGGCGTCTCCGCGACGAGCCCCTCGGGCAGGTCGAGCAGGAGCTCCAGCCGGGAAACCGGCGTCTCGGAGCGCAGCTCGAGCTCCACCTCGACGGGCTCCCCCTGAACCTGCCGCTCGGTCTCGAGCTCGAGTACCGCGGACAGGCGCGGCGTCTCGGCCAGCGAGAGGCCGACCACGAGCAGCGTGGCGAACGGGGCCGCGAGCGCGGCCAGCTCCGGGCGGCCCAGCACGAGCGCCGCGAGCAGTCCCGCACCGGCAAGCGCGGCATACGCGCCGAGCTTCGGCGTCGCCGCCCGGGTCACTCCGCCGCCGGCTCGGGCTCGGCCTCGGCCTTCGGGGTCGGAACGCGGTCGAGCAGCTCGAGCACGAGGTCCTCCGGCCGCAGCCGCTGCACCCAGAGCTCCGGCCGCAGCGAGAGCCGGTGCGCCAGCGCCGGGACCGCGACAGCCTTCACGTCCTCGGGGATCACGAAGTCGCGGCCCGTGAGGGCGGCCCTGCAGCGGGAGAGCTTCAGCAGCGCCAGCGAGCCGCGTGGGCTGGCGCCGACCTGGATCCCGGGCGCCTCACGCGTGGCGGCCACAAGATCGACCATGTAAAGGCCGGCGCTGCGGTCGACGTGAACCTGCTCGACCGCGCGCTGCATCTCGATCAGCTCGTCGCGGCCGACGACGGGCTCGAGCTCGACCTCGTCGGTCGCGCGCGCGAGCCGGCGCTCGAGCACCTCCCATTCGTCCTCCCGCCCGGGGTAGCCGACGCCGACCCGCAGCATGAAGCGATCGAGCTGCGCCTCCGGCAGCGGATAGGTGCCCTCGTACTCGATCGGGTTCTGCGTCGCGAGCACGATGAACGGCGGCTCGAGCAGGTGCGTCGTGCCTTCGATCGTGACCTGCCGCTCCTGCATCGCCTCGAGCAGCGCGGCCTGCGTCTTCGGAGGCGCGCGGTTGATCTCGTCGGCGAGGAGAAGGTTGGTGAAGATCGGGCCGGGCCGGAACTCGAAGTCGCCCTCGCGTTGGTTGTAGATCGAGGAGCCGGTCACGTCCGAGGGCATCAGGTCCGGCGTGAACTGAATACGCGTGAAGCCGATGCTCGTGACCTGTGCAAAGGCCCGCGCGGTCAGCGTCTTGGCCAGGCCCGGGAAGTCCTCGATCAGCACGTGCCCGTCGGCGAGGATGCCGAGCAGGACGAGCTCGAGCGCGTCGCGCTTGCCGACGACCGCGCGCTCGACCTCGTCCAGGATCCGCTCCGCCTGCCGCGAAAGCTCCTCGACGGTCACAACGCCTCCAGCCGCTCGACGACCCGGTTGACTGCATTGGGCGAGATCCCACTAGCGAACCGGCGGAGCGGCGGCTCTCGGTCCGGGCGCACGAGCTCCCAGAGCTCCTCGCCGAGCGCCTGCTCGACCGCGGCACCGCCGCCGTCGAGCCGCAGCCCCCGGCTCGCCAGACGCTCACCCGCGATCTCGCGCAGCGTAGGGCGCAGGCGGTAGTGCAGATCGAAGGCGGTGGACGCGCCGAGCGTGAGCTCGCGCTCGAGCCGCTCCAGCTCAGGCGGGCGCAGCGGTCCCGGCGGCTCGCGGTCGAGCGCCTCCGCCAGCGCCGAGCGCGTCGCGTGCGGGTAGGCCTCACGGGTCGCCATCACGACCTGGAAGAGCCCCAATCCGCCGACCACGAGTATGTAGACGTCCAATTCGAGCGCAAAGCGGCCCGGCTGGGCGAATCGGGCCAGCACGAGCGCCACCGTGGCGAAGGCCGTGAGGAACGCCCAGGTCTGGAGCATGCGCTTCAGGCCGCCTCCATGCTGTCCTGCTCGAGCTCGGCGCGCAGGCCGGCGAGCGCCTCGATCGCATCGTCCTTCATCGAGGACTCGATCGTGTGCGGACTGAACTTCGCGCGCTCGAAGAGGGTCACGAGGCGCCGGACCGCGAACGAGCTGACCCGCAGGCTGTCGAGCACGCGGGCCACGTACTCGAGCGGCGTCTCGTGCACCTCGCGCGGCACCCCGTAGGCGCCGAACGTCTTCTCCATGCGCGCGTAGGCGCGGATCACCGCCTTGCGCGGGTCACGCTCGGCGCGCAGGTCGTCCAGCGAGTCCGAGAGCACGTCGTCGAGCGCCCGGGCGAGCTGTGCCTCCTCGTCGAACGCCCCGCGGTTACGCCGGGCATGGGCGACCGCGACGCCGATGGTGACCATGATCCCAAGCAGGAGCGAGCCGAGCACGAGCACCGGCAGCCAGCTCCACCGCGCCCGGTGCGGAGGCGCCTCGGCGCGTGCTCGCCGGCGCTGCGTCAGCCCCGTGGGCCCGATCAGCGGGCCGGCGATCGCAGTTGCGCCCGTATTGGGCCGCTCCCGCGTCCCCTGCTGGCGCTTCTCAGCGGAGAAGACGGCCACCGAGAGCAGCACGGAGATGATCGCGACCGCGATGAGCGTCCTGCGCCAATCCGTTTTCCCCGAGAGCGCCTGCTGGCGGCGGCGGTTCGCGAGGCCATAAACGACGATCACCGCGCCCAGAGGCATGATGATCAGCGCGATCGTCGCGAGGTAGTCGGAAATCAACGTGGGCGCGTGAGCGTCTCCGCCGCCGGTGCCCCCGCCAGGCCGGTGGGCGTGGCTCGCAATCGCGACGAACGCGAGCAGCGCCGTCAACGCGGCGCCGCTCAGCAGGAGCTTTCGAGCCCCGCTCACGACGGAACCCTAGACGAGCACGGCGATCGCGTCGCGCTCGGCCTCAAAGACCGCCTCCTGCACGTCGCCCAGATCCTCGCCGTCGGCCTGGAGCGGGAGCGGGCGGTCGCAGGCGATCTCGATCCGGTCGAGATCGTGGCCGTAGAGGACGTCCCGCGCCTCGGCCTGGCCGCGGCCGGTGAGCACGTAGCGCAGCAGACGCGGCAGGCCCAGCGGCCCGACCTGCATCGGCGCGACCAGGTCCAGCCCGAGCTCGAACCGCGCTTCGGGCGCGACGTGCACCGGTACCCGGCCCGCGAAGGTGTAGGGATCCGCGTTGGACACGAGCGCGAAGGCCGCGCGCCCGAGTCCCCGCACCTCGAGCACCGACTCGAAGCGTCCGCGCCGGCTCCTGACGAGCCGCGCCGCTGCACGCAGGTAGGCCGTGTCGCCGGGACGCTTGCCGTCGTCGCGGCGCCCGAGCGCGTCCACCCGGCGCACGAGCTCCGCGTCGAGCCCGACCCCGCACGAGAAGGCGAAACGCCGCCCGTTCACGCGGCCGAGCGAGATCCGCCGCCGACGCCCTTGCTCGATCGCCTCGGCCACTCGGCGGGCGGCGGCAACCGGCTCGCGGGGAAGCCCGAGCGCGCGCGGCAGCACGCTCGTCCCCCCGCCCGGGAGGAAGCCGAGCGGGATCCCTACCGGCACGCCGTTCAGGACCTCGTTGAAGCCGCCGTCGCCCGAGAATACGACCAACGCGTCCACGCCGGTCACCTCGGCCGCCAGCTCCGCCCCGTGGCCGGGCCGCTCGGTGAAGAGCGTGCGCACCGTGGCGACCGCGCCGAGCTCGCGCTCCACCGCCCGCACCCGCTCCTCGGAGACTACGCTCGCAAACGGGTTCACGATCAAAACGACTTCCATAAGCTGCCGCGAGCATGCCACGGCCCGCAGGGATAGCTGTCGCCGCGCTGACGGTTGCCCTGCTGGCCGGCTGCGGCGGGAACGGGAACCCGACGGTCGCGACGGTCGGCGGCGAGGCGATCTCGCAGACGCAGCTCGACGCGGTGGTTGCCCACTTCCATTCCGAGGCCCAGCGCGAGGGGAAGAGCTTCCCCGACGAGAAGAGCGCGGTCTTCAAGCAGCTGCGCAACCGCCTCCTGGGCCTGCTCGTCTATCGCACCGAGCTACGCCAGGCCGCCGACCGGCTCGGGGTGAAGGTGACCGAGGGCGAGATCTCGAAACGACTCGTAACGCCCGCCGGCGGCGAGCAGGAAGGCAGCTCCGGCAACACCTTTCTGCGCGACTCGGTCGCGGCGCAGATCCTCTACGAGCGAATCTTCGACAAGGTCACGCGCAAAGTGAAAGCGCCGAGCCAGGCAGAGCTCAGCGCCCGGCGCAACAAGGCGATGGGCGACTTCGTGGCGCGCCTCCAGCGCGCCACGAAGGTGCGCTACGAGCCCGGCTATGAACCAGGCCCGTAGCGCTCCTTCAACCCCCTGCTAGCAGGCGGCGCCGCCCGCCGCCGGGCCGCCCAGGGCGAAGTCGAACGCGTGCGTGGCGTCGACGTCCGCGTAGATGTCGGTGCTGTCGTTGTCACGTCCGAAGCTGAAGGCCGTGACGTTGTAGAGCGTCCTGCCGACCGGCAGCCCGATCCCGAAGCCGCCGTTGACGGGCACGTCCACCGAGATGGTGTTCCCGCAGACCCGTCCCTGCGCCACCAGCTTGCGCGGGTACTGGACGACCTTGCAGTTCCCAGGGGTCGTGTCGGTGCACGTGGTCGAGCCGGCGAAGAACTGCGGCTGGAGGCCGGCTGTGGACTCCGCTCCCACGTAGAAGATGCGGTAGGACTCCTCGCCGAAGTCGCCGACGGAGAGGGCCTGGAACCGCGTGAGCCAGACCGCGCTCGTCTTGCCGGGCGGAGGCTGCAGCCCGGCCAGGTTGGCGACGGTCATCTTCATCCGCAACGTGCTCGAGTTGGGCTGGCTCAGCGCCAAGTTCGTCAAGTCGAGCTGCGGCTGGTTCGCACCGGCGCCCGTGGGTGAGTAGTGCGGCCACTGGGCGTCGCCGGTGACGTCCTTCATCGGGCTCTTCGGGACGGCTTCCTTGACCGACTTGCCGTTGAACGTCTTGCCCTGGAGCTGGCGTACCTCGTACAGGTGAGCACCGTGGTGCTGGCTCGTCGTGTCGTTGTAGACGAACCGCAGCGCGCCACCGGCGTCGAAGTTGACGGCGAAGTAGTCGGCCATCGTGCGGTCGCCGCCGGAGACCGTGCAGCCGATGCCCTGGTTGCAGATCTGGCCGTAGTGCATCGGCTTCTCCGTGAAGCGCTGCTGGGCGATCGTCGGCGCCAGCGAGGCGGCGTTCGTGACCAGGCCCGCGTAGCCCCACCACTTGACCGTGGTGGCGCCCTGCGGGTTGTCGGCCCAGTTCGGGAACGAGTCGGGCTGGCCAGGCGTGTCGGTCGCATACCAGGCGAGCGCCAGCGTGCCGGGCGATCCGGCCTGCGCCCAGAGGAACTCCGCGGTGTTCGACGGTGAGGTGTTGACCTTCACCGGCGTCGTCCAGGAAGTGCCCTGGTCGGTCGAGTAGGAGTAGTAGACGTTGTTGTCGTTCGTGTCGATCCAGGCGGTGTAGACGGTCCCCGCAGCGTCGGTCGCAAGGGCCGGGAAGAGGTGGCCCGGACCGCCGCCGCCGGGCGAGTCCGGCACGGTCACGTTGTGGAACTGGATCCCGGTACGCTGACCGGGCGCGACGTGGCCGACGGTCACGCGGACGTGCGTGCCCTCGTTGCAGGCGTAGTAGAGGTTCCGCGTCACCTTGTCGAAGCGGATCTGCGCACAGGTGGCGTCGGCCGCGAGCGGCCTCGGCGCCTCTGCGGAGGAGTTCTGCCAGACGAGCCCGCCCACCTGGTCGGTCGGGCCGGTCGAGCCCGGGCTCGAGTAGATGTACGTGCCGACGGCGGTCTCGTGGAACGCGAGGAAGACGGTGTTGTCCGCCGCGCTCGCGGTCGTCCCGTTGTCGACGGTGTACCACTGGCGGTCGACCGCGACGTTCTGCACCGCGACGGGGTTCTTGCGCCAGTTGTTGCCGTTGTCGTTCGAAACCGAGGTGCCGAGGTTGACGAGCCCCTCGAGGTCGACGAAGTAGTGGTTGCCCTGGTCGTCCACCGCAATGTCGGTGTCGCCGCCCCCCGGAGGCGCATCGGGCCGCAGGCCGGCGGGGCTGTCGATGTGGAACTCGAGCCCGTTGTCGGTCGAGCGGTGGATGAACGAGTTCTGCGTAGTCGTCCCCCACGGGCCGCTCTCCCAGTACGTGTTGCTCTTCGGGTCGAGGAAGTTGAGCGGCTCACCCTCGGTCCGCTGGGGGTCGACCACCGTCGCAGGGCTGAAGACGAGCTTGCCCGCCACGTACGTCGGCGTAGGCGTGCCGCCGGGAGCACCCGTGCCCGAGCCGGGAGCCGTCACGTTGACCACCGGCGCGTTGCTCGTCGAGAAG
This sequence comes from Gaiellales bacterium, assembly GCA_038236705.1. Lineage (GTDB taxonomy): Bacteria > Actinomycetota > Thermoleophilia > Gaiellales > Gaiellaceae > AC-32. The sequence continues at coordinate 8,131 of JBBRZN010000051.1, forward strand.
GTGCCGTTGTAGCTGTAGGGCTGCGCGATCACGCCGCCCGAGAAGGGGCAAACTTGAACGTGCCAGACCCCGGTCGCGAGGTTGGCGCTCTGGTAGAGGACCTCCTCGGGGCTCGTCGCGGTATCCCCGTGAGCCTTCAGGGCTCCGGACGGGTCGTACAGCTCGAGCGTGATGTCGTTCGCCGCCACGTCCATGTTGGCGACGGCGTCGATCGTCGTCTCACCTGCGACGACGGTGATCGGGTGCATCGGGCCACACGCGGTCGGCGTGATGCTGCCGCTGAACGTGCCCGAGTCGGCACTGGCCGTTCCGCCTGCTACCAGACAGGCGACGACGGCGCCGCAGAAGGCGACCAGCCTCAAACGCATAGGTGCGCTCCTTTTCTCCAAGTCGTCAATGGATGGGAAATCCCTGGCATATCTAACCAGCAGTTTTCCTACTCAAACCTCGGATTTATTGACTGACGAGTCAGTCGGAATTTCTTTGCTGATTACGCGGAGCTTTACGTCGCCGGAGTTGCGTAGCCGCGCATGCCGTCCACCAGCAGCGAGTAGAAGCGATCGGCCAGCTCGTCGGTGTCGCGGCCTGCCTGCAGCCACGTGTAGGCCCAGTTCGCGGCCGAGAGCGCGAGCAGCGCGGCGGTCGCGTCGTCGAGGTCGCTGCGCAGCTCGCCGAGCTCTCGTCCCTCCCGGAAGAGCGCGCGGATGCGCTCCTCGTAGCGCCGCCGCTCGCCCAGGATCTCCTCGCGACGCTCGCCTTCGAGGTAGCGCCACTCCTGCACGAAGACAGTCGCGACGTCGAGCTGGTCGCCGACCGCGCGCAGGTGCGAGCGCAAGGCCAGCCGGATCTTCTCCGCCGGCCGGAGGTCGTCCGGAATCGCGTCGAGGCCGGCGTGGAAGGCGCGCGCCCCTGCGCGCATCGTCTCGTAGAGCAGGTCCTGCTTCGAGTCGATGTGCGCGTAGAGCGAGCCCTTCTGCACCCCGAGGGCCTCCGCGATCTCGCCGATCGAGGTGCCGTGATAGCCCTTCTCCGCGAACAGCCTGGCGGCCTGGCGGGTCAGCTCGGCACGGCGCTCGGACACGCTTGGTAGCCTAACGACCGTTCGGTATGGAGACGCGCGAGCGAGAATTCCTCGAGTACGTCCAGTCCGGAGGCCAGGTCGAGACCGACGACTGGATGCCTGACGAGTACCGCGCGCGCCTGCGCAAGTTCATCGAGATGCACGGCAACTCGGAGCTGATGGGCGTCCTGCCCGAGCGCGAGTGGATCCTGCGCGCGCCGACCCTGCAGCGAAAGCTCGCCCTCACCGCGAAGGTGCAGGACGAGGTCGGCCACGCCCAGCTGATCTACCGCGTGGTCGAGGACCTGGGGAAGCCCCGCGAGGAGTGCCTCGACGACCTGATCTCGGGCAAGTCGAAGTTCCACAACGTCTTCCACTACCCGACGAAGACCTGGGGCGACGTGGGCGTGATCGCCTGGCTCGTGGACGCGGCCGCGATCATCAGCCAGAAGGCGCTGCTCAAGTGCTCCTACGCGCCCTACGCGCGCATCATGAAGAAGATCTGCTGGGAGGAGTCGTTCCACATCCTCCACGGCCGCGACGTGATCCTCACGCTGATGAACGGCACCGACGAGCAGCGGGAGCTGGTGCAGGAGGCGGTCACCCGCTGGTGGGGCCCGCTGATGCAGTTCCACGGCAACCCGATCCCGGGCGAGGAAGACCCGATGCTCGTCTGGCGGATCAAGAGCCAGGGCAACGACGAGGCCCGCCAGCAGTTCCTCGACGGCTACGTGCCTCAGATCTGGGAGCTCGGGCTGACGGTGCCCGACCCGGAGCTGCGCAAGGACGAGGAGACCGGGCGCTGGCACTACACCGAGCCCGACTGGGCCGAGCTCAAGCACGTCGTCACCGGCCACGGGCCGAAGACCGGCGAGCGGCTCGACCTCAGGCGGCTGGCGCGCGAGAACTCGGCCTGGGTTCGTAGCGTCGTGCTCGCCGAAGCGGCGTGATCTACGAAGTTTTCCGGCAAGAGCGGAAGGGACAGGCCTTCCAGCACGCGGGCTCGGTCGAGGCCCCGGACGAGCCGTTTGCCGAGTGGTATGCCCGCGAGCAGTTCGGCCGCCGCGGCGAGTCGGAAGCGCTCTGGGTGGTCGCGCGCGAAGCGATCCTGCCGATCGAGCACTTCGTCGACGAGCTCAACCGGAACTACCACCGCGTCGACGGCTATCCGCTCAAGGAGAAGCTGAAGGAGGCACGTGAGCGAGCGGGCACGAAGACGCAAAAGGCCACCTAGGGTGACGGTGAGTAGCCGGCGGAGCCGGGCTCTGCCCGGCGGGAGCCACACCTTGGCAATCGCCCCGATGCGGCGAAGAAGGGGGCTCACGGGTGAAACATGGTTTCCCCCGTGCTCAGGCACGTGAGCGAGCGGGCACAACTGCTCCTCGAGATCGCTGACGACGAGCTGATCCTCGGCTGGCGCGACTCCGAGTGGACCGGGATCGCGCCCTTCCTGGAGGAGGACGTCGCCTTCTCGTCAATCGCCCAGAACGAGATCGGCCACGCGCGGGCGCTGTACGAGCTGGCCGCGCGCGAGCTCGGCACCACCGCCGACGAGCTGGCCTTCGACCGCGCCCCCGAGGAGTACCGTTGCGCCAGGCTCGTGGAGCTGCGGCTGCCGAGCTGGGAGCACACGATCGCCCGCCACTACCTGTACGAGGAGGCGGACGCGCTCCGGCTCGAGGGGCTGAAGGCCTCCGACGACGCCGAGCTCGCCGGCCTCGCCGCGAAGATCGACCGCGAGGAGGTCTACCACCGCATGCACGCACAGATGTGGTTCGACCGCCTCGAAAACGAGCCGCGCTTCGTCGCCGCCCTCGAGGAGCTGCGGCCGCTCGTCGGCGTTCGGGACGGGCACACGCCGGAGCTGACGGAGCTCTGGGAGGAGATGACGATGGTGCGCCGCTCGCAGCCTGCGGGGACGACGTGGTGACCGAGGCCCAGGTCTGGGAGGCTCTGGCCCAGATCCCCGATCCCGAGATCCCGGTGATCTCCGTGGTCGACCTCGGCGTGGTGCGCGGGGTGCGCGTCGAGGACGAGCGGGTGCACGTCGAGTTCACCCCGACCTTCCTGGGCTGCCCCGCGCTCGAGGTGATGCGCGACCAGATGGCCGCTCGCATCGCCGAGCTCGGAGCCGAGCCCGACGTCGAGGTCGTGCTCGACGACTCGTGGTCGACCGACCGGATCACGCCGGAGGGCCGCGAGAAGCTCCGAGCCGTGGGCCTCGCGCCGCCGGCGCCCCGTTCCGCGGGGCGCCGATTCAACGGGCCCGCGGATGAACCGCGTGCCCTCTCAGACGGCAGCGCAAGCGCCGCCTCGGCCGAAACCCCCACGCTTGTTCAGCTGCAGTCGAGCGGCTTCCGCTGCCCGTACTGCGGCTCGCGCGACACCGGGCTCGAGAACATCTTCGGGCCGACGCCGTGCCGCTCGCTGCGCTATTGCCGCGCCTGCCGCCAGCCCTTCGAGCAGTTCAAGACGATTTGATGCGCGCCTCCCTGCTGCTGGCCGTTGCCGCCGTCGCGCTCGTCGCCGGCGGCTGCGGGAGCAAGGGCAAGCGGCTGACGAAGGCCGAGTTCGTCAAACGGGCCAACGCGATCTGCGCCAAGTACGAGCAGCGGGTGCAGAGCCGGATGGCCGGCGTCCCCGCCGGCGACGAGAAGCAGCTCGCGAGCTCGATCGAGAAGGTGCTCCCAGTGATCCGCGAGGGCAACAACGAGCTCCGCTCGCTGAAGCCGCCTGAGAGCCTGCAACGCCACTACGACCGTTGGATGAGGATCGCCGACGCCGAGGTGGCTGCGGCGAGCAAGCTCCACGACGCGCTGCGCAAGAGCAACCGCAAGGCAATCCAGGCCGCGTTCGCGGAGCTGCAAACCAAGGATGTGGGCCAGGACCGGCTCGCGAGGCAGGAGCTCGGCCTGAACGGCTGCGCCTCGGGCTCGAGCGGCTAGGACTCGATGCCGACGTTGAAGCTCGGGTAGCGGTCGGTCAGCAGCATCACGTACGCGTACGTCTGAGTCTCGAAGCGGAGCGCGAGAACGGCGAAGTTCCGGAGTCCCTCGGGCACCCGTCCGGTTATCAGCGCGATGAACCAGCTGAAGACGGCCAGGAGCTGGGAGAGGTTCGAGAGGATGTTCGCCACGAACAGTGCCGGGATCGCCAGGATGATTCGGAAGAACACCGTGAGCCGGTTCTGCGGCTGTGCCGGGTCGACCTCGAGATCGATCGGGTAGCCCGGCTTGCCGCCGAAGCCCGGGAACGGATCGGCGATCAGCAGCGTGTACGAGCGGACGTGCGTCGCGTAGCGCAGGAAGGTCGCGAGGAAGTTGTGCAAGCCGTCGGGTGAGCGGCCGGTGACGAGCGTCGCGAACCAGTTCACGATCATGGCGAGGATCGCGATCACGCCCCAGAGCGTGGCCCAGAGGAAGTGGGGGATCGCGAGAATCAGGCGGAAGAAGACCGTGAGGCGGTTCCGCTGCAGGTCGTCGCTGACGAGGACGCGCACGGGGTGCTGCGCGGTGCTTGCGGTGGAGGCAATTGTTTCCATGAGACGATCGTAACGCCCTCGAGAGGTCGCTACTACTAGCGGCCCTCGAACCGCGGCTCGCGCTTTTCGAGAAACGAGTCCACGCCCTCGCGGAAGTCGGCGGTCTGCGTGGCGGCTGTCTGGAGCTGGGCCTCGAGCTCGAGCTGCTCCTCGAGGGTTGCGTTCTCGGCGTGGTCGAAGAGCCGCTTGGTCAGGCCGATCCCCCGCGTCGGCATGGCGGCCAGCTCGGCGGCGCGCTCGGCCGCACGTTTGGCGAGCTTCCCGTCCTCGACCACCTCGGAGACGAGGCCCCACTCGAGCGCTTCGCGGGCGCTCAGCCGGCGGCCCGAGATCATCCACTCGAAGGCCCGTGCTGTGCCAAGCAGGCGCCGCACGAAGTAGGTGCCGCCGGAGTCCGGCACCAGGCCGATGTTGACGAACGCCGGCACGAAGGTCGCGCTGGCCGCTGCAAGCCGCAGGTCGCAAGCGCACGCGAAGGAGAGCCCCGCGCCGGCGGCCGGGCCGTTGACCGCAGCGAGGACCGGCTTCTCGAGTGTGCGCACGGCGAGGATGTTCGGGTGGTAGTTGCCGCGGAGGCGCTGGCCGATATCGCCTGGAGCCTCACGGAACTCGGTCAGGTCTTGCCCGACGCAGAAGCCGCGGCCGGCGCCGGTGATCACCACAGCGCGCACATCGTCGGCCTGGGCCTGCGTCAACGCGGCCGAGAGAGCCCGGTGGAGGTCGGCGTTGAAGGCGTTGAGGACGTCGGGCCGGTTGAGCGTGATCGTGAGGACGGCGCCGTCGCGATTCGTCTCAACCTCGGCCATCCGGCGCAGCCTATAACCGCGTTGCTAGCTTCGAAGGGATGGCCGAGCCGGCATTCATCTCGGATCCGAGCGAGCAGGACGCGCTCGACGCGTACTCGCGGGCGGTGGTCGCCGTGGCCGAGCGGCTCGCGCCCTCGGTGGCGAACCTGCGGGTCTCGCACCGTGCGCGCAACGGCCGGCGCTTGAACGGCGGCGGCAGCGCTGTCGTAATGACGCCGGACGGCTTCATGCTCACCTCGGCTCATGTCGTGGCCGGCAGCGAGAAGGGCG
>JBBRZN010000052.1:0-13748 GCA_038236705.1 Gaiellales bacterium
ACTGGAACACGCACGCCTCCTTCGTATTTCTTCGTCAGGACTCTAGGCGCTTACGCTACTGACGACGTTAGCACTTGCCGCGGAGCGGTTCAAGGCCGCGCCACTCCCGTTGGCAGCAATCGGCTCGACTCCGAACGACCCCTTGTACGGAAGGCCCTCTGGGCTGGGCCAGTGTGCGGGAATGTTCCCCGAGCTGGCACAGCAGTACGAGATGAGCAGCTATGCGCGAGCGGTTGAGCGGAGAAGTGTCGCGGCGCGTGCGCGTGAGAGCTGCAGACCGTGCTCATTGCTGTGCTGGGGGGAGTTCGGCGACTCGCGCCTGGGTGCGCTGCGAAGAGACGAGGTTGCCTTTGCGCTCGTACCGTTCGAGTGCCTGCTCCAGCGCGGCTGCTGCGTCGTCGCGTTCGCCGCCGAGCAGGAGCACCTCGGCAAGGTCGGCGTACGCATCTCCCTGCTCGTCGAGCGTGTCGGTCTGATTGCCGATCACGACCGCTTCACGCGCGAGCCGTTCCGCCTTGGCGTGCTCGCCTCGGCGTGCGAGCACCTTGGCCCTGACCTGCCGCCAGAGCATCTCCCTGCTGGTGTCGCCGCTCGCGCCGAGCTCCGCCGCGTGGCTGGCCCAGGCGTCGGCTTCCTCGAGTCGGTCGAGAGCGTAGAGCGCCTTCCCGAGCGTCGCGGCCGCGTACGACAGGAAGCTCTGTTCCCCCAACTCCTCGTGCAGCCTGAACCCTTCTGCTCCGAACGTGGCGGCGGCGGCGGGATCGCCGGCCCAGAGCTCGACCCAGACGGACTCGAAGGCGGTGATGTTCGCGAGCAGGATTCCCCCGCCACGCTCCTCCAGCTCCGCGCGTGCTTCGGCGAGGATCGCACGGGCCTCGTCGAAGCGACCGAGCATCGCCATTGCCCCGGCCCGGTAGGCACGGAAGAAATGGTCACGCCCGTGCTTTGGCTCGTTCTCGTCGAGCCACGCGAGCAGCTCCGACACCGGAGTCGGGCCGAAGAAGCGAAACGCGGCGTGCGCGCCAAATGACCCGGGCGGTAGATGGCCCGCCTGCCGAGCGTGGGCGAGGGCTCGCTCGTAGGCCGCCAGCGCCGCCTCCTCCTGGCCGCGCATCACCGCCACATCCGAAAGCGCGGAGTATGCGATGTACAGAGCCATGTCGTCGCCGGCGGCCTCGAACACGGGCAACGCCTGCTCGACGATCGCGGACAGCTTCTCCACCGCTCCCTCTGGCTCGCGGTCGTGGCGGAACACGCCCGCCTGGATCCTTCCGCAGAGCTCGCCCACACGATTGCCCGCTGCGGCGGCGCGGTCGGCGAGGGCATCTGCGCGCAGGAGCGCGTCGTCGCCCCTGCCCGTCCAGAGCAAGGCAGTGCCGAGCTCGGTCTCGAGGGCGAGGTCGAGCTCGTTCTGCGGTACGAGCGCGGCTGCGCGCTCGTACAGGCTGGCGGCGGCGCCGTAGTCCTGGCGGAGGACCGCGCGGTGGCCGCCGGCGGTCAGGCGACGACGCGCCCCCGCGGCCAGCTCGGCGTCAGGGGGCATGCCGAGCTCGGCGCGGTAAGAGATGGCCCGCTGGAGGTGGTAGCCGAGGAGCTCGTCCAGCTCGACGAGTGCGGCCCCGTGTTGCTCCAGCCAGGAGGCGAACCGCTGGTGGAGGTCAGCCCGCACCGCTTTTGGAAGCGCGTCGTAGACGGCGTCGCGGAGGAGAAGGTGGCGGAAGCGGAAGCCGTCCTCGCCCGCGAGCAACGCTCGGTCTGGCCTGATCAGCTGCTTGCGCACGAGCGCGGCAAGGCGCGGTGTCACCTGGGTCTCCTCGGGCGCCAACGCCTGGACGGCACCGCGATGGAAGACTTCTCCCTCGATCGCGCCCCGCTCGAGCACGCTCCGCTCGGCCGTCTCGAGCTGATCCAAACGCGCCGCGAGGAGCGCCCGCAGGGTGGGCGGGACGACCACCTCGCCTTCCGCCTCGCCGGCTATCGCCAGCATCTCCTCGATGAAGAGCGGGTTGCCGGCAGCCGCCCGAGCGATCCGCTCGCGCAGCTCCCCGGGGATGCGCTCCGCGATCAGCTCCTTGACATCGTCGTCGCCGAGCGGCTCGAGCCGAAGCGTCACCGGCCAGGCTGGGTGAAGCTCGCTGAGCTCCGGCCGCGCCAGGCAGAGCAGCAGGATCGGCGCGCCCGAAGAGAGGAGCGCTACATGCTCGATCAGGTCGCGGAACGTCTCCTCGCCCCACTGGATGTCGTCGAAAAGAACGATCAGCGGCCGCTCCGCCGCGGCTTGCTCCAGGGTCTTGCGGAAGGCCCAGGCGATCTCCTCGGCCGACGTCGCGGCCTCGCTCTCCCCGAGCAGCGAGCGGATCGCGTCTGCGGCAGCCTCGTCCGGGGGCAGCAGGTCGAGCTGCTTCAACACCTCCACCACCGGCCAATAGGTGATCCCCTCCCCGTAGGGGAGGCAGCGGCCGTGGACAACCCTCGCCTCGACCGAGGCCAAGAGCTCCGCCGCCAGCCGCGACTTGCCGACGCCCGCATCGCCGACCACCGTGACCAGCTCGCAACGCCGCTCCGCCCGCGCTCGCTCCCATGCCTCACGGACGAGCGCGAGCTCGCGCTCACGCCCGACAAACAGCCCCCCATGCCGCCGCTCGACCTCGCCCACGCGCAGGAGCCGGTAGGCAGGGACCGGCTCCTCCTTCCCCTTCAACACGAGCGGCTCGACCGGCTCCACCTCGACCGCCTCGCGAACGAGCACGAATGTCGGCTGCCCGAGCAGCACCTCTCCCGGCCGCGCAGCCTGCTCCAGCCGCGCCGCCACGTTCACCGCGTCGCCCGTCGCCAGTCGCTCCTCTGTCCCCGTCACCACCTCACCCGTCATCACTCCTATCCGTCCCTCCAACCCGAGCCCGGGCAGCGCCTCCCGCATTTCGAGCGACGCCCTCACTGCGCGCAGCGCGTCGTCCTCGTGCACCAGGGGCACCCCGAACACGGCCATCACCGCGTCCCCGATGAACTTCTCCACACTGCCGCCGTGCCGCTCCACGATCCCCTTCATCTGCTCGAAGTAGCGCGCCAGCAGCGCCCGCAACCGCTCCGGGTCGAGCGTCTCCCCCAACGCGGTCGAACCGGCCAGGTCGCAGAACAGCACCGTCACCGTCCTGCGCTCCTCCTTCCCCCGCGTTGGCACAGACGCGAACGAGAAGCCACACCCCTCGCAGAACCTGGCGCCCTCGCGATTGTCGTGCCTGCAACTCGGGCAAACCAGCATCACACGAGGCTAGACCGCATCTCCAACCACAACAAGGGCGGCCACGGCCGCGCTGCGATCACCCCTCGGCCAGCGGGTCGAGTAGAAGTAGCGACTGCCGCCGCCTCTTCCTTTCCGCGCAGATCTGCTTATTCGTATCGCCTGGTCAGAGTTGGCTCGCCTGGGCCAGTGATCGGGAATGTCCCCTGAACATCGCTCGCGCCGGGACCGGGATGAGACCGACGGCTATCGCAGACGACAGCAGGTTGCAGAGGTCAGCCTTCTGGGGCGAAGGCGGGACCTAGCGGGATGAGCCTCTCGAGTTCGTCGAGCGAGGCCGTAAGGTCGATCCTGGAAGCGTTTGCGTTCTCGTTCACATGTCGTCCGTCCCGGCTGCCACCAAGCGCCGCGGTGACGCCAGGGTGATGTAGTACCCAGGCGATCGCGAGCTGCGCCACGGAGACGCCGAGTCGTTCCGCGATCGGACGCACCCCCTCGACGACGGCAGCGCTTCGCTCCGCTCTCCCCTGTGTTAGCAGCCGCTTGTAAAAGCCACTGTCCTCCCAGCCTTTCCAGATCTCGCGCACTTCCTCAATCGTCTTTCCGCTAAGGACACCGCCGGCCAGCGGCTCGTAGATGACCACAGCTATTCCAAGCTCCCCGCAGCGGGCGATCGACTCGCGAGCCGCCAGATAGTCGATCAGTGAGAGGCCGTCCTGCACCACGTCCACTGGACGTTCGATGTGACAGCGCTCGACGTCCTCAATGTCGTAGTTCGATAGGCCAATGGCACGGACGAGGCCCGCGGTGACGAGCTCCGCCATCGCGCCCCACGTCTCTTCGAGAGGAACACCGGTGTCGTCGGGCCAATGCAGAAGATAGATCTCGATCTGCTCTCGCGCGAGCCGACGCAGACTTGCCCGACATGCAGCATGGACTTCCTCACGACGAAAGCCCGTGCCGCCGCCTGATCCTGCACGCCCCGGCGCGACCTTTGTGGAGACGAGGAAATCGCCGTCGACCCGCTGAAGAGCCTCGCCGATCAACGACTCGTTGCGTGTTTCACAGTAGTTCTCTGAGGTGTCGAGCCAGTTGACGCCCGCTGCGAGAGACGCCTCGAGGACCGCTACCGCTCGATCAATCTCGGGCTCGTTCCCCTCGTCCGGTCCCATCTCGATCCCGCCGAGACCAACCCTTGTGATCGACACTCCGCTGCGCCCGATCGGCCGCGACTCCATTCGTTCCATCGACTCGATACTACGAAGGTTCGAAGCCCGGATGTCAATCGGGCGTGAGACGACTCGTCTGGGCCAGTGTGCGGGAATGTCACCCGAGCAGTCGGGCGCTTCATGCAATCATCCGAGGGCGTCGTACCGACCTCCTCAAGTGACCGAGAGGGTTGCCAGAGGACCAGCGCCCGCGTAGCCTCTGCCCGATTCATGCGACCGAGGAGGAGACGATGACGACGGCGACCGAGCTGGAGAGCAAGCTCCGGCCACAGGTAAGCGGCGAAATCGTCCTCCCGGGCGATCCCGACTACGACGAGGCGCGCGCCGTCTACCACGGGATCCACGACCGGCGGCCGGCGGTAGTCGTCCGGGCCGCGGGGACGGCTGATGTTGCCGCGGCCGTGGCCTTTGCTCGGAACCACGACCTGCCGCTAGCGGTGAGGGGGGGCGGCCACGGTGTCGCCGGTTTCGCGACCTGCGACGAAGGGGTGGTCATCGATCTCGGGCGCATGCGGCGGGTCGAGGTCGATCCCGAGCGGCGCCTGGCCCGGGCCGAGGGCGGCTGCACCTGGAGCGACTTCAACGACGCGACCCATGCCTTCGGGCTCGCCACGACCGGAGGCGCCGTCTCGACCACCGGAATCGCTGGCCTGACCCTCGGCGGCGGTCTCGGATACCTGAACCGCACCTTCGGTTTCTCCTGCGACAATCTTGTCGCCGCCGAGGTAGTGACGGCGGACGGAGACGTCCTAACGTGCAGCGAGAGCCGGGCCGATGATCTGTTCTGGGCCCTGCGCGGGGGAGGCGGCAACTTCGGGGTCGTCACCTCATTCGAGTACCGGCTCCATCCGGTCGGCGAGATCCTGGGCGGGCCGATCTTCTTCCCGCTCAACGGGGACGTTCTGCGGGACTGCCTGGACTTCGTGGCCCGGGCGCCCGAGCAGCTCGGGGCGCTGCTCGGGCTGGCTCTCGCCCCGCCCCTGCCCTTCGTGCCCGAGGAGTGGCACGGCAAGCCGGTGATCGCGCTGATCGTCTGCTGGACGGGTCCGCGCGCGGAAGGGGAAGAGGTCCTCCGGCCGCTCGAGGAGTGGCCGATCTTGGGCCGGGGCGTCGGCCCAATGCCGTACCCGGTCATCAACACGCTGTTCGATGAGCTGCTGCCCGCCGGGCTTCGGCACTACTGGAAGACGCACTCCGTTCGCGAGATCCCTGACCAGGCGGTGGACGTCCATCTCGAGCACGGCGCCCGAGTGCCGACGATCGAGTCCGGCGTTTTCGTCTTCCCGCTTGACGGCGCTCCTCAGCGGGTGGCGGCGGACGAGACCGCGTTGTCCTTCCGCGATGCCGCGTTCTCGATCGTCATCGCCGGAACTTGGCACGATCCTGCCGACGACAAGCAGAACGTCGCCTGGGTCCGTGACTACTACGACGCGCTTAGCCCCTACGCGCAGGAGGGCGTCTACGTCAACTTCATGGCGGCCGAAGACCAGCACCGGATCCGCGCCACATACGGAAGCAAGTACGACCGCCTCATGGAGGTGAAGCGGCGCTACGACCCGGACAACGTCTTTCGCCTCAACCAGAACATCGACCCCTCGATGGATGGGGGGAAGAGAGGATCCTCGGCACCGTCCAACTAACATCGCAACGGCCCAACGCGTAGACCGGCACTCTTGAGCTGAAGGGACGCGTGGTCGGCGCATTCGCCGCAGCGCATTTGCGCGTCGGCGGCTTTAGCGAAGCCCGCGGACCTCGTACGTGGGAATCGCGCGGCCGAACCCCTTTAACTCCAGCTCGCCAACGAAAGCCGACTTGACCGCCTCTTCCACAGCTGCAAAGGCGCGTTGGCCGATCAGGACTTGACCGGCCGCCGCGCGCGTACTGAGCCGGGAGGCGAGGTTAATGACCGGGCCGAGCGCTCCGTAGTCATAGCGGCCCTCGAACCCGATGCGGCCAAGCGTCGCGTAACCGGCTTCGATTCCGATCCCCAGGCCGAGTTCCGTCCCGAGCTTTCGCCATCCGTGCGCCAGCTCTGCAAAGCGCTCCTGGGCAGCAAGCGCAAGCCGGATCGCTTTGAGCTCGTGGTTTTCGACAGCCGACGGGTCGTTGAAGAACACCATCACTCCATCGCCGGCGAAGTGCTCAAGTGTCCCGTCATACGCTTGGATCAGCTCGCCGAGCATTTCGTGGTACGCACGAAGTACTTCGAACAACTCTTCCGGAGCAGCCGTCTCGGTAAAGGCCGTGAAGCCGCGGAGGTCGGAGAAGAGGCAGGAGATGTAGGCGCGGTGGCCAGCGAGCAGCTGCTCGCCCTGCTTCGAGGAAATCAGCTCCGCCACCTGCGGTGAGAGGAACCGCGAAAGCTCGCTCCGCTGCCGCTCGACGGCTTCGATAAGGCGCACGTTCGCGATCGCGATAGCCGCCTGATTGGCGAACGTCTGGAGGAGCGCGATCTGATCGTCGCTGAACGGTCGCGGCGCTCGGCGCACGAGGCCCACGACGCCTATCAGGTCATCTTCGACCATCACCGGCGCGCCAAGCATGGATCGATACGGCCGCGGCCCCGAATAGGCGTACTCTGAATCGTCCAGGACGTCGGGGATGTGAATCGTCTCTCGGGTCACAGCCGTGCGGCCGGCCATGGTTGTGCGGTCAAGGACATGCGGGTGCTCGCTGTCGTACCGAGAAGCTTCGGCGCCGCCTTGATGGGCAGCGGAGTGGAGAAGTCCGTCCTCGAGGAGCCAGAGCCCGCCTTGGTCCGCCTGGCAGATTCGCCGGCACGCTTCGACCACCTCATCGAGCACCGCCTGCAACCCATCCGAGCGGGCGATCGCGCGGAGGATGCCGCTGAGCGCGCGTTGCTGCTCGCGGAGTTCTTCGACCTCGCGCGCCAACTTCAAAGCATCATTAGTTGCTCGCACCATTCTCCTAGCCGATTCTGATGCTTAGACGTCGGTCAGGTAACGGCGACCGCCGCGCTTCGTTTCCCAACCCGACCGCGCACCTCAAGGGATAGAGCCATCACCTGGGCGAGCGTCCTCTCGCTCGAGCTAGCGGCCGGACGCGGCCTGACGGCGCCGCGCCACGGTGTCTAGCGTCACGGCGGCGAGCAGGATCACGCCGGTGGTGATGAACTTGACCGCGTCGGTGTAGCCGACGAGGTCGATCCCGTTGGCGATCATCCCGATGATCAGGCCGCCGAAGAGGGCGCCGCTGACCCTGCCCCTTCCGCCGAAGAGGCTGACGCCGCCGATCACCGCGGCAGAGATCGCGTCGAGCAGGATCGTGCTCCCGCCGGCGGTCAGGTCGACCGAGTTGAGGCGAGACGCGAAGATGATCCCGCCCATCGCAGCCATCGCGCCCGAGATCGAGAAGACGAGGATCTTGATCAGCTTGACGTTGATGCCTGCTCGGTGTGCGGCCTCGGCGTTGCCCCCGACGGCGTAGACGTGGCGGCCGAAGGTCGTGCGGCCGGCGACGTATGCGCCGAGGACGACGAGGAACAGCACGATCAGCCCGACGAGAGGCACGCCCCGAGAGTGGTTGCACACCGCAACCGCGGCGAAGGCGAGCGCGCCGTAGAAAGCAACGCGAGCAACGCTCAGGATGATGTTCCCCGAGCGCAGCCCCGCTCGACGGCGACTCAAGATGGTTCCGAAGACCGCGGCCGCGTAACCGACGGTGAAGATGATTGCGATCGCCCAGCCCCAGTTCTTCGTCAGGACGTAGTTGGCGATGTCGTTGATCTGGTGATCCTGGATCCCGATCACGCCCTGAGATCCGAGCGCCTTCAGGATCACCCCCTGCCAGGCCAGCAGCCCGGCGAGCGTGACCACGAACGAGGGCACGCCGAGGAATGCGATGAACGACCCCTGGAACGCGCCTATCGCCGCGCCGACGCCGAGCGCGACGAAGATCGCCACCAGGCCCGGGTAGTCGTGGCTCGAGCCCGGCATCTGCAGCTCGGCCACGACGACACCCGCGACGCCGCTGACATAGCCGATCGAAAGGTCGATCTCGCCGATCAGAAGCACGAAGACGACTCCGATCGCGATCACGGTCACGCCCGCCATTTGCTGGATCAGGTTCGAGAAGTTGACCGCACTGAAGAAGATCCCGACCTTCGAGGTGAAGAAGATCGTGATTGCGATCAGCCCGAAGATCACCGGCAGGCTGCCTACTTCACCTGCCCTGAGCGCCTCCCAGCGAGCCCGGAGGATCGCGCCGAGGCTCGTGTCCTCGCCGGCTGCGGCTACTTCGACCGGTGCCGCGGAGCTCACGTGACTGCCTCGACTTCTTCCGGAGCCGCGGCTCCGGCGGTGATCGCCCGCACGATCTCCTGCTGGGTCGTCTTGTCCTTTTCGTAGACGCCGACGTTCCGGCCGAGCCGCAACACGGTGATCCGGTTCGCCACCTCGAAGATGTCGACGAGGTTGTGGGAGACGTACACGACGGCGAGCCCTTGCTCGGCCAGCCGCTTGACCAGGGCGAGCACCTGGCGCGTCTGAGCCACCCCGAGGGCCGCCGTCGGCTCGTCGAGGAAGACGACGCGGTTGTTCCACATCACCGCGCGGGCGACGGCCACCGACTGCCGCTGGCCGCCCGAGAGCGTGGCCACGGGCTGGCGGACGGACGAGATCGTCGTCACCGACAGCGACGCCAGGGTCTCGGCGGTCTTCTGCTCCATCGCAGACTCCTTGAGCCGGAAGAGCGCGTCGTGCTCCTCGCGGCCGAGGTACATGTTCTGGACGACGTCGAGGTTGTCGCAGAGCGCGAGGTCCTGGTAGACCACCTCGATTCCCAGCTTGGCCGCGTCCTTCGGCCCGTGGATGGCGACGGGCTTGCCCTGGAAGAGGATCTCGCCGCCGTCGATCGAGTAGATCCCGGCGACGCACTTGATCAGCGTGGACTTGCCGGCGCCGTTGTCTCCGACCAGCGCCATCACCTCGCCGTCCCGAACCTCCAGGTCGACCTCCTGCAGAGCCTCCACGGAGCCAAAGTGCTTGGAGACCCCGCGAAGCGCGAGCGTCGGGGTGGGAGGGGCGTTCACGGGCGGTTTGTACCACGGTAGGGGCGCCCGCCGTGGGCGCCCCTACCGGCAAGGCCTTCTACTTGCAGTACTTCGCGTACTGCCCGATGCAGACCTGGCTCCTCTTCAGGGCACCATCCGTGAAGAGCAGCTTGTAGTTCTTCTTCGTGATCCAGACGGGCGTCAGCAGGATCGACGGCGTCCCGCTGACCTTGGCGTTCACGCCACGCACGGGCTTACCCTTGACGATCGCGACCGCGACGGCTGCCGCGGCGTTCGCCTCCTGGCGGACGGACTTGTAGACCGTGCCGCTCTGCCAGCCGGCGAGGATGAACTGCACTCCGGTCGGCGTCGCGTCCTGGCCGGTCACGGGGATCGGCTTCAGGCCGTGGGCCTTCAGCGACGAGATGACTGCGCCGGCGAGGCCGTCATTCGCAGCGATCGCCCCATTGATCTTGTTGCTGTTGCGGGCGAGCATCTGGTCGAAGATGCGCCGTCCCTTGATCGCGCTCCAGTCGGTCCACTGGTCGCCGGCGATCGCCTTCTTGAAGGTGCCGTTCTTGAAGAGCGGCTTGAGCACGGAGTCGTAGCCCTGCTTGAACAGCTTCGCGTTGTTGTCCTTGACGTCGCCGTTCAGCTCTGCGATGACCGGGTGCTTCGAGTACAGCTTCTTGGCCTGCAAGGCTCCGACGAGGCCCTTGCCCTGGAGCTTGCCGACCCCCACGCTGTTGTGCGAGACGTAGTAGGAGGCCTTGCTGCCCACCACGAGGCGGTCGTAGTCGATCACCTTCGCCCCGCCGCTGACGGCGGTGTTGGTGATCGAAGCGCCCGAGGCGGGATCGAGCGCGTCGATCAGGATCACCTTGGCGCCCTGCGCGAGGCACTGCTGCGCCTGCGACTTCATCTTCTGCGGATCGGCGTGCGCGTTCAGCACCTGAGCCGGCACGGCGGCCTTCTTGAAGGCTGCTTTGAGGAGTGGTGCGTCGAACAGGGTGTAGCGCGTGGAGGACGTGGTGTCCGGCAAAAGCACGCACACCTTGATCGACGCGGACTTGGTGGCCGGCCCGGTGACGCGCGCCGATGCGGCGGCGGCAACAAGCCCGACCAGGACGACCGCGGTCGTGGCGGCGATCATCCAAAGATGTGGTTTCATCACTTTCGATTCCTCCCTTGCGGATAGAGACACCGTTGGTAGCACGTTTCCTCGGCCGGAACAAGCAAGAGCGTGCGCTGCCCGAGGTGATTGACTAGGCCAGTGAAGGTCGCAGAGCTGCTGACGAGAGAATTGGAGCGCTTCGAGCGCGCGAATCCACGCTCGCTTGCACTTGCCCGCGAGGCCGAGGAGTCGCTGCTGGGCGGGGTACCGATGCCCTGGATGATCCGCTGGGCCGGCGGCTTTCCGGTCTTTGCGGCCGACGCGCAGGGAGCGCGCTTCCGCGACGTGGACGGGCACGAATACTCGGACTTCTGCCTCGGCGACACCGCCGCGATGACGGGCCACTCGCCGGAGCCGACCGTCCGGGCGATCGCCGAGCAGGCGAGCCGCGGGATCACGCTGATGCTGCCCAGCGAGGATGCGATCTGGGTCGGGCGCGAGCTCGCGCGGCGCTTCGGGCTCCCACGCTGGCAGTTCGCGCTGACGGCGACGGACGCGAACCGGTTCGCGATCCGGCTCGCGCGCGAGCTGATCCCGCCGCCCGAAGATCCTTGTTTTCAATTGGTGCTACCACGGCAGCGTCGACGAGACGTTCGCCACCCTCGACGGCGGGGCGGTGGTCGCGCGGGAAGGGAACGTCGGCCCGCCGGTCGCGCTCGCCGAGACCACGCGCGTGGTCGAGTGGAACGACTCGGAGACCCTCGAGCGCGAGCTCGCCCACGGCGACGTCGCCTGCGTCCTGGCCGAGCCCGCGCTGACGAACATCGGCATCGTTCTGCCGGAGCCGGGCTTCCACGACGCGCTCCGCCAGGCCACCCGCGCCGCGGGAACGCTGCTGATCGTGGACGAGACACACACGATCTGCGCAGGCCCAGGCGGCTACACGGCCGCCTACGGCCTCGAACCCGACCTGCTCACGATCGGCAAGCCGATCGCCGGCGGCGTCCCGGCCGCGGCCTACGGGTTCTCGCGCGAGGTCGCCGAGCACCTCGAGGAGCTCATGCCGCGGGACGAGCGCGCGGACACCGGCGGGATTGGCGGCACCGTCGCCGCCAACGTGCTCTCGCTCGCTGCCACGCGCGCCACGCTGGACGAGGTGCTCACCGAGGAGGCTTTCGAGCACATGATCGTGCTGGGCGAGCGCTTCGAGGCCGGCGTCGCGGAGGTGATCGAGCGCCACGATCTCCCATGGCACGTGACCCGGCTCGGCTGCCGGGTCGAGTACCTCTTCCGGCGCGAGCGCCCGCGCAACGGCACCGAAGCGGCCGCCGGAGGGAATCCCGAGCTCGACCGGCTCATCCACCTGTACGCCCTCAACCGTGGGATCCTGCTGACGCCGTTCCACAACATGGCCCTGATGTCGCCGGCTACGACCGACGCCGACGTGGACCTCCACACGAAGGTCTTCGACGAGGCGGCCGGTGAACTAGCCTAAACTCGCCCGCTCGGAGGACGAAACAACACTGCGGCCGATCGGCCTCATCCCACAGAGCATTCCGCTGGCCCTCGACGTTCGCTGGCACTTCGCGGGCCTCGCCGTGCTCGCGACCCTGGCGACGGCTGCCTTGCTCGTCTGGATTGTGGGTTCCTCACGGCACGAGCAGGGTAGGCGCGCCGGCGCTCCCCGGCGGCGCGACCGCCGCCGCCGCGCCGTGACAGGCCGGCCGGACCCGCGGGAGGCGCTTGCCCTAGTGGGTGACGCGCTCGCGGCGACGCACAATCCGCGTGCGCTTCTTCCCGTGATCCTCAACGTGATCACCGAGGCGACCGGGGTTCGCGGCGGCAGGCTCCTCCACGGCGACCGGGAGATCGGCTGGGTGGGTGAGGTCACCGACTGGTCCGACGAGCTGGAGTTCGAGCTCGCGCCGGCCGACGAGAACGGCGCAACCAGGCTCTTGCTCTACCCGCCGGCCGGCGGCTTCGGGGCTGAAACGGAGCAACTGGCCGAATGGCTCGCCTCGCAGGCGGCGATTGCGTTGGAGAATGCCCGCCTGCACGATGTCGTCCAGCGACAGGCGATGACCGACGAGCTCACGGGTCTCGTCAACCGGCGACGATTCATCTCGGCGCTCGAGGCGGAGATCGAGAGAGCGTCGAGCCTTGGCGGCACCGTCTCGGTCGTCCTCGTCGACCTGGACGACTTCAAGCTGATCAACGACCGCTTCGGGCACCACGCGGGCGACCTCGTACTGCAGGCGTTCGCGTTGCTGCTCGAGGCTCACGTTCGGCCCATCGACGTGGCGGGGCGCCTGGGAGGCGAGGAGTTCGCGCTCCTGCTGCCGGACGCGGACACTGCGGGCGCGGCGGCCACCGCCGAGCGGCTCCGGCGCTCGCTCGACGACGGGCCGATTGCACGCGCGGACGGCCGCGACCTCAGCGTCACAGCAAGCTTCGGCGTCGCTCATTACTCCGCGGGGCAATCGGGAGACGAGCTCTTGCGGATCGCAGATGACGCGCTCTATCGCGCCAAGGAAGAGGGGAAGAACCGAGTCTGCCTCGCACCCGCCTCCACGCCTGCGTAAGGCTCCGTCACTCGCACCGACCATACTCTGCAGTAAGTGGTCTCTGGAAACCTTTTGCGGGTCGCTGCCCTCGTCACCGCCGCTGGGGCGTCCGGCTACTTCTGGCGCGCAGCGCTGGAGCCTTCGACCGGATCGCGGGTCCTGGGGGCACCGGCGCCGCTGTCGCAGGACTTCCGCGCCGCGGTCGGAGGGCCTTCACCGACCCGCCGCGCGGCGCCGGCTGCCCCGCGGTCCGCATCGGGGTCGACTACCGGCACAGCTCGCTCGGCGCCTGCGACTGCCTCACGCCGATTCGAGGCGGGCGCTGGATCGACTACGAGCAAGTCTCGAAGCGCATTCCCGGGCCAGTCGCACGGAACGCCACCGCCACCGCCACCGCCACCGCCACCTCCGCCTCCGCCACCTCCGCCTCCGCCTCCGCCTCCGCCTCCGCCGCCACCGCCACCCCCGGCGAACATCGCGCCGAAAGCGGTTGCGGACTCAGCCTCGACGATCGGCACTGCGCTCGTTACGGGCAATGTCCTGACGAACGACAGCGACGGCAACGGCGATGTGCTGACTGCTGTGACGA
>JBBRZN010000053.1:0-12825 GCA_038236705.1 Gaiellales bacterium
CAGGATCCGGACCGCGATCAGCTGCTCGGTCTCGGTCAGGTCGAGCCCGTCCACGAATTCGATCGCCCGCTGCACCGACATGCGCGTGAACTCGTGGATGTTCTTCCCGCCGACGGTGACCGCGAGCACCTCGGGCTTGAGGCGCGCGCCGTTGCAGACCGGGCAGGGCCGGAGGCTCATGTACTCCTCGATGCGCTCGCGCTGTTGGCTCGAGTCGGTCTCGCGGTAGCGGCGCTCCAGGCTCGCGACGATCCCTTCGAAGGCGAGCATGTAGGAGCGGCGGCGGCCCATCCGATTGCGGTACTGGATGTAGATTTTGTCGCCGTCGGTTCCGAAGAGGAACAGGTTCTGCCGCTCCTCGCTGAGCTCCTGCCAGGGGACCTCGAGGTCGATTTCGTACCGGTCGGCGATCGCCTGGATGACGGACTCGTAGAAGCTCGAGTTGCCGAGCGACCACGGGACGAGCGCGCCCTCGCTGATCGACAGCGTCGGGTCGGGGACGAGCAGGTCTGGGTCGATCTCCTGCTGCGCGCCGAGCCCCGTGCAGCGCGGGCAGGCGCCGTGCGGCGAGTTGAACGAGAAGATGCGGGGCTCGAGCTCCGGCAGGCCGACACCGTGCTCGGGGCAGGCGAAGTTCTCGGAAAAGGTCAGCGGCTCGCCGTCGACCACGTCGATCTCGACCAGGCCGTCGGCGAGCTGCGCGGCGGTCTCGACCGACTGCGCCAGGCGCGTGCGCAGGTCGTCCTTGAGCACGAGCCGGTCGACCACGACCTCGATCGTGTGCTTGAACTTCTTGTCGAGCTCGATCGGCTCCTCGAGCAGCTTCACCTCTCCGTCGACCTTCACGCGCGTGAAGCCTTCGGCGCGGAGCTCCTCGAGCAGGTCTTTGAACTCGCCCTTGCGGTCGCGCACGACCCGGGCGTTGACGGTGAACTTCGCCCCCTTCGGGAGCTGGAGGATCTGATCGACGATCGCCTCCTGGCTCTGGCCGGCGATCGGGCGGCCGCAGACCGGGCAGTGCGGCTTGCCGATGCGGGCATAGAGCAGGCGCAGGTAGTCGTAGATCTCGGTGACGGTCCCGACCGTGGAGCGCGGGTTGCGGCTCGTCGTCTTCTGATCGATCGAGATCGCCGGACTGAGGCCGTCGATCGAGTCCACGTCGGGCTTCTCCATCATCTGGAGGAACTGGCGCGCGTAGGCGGAGAGGCTCTCCACGTAGCGGCGCTGGCCCTCCGCGTAGATCGTGTCGAAGGCGAGGCTCGACTTGCCGGAGCCCGACAGCCCGGTGACGCAGATCAGCTTCTGGCGCGGCAGGCGCACCGTGACGTCCTTGAGATTGTGCTCTCGGGCGCCGTGGACGACGAGCTCTTCCTGGGCCATAACCGAGCCAGTCTAGCGACCCTGGAGGACGCGAACAAATGTTCGCTTTTGGCGGACTAGCTCACGTCGGAGCGCTCGATCGCCACTGCTCCGGCGGCGGCGAACGCGACGCCGTAGGCCAGCGCGACCAGGAGCCCTGACCACAGGCCGAGCAGCTCGCTGCTGCGTCCGCCCGCCACGGCCACCGCCGCGATCGCGTGCCCGGGTGCGTACTCCTGGATGCCGGCGATCGAGAGCACAGGCTCCCCGACGAGCAGCCAGATCAGCGCAAGTACGATCGCGGCCGTCTGCCGCCGCAGAAGCGCGCCGAGACCGACGCCGAGCACCGCGGCGAGGGCGCCTGCCCCGAGGATGCCGACGTAGGTCTCGAGGATCGAGCGGCTGTCCAGTAGGAAGGGCACCGACCTCCCCGAGATCCAGGCGGCGGCGATCGTCCACGTGACGAGCTCGGCAAACCCGGCCACCAGGACTCCGACGATCGCGCCGGCGATCAGCTTCGCCGCGACGACCCGCGGCCGCACCGGCGACACGAGGAAGGTGTGGGCGATCGTCCCGTGGGTGTACTCGCCGGAGGCCTGGACGATGCCGACGATCAAAGCAATGACCGCGCCGACGGCGGCGAACTGCGCGATCGAGCGTTGCTGGCTGAGGGTCGCGAGCGACGATTCGTCGGTCGACAGGATCGTGATCGTCGTGACGAAGCCCGACAGCGCCACGATCAGGAGCCCCAGCCAGAGGAAGAGGCGGGTCGTGCTCAGCTTCGCCAGCTCCGCGCGGACGAGCCGGATCATGAAGGCCCCTCCGAAATGAGGCCGAGGAAGACCTCCTCGAGGGTGGCGCCCTCGGTGCGAAGCTCGTGCAGGACGAGGCCGGCGGTGGCGGCGATCTCCCCCACCCGCTCCGGCGGAGCCGCGACCCGCAGCTCGCCTGACGAGATGACCGTCGCCTCGAGGCCCGCCTCGGCGAGGAGCGCCTGCAGCCGCTCCGCCTCGGGCGAGCGCGCGACGGTACCGCCGGCGGCGCGGGCTATGAGGGCCTCGAGGGGCTCCTGCGCGACGAGGCGCCCACGGTGGATGATCACGACCTCGTCCGCAAGCTGGGCGACCTCCGCGAGGACATGGCTCGAGATGAACACCGTGCCGCCGCCGGCCGAGAACGAGCGCAGAAAGTGGCGCAGCCAGCGGATTCCTTCGGGGTCGAGCCCGTTGGCCGGCTCGTCGAGCACGAGGAGGTCCGGCAGGCCGAGCAGCGCGCCGGCGACGCTCAGGCGCTGCCGCATGCCGAGCGAGTACCCGCCCACCTTCCGCCGCGCGGCGCCGGTCAGCTCGACCTCGGCGAGGACGTCGTCCACGCGCATCAGCGGGATCCCGCCGGCCAGGGCGAGCACCCGGAGATGGTTCCTCCCCGAGCGCGCGGGATGGAAGCTGTCGGCCTCGAGCACGGCGCCGACCCTCCTCAGCGGATCGAGCAGGCGCCGGTAGGGCTCGCCGGCGACTCTCGCCTCGCCCGCGGTCGGCCGGACGAGCCCGAGCACCGCCCGTAGCGTGGTCGTCTTGCCGGCGCCGTTCGGGCCGAGAAAGCCGGTGATGCGGCAGGCCGGGACCGAGAACGTCAGGTCGTCGACCGCGACCGTCGAGCCGTAGCGTTTCGTCAGTCCTCGCACCTCGATCGGAGGCGCCTCGGCCATCAGCCTGCGAGTCGCTCGACCAGCCGGTACACGCTGCGCGGCTGGGGCACGTGCTCGATCTCGAGGGGTCCGGCCACGAGCGTGCCGTACCCCAGGAGACGTCCGACCAAGCTCTGCTCGAGCTCGAGGTTCTCGACCGTGCGCAGCCGAACCGCCGACGAGCGGCGCCGCAGGGTGCCGTCCACGACGAAGAGCTTCTCGGTCGTCACGACGAGGTGCGCTCGCTCCCAGCACCAGACGGCGTGCAGGCAGATGAGCGCCGCGAGCGTGAGCAGGGCCGCGCCGGGCAGCGGCAGCGGCCACGGCTGCGTCAGGAGCACGGCGCCGGCCAGGGCCAGGACGACTGCCCGCGCGATCGGCAGCGCGAGCACGACGCCGTGGCGGCGCGCGTCGAAGTAGATCTCCTCGTCGGGAGCGGCGAGCGTCACCCGCATAGCTTCCGCAACGGCCGGCGCGCTCCTGCCGGGTTTGCACCACCCGGCACACGGCGAGAACACTACGCATGGGTGAAACCGCGCGTCGCACGTTCGTCGCGACGATCGTCGTCGTTGCCGTCGTCGCCGTCACGCTTGCGCTCTGGGAGCTGAGGATCCTGATTGCCCTGATCTTCCTCGGCTTCGTCCTGGCAGCCGCGATGCGCCCGGGGATCGACGCGCTCGCCCGGCATCGGGTCCCCCGGCCGTTCGGGCTCGCGCTGCACTACCTCGGCATCGCGGCGGTGCTCGCACTGCTGCTCTGGCTGGTCGTCCCCTCGGCCGTAGATCAGATCGGCCAGGCGATCGGCGGCGTACCCACCTCGAAGGCGGAACTGGCGCAGCAGACCAAGGAGTCGAGCGGGCTGAAGCACGAGATCCTCGCCGGGGTCCAGAAGTGGTTGAACAGCCTCCCGTCCGCCGGCGGGCTCTTCCGCGGCGCCGTCTCGCTCGGGATCAGGGCATTCGAGGTCCTCGTCGGCATCTTCTTCGTGTTCGCCACGGCGGCCTACTGGATCTTCGAGCGTGACCGGACGATGCGGCTCGTCCTGTCGGGGGTGTCACGAGAGCGACGCCGTGTGATCCGCGACACCTGGGAGTTGATCGACCTCAAGCTGGGTGCGTTCGTCCGTGGTCAACTCCTTCTGATCGGCTTCGTCGCAATCGTGCTCTCGCTCTGCTTCTGGGCGATTGGCGTCCCGTTCTGGCTCTTGCTCGGCGTCTTCGCCGGGATCGTCGAGATCGTTCCGGTGATCGGCCCCATCACGGCCGGAGCGGTGGCGATCGGGGTCGGCCTGACCGCCTCCTGGCACATCGCGCTTGGCGCCGGTCTCGCAGTGCTGATCGTTCGCCAGATCGAGGACTACATCGTGATCCCGCGCGTGATGGGGCACGTGACCGGCCTCTCGCCCTTGCTGGTGCTCGTGTCCGTGACCGCGATGGGGCTGCTCTTCGGAGGCTTCTACGTACTGCTGGCGATCCCATTCGTCGCGGTGCTGGCCACGCTCGTTGACGTGATCTTGCGCGACAAGAACCCCGCGGACGAGGACGTCCCGTCGGTGCTGTTCGCCAAGGAGTCCTAGGCCTTTCGCCAGCGGCCGAAGACCAGGCCGCCCAGGGTGAAGCCAAGACCCGAGGCGTCGCTTGCGACGCCGGTTAGGAGGTCGTGCCGGCTTGGCCGGCGCGACCGTTCAGTTCGGTCTTGGTTTCACGCCTTTCGCCAGCGACCGAAGACGAGTCCACCCAAGGTGAAGCCAAGACCGAAAGTACCGATGGAGAAGGCGCCGATCGCGATCGCCTTGCGCCAGGAGGAGAGCCGCTCCCAGCGGCCGATGGCTTCCTGTTCCTCGGTCGTCAGCGGCTCGCCGCGGCGCTGCTTGCGGATCGCGCCGCCGGCTCGGAGTCCGAGGTAGAGATCGTCGAAGATTTCGGTGGACTCGTCGGCCATGTTTTCAGTGTATAGCCTGCTCCGGCGTTGCCAATCCGCCTCCTCCACATCTCCGACCTGCACGTGGGAAGCGTGGAGGAACCGAAGGTCGAGCGCAGTCTCGAGCCGCTGATCGAGCGCGTCGAGCCGGATCTGATCGTGGCCTCTGGCGACCTCACGCATCGGGGCCGCCGCGTCCAGCACGAGCGCGCGGCGGAGTTCCTGCGAGGGCTCGGGCGGCCGCTGCTCGTGATCCCGGGGAACCACGACATCCCGTACACCTTCCCGGCCCGGTTCACGCGGCCGTTCGCCGAGTTCGAGCGCCAGTGGGAGACCGCCGAGCCGGTGCACAGCGCGGATGGGCTCTACGTCGTCGGACTGAACTCCGTGCGCCCGTGGCGGCACCAGTCCGGCGGGATTCGCCGCGGCCAGATCTCCCGCGCGGCCGAGCTGCTGGCGCAGGCTCCGGAGGACGCGCTCAAGGTCGTCGTGCTTCACCACCACCTGATCGGCGCGCCGTGGCGCTCGCGGAAGAAGCCCGTCTCACGCCGCTCCGAGGTGCTCGCGGGTCTCGTCGACGCCGGCGCCGAGTTGATCCTCGCCGGCCACATCCACCAGGCCGCCGTCAGCGCGCGGCACGAGTTCGAGGTCGACCGCAACGGGCTACGCGGCGTGACGGTCTCGGTCGCGCCGGGACTCGGTCAGCCCCGACCGGACCGCCGCGGCGAGGCGCGGGGGCTGCACGTCTACGAGGCGAGCGCCAACTCGCTGCTCGTCGAGACCCACGTCTGGCGCGAGGACGACTGGGCGCTGACCGGGATCCGTCGGTTCCCAAGAGGCCGCACGCCGCTGCAGACCGAACCGGTCAAATGAGCGTGCTTGGGACGGCGGCACGGGCGCACGCCGCTGGCGTCCGAGCCCGCCTAGACGGTCC
The DNA here is from genome assembly GCA_038236705.1 of Gaiellales bacterium. Lineage (GTDB taxonomy): Bacteria > Actinomycetota > Thermoleophilia > Gaiellales > Gaiellaceae > AC-32. The sequence goes on from JBBRZN010000053.1 coordinate 5,901, forward strand.
GAGCCCGGCTCGCCAGTAGCCGCCCGACAAGCGCTACGAGCGCAATGCCGATCAGCACCGCGACGAGGAACGTCCAGAACCCGTGGTGACCGATCAGGAGCCCGGCGACGACCACCGACGCGATGCCGATGCCGATCGTCGCGAGCAGCCCTATCGGGTCACGCCCGGGGTGGAAGAGCCTGCCGAGAGCGCCGACGATCAGGCCGGCGATGATGAGACCGATTATCCACATGCCGCGCCTGGTATCCGCGACGCCGCGGATCGAAACCTGGCTCAGGTCGGTGGCCGCTGTGCTTCCGGCCCGGTGATCGGCCGGTGCTGCACGAAGCGCCGGTAGGCGATCACCAGGAGCGTCGAGGCGAGGATCGAGCCGATCAGGATCGCGAACACGCTGCCGGAGTCCTGCTCGACGCCGAAGATCGCCCCGGCGATCCCGCCGCCGATGAACGAGCCGAGGATCCCGAACAGGATGGTCATCCAGATGGGCATCGGGTCCGGCCCGGGAACCGCCCAGCGAGCGAGCGCGCCGATCACGAAACCGGAGATGAGGACCTGGATGATGGCGCCGAGCACGAAACGATCTTAGGGCAAGGCCCGCGCGCTGAGGCCGAGCGCAAGCGCAGCCTAGGCAGGCGCCTCGGCCGCGGCCTGCAGCTCGCGCCGTAGGTCCTTGATCTCGTCGCGCAGCTTCGCCGCGTACTCGAACCGGAGCTCCTCGGCGGCGGCGAACATCTCCTCCTCGAGCGTGACGACGAGCCGCTCGAGCTCCACGGGCGAGAGCCCCTCGATCTCCTTGCGGCCCTGGCGCCGCCGGCCCGGAACCGTGGGCGACTCGAGCGACAGGAACTCGGCGATGTCGGAGACGCCCTTGACGATCGACTCGGGCGTGATCCCGTGCTCCTCGTTGTACGCGAGTTGCTTCTCGCGCCGGCGGTCGGTCTCGTCGAGCGCGAACTTGATCGCCTCCGTGTGTTTGTCCGCATACATCAGCACCTTGCCGTTGATGTGCCGCGCCGCGCGGCCGATCGTCTGGATCAGCGCCGTCTGGCCACGCAGGAAGCCTTCCTTGTCCGCGTCGAGGATCGCCACCAGCGAGACCTCGGGCAGGTCGAGCCCCTCGCGCAGCAGGTTGACCCCGACCAGCACGTCGTACTCGCCGAGCCGCAGCTCACGGATGATCTGGATCCGCTCGAGGGTGTCGATCTCGGAGTGCAGGTACCGCGCCTTGACGCCCGACTCGAGCAGATAGTCGGTCAGGTCCTCGGCCATCTTCTTCGTCAGCGTCGTCACGAGCGTGCGCTCGCCAACTTCCTCGCGGCGGCGGATCTCGTTCAGGAGGTCGTCGATCTGGTTCTTCGTCGGTCGCAGCTCGACGTCCGGGTCGACGATCCCAGTCGGGCGGACGAGCTGCTCGGCGATACGGGTCGAGTGGCGCAGCTCGAACGGCCCCGGTGTCGCGGACACGAACACGAGCTGCGGCACCTTCTCGAGGAACTCGTCGAAACGCAGCGGCCGGTTGTCCAGCGCCGAGGGCAGCCGGAAGCCGTGGTCGACGAGCGTCTCCTTGCGCGAGCGGTCGCCCTCGTACATACCGCCGAGCTGGGGCACGGTCTGGTGCGACTCGTCCACCATCACCACGAAGTCGGAAGGGAAGAAGTCGATCAGCGTGTGCGGCGCCGAGCCGGGCGGGCGGCCGTCCAGGTGCCGCGAGTAGTTCTCGATCCCGTTGCAGAAACCGAGCTCCTTCATCATCTCGAGGTCGTACTCGGTGCGCTGCCGCAGGCGGTGTGCCTCGAGCATCTTTCCTTCCGACTCGAAGCGCTTGACCTGCTCCTCGAGCTCGTGGTGGATCTGCTCGGACGCGCGGTCGATCGTCGGCTTCGAGGTGACGTACTGGGTCGCGGGGAAGAGCGCAAGGTGGTCGAGCCTGCCGTAGACCTCACCGGTGAGCGGGTCGAAATGGGTGATCTGCTCGACCTCGTCGCCGAAGAACGAGATGCGGTAGGCCGACTCCATGTGGGCCGGCTGCACCTCGACCACATCGCCCTTGACCCGGAACTTGCCCCGGCCGAGCAGGGTGTCGTTGCGGACGTACTGGATGTCGATCAGCTTGCGCAGGACGAGGTCGCGGTCGTGCTCCTCGCCCTGGTTCAGCAGCACCACGCGCTTCTCGTACTCCTCGGGGGAGCCGAGGCCGTAGATCGCCGAGACGGAGGCGACGATGATCACGTCGCGGCGCGAGAGCAGCGCGGCGGTGGCTGCGTGGCGGAGGCGGTCGATGTCGTCGTTCCGTGAGGAGTCCTTCTCGATGTAGAGATCGGCCTGCGGCACGTATGCCTCGGGCTGGTAGTAGTCGTAGTAGGAGACGAAGTACTCGACCGCGTTGTCGGGAAAGAACTCGCGCAGCTCGTTGCAGAGTTGAGCCGCCAGCGTCTTGTTGTGGGCGATCAGCAGCGTTGACCGCTGCACCTGCTCGATGATCCAGGCCATCGTCGCCGTCTTGCCGGTGCCGGTGGCGCCGAGCAGCGTCTGATAGCGCTCGCCTGCTTCGATCCCCTCGGAGAGCTCGGCGATCGCCTTCGGCTGGTCGGCCATGGGCGAGTACCCGTCGGATGTTTTGAACTCCGCCATCGAGCTAAGAGGCTACCCGGTGACCAAGTCCATGCCGATGCGCTTCCAAGCCAGTGTGTTGAGCGGCCGCGCCGGCCAAGCCCGGCACGGCCTCCCTGGTCGGCGCCGCCAAGTCGGCGCCTTAGGCTAGCGCGATGACCCCCGATTCCGACCGCCCGCCCTACGGCTCGTACGCGGGAATCGTCGGGGCTTTTGCCGGTCTGCTGGCGACTGCCGGCGCGCTCGGCAAGCTGCTCGAGAGCGATCCCCAGCGCCAGACCGCGCTCGACTTCGCGGTGCTCGCGGCGGCGACGTTCAAAGCTGCCAGGACACTCGCACGTGACGACGTCACGAGCTTCATCCGGCGGCCGTTCGTCTACGGGGAGCCGCCCGAGGTGGACGCGGAACGGCCCGTCGAAGGCGGTTTCCAACAGGCGATGGGCGAGCTCGTCACCTGCACCCGCTGCATGGGCACCTGGGCCGCCGCGGGGCTCGCATCCGCGCAGGTCCTGGCGCCGCGCTTCGGGCGGTTGCTGACCTGGTCGTTGGGGGCGGCCGCGGCGAACGACTTCCTGCAGGCCGGCTTCGCCGCGCTCACCGAGAAAGCGAACGAGCCGAGCTAGCCGCGGGGGTAGTCTCGAGTCTGCGCCGCCCGAGCTCGCGCGCGGCCGCGCTCGCAACCACCGCCATCGAGAGGGTCTGCACCGCCGCGAAGCCGACCAGCACCGGCGTCGTCCCGTAGGCGTCGAGCACCGGGCCCGTGACGAACAGCCCGAGCGGGTTCACCACCGCCCAGCCGACCAACTGGGTCGTGAGGACGTTCGGCCGCAGCCGCGGCGGGACGCGCAGCGTGGTGATCGCGTGCAGGCTCGGGTTGACGAGCCCGTTTGCGACCCCGGAGACGAGGATCAGCGCGGAGAGCGCGACCGCCGGGAGCGGCAGCCAGAGCAGCCAGAGCGGCGCCGCCTGGCCCAGCGCGCAGACCGCGATCACGGCGAACCCCTCGAATCGACGCGTGAGGAAGCGGAACGAGATCGCGTTGCCGATCAGCGCGCCGACCCCGAACGACGCGACCAGCGCGCCCGCAATCAGCGGCTTGTGCCCGAACCGCGACAGCACGAGCACGGGGACGGTGATGAAGAAGGCCGTCCAGGCCGCGTCGCCCACCGCGAAGGTCGGCCACCAGACGCGGAGCAGCCGGTCGCGCGCGATGAAGCGGACGCCGGCGCGCAGGCTACGGTCCTCGGCCTCCTGCACGGCGGGCGGCCTGCGGGGCAGGAAGCCGGCGATGAGCGCGAACGAGACGAGGTACGTCGCAGCGTCGACCAAGAGCACCGAGGTCGCTCCGATCACCGCGATCAGCACGCCGGCGAGCGCGGGCCCGGCGAGTAACGTCGTCCGCGTCGCCGCCTGGAAGAGCGCGTTCGCCTCGGTGACCTGCTGCTCGTCCTCGCCGAGGAGCTCGGGCACGATGAGCTTCTGCGCCGCGAAGTTGGGGGCGGTCAGCGTTCCCAGCCCGAACGCGACGGCGACCAGCAGCGGGAACGAGAGCCCGCCGGTCCAGTGCAACACCGGGATCACGACCATCAGCGGCGCGCGCACGCCGTCGCAGAGCATCATCGTGCGGCGCGCGCCAAGCCGGCCGAGCAGCCGGCCGCCCGGAAGGCCGAGCAGCGCTAGCCCGATCACCTCGGCCGCCACGACGTAGGTCGTCTGCGTGGCGGAGTGGGTCGTGACGATCACGAACCACGGCAGCGCGAGCCAGGTCATCTGGGTGCCCGTGGTCGAGATGACCTCGGCCGTGAGCAGCGCGCGAAATGGGCCCTGGCGCAGGAGTGCGCTACGGCTCACGCGCGAACCACTCGGACGTCGCCGCTCATCGCCGTCACCTGCAGCTCGACCAGCGGGCCTTCGTCGCCCGCCGGTGCCTCGCCGACCTCGAGCTCGGACGCGACGTCGCCGCTCGAGGAGCGGGCGTCGACCCAGAGGCGCGAGCCCTTGCGAATGCCGACGCGGATGTCGCCCGAGGCGGAGGTGAGGTCGATCCTGCCCTCGCGGACGCTGTCGAGGCTCTGGTCGCCCGACGCCGTCCGGACCTTCAGGCCCGCGGCGGCCTCGGCAACGTGGACGTCGCCCGACGCGCTCGCGATCTCGCCTTCTCCGGCGAGCTGCGCCAGCTCGACGTCTCCCGAGGCACTCTCGATCTTCGCCTCGCCGGCGACGTGACGAGCCTCGAGGTCGCCGCTCGCGAGCTTCGCCCGCAGCGCCCCGACCTGGTCGAGCGCGGCATCGCCCGAGGCGAGCTTCAACTCGGTGTCGCCGAGACGGCCGCGAGTGCGAACGTCGGCCGAGCCGGCCCGCGCCAGCAGCGTCGAGCCTTCCGGGGCGCGCACGACGAGCCGGACCTCCGCGGAGGAGCCGCCCGGATCCTGGACGTCGACCCGCAGCTCGTCGCCGCGCAGCTTGACCCCGGCCTCCTCGACGGCCCGCTCCCCGTTTCTCAGCGGCTCCAGCTCGACGACCGCCTCCGCGTCCGCGCCGGTTTCGGCCTCGACCTCGATCGCCCCGGCGGGCACGCTCAGGTCGAGCCGCAGCGGGCCTGGCGCGGTGAACGTCTCGCGCCTCATCGCTTCCGCCTCCGCGGGCGCGGCGGCCGCTGGTCGATCTTGACTTCGAGGTGCCCGAACGGGCCTGTGAAGAACGTCATCGGAACTCCTCTCTCTAGCTCTTGCCGAAGCCGGTCAGGCGGCTGCCCGACTGGCGCCGTACTGGGCTGGAAACGCTTCGTGCGAGAGCCCGGACGAGCCACGCGTTGACCGAGACACCCTCACGGGCGGCCGCGCCCTCGATGCTCGCCTTGAGCTGCTCGGGCAGGCGCAGGGTGATACGGGAGTTGAGCCCGTCCTCCCCTGCGGGTGCCGCGGCGGCCTCGGGCGACTCGACGTAGACGAGGCTCGGCTCCTGCCCGGCCAGCCGTACCTCCACGTGCCCCGCTGGAAGCTGGCCCGAGAGCTCGAGCGCGGCCTCCGAGAGAACGTCGAGGAAGCGCAGTCCGGCGGCGGAGCGAAGCGCCCCGCTCAGACGAGCGGCTGCTGCCTGCGACTCCTCGTCGCCGATCGCGGCCAGCGAAGCAAGCTCGGCCTCCAGCGCGTCGATGAAGCGTTCCAGTTGCACGGTGACATCATTATGACATCAGTACGACTGCTGTCAAGTGTCACGGTGATGCGTAGAGTTGCGAACGGTACCCGCGCCGGTAGAGCACCTTGAGATGCTCGACCCGCTTGACGTAGTGCCGGGTCTCCGCGAACGCGATCCCCTTCCCCTCGGCGCGCCAGTGGTCGACGTTGTCCTGGCCCGCGTTGTAGGCGGCGAGGGCGGCGCGCTCGTCGTGGTATTTGTCCAGCAGGTGCCGCAGGTACCAGGAGCCGTAGCGAACGTTGATCTCCGGGTCGTCGAGGTCGGAGACCCGGAACCGGGAGCCGCCCGTGTGGACGGCGATGCCCTTCGCGGTGTCCGGGAGCAGCTGCATCAGGCCGATCGCGCCGGAGCTCGAGCGCGCGCTGGCGCGGAACTTGCTCTCCTGGTAGATCACGCCCGCCAGCAGCGCCGGGTCGAGCCGGTAGTTGCGCGCATGGCCGCGGACGATCGCGTCGTAGTGGAGCGGGTAGCGGATCCGCACGTACCACGCGGGCTCGGTCGAGTTGACGTACGCGAACCCCCCGCCGAGGGCGGCGCCGAGCAGGAGGACGGCGAGGAGCTTCTTCATCCGGCTTGCGCGGTCAGCTCCTTCATCACCTCGCCGACGAAGGCGTCCAGCTGCTCGAGCGAGCCGTCGTTCACGTACGCGAAGTCCGCCTGAGCGACCTTGACCGTGTCCGGGAGCAGCCGCGGCTCGCGCTCCTCCGTGGCGACCTCGCTGCGGCCTGCCCGGACCTTCGGCGGGGCCGTCACGACGACGACCGCGTCGAAGCGGTCCTGGCCGCCGACCTCGTAGAGCAGCGGCACCTCGGTCGCCGTCAGCGCAGGCGGGTTCGGCAGGGCCGCGAGCTGCTCGCGCCACTCCAGGTACTCCTGCACGACCAGCGGATGGAGCAGCGACTCGAGCCACTCGAGCGCCTCGCGGTCGGCGAAGACGATCGCCGCGATCGCCGAGCGGTCGACCTGCCCCGCCTCGTCGAGAATCCGCTCGCCGAAGCGCTCGACCAGCGTCTTCCCCACCACCGGGTCCTCGCGCAGCAGCCGATGGACGATCTCGTCGCTGGAGACGGTGGCCGCGCCGTGGCGTCTGAACGAGGCGAGCGCCTCGCTCTTCCCG
>JBBRZN010000054.1:0-12354 GCA_038236705.1 Gaiellales bacterium
CAGACTCCTCCTCCTCGCCGATCGGCTTCTCCAGGGAGACCGGGTGCTGTGCCATGCGCAGGATGTCGCGCACCTCCGCGGTGGTCATCTCGAGCTCGACCGCGATCTCGTCCGGGCGAGGCTCGCGCCCGAGGCGCTGCACCAGCTGGCGCTCGATGTGCACGACCTTGTTCAGCTTCTCGACCATGTGTACCGGGATGCGGATCGTGCGCGCCTTGTCTGCGATCGCCCGCGTCACGGCCTGCCGGATCCACCAGGTCGCGTAGGTCGAAAACTTGTAGCCCTTGCGGTAGTCGAACTTCTCCACTGCGCGGATCAGACCGAGGGAGCCCTCCTGGATCAGGTCGAGGAAGCTGAGGCCGCGGCCGAGGTAGGACTTCGCGATCGAGACGACGAGGCGCAGGTTCGCCTCGATCATCTGCGTCTTGGCGCCCATGTCGCCGCGCTCGATCCGCTTGGCCAGGTAGACCTCCTGGTCGGCGGTCAGGAGCGGCACCTTGCCGATCTCGCGCAGGTAGAGGCGCAGCGAGTCGAGCGAGGGCTCGACGGTCAGGTCGAGCTTCGGGCCCTTCTCCTCCTCGGCGAGGGCGGGCTGCTCGTGCGGCGGATGCTTGTGGTTCTCGCCCTCCATCAGCTCGATGGAGTGGTCGATCAAGTACGTGTAGAAGTCTTCGATCTGCTCCTTGGTGAGCTCGACTTCCTCGAGCCCGGAGACGATCTCGTCGTAGGTGAGGAACCCCTTCTCGAGCCCGTCCTGAACGAGCTTGTGGAGCTCTTCTACGTCCGGAAGAGAGATGTCGACGGTGAGCACTTGACCTCCGGCTTGTCTCGCGGCTGGCTTTTCGACCTACCTAGAAACGAAAGAGCCGGCTCCCATCCCCCGGCTCACCCTCCCTGCGGACCGGATGTTACACGCGAAATCGCTAAATCGAAACATTTTCTTTACAGGGCTGTGATGGTTCCAGCCGGCTCTCCGTGAGAGTTCCGGAGCGTGACCTCGGCGAACGCGGGCAAGTCGAGACCGAGCGGGGCGCCGAAGGCCGCCAGCGCAGGGCGCAGCGCACGCGAGTTGCCGTCCGCGACCTTGACCGCGAGGCCGATCGCGTCGGAGGAGACCGCGCACATCAAGCCGTCCGCCCCGGCCTTCGCGAGCCAACCCGGCTGGGCCCGCATCAGCTCGGTGTCGGTGGCGCCCTCGCGGCCGATCAGCACGGGCCGGGCGCGCATGGAGGAGGCGATTCGACCGCCGCCTTCGAGCTGTTCGAGCCTCGAGAACGCGAAGGCGGCCCGCTCGAGGGAGACGCCGAAGCAGACGACACCGCAGCCGTCCAGCCCGGTCACAACCCGCCGCGGCTCGACCTCGGCGGCAGCGGCGACCTCCTCGAGCAGCGCGAGCTGGAGCGGATGGTCGGCCCGCCGGTAGCCCTCGACCGGCCAGCGGTGCGCACGGCAGACGGCGATCATGCCGGCGTGCTTGCCCGAGCAGTTGTGGAACACCGGCTGCGGCGGCCGGCGGTCCTGGAGCCCGCAGTCGAGCTCGTCCTCGCTGCCGCCGGTGACCGCGAGCAGTTGCCGCACGGACTCGACGTGCTCGGGGGTGCCGAAGTGCGACGCGCAGGCGATTGCGAGCTCGTCGTCACTCAGGTTCTCGTATGCGCGCGCGAGGGGCAGCGCCTGCAGAGGCTTCGCGGACGAGCGCAACGAGGCGACCAGCGCCGTATCGCCCGCCTCGGCCAACACGGACCCGTGCTGGACGGCGACTGCGTGAACCTCGTGGACGCATTCGAGGATCTCCCCGCGCCGCACGGCTACCCTGAGCGGCTCATTGGTCAAAGGATGCCATTTCTCGCGTCTCTGGGGCGTCGCTGGCAAAGGAGGCTGTGCGCGCGGCGCGCAGGACAGTACACGGAGTACGGACAAGCGCCGCGCGCGCGGCATCCTGCCGCCAGCGGCGTCAGGCCCCCGCGGAGCCCGGCTCCGCCGGGCGGGAGCGGGGGCCGGCCAGGGGCGCGAGAATGCCTGAACTTCCGGAGGTCGAAGCACTCCGCCGCGCCCTCGACGATCCGGTGCGGGCCTTTCCGGTCGAGCAGGCCGGTCCGGCGCACGTGGCGACGCTGAAGACGTTCGACCCGCCGCTGGCCGTGCTCGAGGGTCGGCGGCTCGCGGGTGCCGAGCGACGAGCCAAGCGGCTGCTCTTCCCGACCGAGGACGGCGAGCTCGTCCTGCTCGTGCACCTGATGTCGGCCGGGCGGGTGCGCTACCTGCGCGCGGGCGAGGCCGGCCCCAAGACGCCGGCGTTCCGGCTGCGCTTCGAGGGGGGCGGCCAGCTCGTCCTGACGGAGGCGGGCGCGAAGAAGCGCGCCGGCGTGTGGCTGCTCACGCCCGAGCAAGTCGACCTCGAGCTCGGCCACCTCGGCCCGGAGGCGCTCGGCCTCGGTGCCGAACGCCTCGGCGAGATCCTCGCGGCCGAGCCGCGCCGGCTGCACTCGCTCCTGCGCGACCAGCGCGTGATCGCCGGGATCGGGCGCGCGTGGGCGAACGAGATCCTGCACACCGCAGGCCTGTCCCCTTTCGCCACGGCCCAGGGTCTGACCCCGGGACAGGTCCAGACCCTCGCGGACGCGATCGACTCGGAGCTCCGGCGCGGGCTCGAGCTACGCGAACTCGGCGCAAAGGACGCGAAGGTCTACCGCGTCCACAAGAAGCTGCACGAGCCCTGCCAGGTCTGTGGCACGCCGATCGCGCAGGTCGACTTCGAGCAGCACACGATCTTCTACTGCCCGCAGTGTCAGACCGGCGGCCGCCTGCTCAAAGACCGCCGGCTGTCCCGCCTGCTGCGTTAGCCGCCCCTGGGGTCGCTCCGATCTGCCGGCGGAGCCGGGCTTTGCCTGGCGGGAGCCTCACTGCGACAAACAACAGTTTGAGCGCGGGTCGAACGGCCGGCTCCTGAAACGAGTGCGGGGCGCCTACGTCGTCGAGGAGGGGGCTCGCGGGGGAACCAGGGGTTCCTCCGCGTTCTCGCCCGCGGTAAGCCAATCATAAACCACGGACCACTCCTCGTCGAGGAAGTGACCGCCGCCTTCCAGGAGCTCGAACTGCGCGTTCGGGAGACGGCTCGCGACGTACTCGCCGTGGCTGCGCGGGGCGAGAACGTCCAGCTCGCCCTGCCAGAGCCGTACCTCCGCGTGCACGTCCTCCGGCTCGAAGCCCCACGGCTTCGCGAACGCGAGGTCGTCGTCGGCCCAGCCACGGACGCCCTGGCGCACCGACTCGACGAACTGCTGCCTCATCACGTCGCGATACTCCTTGCGATTCATGATCGTGCGATCCACGTCGGGCAACTCGCTCGCGATCTCGTCCAGGACCCCGTCGGGGTCGGCCCGGATGCCCTCGACATAGGGCTCGAGGTAGGCGTCGATCGCCTCCTTGCCCTCGAGAGCGGCCCCGAACTCCTTCACGTTCAGGTCGGCGAGGCCGTCGAAGAAGTCGAAGTCCTTCGTGTCCGAGGGCGCGGGTGTGACCAGCGCGCCGACCCGGATGATGCGCTCGCCGAGCAGCGCCCCGCAGGCGAGCGCGTGCGGCGCACCGCCCGAGCCCCCGACGACGACGAAGCGCTCGAAGCCGAGCTCGTCGGCGATCGCCTCGATGTCAGCCGCCGCGTCGGCGACGGAGCGCCCGGGATTGGGATCCGAGCGCCCGTAGCCCGGCCGGTCGTAGACCACCGCGTGCATTCCGTGACGCTCGTAGATGCCGGCGTCGGGATGGCGGGCCAGGCGGCTCCCCGGAGTGCCGTGGGAAACGATCACCGGCACGCCCTCTGCGCTCCCACGCTCGAAGTAAGCGAGCGTGCGGCCCTCCTTCGTCGTGAGAGTCCCCTCGCGCTCCACGCGCGGGATCATACGGGCGATCCAGCCCTGCGCACGTGTGCTCGCGTGACCTCGGCCGGAGAGGCGCAGCCGAGCAGCTTCAACCCCACCTCGATCTCCTTTCGCAGCAGTTCGAGCACCTGGCGCGCGCCCTCTTCTCCGCCGGCCGCGAGCCCCCAGAGCACGGCCCGGCCGGACATCGCGGCGCGCGCGCCGAGCGCCAGGGCCTTCAGGACGTCGGTGCCGCGGCGGATGCCGCCGTCGAAGAGCACCTCGACCCGCTCGCCCACCGCCTCGACCACCTCGGGGAGAGCGTCAAGGGTCGGCGGGACACCGTCGAGCTGCCGCCCGCCGTGGTTCGAGACGATCACCGCTGCCGCCCCGTGCTCGGCGGCGAGGAGCGCGTCCTCGGCGGTCAGGATCCCCTTGAGCACGAGCGGAAGCGGGCTGCACGAGCGCAGCCACTCCAAATCGTGCCAGGTGAGGGTCGAGTCGACGATACCGCCGAGCTTCGCGTGAAAGTCCTCTCGCTCCAGCCTCACCGGGAGGTTCGGCAGCGGCAGGTCGTCCGGGAGCACGAACGAGGCGCGCGCATCGCGCTCGCGGCGGCCAGCGACGGGAAAGTCCACGGTGAGCACGAGCGCGCTATGCCCCGCCTCCGCTGCCGACTCGACGAGCTCCTTCGTGAACCCGCGGTCCGTCGACCAGTAGAGCTGGAACCACTGCGGTGCCCCCGGTGCCGCTGCCGCGAGCTCGCCGGGCGAGACGCTCGAGAGCGTCGAGAGCGTCATGACCGTTCCTGCGGCGGCGGCGGCGCGGGCGGTGGCGAGCTCGCCCTCAGGGTCGGCCAGGCGCTGGAACGCGGTCGGCGCGACTAGCAGCGGCAACGCGACCTCGGTCCCGAGCACCGTCACGGCGGTCGAGACCGTGCCGACGTCCACGAGCACGCGGGGCCTCAGCTCCCAGCCCTCGAATGCGGCCGCGTTGCCGCGCAGCGTGTGCTCGTCGCCGGCGCCGCCCGCCATGTAGCCGTAGGAGCTGGGCTCGAGGCCGGCTCGCGCCGCCTCTTCGAAGTCGTCGACGTTGACCCGCGTGTCCGTCACCCGAGCCGGACTCTGAGCGTCTCGCCGTCCAGGGCTACCGACCCACCTTGAGCCCGGATCAAGCGCACGGCGATCGCTGCTCCCAGGTCGCGCAGGTCTTCACCGAGCACGACCGGGGCCGAAGCGGGCGTGATCGGAGCGAGCGCGAGCTCCTCGCCGCTCACCGTTAGCTCGACGCGTTCCAGGCCACCGTGGCGCAGGGCACACTGGGCGAGCGAGGCCACCGCGCGCCGGCTCGCCGCGACGTCCACTTCCACGTCCGCGCCTTCTCCCGAGACCGCGACACGTTCCGTCCCCAGCTCCTCGGCGGCGGCGCGCGCGAGCTCGATCGTGTTGGCGCTCGCGAGCAGCGGGTCGTAGCGGCCGTCTTCGATCTTCGAGCCGAGGGAGAGCTCGTCGATCAGCTCGGCGAGCTGCGCCGAAGCCGAGTTGATCATCTCGAGATAGCGCACTGTCGTCTCGTCGTGGCCCTCCATTCGGACGAGCGTCTGGGCGAATCCGTGCACGGTCGCGAGCGGCGTGCGCAGGTCATGGCACGCGAGCATCACGAGTCGTGCGAACTGCGAGTCTTCGGTCAAGGGGTGGTTGGTAGCGTTGGCGGCGTGGACGAGCCTCGGCAGCTTCTAACACACGACCTCCAGGCCGCGCCGTCCGAGGTGCCCCTCGGGCTCTCGCGCGCGGGCGTGAGCGGCGTGCAGAAGGCAATCCGGATCAGCTACGGCGGGAGCGAGAAGCTGATCGCGGCCGACATCGACTGCACCGTCGACCTCGATCCGGGGCAGAAGGGCGTGCACATGTCGCGCTTCCCGGAGCTCTTCGCGGAAGCGATCGAGGAAGTCGTGATCGGGGAGGCGCTGCTCGTCGAGGGCCTTGCCGAGCACATCGCATCGCACATCGTCCAGCGCCAGGGCGCGTTGCGGGCCGAGGTGCGGATCGTCGCGCGTTACCCGCTCGAGCGGGAGACCCCGGTGACCGGGCTGCCGACGCAGGAGATGGTCTCGCTGATCGGACTCGCCGCAGCCTCGGCGGAGCGCACGCGACGGATTGTCGGGGTCGAGGCGGCGGGGATCAACGCCTGCCCGTGCGCGCAAGGGCTCGTGCGCGAGCACGCGGCCGAGCGGCTGGGGGAGGCGGGGTTCGACGAGCTCGACATCGGGCGGATCCTGGAGCTCGTCCCCCTCGCCACGCACAACCAGCGCGGGCGCGGGACGCTCTTCGTGGGCAGCGAGTCACCCGTGAACGCCGAGCAGCTGGTGCGGATCGTCGAAGGATCGATGAGCTCGCCGGTCTACGAGCTGCTGAAGCGGCCCGACGAGCTCTTCGTCGTCGAGCACGCGCACCTGCAGCCGCGCTTCGTCGAGGACTCGGTGCGGATCTCTCTGCGCGACGCGCTCGCGACCTATCCGGAGCTCGACGACGCCGACTTCCTGCTCGCTCGCCAGGTCAACCTGGAGACGATCCACTCGCACGACGTCGTCGCGGAGCGCTATGGCACCGCCGGCGAGCTGCGCGGCGAGCTCGAGGGGCGCGGCGGCGCGGCCCGGCACACCGAGCTTCGCGAGTGGCTCGCCGCCTGATCTGAGCGCTCGGCGCGGGTACCCCGCGGCCCAGCCCCGGCACCCCGAGCCCCGGTGTCAGACACCGACGCAAAAGCGTCACGGGAACGTCACAGAAATGCGACTTCGCCTGCAACTCAACCCGTATGGCGAGGCGTCTTCGGTGTCAGACACCGTGACGGGTCGCTTCCGCCGCGCGGCGGAAGCGGAAGCGCGTCTCGGTGCCGGACCGCAGCCGGTTGATGTTCGGCCGATGCAGGAGGATCACCGCAAGCGCGGCGATCGACCCGAACGCGATCACCGGCCACGGCTCGCCGAGGGCCACCGCGATCAATGGCAGCGAGCACGCGGCAACGATCGAGGCGACGGAGGCGTAGCGGAAGAGGACGAAGACGAGGATCCAGACGCCTGCGCCGATCCCGCCCACCACGGGTGCGACGCCGAAGAAGGCTCCGCCGCAGGTCGCCACGGCCTTGCCCCCGCGCTCGAAGCGCAGGAAGAGCGGCCGCCAGTGCCCGAGCATCGCCGCCCCACCCGCGAGCACGCCCGCCAGGTGGCCGACGTAGACGGTGGCGAGGAACGCGGGCACGAAGCCCTTCAGCGTGTCGAGGAACATCACGGGCACGCCGAACCGTGCGCCGTAGGTTCGCCAGACGTTGGTGGCGCCGATGTTGCCGCTGCCGGTCTTGCGAATGTCCTCGCCGCGGAGCGCGCGCACGAGCCAGTACCCCGTCGGGATGCTCCCGGCGAGGTAGCCGCCAATTACGGAAAGCGCTGTGCCCAGAGTTCTAAGGGGTGATCTGGTACTGCTGCACCCAGTCGTTCACCACGTCCCACTCGAGGTTGTTGAAGAACGCCTCGATGTAGGACGCGCGGTCGGTCTGGTAGTCCAGGAAGTACGCGTGCTCGTAGACGTCAAGGGCGACGAGGGGCGTCGCGTTCCAGATCGGATACGTGTTCTGCGTGTCGCCGATGTAGTTGAAGAGCCGGCCCTCGTCCCAGTCGTAAGCCGTCCAGGCCCAGCCGCGGCCGGCCATGCCCGTCGCCTTGAGGTCGGCCCGCCAGTCGTCGAACGAGCCGAAGTCGCGGGCGATCAGGTCGGCGATCAGGCCATGGGGCTTGCCGCCGTCGCCGCCGAGGTGCTCGAAGTAGATCTCGTGGTTCTTGATCCCGCCGATCGCGAACGAGAGGTCGACCTTCAGCGCCCGCACGTCCGAGTAGACCTGGTTCGCGGCGGCGACGTCAACCTCGGCGAGCTTGCCGAGGATCTCGTTCCGCTTGTTCACGTACCCCTCGTACAGCTTGTAATGCGCCTCGACCGACTCGCGCGAGATGCCGTCGAGCTCGAGCAGAGCCGGCTTGAGCTGCCGCGGCGTGATCTCTTCTCGGTTGAAGGCAAGCTCGGACAACGTCGACTCCTTTCGGACGGGCGCGGACGCAGGAGCATAACGGCCCACCGCGGAGCCGAACCCGTTAGCCTCAGCCGCAGCTAGGAAAGGAGCGACATGGCCTTCGAGGTTCCCCCTCTTCCCTATGACTACGGCGCCCTCGAGCCGCACATCGACGAGCAGACGATGCGCCTGCACCATGACAAGCACCACCAGGCGTACGTCGACAATGCAAACAAGGCACTCGAGGGAACGGAGCTCGCCGACAGGTCGGTCGAGCACGTGCTCACGAACCTCGAAGTCCTGCCCGAGGACAAGCAGGCGCTGGTCAAGAACAACGCGGGCGGACACCTCAACCACTCCATGTTCTGGGAGATCATGAGCTCAGACGGCGGCGGCGAGCCGACCGGCGCGCTGGCCGATGCGATCAACGACCTCTGGGGCAGCGCCGACGCGCTCAAGCAGCTGGTCAACGAGACCGGCGTGAAGCGCTTCGGCTCCGGCTGGACCTGGCTCGTCCACGACGGCACCGGCCTGGCGGTCTACTCGACCGCCAACCAGGATTCGCCGATCCTGAACGACGACTTCCCGATCCTCGGGAACGACGTTTGGGAGCACGCCTACTACCTCAAGTACCAGAACCGTCGCCCGGAATACCTGGAGGGGTGGTGGAACGTCGTCAACTGGGACGCCGTCTCCGCGCGCTACGACCGCGCGGCGGAAGAAATGGGGCCTCCCGCGACTTAGGCTCGGACGACGTTGCTGGTGGCGCTGAGGAAGCAGGGTGCCGCCTGCGCCGTCGAGATCAGCAGACGCACGCGGGCCCTCAGCGCGACCTTCGCGCGGAATGAGGCAGAGTCGATCACCGTGGGCTTCGCCGGACCGGGAGCCTCGGTCGTGAGCACGACCTTCTTCACCTGCACCCAGCGCTTGCGCAGCGTCGAGTAGCGCTGGAAGAGCACGGCCTTGCCCTTGAGCGTGCGGCCTGCCGTGACCTTCGCCTTGAACGAGCCGCGGGCGACTCGCGTCAGCTGGAGCACCGGCCGCACGGCGACCGAGACAGACGGGCTCTTGACGTTCTTGAAGGTGGCCTGGTAGGTCGTCGCGGCCGCTGGCGTGACCGGCGTGCTGTATGCGCCGTTCGCCGCGGTCCTGACCGTCGCGGCCTTGACCGCCTTGGTGGTGCCGCACTCGGTGGCCTCGATCGCGATCGGCTGGTTCGCCCTCTGCGTCGAGAGCACGCCGCTCAGCGTGACGGGCTTGCCGTAGTTCACGACGGAGGCGCTTGCGGCGAGCGTCACGGTGACCGGGGCGGCTGCGGTAGCCGCCGCCGCAAGGGCGGCCCCCGCGATCAAGGTCGTGGCGAGAATTTTCAGCATTGCCCCAAGATGACGCCAGGACCGGACGGAACTTGCGGCGTGCTATCACTGGCACATGCGTGCCTTGATCACCGGGGGAACCGGACGGGTCGGCGCCGTGGTCGCCGGGCGGCTCGAGCGCGCCGGCTGGTCGGTGCTCGCCGCCGGCCGCGCCGACGGCGACCTGGCCGAGGTGGAGCAGGCGCGGGCGCTCGTCACGCGGGCGGTCGAGGAGCTCGGCGGGCTCGACCTGCTCGTGAACGCCGCCGGCGAGGGCTTCGCGCCCAAGGCGCTCGAGGAGCTAGACGAACGCGACTGGGACGCAGCCTTCGGCGCGACGGCGAAGGGGAGCTTCTTCGTCTCGCAAGCCGCCGCGCCGCATTTGCGGGCCTCGAAGGGCTGCATCGTGATGATCGAGGACGTCGCGGGCTACCAGCCCTGGCCGTCGTTCGCGGCGCACTCGGCGGCCAAGGCGGCCCAGGCCATGCTGACGCGGGTGCTCGCGCGCGCGCTCGCGCCCGAGGTGCGGGTCTGCGGCATCGCGCCGGGGCCCGTGGCGGTCGAGCCGGCCCAGGAGGAACGGCGCGCCGCCGAGACCCTGCTCGAGCGCGTCGGGTCGCCCGAGGACGTTGCGGACGCCGTCGTCTACCTCGCCGGAGCGACATTCGTCACCGGCTCGACGCTGTTCGTGGACGGCGGCCGATTGCTCAAAACCGGCTTGGTTCCACGGGCGTAGAACCTTCCGATGGAGCTCGTGCTCGACACTCTCAGCTTGCCGCGCGCGCCGGTAGCAGCCACGATGCCCGCGGTGGCGGCCAACGAGTTGACCGATGGAGAGCTGATCCGCCGCACCGGCGACGGTGACCGCGGCGCGTTCGAGGTGCTCTACCGCCGGTACTCCCGCCCCGTGTTCGGCCTCGCGCTGCGCCGGCTCGGCGACCGCGGCCGGGCGGAGGACGCCGTGCAGGAGACCTTCGCGTCGATCTGGCGCGCGGCCCGCAGCTACCGGCCGGAGCGCGGCCCCGGCGCGCCGTGGCTCTACGCCGTCGCGCGCAACGCGATCATCGACCGCAGCCGGGCGCGCAACGAGCCCCCTACGGATGCGCCCGACGAGGCCTCGCCCGAGGCCGGCCCTCCCGAGCGGGTCGAGGCCGGCTGGACCGCGTGGCGGGTCCACCGGGCGCTCGAGGAGCTCTCGCCGAACGAGCGCGCCGTGATCGAGCTGGCCTACTGGAGCGGCCTCTCGCAGTCCGAGGTCGCCGAGTACCTCGGGATCCCGCTCGGAACCGTGAAGACGCGAACCCGAGCGGCGCTCGCCCGCCTGGCCGATCAGCTCGAGGAGGAGCTGGAATGACCGACAAGCCCGACTTCCGCGAGCTCGTCGGCGACCTGCCCGAGGAGGAGCGCGCGCGGCTCGAGCGCGTCCACGAGCTGCTGATCGCCGCGGGCCCGCCGCCCGAACTGCCGCCGGCGCTCGTCGAGCCCGATCTCGACCCGCGGGACGAGAACGTCGAGTTCCTGCCGCGCCGCCGGGCCGGCTTCATACTCGGAATCGCCGCCGCGGTCGGGGTCGCCGCGTTCCTCGGCGGCTTCCTGGCCGGCCGCGCGAAGGAGCCGTTCACGCAGGTCTTCGACGTACCAATGAAGGGAACGCCACAGGCCGCGGCTGCGTCCGCGACGATCCACGTGGGCAAGGCCGACGAGGCGGGCAACTGGCCGCTCAAGGTTGTCGTGCGCGGCCTGAAGCCGCTGCCGAAGGGCCAGTACTACGAGATGTTCCTGACGAAGAAGCACAAGCCGGTCGCCACGTGCGGAACGTTCCGCATCGCCCAGAGCGGCGACAGCGTCCGGCTGAACGCGCCGTACAACTTCCGCCGCTTCGACGGCTGGGTCGTCACCCTCGAGCGGCCGGGCAGCGGCAAGCACCCCGTCGTGCTGACGACGACCTAGCTCGAGGCGCCCTCGCCCGCCGGCACGGCGTGCGTCGGGGCACCCGCCTGGGCGCGGTCCCGCTCGTGCTCGCGCTCGGCGTGCGGTTGAAAGAAGCGCTGCGCGATCACCGTCGGGATGATCGCCGACAGTACGACGATCGCGATCAGCAGCGAGAACTGCATGCGGTCGATGATCCCGGCATTGAGCCCGTAGAGCGAGCTGATCGTCCCGAAGGTGAGCCCGGTCGACATGAGCAGCGTCGTGAAGATCGCGTGCGGCGCGGCGTAGCGACGCGCCAGCGGGTAGACACCGGCGAGCTTCGGCACCATCTTCCCGGCGAACAGCAGCCCGAGGACACTCAGGTTCGCCCAGAGCGCGCCTGCGGAGACGCTCATGCCGCCCTTGAGGAAGAAGAACGGAGTCAGGAACGCGAACGCGACGACGCGCATTCGCTCCTGCTCCTGGCGATGCTGCGCGTAGTGGTTACTCATCACGAGCCCGAGGATGAAAGCAGGCAGGACGGCGTGCGAATGCGCACGGCCGCCGAGCCACATCAGGAGGAAGAGGCAGGCGAACACGAGCTTGATCTCCGGCTCGATCACCCGGTCGCCGTAGCGGGAGAAGAAGAACGGGGAAAGCTTCGGCAGCCCGAAGATCAGCGCGGCCGCAACCCCGACGAAGGGCGCGATCCAGATCGTCGGCTTGATGAAGAGGATCGAGAGGGCCGCGGCGGTGCCAAAGTCGGTGACGAACGTCGCCGACATCAGACGCTTGCCGATCACAGTCCGGTTGAGTCCGGTCTCGACGAGCACGGCGTAGACGACGGCGAGGCTCGTCGTCGAGAGCGCGATCCCGGCGATCTCCGCCTGATGGTGGTTCCACCCGAGCCCGTAGTAGGCAAGCAGGCCGACGACCACGAACGGGCCGAAAAAGCTGACGAGCCCGATCGAGAGCGACGCCCTCCACTCACGCCTGAACTGCGGCACATCCACCTCGGCGCCCGCGAGGAAGGTCAGAACGATTGACGCAAACTTGGCGATGAAGTCCAGCCACTCCTGCGTCTGCAAGTGGAAGAGGTTGCCCGCGATGACGCCGAGCGTTAGCTCCAGCAGGGCGACGGTGACGCCGAGTTCGACCGACAGGACGCTGGC
>JBBRZN010000055.1:0-11562 GCA_038236705.1 Gaiellales bacterium
ACCGGAGCCGTAGCCGAGCTCCTGCGGCAGCTGCTGCCAGGCGATCCCGGTGCGCAGCACGAACAGGATGCCCGAAAGGGTGCAACGGTCATCGAGCCGCTTCCGGCCCGGATGGTAGAAGCGACGCCTTCTGACCGGCAAGAGCGGCTCGACCAGCCGCCAGAGTTCGTCGTCGAGCAGCGCTGTTGGCATCGGAGAACCTCCCGTCTGAAAAGGCTGATCCTCGTTGACGGCGAAGCCGTGGGCAGTAGGCTCCGTACGGATATGGCGCTCTGCCCAAGCTGCGGTGCTTCGAATCGCGAAGGCCGGAAGTTCTGCGCCGAGTGCGGGAGTGCGTTCAGCGCTGCCTGTCAGGCATGCGGGGCTGCCAACCAACCCGAAGAGCGCTTCTGCGGCGAGTGCGGCGCGCCGCTATCACCTGAGGCTATGGCCGGCGTGGCGCCTGCCGCCCCAGTTCACGAGGCCCCTTCCGCCGAGCGCCGCCTCGTCTCCGTCCTCTTCGCCGACCTCGTTGGCTTCACGACGCTCTCCGAGTCGCGAGACGCCGAGGAGGTGCGCGAGCTCCTCTCGCGCTACTTCGACACGTCCCGGCGGCTGATCGAGCTCTACGGCGGCACCGTGGAGAAGTTCATCGGCGACGCGGTGATGGCCGTCTGGGGCACGCCCACGGCGACCGAGGACGACGCCGAGCGCGCAGTCCGAGCCGCGCTCGACCTCGTCGCCGCAGTCTCCGCGCTGGGACAGGAGGTGGGCGCGGAGGACCTCCGCGCGCGTGCGGGAGTGCTCACGGGCGAGGCCGCCGTCACGCTGGGCGCCGAGGGCGAGGGCATGGTCGCGGGCGACCTCGTGAACACGGCCTCGCGGGTGCAGTCGGTAGCCGAGCCGGGATCGGTCTACGTCGGCGAGTCCACGCGCCGCTCGACGGAACAGACGATCGTCTACGAGGAGGCGGGCTCGTTCGAGTTCAAGGGCAAGGAGGGCCTGACCCCGCTGTGGAGGGCACAGCGGGTCGTCTCCGGCCTGCGCGGCTCGCTCAAGTCGCAGGGGCTCGAAGCACCGTTCGTCGGGCGCGACCGCGAGCTGCGCCACATCAAGGACCTCTTCCACACCTGCGCCGACGAGCGCAGGGCGCACCTCGTCTCGGTCACCGGCATCGCCGGGATCGGCAAGTCCCGTCTCGGCTGGGAGTTCTACAAGTACTTCGACGGCATCGCGGAAACCGTCTACTGGCACCGCGGCCGCTGTCTTTCCTACGGCGAGGGCGTCACCTACTGGGCGCTCGCGGACATGGTGCGCATGCGCTGCCGTATCGCCGAGGAGGAGGAGCCGGCGTCCGCGCTTGCCAAGCTGCACGCCACGCTGGAGGAGCACATCCTCGACCCCGAGGAGCGGGACTTCCTCGAGCCGCGGCTCGCGCACCTGCTCGGCTTGGCCGAGCACCAGGCCCGCGACCAGCAGGACCTCTTCGCCGCCTGGCGGCTCTTCTTCGAGCGGCTGGCGGACAACTATCCGACCGTGCTCGCCTTCGAGGACATGCAGTGGGCCGACGCCAGCCTGCTCGACTTCGTCGAGTACCTGCTCGACTGGTCGCGAAGCTCGCCCGTCTTCGTGATCACCCTCGCCCGGCCGGAGCTGCTCGAGCGGCGGCCGACCTGGGGCGCGGGCCAGCGCAGCTTCACCTCGCTTTACCTGGAGCCGCTCTCGCAGGAGGCGATGGAGGAGCTGCTGACCGGTCTCGTGCCGGGGCTTCCCTCGGAGGTACGCGACCGTATCCTCGCGCGCGCCGAGGGCGTGCCGCTGTACGCGGTCGAGACCGTGCGGATGCTGCTCGACCGCGGCCTGCTCGTCCAGGAAGGCCCCGCCTACCGGCTAACGGGGCCGGTGGATGCGCTCGAGGTGCCGGAGACGCTGCACGCCCTGATCGCGGCTCGTCTCGACGGCCTATCCGCGGAGGAGCGGCGACTGCTCCAGGACGCCGCGGTGCTCGGCAAGACCTTCACGAGAGACGCACTCGCCGCGCTCGCGGACGCCGATACGGAGATCGAGCCCCTGCTGACGACCCTCGTGCGCAAGGAGGTGCTGGGCGTGCAGGCCGACCCCCGCTCGCCCGAGCACGGCCAGTATGGCTTCCTGCAGGACCTCGTGCGCCACGTCGCCTACGAGACGCTCTCGAAGCGTGAGCGCCGGGCGAAGCACCTGTCCGCGGCCGAGTACCTGAGCCGCGCGTTCGCCGCCGACGAGGACGAGGTGGTCGAGGTGATCGCGTCGCATTACCTCGCCGCGCACGAAGTTGGCCCGGACGCGGAGGACGCAGCCGAGATCAGAGGCAAGGCGCAGGCGATGCTCGTGCGGGCGGGGGAGCGCGCCGCGTCGCTCGCCGCGGCCGCAGAGGCGAGGCGCTACTTCGAGCAGGCGGCGGAGCTGACGGAGGATCCATCGGAGAGGGCGGCGCTTCTCGACCGCGCGGGCGAGATGGCCGCGAGAGCCGGTGATCCGGACTCGGCGCGCCGGCTCTTCGCGGATTCGATCGAGCTGCACGAGAAGCAGGGCGACACGCATGCGGCCGCCCGCGTTCTCTCCAGGCTCGGGAGCCTCGACTTCTACACGGGGCGTCGCGACGAGGCGCTGGCACGGATGGAGCGCGCCTTCGCCGTCATCTCGGCCGACGAGCCCGACGAGGATCTCGCGCTGCTGGCGGTGGGTCTTGCGCGCGGGTACTGGTTCAGCGGCGATCTCGAGCGTGCGGCCGAGCGGGTAGAGCTGGCGTTGGACATCGCCGAGGCGCATGCGTACCCGGCGGCGCTCGTGAGCGCGCTGCGCGTCAAGGCGAACGTCGTCTTTAGCCGGGGACACGCCGAGGAGGCTCTGGCGCTCCTCAAGCACGCACTCCAAATAGCGCTCGACAGCGACCTCGTGGACGAGACAGGCGGCTGCTACTTCAACCTCTCCGACCAGTGCTTCGCGCGTGACGGGTATGCCGATGCACTCGGATACCTCGACGAGTCCCTTGCCCTCGCGCGGAAGCTCGGAGACCGCCCGTACGAGTGGTCTGTGCTGGCCGAGCGGACCTACCCTCTGTACATGCTGGGTCGCTGGGACGAGGCGCAGGCAGCGAACGAGGAGTTCACGCCCGAGCAGATCAACGCCGGCGCGCTCGTGCTGAGCCTGCTCCAGTCGGCCGTCGAGATCCACCTCCAGCGCGGCGAGCTCGACGGCGCACGCCGCATCTTCTCGATGTTCTCGCGGCTCGAGGAGTCCACCGACGTCCAGGAGCGCTCCTGCTACCTGTGCTCGCGAGCCTCGCTGCGCCGGGCGGAAGGGCGACCGCAGGAGGCGCTTGCCGACGGCGAAGCGACCATCGAGACGGGCCGCACCCTCGGCATCCCCTTCCAGGCCGTCAAGCAGGGCATCGTCGAGGCGGTCGAAGCGGCGTTCGCATTGGGCGAGTCGGCGAAGATCGAGGAGCTGCTGACCTCGATCGAGACCGTCCCCCCCGGCTCTCGGCCACCGTACCTCGACGCCCAGGCACGGCGCTTCCGCTCTCGCCTCGCAGAGGACGGGGCAGGGTACGGGGTCGCCGCCGAGCAGTTCCGCGAGCTCGGCATCCCCTTCTGGCTCGCGGTCACCCTGCTCGAGCACGGCGAGTGGCTCGTCGGTCAAGGTCGGCCAAGCCAGGCCGAGCCGCTGCTCGCCGAGGCCAGCGAGATCTTCGAACGGCTCGAGGCAAGGCCCTGGCTCGAGCGAGTCACAGCGGCTGCCCGCACGCAGCAGCCGCAGGTCCCCGCCTGACAGACCTTCGACAGGGCTCCGGCACCCCGCAGATCATTCTGTCACAGCCTCTAAGACTCCTCGGAAAGCCGGGGTGGGACTTCGCCTCTCCCCTGGGATGGTTGCCGCCAGTCCCAAAAAGCCCCCACACCCGGCTCATGTAAGGAGATGCCAGCGGCGAGGCCAACTTGCGGAGTGGGATGCTCGAGCGCTTCGGGCTATGGTCGAACGAGCGACTATTCGACGACGGACTCGAGGCGTAGCGTGAGGGCGGGCCGGGTAGTGGGAAGCGCCCGCGGCGTTCGGCTCGCCGCTCGGCCCCGTTCAGCTTTTCGCCCTAGCCGATAGGCAGGGCGTGAGCACAAACGAGCACGGGCGCCTACTCGCTGTCGCTGAGGTCGCGACTCGCACCGGCTTCGGGATCAGCACCGTGAGAAGGAAGATCGCCGAGGGCGAGATCCCGGCGGTCAGGCTTGGCAGCAAGCCGGGCATGAGCGTCCGCGTCGATGAGCGCGAGCTCGAGGCTTGGCTGTACGGAAAGGACGACGCCGCGTGAGCGACGGGAACGGCAGCGGCTACCTGGTCGACGTGGGCACGCTTGAGCCCGACCTGAGCGGCTTCGCCGATCTCTGGCGGGCCGAGCCGCCGCTCTGGGATCTCGACGACGGCGGGGGAGTCATGTGTCTCGGCTGCTCGCTCACGCCGGCGGATAAGCGCTGCGACAGCTGTCCGCGGATCTCAACTCGCCTCTACCGCGAGTGGCGTGACCAGCCGCGCTTGCCGGCCAGCCGCTGGCGCCGCTTCTTTTCAACCTTCGAGCGAAAGGGCAAGCCATGAGTCCGCGGATCACCCCGAAGCAAGCGCCGATCGCCACCGCATGGTCACCGCAGGAGCCGGGGGGTGAGTCGGCCGACGTTGCTTACGCCGTAAAGCGGGCGCGGGCCCACGCTTCACGGGTCGCCTCGACCAGCGGGTCCCTCGATCCGTACTCCTTGCAATACAGGGCGCACGAGCGCTACAACGTGCAAACCGAGAAGTGGGAGCCCGCCGCTCCGCCCGGCGAGGGCGAGCAGGTGCCGAGCTTTTGGCACGACCTGCTGCTAGAGGCCGAGTCCGAGGCGCGGGCGCTGCGCTCTCTTGAGTCGTGGCCGCCGCGGGGCGATCAGGGAGACCCAGACCGGCCCTCGGCCGACGCCTACTTGGCAGAGGCGCGGGAGCGGCTCGCGACCACGCGCGAGTTCGGTCGCTATGAGCTCGAGCAACGCGACCTGACCTCGCCCGGTTTCATTCCGGCCGCCGGAGCACCGATGTTCATTGCCGAGGAGTTCGCGATCGCGGCCCGGGGGCGGGCAGCGCTCGCACAGGCCCTACCACAGCGACCGCTGCCGATGGCCGGCGACCACATCGAGGTTCCACGGCTGAGCTCCGGTGCGGCCGTGGCGGTGACCGTCTCCGAGAACTCGACTGTGCAGGAGACAGATCCGCAGACCGGCTTGGCCTCGTCGAACAAGGCGTTGATCAGCGGTCAGGTCGACGTCGCGTCAGCTGCTCGATTTCAGCAGGCCTGGCATTGATCAGGTGCTGGCGCTTGACCTCGGCGCGGACACTAGACTCAAGGTCGACCAGCAGCTGATCAGCGGCACGAATTCGGCCGGGCAGACGCTCGGGCTCTCAAACGTCGCCTCGATCAACACCGTCGCCTACACCTCGGCCTCGCCCACCGCCGCAGCGCTCATCAGCAAGATCTGGTCGGCCTACCAGGCAATCGCCGACGCGGGTGGCGGCCCCGCCACCCCCGGCCCGGACAACTACCTGGTGGTCGTGAGCCCGCGCCGCGCCGCTGCGCTCGGCGCCGATCAGGGGCAGACCTCAGCAACCCCGGTGCTGCCGCAGCTTCCGGGGCGGCTCGTCGTCACGCCGGGCATCCGACAGAACCTCGGAGCTGGCACGAATGAAGATGAGGTTTACGTGATCGCGAAGAGCGAGGTCTTCATCTCGCTCTCGCCGCCGGTCTTCCAGGTCTTCCCCGAGGTTGGCTCATCGACGCTTACGGTGCGCTTGCAGGCGCGCCAGTACGTGGCCGCGATGTTCGCACGGCAGCCGAAGTCGATCACCCGGATTAGCGGAACCGGCCTGACTCCGCCGGTGCTGTGAGCAAGTTGAAAGCTTCTCCCGTTCCACTCGGGGTGCGGGAGGTCGGCCGAAGCCAATGGCCGGCCTCCAGCTCCTTCTCTCGATGATGAACGGCTCCGAGACGCTCCACCGCAGCGGTGGTCGGCGGCTGACGATTGCGGGAGTCGGGCTGGTCGAGGTCTTCGAGGATGGGTCGGTGAGCACGCTCGAGCCGCTCGCTCCCCAGCAGCAAGGAGCGCCTTGTCCTCTGGCTCGAGCACGAGTGGCCCCAGGTACGCAACGGACATGGCGGCTACGTGAGCCGTGGGAATGTCTAGGCGGGGGGTGGTCGGGCCGAAGTCGCGCGCTTGTCCCCCTCAGGCACGGCGTGGTCCCAGTGAAACAAGCTTCTCCGCTTTGCTCGGTTCTCTCGATGCTCGATTTCCTCGCGCTCCAGCCCGTCCCATGTCCCTATCCCCGACTCTGCTGTTTGGACGAGTGCCCAACCCACGATCAGGAAGAGCCAGACGACGATCACGAGCGCTACGGCGGCGAGAAGGATCCATACATAGATGTCCACGAGGCGCTGTTCGCATTGGCCGCTTTTGTTCCTGCCCCTAGAGACGGGGGGAGGTTCTTCCGGGGCGCCACTGATGACCCCCGTGGCTACGTCGGCGTCCGAACGAGCTTCCAAGTTTTAGGGCGAAAGTGAGATGAAGGCAAAAAAGTCACTGAACGGCCTAAGCTTCGGAACGTTTCCAAGCCGACTGGAGCGGTCTTCTCGGCGGCCCTGTCCGACTTGTTCGAGGCTCTCGACCAACTGGAGCAAAGCCTGATCGCTCAGGCTGCCGAGGCGCTTGACCGAGCAGAGGAGGCGCGCCGGGAGATCGCCCTGCACGGGGTCGTCGACCGCTCCGGCCGGCTCGCGAGACCAAACCCGGCGGTCGCGGTCGAGCGGGATGCGGTTCGGCTCTTCCTTTCCACCGTGCGGGCGCTGAAGCTCGAGCCCGAGGTCGACCTGCGCGAGCTCGAAGGCCCGACGGCCCCAGCGCAGAACCTCCGCCGCCGATGAAGCGCCGAGCGAGGTCCGGCAGGTCTCGCGAAGCGCCCCGGCATTCCCGTCCTCATGCCCCCGACGTGGGGGAAGGACGTCGTCGCACGCAAACTTCGACAACTCCCTCGTCTCAACCACGCGCATCTCGTTCTTCGGCTGTACCTTGGCTGGACCCAGACTTTCGAGAAGCGTTCTAGTACGTGAATCTCACGGAGCCTGAGACACGCGCCTTGTAGGCAACACATCGGCCAAGGAACCGGTGGCGGTAATGGGTCAACCTCACCTCGAACTTGCCGGCGCCGTTCGACGTCTTGGGCGTCGAGACCGCTTTCAGCGTGCCGGTGACTAGGTACTTCTGGTTCGTGCAATCCGCTCCGCGGTCGAGCGTAGTGATCTTGCCCCCGTGGTGGCTGAACGTCCCGACGACCGCGTCGACCGAGCTACCCGGACCGCGAACCGCCATCGCAAAGGGACCGCCGTTGACGTAGGCCGGATCTGAGCCGAGCGGGTCGTGCTTGACCGTCGCGTTCCAGTACCCCGTGCCGCCCGCATTCCCAATGCCGTTTCCGGCGAAGGAACCGACGCTTGAGGTGAACGTGTACTCGTAGCCGACGAGATTGAAGCTGGTTGACACCGGCGGCGACGAAGCGGCCGCGGGAAGTGCCAATGCCGCGAAGGCGAAAGCGACAAGCAGTAATCCGCGAGGCATTGTCATAGCGTCGCCGGATAAGACCCGCTTTCGCAGGCGAAGTTAGGACAGCAGCGGCAGGGCGACCCAGGCACTCGCGCCGCCGCCCGGCGCGATTACCAGTGTTGCCGCAGTCAGACCCTGCCGCACATGATCTATACCGCGTGGGCAGCAGCTTTAAGCGCGAGACGAACGTCGCTCTCCGCCGCAGATCAAACCGGCACCAGGCGCTAGTACAGAAGCCGGAGCGCGAGGTCGGCGGAGAGCCCTCGTTGCATGAGCTCGACCGCCGCACCCTCAGCGATCTCGACCTGGGCCGCTAGAAGTAGTGCCTCACACGGCTCCGCACCGACATCCAGGAACAACCTCAGGCGGCCGCGCAGCAAGCACTCAGCGTCGGATGCCGTCAGTTGCTCGAACTCTGCCGCAGTCACACCGCACTCCTTCGTTCGCCGCACTTGCCGCCGAACTCCGGTATCGGCCCAACCTCCGAGTCGTGCGCTCCCTCGATCGAGTGGCGGGTGGTTCCTCGCGCCCCAGCTTCTCTAGTGCTCCCAGAGAGTCACCCCCCGCCCCGGGCTTGCGCCGCGTTTTACACCGCCTCCCGACGGTAAGAGGACTGGCTCAGGCTGCCGATCCTCGGCGGCCCCGCGATCGGAGGTGCGTCTTCGTAGGTTGGCTGCTCGTCGTCATCATCGTGATCCTCGTTCTCGCCGTCATCGGGCTCATGAGCCTTTTCCGCGGACGAGCTTGATTCACGATCCGGGTCGGAGGGGTCAGCGCCCCGTCACACGAGCTGCCCCTCCGACTCGCAACTCCCTCACCGGTGCGCAGGCTTGATCGGGTACGTCGTATTTGGCGTAGGCACAGCCATTGCAGCGGGGCTGCTCCTCTACTGGACGGCTAAGCGAAGGGGCGGCCGTCGATCCAGGGGCGGACGGCGTTGGTAGCCGACCCCCAAGCCGCGCCTGAGCCGTCACGCTCTCGGGCGTGCTCGGGCGTGCTCGGGCGTGCTCGGGCGTGCGATCGCGGCGGGCGGCGCGCTTCGGCGGCTGCACGGCCGCAGCCGGCTAGGCGCCTAGCTCGGCGAGCAGCGGCCCGGTGTCCAGCGGCTCGAAGCCGATGCGCCCGGCAATCTCCTCGCTCGACGGACGCGTGCCCTCGCTGAACAGCGTGCGCAGGCGCTTGCCCGTCTCCTCGCTCGCCCACCACTCGACGCCGACCTCGCGCTCGAGATAGGCGCGCAGCTGGGCCGCCCGGATCCACGCGCGCAGGTAGTCGGCCGAGTAGAAGCCGGCGTCCATGTCCGCGAGGTAGCCCTCCTCGCGGTAGCGCATTCCGGTCGCCTCCGTCAGCCGCTCGGAGTAGCCTGCCGAAGTGCCGCCGTCCTCCGAGAAACGGCCCCAGAAGTCGAGCTCGAACTGGAGCTTCGCCACGTAGCGCCGGAAGAGAAGCCCCTCCATGAACACCGTCGCCTCGGCGTTCTCGGCGGCCTGCTCGTCGGAGAGCCCGAAGTAGCGGGCGTGCCACCCGGGCTGGCGCGAGATCGCCTCGACGATGTAGGAGTAGATCTCGGTCAGCGCGTGGTCGCGGGAGATGTTGCGGAAGGTGTAGGGCAGCGAGGGATCGACGCCCGCGTAGTGGAGCGCGTGCCCCGCCTCGTGCAGGAACGCCTGGTAGTCGTGGAGCCCGCCCTGCGCGCGCGTGATCAGGTGGACGACCCGGGGCGGGTCGGCGGGAATCACACAGGCCCGAGGCGACTTCTGCGGCCGGTCGTCGAGGTCGAGCTTGATGTTCGGCTCGGCCTCGAGATCGAAGCCGAGGCGCGCGAGCGTATCCATGCAGATCGGCACCGCGCGCTCCTTCGTATAGATGCTCTCGAGCGGCGAGAGACGGCGCAGGTAGGAGACGTGCGAGGCAGAGGGAACCGCGTCGCGCTCCGGGCCGAGCAGCCGCCCGAACCAAGTCTCGCGCAATCGCGTGTAGACGCCTTCACCGGCCTTGCTCGCCTCGGCCAAAGCGCGCTCGAGCTCGTGGATCGAGATCGCCTTCTCCTCCTCGGTGCGGGCGATCGGGTCGTCCGAGCCCGTGACCTCGGCCTCGAGCTCTTCGCCGGCCCGCAGGACCTCGCGCCGCTGCTCGTTGAACGTCGCTGAGAGCTCGTTTGCCAGCCGGCCGAGCTCCTCGCGGTCGGCGTACTCGGGCAGCACCGCAAGCTGCGCCTGCGCAGTCCGCAGCGGCAGCTCCTCGCCCTGGAACTCGACGCGGGCGGCCAGGATCGCGTTCTCCAGCGCGTCCTCGCTGGCGGCGAGCTCGCCGGAGATCAGGCCCGCCTCGCAGGTCTTCCGCAGCCGGTAGAGCCGCTCACGCTCTTCGCCGCCCGGCGACTCCTCCTCGGCCTGGCGCAACGCCGCGAGCTGGTCACGCGTGAAGAGCTCGACGTAACGGGCGACGATCGCCGCACGCTCGGAGACCTCCTTCTCCCCCACGCGCACCGCCCGGCCTTCTTCCGCACGCTCGAAGAGATAGCGCTGCAGACGCGACTCGTAGTCAGCTGGGCGCAGGACGGCGGCGACGCTCATCGCGGCTGAATCTAGCGGCTCAGGCTGATGAGACGGCGAACCACGTCGCGCAGCTCCTCGAGGCGGAACGGCTTGTCGACGACGCCGTCCGCCTCTGCCCGCGTCTCGGCGTCGAGCCGGGCGCTCCCGGTGACGAGCACGACCGGCGGCGCGGCGCCGCGCTCCCGCAGGCTGCGCATCAAGTCGATGCCGCTCTCGGGGCCGACGTGCACGTCGAGCAGGACGACGTTCACCGGCTCGGCGAGAAGCATCTCCTCGGCTTCCGCCACCGTCGTGGCCTCGAGCACGCGATATCCGTCCAGCTCGAGGTTGACGCGGCAGAGCAGCCGGAGCGACGCGTCGTCGTCGACGACCAGCACGGTGGGCGGCTGGGCGGTCTCCCCCATGCGAGGCGAGGAGCATAGCGCCGTACCCATTCCGGCGCCGAGCGCGTTTATAGTTCAGAAATGGTAAATATGGCGCACACGCTGCCCCAGCCCACGCCGCTCTTCCGGCGCCGCTCCTGGCTCGAGTTTCAGCGAGCGCTCGACCCGCTGGCCGCACCGCGGCCGCTACCGGAGAGGCGCGCGAGGGACTCGTCCTTGCCGAGCAACTCCAGGCTCTCGAAGAGGCCCGGCGAGACCGCCGACCCGGTCAGGGCCAGGCGGATGGGCTGAAAGGCCTCGCGGGGCTTGAGGCCGAGCCCGGCGGCCACCTCGCGTAGGGCGGCCTCGATCTGCTCCGCCTCGAAGGGCTCGACCTCCCCCAGCCGCTCGACGGCCGCGGGCAGCATGGGCCCGTCGCCGAGCTGCTTCGGGTCGGGCTCGACTCGCGCGAAGAGGAAGCCGGCGAAGGCCGGGAACTCGCCGAGGGTGGCAATCTTTTCCTGCACGAGCGGCGATGCCTTGCGGATGAGCTCCTCATCCCACCCGTAGCCCTGCTCGCGCAGGTACGCGACGAGCGGGTCCGCATACTCGCCCGGCGAGAGCGCGCGCAGGCACATCCCGTTCAGCCACTCGAGCTTCCTGTAGTCGAACGTCGCGGCGCTGGTGCCGACGCGGTCGAGCGTGAACCGCTCGACGAGCTCGTCGCGACTCATGATCTCCGTGTGGTCGTCGTAGCTCCAGCCGAGCAGGGCGAGGTAGTTGACGAGCGCCTCGGGAAGGTAGCCCTGCGCACGGAAGTCCTCCACGGTGATCGCGCCGTGGCGCTTGGAGAGCTTGCGCCCGTCGGGGCCGTTCAGGAGCGGCACGTGCGCGTAGGCCGGGATCTCCGCGCCTATCGCCTCGAGGATGCGCAACTGCTTGGGCGTGTTTGAGACGTGGTCCTGGCCGCGGATCACGTGGGTGATCTCGTCGAGCGCGTCCTCGAGCGGAGAG
>JBBRZN010000056.1:0-11286 GCA_038236705.1 Gaiellales bacterium
ACGGCCTTGAGCCGCTCCTCGAACTCGCCGCGGTACTTGGAGCCCGCGAGCATGGCACCGATGTCGAGCGCCCAGACGCGCTTGCCCTTGAGGCCCTCGGGCACGTCGCCGGCGACGATGCGCTGCGCGAGCCCCTCGACGATCGCGGTCTTGCCGACGCCGGGGTCGCCGATCAGCACCGGGTTGTTCTTCGTGCGGCGAGAGAGCACCTGGATCACCCGGCGGATCTCCTCGTCGCGCCCGATCACCGGGTCGAGCTTCCCTTGCTCGGCGAGCTCGGTCAGGTCGCGGCCGAAGCGCTCCAGCGCCTGGTAGGTGCCTTCCGGATCCTGCGAGGTGACACGCTGGCCGCCGCGCACCTGCGCGATCTTCTCCAACAGCGCCTCTCGCGGGACCACGTCGAGCGCGAGCAGCAGGTGCTCGGTCGAGACGTAGTCGTCCTCGAGCTTCCTGGCCTCGTCGGAGGCGCGGTCGAGCACGCGCGAGAGCGCCGCACTGACCTGCGGCTGCTGCTGCGCGCCCTGGGTCGCGGGCTTCGCGCGGAGGGCCGCTTCGGCTTGCGCGCGCAGCTCGGCGGCATCGGGAACGAGCTGCTGCGGCAGCTCCTGGTCGAGCAGCGCGAGCAGCAGGTGCTCGGGGTAGAGCTCGGGGTTGCCCATGCGGCGGGCGAGCTCCTGGGCGGCGGCGACCGCCTCCTGCGATTTCAGCGTCAGCTTGTTGAAGTCCATCGTCTCCGTGCCGGTAGCTGGGACGGGTCGTAGAGCACGAGCTCGCGGCGGTACTGCCGGTGCACTTGCTCGATCGTGTCGCGCATCTCGCGCTCGAGCCGCTCCATCCGCGCCTGCATGCGGCCGACCTCGGCCTCGAGCTCGAGCACGGCCTCGACGCCGGCGAGGTTGAGGCCGAGCTCGGTCGTGAGCCGCTGGATCAGCCGGAGTTGCTCGAGGTCGGCCTCGGAGTAGAGGCGCGTGTTTCCCGCGGTGCGCTTGGGGCGGACGAGGCCCTTCTCCTCGTACACGCGCAGGGTCTGCGGGTGCATCCCGACGAGCTCGGCGGCAACGGAGATCATGTAGCGCGGTCGGTCGTCGATCACGCTCGCTCCCGGAAGATGCGGACGGCGACGGAGCTCATCGCGAGGAGCCCGACGACGACCAGGGCCACCGCGAACAGCGCTATCGCGTTCAACCAGCCCGGCCGAGGCTCTCCGTCGTAGGCGTTCAGCGCCACGAGCGCCGAGGCGACGTAGAGGCCGATCCCGGCCGCGAGCGAGGCGATTCCGTACGCGAACGAGCGCTTCACGACACCAGCCCCTCGCGCGGGTTCTCGCGGGAGGCCTTCTGCAGCGCCTCGACCGCCTCGCGCTCCTTCTTGCTCATTTTCTTCGGCACGCTCAGCTTCACGCGCGCGAGGAGGTCGCCCTTGCCGGAGCCCTTCAGCTTCGGTGCGCCCTTGCCCTTCACGCGCAGCAGCGTTCCGTCCTCGGTGCCCGGCTTCACCTTGACAGTCACCGAGCCCTCCGGGGTCGGCACGTCCACCGACGCGCCCAGCGCGGCCTCGGGATAGGTGACCGGCACGTCCACGACGAGGTCGTCGCCGCGGCGCGTGTAGAGCTTCGAGGGCGCCACTCGCGTGACGACGAACAGGTCGCCGGCCTCGGCGCCGCCCCAGCCGGCCTCGCCCTTGCCGCGCAGGCGGATCCGCGAGCCGTCCTTGACGCCCGCGGGGATCTTGACGGTGTAGCGCTTCGTCCGCCGCTCGCGGCCGGTGCCGCGGCAGTTCGGGCACGGGTCGTCGATCACGGTGCCGTTGCCGCGGCAGCGTGGGCACGGCTGCGAGAGCGCGAACAGCCCCTGGCTCTCGGCCTTGACACCCCGGCCGCCGCACTCGGGGCAGAGCTTCGGCGCCGTCCCGGGCTTCGCGCCGGAGCCACCGCACTCGCGGCAGGCGGTCTCGAGCTCGACGGGAATCGTCGTCTCGACCCCGCGCAGCGAGTCCTCGAAGGAAAGGCGAACCTCGACCTCGAGGTCGCGCCCGCGCCGGCCGCGCTCCTGCCGCTGGGCGCCTCCACGGGCACCGAAGAGCCCGCCGAAGATGTCGCCCAGGTCGCCGAGGTCGAAGCCCTCGGTGTCGAAGCGGACGCCGCCAGGACCTCCGGCCGCGCCCCGCCCGTTCGCCGAGCCGAACGCGTCGTACTGCTTGCGCTTGTCCGCGTCGGAGAGCACGTCGTAGGCGTGCTGCACCTCCTTGAAGCGCTCCTCCGCAGAGTCATCGCCCGGGTTCGCGTCCGGGTGATACTGGCGCGCTAGCTTGCGGTAGGCCTTCTTGATCTCGTCCTGTGCGGCTCCGCGGGCGACGCCGAGCGTCTCGTAGAGGTCCTTAACTGCCACCGTTCTCCTGCGCGGCCGCCACGACCACGCGCGCCGGGCGCAGGACGCGGTCGCCGAGCTTGTAGCCCTTCTGTAGCACCTCGAGCACAGAGCCCTCCTCGGCCTCGGACGCCTGCGAGAGCAGCGCCTCGTGGACGTGCGGGTCGAAGACCCCCTCCGTCTCGATCTCGGCGAGGCCTTCGCGGTCGAGCGCGGCTTTCAGCTCGCGGTGCACGAGCTGGACGCCCTCTTCGAGCTGTGCCTCCTCATGCTCTTCCGCCGCGGCCAGCGCGCGTTCCAGGTCGTCGAGGACGGGCAAGAGCTCCTTCACCAGCCGCTCGTGGGCCCGCGCGACCAGGCTCTCCCGATCGCGCGAGACCCGCTTGCGGTAGTTCTCGAACTCGGCCGCGACCCGCTTGAGATCGTTCAGGTACTCGTCCCGCTCGGCCGCCAGAGCAGCCAGCTGCTCCTCGGTCGTGTGCTTGGGGGCGTTAGCCGCGTGCTCGGTCATTAGGAGGTCTTCGCCTCCTCGTCGACGACCTCTGCGTCCTCGATCACCTCGTCATCGGACTCGGGCTCGCTCTCGCCGTTGCCGGATGCCTGCTGGGCCTGCGCCGCCTGGTCGTAGACCGCCTCGGCGAGGGCCTGCGAGGCATCCTGGAGCGCGTCTGTCTTCGACCTGATCTCGCCCAGGTCGTCGGTCTCGAGCGCCTGCTTGAGCTCCATCACGCGGCCCTCGATCGTCGAGGCCTCCGACTCGTCGAGCTTCTCGCGGTGCTCCTTGAGGCTCTTCTCGGTGGCGTAGGCCAGGCTCTCGGCCTGGTTCTTCGCGTCCGCGAGCTCGCGCAGCTTCCGCGCCTCGTCCGCGTGCGCCTCGGCGTCCTTGATCATCTGCTCGACCTCGTTCTCGGCGAGCCCCGAGCCGCCTTCGATGCGGATCTGCTGCTCGTTGCCGGTGCCGAGATCCTTGGCCGAGACGTTGATGATCCCGTTCGCGTCGATGTCGAAGGTGACCTCGACCTGCGGCAGGCCCCGGGGCGCCGGCGGGATGCCGACGAGCTGGAACTTGCCGAGGGTTTTGTTGTAGAGGGCCATCTCGGACTCGCCCTGGAGGACGTGCACCTCGACCGAGGGCTGGTTGTCCTCGGCGGTGGTGAAGACCTCCGACTTCTTGGTCGGAATGGTCGTGTTGCGCTCGATCAGCTTCGTGAAGACGCCGCCCTTGGTCTCGATCCCGAGGCTGAGGGGCGTGACGTCCAGGAGCAGGATGTCCTTGACCTCGCCCTTGAGCACGCCGCCCTGGATGGCCGCGCCGACGGCGACGACCTCGTCCGGGTTGACGCCCTTGTGCGGCTCGGAGCCGATCAGCTCCTTGACCTTGGCGACGACCGCCGGCATGCGGGTCATCCCGCCGACGAGCACGACGTGCTCGATCTTCGACGCCTCCAGGCCCGCGTCCGCCAGGCACTGCTTGGTCGGACCGACGGTGCGCTCGAGCAGCTCGGCGGAGAGCTCGTCGAGCTTCGCGCGCGTGAGCTGGAGGTCGAGGTGCTTCGGGCCCTCGGCCGTGGCGGTGACGAACGGCAGGTTGATCTGCGTCGTCATCGTCGAGGAGAGCTCGATCTTCGCCTTCTCGGCGGCCTCGTAGAGCCGCTGGAGGGCCATCTTGTCCTGCGAGAGGTCGATGCCCTGGTCGCGCTTGAACTCCGCGACCATCCAGTCGACGACGGCCTTGTCGAAGTTGTCGCCGCCGAGGTGGTTGTCGCCGTTGGTGGCCTTCACCTCGAAGACGCCCTCGCCGAGCTCGAGCACCGACACGTCGAAGGTGCCGCCGCCGAGGTCGAAGACGAGGATCGTGTGATCCGAGGCCTCCTTGTCGAGGCCGTAGGCGAGCGCGGCCGCGGTGGGCTCGTTGATGATGCGGACGACGTTGAGGCCGGCGATCTTGCCGGCGTCCTTGGTCGCCTCGCGCTGGGCGTTGTTGAAGTAGGCCGGGACGGTGATCACCGCGTCGGTGACCGCCTCGCCCAGGTACGCCTCCGCGTCGGCCTTCAGCTTCTGGAGGATCATCGCGCTGATCTCGGGCGGCGCGTACTCCTTGTCGCCGGCCTTCACGCGGACGTCGCCGTTCGGGCCCTCGACGACCTCGTACGGGACGATCTTCATCTCCTCGTTGACCTCGCCGAACTTGCGGCCCATGAAGCGCTTGATCGAGAAGATGGTGTTCTGAGGGTTCGTCACCTGCTGGCGCTTTGCGGGCGCCCCGACGAGCCGCTGGCCGTCGTTCGTGAACGCGACGACGGAGGGCGTCGTGCGCCCGCCCTCGGCGTTCGGAATGACCGCCGGCTCGCCGCCCTCGATCACGCCGACACAGGAGTTGGTCGTGCCGAGGTCGATGCCGATCGTCTTTGCCATGTTGAATGCTCCTTTGTTGACTGAGAAAATCTCAGTCGGATAATAGCAAGTCACGGCGCCAATCGGCGCAACGCCTTTGCCGCAGCAGGCTCGGCGAGGACGATTCCGGCCAGGATCGCGGCGCAGCCGCCCCAGCCGAGCAGGCCGAGGCGATCGCCGTCAAGCACGTAGCCGAAGAAGCCTGCCCAGACGGTCTCGAGCGCGAAGACGAGGGCGATCCGGGCCGCACCGAGCCGCCGCTGCGCCCAGATCTGGATCAGGTAGGCGAACGCGCTCGCGAAGACGCCGGTGACGAGCAGCGCGCCCCAGACCGTCCAGCCGTGGGGCACCGATAGGTCGCCGAGCGCGAGGGCGATCACGAGGAAGCCGAGGCAGCAGGTGGCCATCTCGACGAAGGTGAGCGCGATCGCGTCGTAGCGGTTCGCGTAGCGCTCGACCATCACGATCTGGAGCGCCTGCGCCGAGGTCGAGGCGAGGACGAGCAGGTCGCCGGTCGTCGAGCCGACGTGCACTCCGGAGAGCATCGCGAGGCCAGCCACCGAGAGCACGACTCCGAGCCAGACCTGCACCCCCGCGCGAGACCGGAACAACACGAGCCCGAAGAGCGGAGTCAGGACGACGTAGAGGCCCGTGATGAAGCCGGTGCTCGAGACCGTCGTCCGCTCGAGCCCGGCGGTCTGAAGCCCGATGCCGAGCCCGAGCAGCACGCCGAGCACGCTGCCCGCGAGCAGACCCGGGCGGCCGAGCGCCCGCACACGCGGCACGGCAACCATCCCGAGTACGCCGGCCGCGATCGCGTAGCGCACCGCGAGGAACGCGAACAGCGGGTAGAGCTCGACCGCGTCCTTGACCTGGACGAAGGTGACGC
Organism: Gaiellales bacterium; assembly: GCA_038236705.1. GTDB lineage: Bacteria > Actinomycetota > Thermoleophilia > Gaiellales > Gaiellaceae > AC-32. Next base: position 5,650 of record JBBRZN010000056.1, read on the forward strand.
CCCAGACCACGGTGACCGCGATGAGGGCGAGGAGCGGCACCGCCCAAGCCTAAGGCCGCTCAGACTGCGTCCTGGCCGCCCTCGCCCTGCGCCGGCTCGTCGTTCGTCTCCTCGTCGGTGTTCGCGGGGCCCGGCTCGTCGCCGTCGATCTGCCGCTGGGTCGGGTTTCGCCCTTCCTCGTCGATCAGCTCCTCGCCGTTCCCGGTCTCCTGCTCGTGCTCGTGCTCGCTCATTGCTCACCCCCTTTCGGAAAAAAAGCGGAAGGCGCCGCGAACGGCGCCTTCGCGCGGTCAACCTCGGTGGCTACATGCCGCCGCCGGACTCCTCCCCACCTGACTCCTCGCCGCCCTCTGAGCCGCCCGTCTCGCCGCCGCCGCCGCCCTGTTCGTCGTCGTCGCCTTCCGGGGTGGCCGGCTCTTCGGTGGTCGCCGGCTGGTCGGTCTGCCACTCGGACATGAAGTCCTCCTTGATCGGGTGTCTCCGCGGGATTCCGCTGGATTGACCGTGTCAAACCTCGGCTAGGCTTGTGACGTGAAGCCGCTCGTCGACTCCTGGGGCCGTGAGATCAAGAGTGTCCGGGTCTCCGTCACCGACAAGTGCAACTTCCGTTGCCGCTACTGCATGCCGGCGGAAGGTCTGGAATGGCTCGACCGAGAGGAGCTGCTGAGCTTCGAGGAGCTCGCGCGGATCGTGCGCGTGCTCGCTGGGATGGGCGTCGAGGAGGTGCGGCTGACCGGCGGCGAGCCGCTCGTGCGACGCGATCTGCCGCGGCTCGTGCGGCAGCTCGCCGAGATCCCGGGCGTGAACGACCTCTCGCTGACCACGAACGGCGTCCTGCTCGACAAGCTGGCCGGCCCGCTCGTCGAGGCCGGGCTGCGGCGGCTGAACGTCTCGCTGGACTCGCTCTCGCACGTGCGGTTCGCGGAGATCACGCGCCGGGACGCGCTCGACCGCGTGCTGGCCGGGCTCGAGGAGGCCGAGCGCTACCCGGAGCTCGGGCCGATCAAGGTCAACTGCGTCGCGATGCGCGGGTTCACCGAGGAGGAGGTGCCGGCGCTGGCCGAGCTGGCGCGGCGGAAGCCGTACATCGTGCGCTTCATCGAGTTCATGCCCCTGGATGCAGACGAGTCGTGGCGCGGCGACGACGTGCTCACCGGCGGCGAGATCCGCGCCCTGATCGAGGAGCGCTGGCCGCTCGAGGAGATTCCCGCCAAGGCGTCCTCGACTGCGCGGCGCTTCCGCTTCGCGGACGGAGCGGGCGAGATCGGCTTCGTCAACCCGGTCTCGGAGCCGTTCTGCTCGAGCTGCGACCGAATCCGGCTGACCGCCGACGGCCAGCTGCGAACGTGCCTGTTTTCGCGGCGTGAGTGGGACCTGAAGACGCCGCTACGCGAGGGCGCGCCCGATGCGGAGCTGGAGCGCCTGCTCCGCTTCGCCGTGCGGCACAAGGAACTGAAGCACAAGATCAACGACCCCGGCTTCGTGCGGGCGTCGCGCTCGATGAGCCAGATCGGCGGCTAGCCCTCCACCGGGAGTTGGCCGTGACCCAGGAGGCCCCAGGCCCCGGTGTCAGACACCGACGCATGACTACAACGCCTTTGTGACAGAAGACGCCAGCGTGGCCCAGCGCAGCCATTCGCCTCCGTCCGTGTATCCGTCACGGTGTCAGACACCGTGACGGATCACGCTACGGCCAGACCGCTCTGCGCGGGTTCAGGTCGAGCTTGCCGCCGTTCTTGCATTCGGGCGAGTGGTACTTCGCCAGGCCGTACGGGTAGAGGCCGCTCCACGCCAGCTCGGCCAGGCTGTCCGCATACGCTCGCGGCGCGCCGAGCAGCACTCCGGCTCGGCGCATGCGCTGGAGGCCGTAACAGGTCGCGACCGCCTCGTCGCCGCCCGGCGCGACGTGCACCGTTTCGTGGCCCAGCGTGAGCACGGTGTTCGCGAGCTGGAGCTTCACCTGCCCGCGCGCGGGACGGCGTCCCCCGTAGACGAAGCGCACGAGCCGCTCGCACATGCGCGGCGCGAGGTTGACCCGCGTGCCCTGGGAGACGAACCCGTCCGCCCTCAGGTCGACCGCTCCGCCGGTGTACGCGCCGCGCTCGGCGATCAGCGCGACCCAGTCCGCCCGCGACCAGCAGCGCACGGCCGTCGCCGGGAGGCCGCTCAGCGCCGCCGCGACCCGAGAGAAGCGCGGCTCAACCCGGCTCACCCGCGTCACGCCCCCCCGCCGTGGCAGCGAGCGCCCATCGCTGCGCAGAAAGATCCGCGCCCCGGAGGCGCTCAGTGCGCGGTCGCCCGCGGCGAGGTCGCCCCGCCGAAACGCCGAGCAGGCGCCGAGCACGGCGTGTGCCGCCGCGCGCTGGCGCCGGGTCGGAGCCTCGCCCACGGAGGAGCGGAAGATCGGTCCGCAGTCGCGCAGCGCCGCCAGCGCCTTCGCGCCTCCCGGCGCGGCCGCCTGCTCCGAGAGGTTGCCGACCGCGTTCGCGAACGCCGCCATCGTCCGGAACCAGGCGATCTCCCGCGCGGTGGGTAGCGAAGGCATCCGCGGCTTGGATGCCTCACCGCCGGTCGAATCGCTCCCACATCCGGCCGTGACGAGCGCAAGCACGGAAATACACAGCGCCAGCAGGCGTTTCATTGACGCAGTAGAGCACGACAGACAAGGCGGTTAAAATGTCCATCTCCTCGTGAGCGCGCTCGTCTCAGCCGGCCGTCGAGTCCTGCCCCGTGGGTGGGCAGACTTCGGGCGCCAGCTCGCGATCTGGTTCGGCTTCCTCGCCGCATACCAGGTCGCCCGAGGGATCGCGGATCGCAACCCGCCGCGCGCGTTCGACAACGGCCTGCACGTGATCGGGATCGAGCGGCACGCGAACGCGCTCTTCGAGCTGACCCTGCAGCGGCTCGTCGACGGTTCGCAGGTGTTGGCGACGCTCGCCTCGTGGACGTACTGGAACTCCGAGTTCACGGTGCTCGGCCTCGCGCTCCTCTGGGTCTACCTGCGCCGCAACGAGGCCTTCGTGCGCTTCCGCAACACGATCCTGCTCGCGAACGTGCTCGGCCTCGTCGGGTATGTGCTGCTGCCGACCGCGCCGCCGCGGATGTTCCCGGACTTCGGCTTCGACGACACCCTGCAGAGCTTCGGCCAGCTCAACCACGGCAGCGGGCTGATCGAGTTCGCCGCCAACCCCTACGCGGCGATGCCGAGCCTGCACGCGGCCGACGCGCTGATCATCGGGCTCGTGCTCTTTTCGGTCTGCCGCACGCGCTTCGCCAAGATCCTCTGGCTGCTCTGGCCCGGGTGGGTCTGGTTCAGCGTGATGGCCACCGGCAACCACTTCTGGCTGGACGTGGTCGCCGGCGTAATCGTCGCCGCGATCGCCGGCACGCTGATCTACCGCAACCCGTTTCGACGCCGTCGGGCGACCTCGGCCGCCGCTTAGCGGCCGAGACCCGCCGCCCGCCGACTGTGCGCAGGCTGGTTCGCAAAGAGGCTGCTAGCGTGCCTCGCGTGACCCGAACGGCCACGCTCGCCTGGGTGAAACAGGGCTACACGGACGGAACTCGCCGGCTCGCCTCGCGCTGGATCGGCGGACTCGCGCGCACACGTGTAACTCCGAATGCCCTCACCGCCGCGGGCGTCACCCTGTGCGCCGCGGCCGCGGTCCTGATCTGGTTCGGCGACCACGACCAGTGGCTCGTCTACTGGGGCGCCGCGATCGTCTTCGTCTTCGGCTCGGTCCTCGACATCCTCGACGGCGCGCTGGCCCGCCACGGGGGCAAGGCGACGCCGTTCGGGGCCTTCGTCGACTCGATCTCCGACCGGGTCAGCGAGGGCTTCGTGCTGACGGCCGTCGCGCTCGTCTTCGCGCGCCACGGCAACGAGCTGGCGCTCGCCTTTGCGATCGCCGCGATCGGCGGCTCCTTCCTCGTCTCCTACGCGCGCGCCAAGGCGGAGCTCCTCAGCCTGCGCGGAGACGTTGGCATCGGCAGCCGCGCCGAACGCGTCGTCGTGATCACCGCCGGGCTCGTCTTCGCCCCCTGGGGCGGCCTGCAGTGGGCGATCTACTTCCTCGCCGCAACCGCCTGGCTCACCGTCCTACAACGAATCCTGCACGTCCGCAGAGAACTCAGGAGGAACTGATGGCTTCAAGGAACGGCAAAGCCCCGCGCCGCGACGACAAGGTGCGTGTGGCGCTGATCGGCGTCGGCAACTGCGCGAGCTCGCTCGTGCAGGGCGTCGAGTACTACAAGGACGCCGACCCGGACGAGTTCGTCCCCGGGCTGATGCACGTCGACCTCGGCGGCTACCACATCCGCGACGTCGAGTTCTCCGCCGCCTTCGACGTCACCACCGACAAGGTCGGCAAGGACCTCTCGGAGGCGATCTGGGGCCACCCGAACAACACGATCAAGTTCTCGGACGTGCCCAAGAGCGGCGTCAGAGTCTCGCGCGGCATGACGCACGACGGGCTCGGCAAGTACCTCTCCGAGATCGTGACGAAGGCCCCCGGCGAGACCGACGACGTGGTCGGAATCCTCAAGGAGACCGGCACCGACGTCGTCGTCAACTACCTCCCGGTCGGCTCCGAGGAGGCGACCAAGTGGTACACGGAGCAGGTTCTGGCCGCGGGTTGCGCGATGGTCAACTGCATGCCGGTGTTCATCGCGAAGGAGAGCTACTGGGACAAGCGCTTCAAGCAGGCCGGCGTCCCGATCATCGGCGACGACATCAAGTCGCAGGTTGGAGCGACGATCACGCACCGAGTCCTGATGGGCATCTTCCGCGACCGCGGCGTGCGCGTCGACCGCACCTTCCAGCTGAACTTCGGCGGCAACTCCGACTTCATGAACATGCTGGAGCGCGAGCGGCTCGAGTCGAAGAAGATCTCGAAGACCTACGCGATCAAGTCCACCCTCCCGTACGAGCTGGAGGAGAAGAACATCCACGTCGGGCCCTCCGACCACGTGCCGTGGCTCGAGGACCGCAAGTGGGCCTACATCCGGCTCGAGGGAACGTCCTTCGGCGACGTGCCGCTGAACGCGGAGCTGAAGATCGAGGTCTGGGACTCGCCCAACTCGGCCGGTGTCGTGATCGACGCCGTGCGGCTGGCCAAGCTGGCCCTGAACAAGGGCATCGCCGGCACGCTCGGCGGCCCGAGCGCCTACCTGATGAAATCGCCGCCGGTGCAGTTCACCGACGACGAGGCGCGCGAGAAGACCGAGGACTTCATCCGCGAGCACGCCAGGAAGACCGCCAAGGAACCTTCGAAGACGAAGGCCTGACCCCCGCGCAGGGCTAGACTCGGAGCCGATGGGCCTGCGCGTCTGCCTGGTCGGCCTTGTTCGGCGCAATCAGCTTGGCGGGCACCGGCTTAAACCGCCTCGGCAGCTTGCCAAACGCGGCCGTCGCCAAGCGGCGGCTAGCACCGGGCGGACGACTGGCGGTGGTTGCTGATGAAAGACTGTCGGCACTTAGGGCCAACCCCGAACTCTCGGCAAAGCTGTTACGCCGCTTGGGGCGGGGCAGTCTGGTCGCCATCAAGGGAGACAAGCGCAGCCGTGATGGAATTGTGTTTCATAAAGTGAACGTGACCATCCGCACCGGAGGTTGGATTCAGCGCGATGCAGTGTTCG
>JBBRZN010000057.1:0-10588 GCA_038236705.1 Gaiellales bacterium
GGATCCACGACCCAGATGCTGCGCACCGCGCCAGGGATCTCCTCCACCGGCCCCGTCTCGACCCCGCGCTCGGCGAGCGCTGCGAGGTGCTCGCCGAGGTCGTCGACGAGCGTCACCACCGCGCCGCTCGCCTTCTTGGCGTCGCGGACGACATACAGCCAGCCCGAGTCCGTGAGCTGCCAGGCCGCCTCGTCGTCGTTCGGGAGCATCGCTGCGGCTTCCCCAGCAGCCGCTCGTAGAAGTCGATCGCCGCCTCACGGTCACGGACATGGACGCCGGCGAATACCTCGGTGAAGCTCATCTGCCGATCACCATCTAGAGTATTGATGCGTTGATTCGGTCGCAGTAGCGGGCGATCGAGTCGAGGATGTCGTCGGCGGTCTTGGTCTAGACGAAGGGCCGCGGGTTCCTTCGCTCGCGTGCGCACTACGGTCGAGCAACACACGACCATGGGCTCCAGCGGCGGCTCAAGCCACGCCGCGACGAGAGCAATGCCTCACCGGCGCGCATCAAGCTCGTGCGCTGACGTACTCTCCTGTTGCCTAGCCAGGCAGCAGATGACGGACACACAACGGACACATCAGAAACGACACGCGCGACGTCTCGCGACGCATCCGTGACGCCTGACTCAGGCAGATTTGCAGGGAGAACTGGGTCGGGAATGATCGCGCGTGTACGCGCGTGACGCTCTCAAACCTCCATGGTAAGGAGGGGGTCGACGGTTCGAGTCCGTCAGAGGGCTTGATTTGCAGGGGTTTTTCGCGATTCGAATGACTCCTTCCGTAAGCGTGCGAACGCAATGCGAACATGGCTCGCAAATGCGCTGCAAAGCGGGCATCTCTGCGTGACTTCAATTTGGGACACGCGGGCATGTGCGGGCACGCCTGGGGCAGCCACGCCGCTCAGTCGAGCACCTTCTGCTAGGTGCCGAGCGGCCTGCAGAAGCTGAATGCGCTGCTACACCGCACGATGAGCCTCCAGCACCGCGCCCGCGGCGGGACCGCGCCGCGATGCGGCCGAAATGATGACGCCGAAGGGATTCATCGCCGACGAGGGTGTTGCGCGCATGCTCGCCGTCATGGTACGCGTCGTTGCAAGGCCCGCCTATATGAAGAAGATGATGTGGCTGATGCCGCGGATGCGCCGCGCGGTTCCGTATCTCGGCTACCTCGACGCGGCCGGCCAGAAGCCCTCGTGATTCCACTAAGCGAGCTCGCCCGACTCGTGTCGGCATCCGGAACCGGCGATCTCCGGAGTGCGATCCAGCCGTTCTGCCTGCGCTAAAACCGCATGGCTATGCCGTTTCCGCGCCATGGGTGCCCTCCCCCAGCAGCTTCCCCCACATTCGGAACCCTGTTCTCCACTCGGGCAACGACCACCCTTGTCACAGACGGGTGGGCGCGTAGCCCTTACTCGCCCGGCCGAAGCACGTGCCTGTTCTCCAATGCGTATGCGACGGCCGCGTCGGAATTGATCTGCCGCCCTTGTGCGCAAGTGGCTTCGAAGGACTCATCGTCGACGGCGGCGCGCGCAATCGCTAGGAAGCGCTCGCCCACTTTCCGCGCGGCCGGGGACGGGGGCGCCTTGATCGCAGCATGCAGGCTCTCTGCTGCGCCGGAGAGGAGGGCAGCCCGGAGTGGCTCCCCTTGTACCGCGGCGATGCCGGCGAGCGCATGCAGGCACTCCACGGTCGTTCGCTTGTCGCCGAGCTCGTGCGAGAGCAAAAGACCCTCGATGCAGAGCGCCGCTGCACGTTCGGCGTCTCCGGCCGCGAGCGCCACGAGGCTCTCGTTCGCGAGCGCCGCAGAGACGATCAACAGGTTCCCGAGCTCCCGACCGAGAGCGAGGCTCTCGTCGAGGAGCGCCGTCGCACTGTCGTAGTCCCCCTCGAGCAGCGCGACCGAGCCGAGGTAGCAGAGGGAGTTGGCCATGTTGCGCTTGTCGCCGAGCTTGCGCCGCAAGGCGAGGCTCTGCTGGAAGAGGGTGCGAGCCTCCCCATACTCGCCCGCGTCGAGCTTCGTGCAGGCGAGGCTGTGAAGCGCGGCGGCGATCGTGCTCTCGTTCCCGGCGGCCATTGCTTCCACGAGGCTCTCGTCGGCGAACCGTTGGGCGTCCTCGTGCCGCCCCTGCGCGGTCGCGATGAAACCGAGGTCGGCGAGCGAGAAGACGAGACCTTCAGCTTCGCCCAGCTCGCGGAAGAGGCGCGCGCTCTGCTCGAGCGACGGGATCGCCTGCTCGTAGGCTCCTTCGACAAGCGCAACGCGGCCGAGCCCGTACAGCGCCTTCGCCTCTACCTGCGGAGGGGCGGCCGCGCTCTGCTCGAATGCCGCCTCGAGCCACTTCCGGGTCTCGCTCAGGTAGCCCCGCGCCACCCACGCTCGCCTAAGCGAGCCGATGAGGCGAAGCGCGCGCTCGGTGTCGCCCCGCTCGAGCGACCAGCCAAGAGCGGCCCGGAAGTTGTCGCGCTCGGCCTCGAGCCGCTCGAGCCACCTGATCTGATCTGCCCCGAGGATCTCCGGTTCGGCTTCCTCCGCGAGCACGACGAAGTAGTGCGCGTGCCGCTGTCGAAGGAGCTCTCCTTCCCCGCTTCGTTCCAGCCGGTCGAGGGCGTACTCCCTGATCGTCTCCAGCATGAAAAAGCGCGGCTCGCCCGGCGGCCCCTCGTCCTGGCGGAGAAGGCTCTTCTCGACGAGCGAAGCGACGCCGTCGAAGACGGCCACGTTGAGCTCAGCGACAGGGTCGCACACGGCCTCTGCAGCCTCGATCGTGCGGCCGCCCAGGAAAACCGAGAGGCGGGCGAAGAGCCGTTGCTCGCTCGCGCTGAGAAGGCCGTAGCTCCACTCGATCGTGTCGCGAAGGGTCCGTTGGCGGGCAGGGGCATCGCGCGCGCCCCCGGTCAGCAGCGCGAGCCGCTGGCTGAGTCGCACGAGGAGAGCCTGTGGACTCAGTATTCGCAACCTCGCGGCGCCGAGCTCGATCGCAAGCGGAAGGCCGTCGAGCCGGGCACAGATCTCCGCGATCGCTGAGGCGTTCTCGCTCGTCAGCTCGAACTCGGGCTTCACCGCCTGCGCGCGCTCGAGGAAGAGCTGCACCGCCTCGTACGCCGCGAGCGTCGCCGGCGGCTCAGACGCGTCTAGGTCGGGAACGGCGAGCGGTGGCACGGAATATTCGTGCTCGCCCGAGAGGTGAAGCGGCGCGCGGCTCGTGACGAGCGCCTTCAGATTCGGTGCCCCGGCGAGAAGCGCGCTCACGGCCGGGCCGGCATCGAGGAGCTGCTCGAAGTTGTCGAGGACAAGCAGGAGGTGCTTGTCACGCAGGTAGTCCTTCAACGTCTCGGAGAGCGACTGGCCGGGCTTTTCCCGCACCGAAAGCGTCTGGGCGACCGTCGGGACGAGGAGGTGTGGATCGGTGATCGCGGCCAGGTCGACGAAGAAGACCCCGTCCTCGAAATCCGCGACCAGCTCCGCCGCCACCTGGAGCGAGAGGCGCGTCTTGCCTGTGCCACCGGCTCCTGTGAGCGTGACCAGCCGAATGCCCTCTCGCCGCACGAGGGTTACGGCCTCCGTCACCTGCTGCTCGCGTCCGATCAGCGGCGTCGGTTGAATCGGCAGATTCGTGGGCCGCGCTTCGAGCGTCTTCAGGGCCGGGAAGTTGTTCTCGAGCCCCGGAATCCGGAGCTGGTAGAGCCGTTGCGGGTGAGTGAGGTCCGTGAGGCGGTGCTCGCCGAGGTCGCGCAGGCTCACCGCGTCGAGCTCTTCGGCAAGAAGATCCCTCGTTGACTGGGTAAGCAGGACTTGTCCGCCGTGGCCCGCGGACATGACGCGTGCGGCCCGGTGGACGTCGATCCCTACGTACCCCTCTCCCGTCGCGGTCGGCTCGCCGGTGTGGATACCCATCCGCGCGCGGAGTGGCAAGCCCTCCGGCCAAGCGTGTGATGCGAGCGCCTGCTGTGCCGCTACCGCGCCGGCGACCGCGTCTTGGGCACGCGGAAAGGCATAGAAGAACGCGTCACCCTGAGTATCTACCTCACAGCCGTGATGATCGCGAAACGCTGCGCGGAGCAGGCGTCGGTGCTCGGCAAGGGCCTCTCCATAGCGCTCGCCGAGAGTCTGGAGCAGACGCGTGGATCCCTCGATGTCCGTGAAGAGGAGGCTGACCGTTCCCGTCGGAAGGGACCTCTCCGCCTGCATACCTCCAGCGTACGGCGGTTGCTTCACGGGTTCCAGAGCGTAGCGGCCGAGTCCTGGGGGCCGGCCGGACGAGGACGGATTAAATTCGAAGAGCTCGCGCGAATCGTTCCCCCGTAACAAAACGAAGACCTGCAAACGGGGCGGGGCGCGCTTGGCCGCCCGGCCTCAGGATCGCGCGGACGACTGGAGCGGCGCAGGAGTCGAACCGACGCGAGAGCTCCTCGCCGCGAGACGCGATCCGAGGCCGCGATGGGATGAAGTCGGCCTCTCCGGTTCCGGTTCGGCTGTCGCTACTGCTGCTTCGCGTACGCCGGCGAGGGCCCGAAGTCGACTGCGATGCACGGCTCGTCACCGACGACCCAGGCATCGTGCCCGGGTTCGATCCGAGCCACGTCGCCCGGACCAATCTCAACCTCGGTCCCGTCATCCATAGCTACGCCCATCCGACCCGACAAGGCGTACAAGAAGTGGGGAGACTGGCAGCTCTCGGTCCCGGCGAGCGGCTTCACGTGCTCAGACCAGCGCCACCCGGGCTCGAACGTCCCGCGCAGCACCGTTCCGCCTCCGATGTTGATGACCTCAGCCTGCCCCTTATCAGCAAACGGCCTCGTCTCATCCGGCGAGTCCAAACTCTTGACCTCGACTGTGGCCATATCGGCTCCTTTCGACCCGAGAGATCCAGGGAGCCTTTATCTCAGGCCAGGCGTCGATAGTCAAAGGGCGCGGCCGCTTTTCGTCACGTCGGCGTGTGGGGTGCCAAAAATCGGGTCCCACCTGTAAATCCGCATTTTTTTCGGGAACGCCACCGAATTTGACACCCCACAGGACGGGCCGTCCTTGCGTGCTGTGCGACTTAGAAAGTTAGTAGAAGGCGAGCGAGTCTCAGGCCTGGACGAGGAGCTTCCTCGTCTCCGCCGCATGCCAGCCGAAGCCCATCTCCTCGAACCGCTTGACCGCTTGCTCGATTAGCCCGTCGTCCGCGCGCGCGAAGCCCAGCGCTCGAAGGGCGAACGGCTCGAGGTAGGTCTTCGGCTTCAAGATCGCCGGCGCCTTTTCCTCGATCTCAGCGCGTCGCTCGAGGGCGACGAGCGCGTTGAGCTGCGCGACGAGCCCCTCGACATCCAGAAACCCTTCAGGACTCCACTCGCTGAGCCTCCGTTCGACCTCGGGCAGCTCGCCTCGCGCAAGTGAGATCTCGATGCGCATGGGGTCGAAAAACGCGTTGTAGCCCTCCATCCCCAGATCCTTAGCGCTCCGCTCGATGCGCCGCGCTTCTTGCTCGTTGCCGAGCCGGACGTTGGCGAGGGCACACCCGAGCAGCGACCACACGTCCAACGCGCAAGGCGTTGCGATGTTGGCGGCGACCGCCGCCTCCGCACGCGACGTCAGGTCGCGGACCCTCTCCCAGCAGCCGGCGGCCAGCTCGACATCGATCAACACCGCAACGGCGTGCAGTCGATGATGCGGCGTGAGGCGCCTCGTCAGCTCGTCATGCGCCTCCGAGTCTCGGCGGGCCTCGTCGAAGCGGCCGGTCTTGAGGCACGCGGCGGAGCCAGAGTAGTAGATCAACGCAACGTGATCGGGATCGGTTAATTGCGGCAAGAGCTCCATGCGCCGCCGGTTCCAAGCGAATCCCTCGTCGTAGTCGCCGCGCGAGTCGGCCGCTACCGAGCTGGCCCCCCAAGCCCATGAGCGCAGCTCGATGTCGCCCAGGCGCTCGGCGAGCTCGCCCGCCTCTCGGGCCGCCTCACCGAACCTCTCAGGGTCGGAGGAGGCACGCGCGATCAACGCCCTGGCCCGGGCCGGCGTGTCCGGCTCGGAGAGCTCGAGCGCCTGTTCGATCCACCCTCTGATCAGCTCAGGGTCCGGCCGGCGCTTCCACATCGCTTGGCGCGTAGCCGTGTGGAAGGCGAGCTCGCTGTAGATGTCGGCGGCGGTCGTCCGGTCGCTGCCCTCCAGCGACTTCTGCATCGCGGTCCAGAAGGCCTCGCCGTCGAACTTGAGGACGTTTGCGCGTCCGACCTCCCGCCACAGCGCAACCCGTTCGGCCTCGTCCGGCTCGAGGTCGAGAGCCCGGTGGAGCAGCGCGAGGCCGTCGTCGATCTCGAAACGGCCGATGGCGAGCTCGGCAGCGCGGCGAAGCCGTGTGAGCGCCCGTGCTCGCAGCTCGGCGAGCTCGCTTTCTTCACCCGCCCACGCCAGATCGACATCGTCCGGCCGGACCGCCTCCGCGTAGTGGTGGGCGAGAAGGGGCGCGTACTCGTCCCGTCCCTCGCCGGTCCGATCGAGCCACCGAGCAAAGGCGGCGTGCAGCCGCGCGCGACGGGCCCTCGTCAGGCCGCCGTAGGCGACCTCGCGCGTCAGCGCGTGCTTGATCGCGTATTCGCGGTCACCCGCGATCGACGAGCCCGCACGACGGTGGATGAAGTCGCGCTCCTCGAGCACCTGCAGATCCGGCTCAGCCTCCTGGACGAGCTCGTAGACCGGACCCGCCCAGAAGATCCGGCCGATCACGGAGGCGGCCTGCAGCGCCTGCTTCTCCGCCGGATCGAGCAGGTCGACTCGCGCCGCGACGACCGCCTGGACGGTGTCTGGAACGGCGAAGTCGGAGGGCAGCTCCACCATCCGCCAGGAGCCGTTCGCCCGCTCGAGCAGCTGCCGATCGATCAGGGTCGCCAGGATTTCCTCGACGAAGAACGGGTTTCCTTCCGCGCGCTCGACGACGACCTCTCCTAGCCCGCGCGGGAGCGTTCCGCCCAGCAGCTCGTCGAGCATCCGGACCGCGTCCTCCGGCGAGAGCGCCTCGAGCGCCATGCTGGTGCCGCGGACGCGTGCGCCCCAGCCGGGTCGCTGCTCGAGCAACTCGGCCCGCGCGGTCGCGACCAGAAGCAGCGGTCCCCGCGTGTCGCGCACGAGGCGTTCCAGAAGATCGAGCAGCTGCTCCTCGGCCCAGTGGACGTCCTCGATCAGCATGACGGTAGGCCGCTCCGTGACGACCTCCTCGAGGAACTCGACCCAGGCGTCCTGGAAGCGATCGCGCGCGGCGAGCGGGTGGAGCCCCTGAGCCACGTCGAGCCCGAGCGTCAGCCCCAGGATCTCGCGGGATCCGAGCCGCTCGAGCGCGACCGCCGGCGGGTCGCTGTCGAGGATGCCGAGATGCTCCTTCAGCACCTCGCCGAGGGGCCAGTAGGTGATGCCCTGGCCGTACGAAAGGCAGCGTCCGGTACGCCGCAGAGTCTCCGGCGAGCGGCCGCCGAGGCGATCCCAGAACTCGCGCAGGAGTCTCGTCTTGCCGACGCCCGCGTCCCCGAGAATGGTCACGAGCTGCGCCTGCCGCTCCTCGATGACCTCTTCGTAGACGCGCTCGAGCATGCGCATCTCTTCGTCGCGCCCGACGAAAGCGCGGCGAAGGCCCCCGACGCCACGGGGGCGCATCAGCGAGAGCGCGCGCACGAGGGGCCGGCACCCGACCCCCTCCGGCTTCCCTTTCGCCTCGATCGTCCGAGGCTCGCCAAACTCGAACGCACCGCGCGCGGTCGCGACCGTGCGCTCACCGACTAGCACCTCGCCCCGTTCGGCGGCCTGCTCCAGCCGCGCCGCCACGTTGACCGGATCGCCGGTCACGAAGGAGCTGCCTTCGCGCGGCTTGCCGACAACGACCTCGCCCGTGTTGACGCCGATGCGCAACGCGAGCGTCTCGCCGAAGAGCTCGCGCAGGCGCCGCTGCATCGCCAGCGCCACGTGCAACGCCCGCTCGGCGTGATCCTCGAGTGATGCTGGGGCGCCAAACACCGCCATCACGGCGTCTCCGGCGAACTTCTCGACTGTCCCGCCGGCGGTACTGATCTCCCCGGCCATGGCGTCGTAGAAGCGTTCGAGCAACGCCCGCGTCCGCTCGGGGTCCTGCGAGCCGCCGAGCGCGGTCGAGCCGACGAGGTCGGCGAAGACGATCGTCGCAAGCTTCCGTTCGCGTTCGTCCGGCTTCGCCTCCACGGGCGCCGCGCACGCCGGGCAGAAGCGCGCGGCCTCGGGAAGAACGGTGCCACAGGCGATGCAGGCGTTCATCGCGCCATTGTGACCCAGTCTCACCGAGCGGGCTCGCGCGTTCTTACGTAGATCGCTTTGCGGAGAGTGGTGCCGGGCAGGAATGGAAGCTGCGGCCGTTGGAAGGGTCGTGGTGAACCGAACCGGGATCGAACCGGGCTAGCTGGTGCCCAGTGGCGCACGCTCACAGGTTCATCGCGGTGATCAGCCTCCGCCATCGGGTTGCTCCGGCGGCTCAACCTCTCGTCAAGGGAACATGGAGGGAACGTAATCCCGACCACGCGCGTCCACGCGCGGGTCATGTCTCCTCGCTAGATCCCTTTGGTTTGCGGGGCTTTCGTGCCCGCGGCGACCCGCGCGTGCCCGCACTTTCCTCGCTGGAACCTGAATGGTAAGGAGGGGGTCGAGGGTTCGAGTCCGTCAGAGGGCTCTGCAAAAGACCCGCACGTCGGGGCTTTTGTGTTCAGGTCGACTTGCTCTGGATCGAACGTGCGGTAGGTGTGGAGCCGTTTATGGAGCTTTTCAAGTTCCGCATCGCCTTCCCCGATGCGCGTCTACGCCGCCCAGCGAAAGCCGGTAGCCTCGGGGCGCGGCGCCAGCGGGCTGGCCTGCAGGCCGCCCGGCGGGTCGTCCTCGTTGTAGGCGCTCGGCGCCACGTCGTTGGGCGCGTCGGCGTGGAACAGTGCGGCGAGCAGCTCGATCTGCCCGCGGCCCACGCCTAGCTCGCCCATGCCGCCGCCGTACATCGGTCGCCGCTCCCGCGCGCAGCGTGCGTAGACGTCGAACAGCCGGCGCAGGCTACCGATGCGCGACGGCTTGACGTTCACGATGCGCGCGGCCAGCGGCGTCGCGCCTATGTCCTCGGCGTCGCGGATCGCGCCCAGGCGCACCAACTCGTGCGCTACATGGTCGAGCGAAACGCCGCCGCCGGGGGCTCGCCCACGCTCTGCACGCACGACGAGCTGATGCACGCTGTGTGGGCGGACGAGCCCATGCACAGCCGGGTCGAGCTGGCGAGGCTCGTCTGGGAGCTACGTCGGAAGCTGGAGCCCTTCAATGCCGGGCATCTGATCGAAAACGAGCGCCGGCTCGGGTACCGCGTGCGGACGTGCCCGCAACCTCATGCCTGATCGTCTGGCCCCCGGGGTCGGCGAGGTTTTCGGCGGATACATCATCGAGTCGCTGCTCGGCCGCGGCGGGATGGGCGCGGTCTACCTCGCGACCCACGAGCGCCTCACGCGCAAGGTTGCCCTCAAGGTGATCACGCCGGAGCTCGCGCTGGACGCCGAGTTTCGTGAGCGGTTTCTCCGCGAGTCCCAGCTCGCAGCATCGCTCGACCATCCGAACGTGATCCCGATCTACGACGCCGACGAGTTCGACGGCCTTCTCTACCTAGCCATGCGCTACGTCATCGGACGTAGCCTGCAAGCACTGCTCAGAGCGCGGGGAGCGCTGCCACCGGTGGAGACACTGTCGATCGCCAAGCAGATCGGCGGCGCGCTCGACTGCGCGCACCAGGCCAGCCTGGTCCATCGCGACGTCAAGCCGGCAAACATCCTCGTCGCCGAGGCGAACGAGCACGCCTACCTCTGCGACTTCGGCCTCGCGAAGCGCACGAGCTCCCCGGGGATGACCCGGACGGGCATGTTCCTCGGCACCGTCGAGTACTGCAGCCCCGAGCAGGTGCAGGGTCAACCCCTCGACGGTCGCGCGGATGTCTACTCCCTCGGTTGTGTCCTCTTTCACTGCCTCGCCGGACAGGCGCCGTACAAGCGAGAGACCGAGTTTGCCACGCTCCAAGCGCACCTCCTCGATCAACCACCGGCACCGTCGACCCTCCGCCCTGATCTGCCGAGATCGCTTGACGGAGTCATCGCCACCGCAATGGCGAAGAACCCGGATGATCGGTACCCGACGGCGGGTGCGCTTGCCTCCGCCTTCGAAAAGACGCTTGCCGAGCCAACTGCGTCCGCGGCCGATGCGACCCGAGTCGCACCTCTGACTCCCGCCCCCACGAAGTCCGGCTTCGAGCTCGAAGGGACGGTCGTCACAACGCGCGACCGGAGCCTCGGCGGGCGCCGCAACCTCTTAATCGCCGCCGTAACCGCTATTGCCGCTCTCGGAATGACCGCCGCCGTGGTCGCGCTGACTGGGTCGGACGGCGGGTCGAGCGCCGACACCGCGAGGCTCCAGACGTTTGTCAATCGAATCGAGAACGTGCTCGAGCAGTCAGCGGCGGGGCGGGACGAGATCGGCAGCGCACTCGAGGCCGGGGTCAACTGCTCGATCTCCGCCCACGAGGCAGGGCAACGGATCGACAGCGTGGCCGACAACCGGCAGAGCATCCTCGAGCA
>JBBRZN010000058.1:0-10470 GCA_038236705.1 Gaiellales bacterium
CGCACCCCGAGCTGCTGGGCATACAGGATCGCGATCTCTTCCCGCTCGGCGAACGACAGATAACGCTCCGACACCGGAGCCAACGAGATCGGCGGCATCCCGCCAGCCTGCCGAAACCACCTTGACCCGACCGCCTGCGACACCCCGGCCGCAGCAGCAGCATCCTCACTCGACGCCCCGGAGGCAATCGACTGCCAGAACCGAACCCGGTCATCACGCCGCGCGACCGACGGCCGGCCAGGCGACCACACCTGGCCACGCATCGCACGAATCGCCTGCTGACGCATGCCAACACCCACCGTGCACCACCTCCATCACGAGGTGTTGCAACGACCAGTTGAATCCGCCCACGTACTCCGATCCCAACGTGAAGGGAAACACCTTCCGCGGGACGGTCACCGTGACCGGTCAGGTGCCCGCGGAGACGCTGACTCTCTCTGCGAAGCCGCGGACCGGCGTCTACGGGGGCAAGGCCACGCTGACGGGAACGCTGTCAAATCAGAAGGTCGGCGAGAAGGTCGACGTGCTCGCGACGCCCTGCGGGCAGACCGCGGCAACCAAGGTGACCACGGTGCAGACGACGACCGGTGGCGCGTACACCGCCGTTGTGCAGCCGCTCAAGAACACCGTCTACACGGTGAAAGTGAAGAACACGTCCAGCCAGGCGGTGACCGTGAAGGTGCGGCCGCGTCTGCGTCTCGGCAAGGTGGCATCGCACCGCTACTCGCTGCGCGTGTTCGCCGCCCAGAGCTTCGCCGGCAAGTACGGAAGCCAGCTCTCTCACCGGTTCGGGGACCGACCCCGATCGGGAAGACAGCGACTGCGGCGAATCCACGAACGGAAACCTAGAGGCGAATCAGAGTCGGCGTCCCGTCTCCTGAAGCAGACGAGGCAGCAGGCGCGCACCTCCGTTCGCCTCGTGTCGCCGGACCGCGTGCGAAGGGAGAACCACGAACACGTACCCGCGTGTCGCGGTTCGGCTCTTGCACGACGCTTCGATGGAGTTGCTCGACTTGTTGAGCCACGAGGGCCCGGTTGAAGTCGATCAGCTGGACGCCGACATCGCCCGATCGCTGCTTTCCGGGGCTTTTGCAGTTGAGGCTCAGTGGTCGGAGGCGAGCCCATCGAGCACCTGGCAAGCCAGGCGTTCGGTGAAGTCGGCGTCGAGCGGCTCGCCGCTGAAGAGGAGGCGATAGAAGACGGCGCCGTGGAGGGTGTCGACGGCGAGCTCGAGGTCGGCGTCTGCGCGGATGTCACCGCGCTCGCGGCCGCGCTCAAGCGCCGCGAGCATCGCGCTTCGGCGCGCAGGGACGACATCGTGGCGGAAGCCTTCGGCGAGGTCCGGGTCGTGCTGCAGGTCGGCGAGCAGCCCGGCGACGACGCGTCCGCCGGTGGGCTCGGCGAGGACGGCGATGAGCCAGCCGAGGAGCGCGCGGATGTCCTTGTACGTCGAGCCGCTGTCGGCAGGGGGAGCAACGGGGTTGGAGCCGGCGAGGTACGCCTCGAGCACGAGCGCGGCCCTCGACGGCCACCAGCGGTAGATCGTCTGCTTGCCAACGCCCGCCCGGGAGGCGACTCCCTCGATCGTTAGCTCGCGGTATCCACGCTCCACGAGGAGCTCTTGCGTTGCGGAGACGATCGCCCGGTGGGAGCGCTCGCTGCGGCGGCGCCCACGCTCGAGCGACGCAGGATCTTGACGAGAGCCGATCTCAGTCACGGCGCCTCACCCTACCACTAGACGAGACGTATCGTCTCGATGATATCCTCGAAGAGAGCAACGAGACGTGTCGTCTAGGAAAGAGGGTGGGACCTGAGCGCTCCAAAAGGCGTCGTGACCGTCGGCGACTACACGCGGGCGCTGCGCGGGCTGGAGGCGGGCGAGGCCGTCGTCGAAGGGCCATACGGCTCGTTCTCGTATCGGAGCGTGCCGAACCCCAGACAGATCTGGATGGCCGGAGGTATCGGCGTCACGCCCTTCCTGAGCATGGCGCGCAGTCTCGACGACCGGGACGGGCCGTCGGTCGACTTCTACTACTGCGTCGAGCGCGAGGAGGAAGCGCACTTCGTCGACGAGCTCCGGGCGATCGCGAGCAGCCGCGAGGACTTCCGCGTCGTCCTCGTGCCGCGAGACAGGGACGGCTTCCTCACCGCTGAGCGCCTCGCGAAGGAGCACGGCGACCTCCTGTCAGCGGACGTTCTCATCTGTGGGCCGCCGGCGATGATCGACAACCTCCGCTCCCAGCTCAGAGCCCGCGGAGTCTCGGGCGAGCGGATCCACGCGGAGGAGTTCGGCTTCGCCACGCTCGGCCGGACGAGCGAGGTGAGCGCATGATCAATGTCGACGAGCGGCGCACCGCGACCAGCGTTCTCGTCGTCGGCACCGGCGCCGCCGGATTGCGCGCCGCGATCGAGCTCGCGGAGCGTGGTGTGCAAGTCCTGTGCGTGGGCAAGCGCCGCCGCGACGACGCGCACACCGTGCTCGCAGCCGGCGGCATCAACGCTGCGCTCGCGACGATGGATTCCGAGGACAGCTGGGAGCAGCACGCCGCAGACACGCTGCGGGAGTCGTACTGGCTGGCCGACCCGGTGAGTGTCGAGCTGCTGTGCCGCGAGGCACCGGCGGCGATCGACGACCTTCTGCGCTGGGGCGCCCGGCTCGCCCGGGAGGAAGACGGGCGGCTGACGCAGCGCTTCTTCGGCGCCCACCGCTACAGGCGGACCTGCTTCGCGGGCGACTACACCGGCCGGGAGATCCAGCGGACGCTCGTCAGTCGGGCCGCGGAGGTCGGCGTGGCGACGCGCGACGACGTCTACGTCACCCGCCTGCTCGTGCACGACGGCCGCGTGTTCGGCGCCTACGGCTTCGACATCGACGAAGGCAGCCGCTGGCTGATCGTCGCCGACGCCGTCGTCCTCGCCGCCGGTGGCCACACGCGCATCTGGCGCCGCTCGTCGTCACGGCGCGACGAGAACACCGGCGACGCGATGCGCCTGGCGGCCGAGGCGGGCTGTCGCTTGCGCGACATGGAGTTCGTCCAATTCCATCCAACCGGGATGGTCTTTCCGGAGGAGTCCGCGGGCACGCTGGTGACCGAGGCCGTGCGCGGCGAGGGCGGAGTCCTGCGCAACGCCGCCGGCGAACGCTTCATGGAGCGCTACGACCCGGAGCGACTGGAGCTCTCGACCCGCGACCGCGTGGCTCTGGCCAACTACACCGAGATCGCGGACGGCCGCGGAACTGCCCACGGAGGCGTGTTGCTCGACGTCTCCCATCTCGACCGCGACGTCATCCTGCTCCGCCTGCCGCGCATGTACCGGCAGTTCGTCGACCTGGCCATGCTCGACATCACTACGACCCCGATGGAGGTGGCACCGACCGCGCACTACTCGATGGGCGGCATCCTGGTCGACGCCGGGACACACGCCACAGACGTCGAAGGGCTCTACGCGGTCGGCGAATGCGCAACCGGTGTGCACGGCGCCAACCGCCTCGGCGGCAACTCACTCGCCGAATGCCTCGTTTTCGGTCGCATCGTGGGCGCCGAGGCCGCTCGGTGGTCGGCTGCCCTCGACGTGCAGGTGCGCGGCCGTGAGGCGATCGACTCCGCACGCGAGGAGGTCGACGAGCTGCTCGCGCGCCGCGGCGAGGAGTTCGCACGGCCGTTGCAGCGTGCGGTGCGCGACCTCGTGTCCACCTGCGCCGGCGTCGTTCGCTCGGAAGACGGTCTTCGCGAAGGGCTCTCGCGTCTCGCGGAGCTCGGCGAGCGTGCGCGCAGCATGGAAGTGCGTCCGGATATCGCCGGCTACGCCGACCTCGCTCACGCATTCGACCTGCAGGGCTCGCTGCTGGCCGCCCGCGCAACGCTCGAGTGTGCGCTGGAGCGGCGTGAGACTCGCGGCGCGCACAACCGCTCAGACTTCCCAGACCTCGATCCCGGTCTGCAGGTGAATCTGGTCTGGGCGCCTGACAGGAGCATCACTCATGAGCCGATCTCGCCTCCCTCTGCGCGAGTCGCGGCGCTGGCGGGCAGGCCCGAGGTCGAGACGGAGGGCCGCCTGCTCGAGTAGCACGCCGCTTCGCGTCAGATGCCGACCGTTCGGCCCGGGGGTATCGGCACAGGCAGACTTGGGCCATGACCACGACACTCGCGCGTTACTGCGACGGCTGGCCGTCGCGTGTTGGGCGGTCGGAGGCATGGTTATCCCGTGGCGGCGCCGACGGTGGGATTGCCTGTGCGGTGATCAGCCGGGCGCCGCGGCCGCGTGCGACGAAGCTGAACGTCCAGCGGATGAAGACGAGGAGCCGATTCTGGAGACCGATCAGGTAGAAGAGGTGCACGAACAGCCAGGTGAGCCAAGCGAGCAGGCCGCTGAGCTGCAGGCCTCTGATGTCGGCGACCGCTTTGGCGCGGCCGATCGTCGCCAGGTTGCCCTTGTCGCGGTAGTGAAAGGGACGTGGCCGCCGTCCGCGTAGGCGGTCGCGGATCGCGCGGGCGGCATAGCGCCCCTGCTGCATCGCCACAGGCGCGAGCCCCGGCAGCGAGACGGGGTTGCCGTCGGCGTCGTGCAGCTGCGCCATGTCGCCGAGCGCGATCACCTCGGGGTGGCCGGGAAGGGTCAAATCCGGGCCGACCGCCACCCGCCCGGCGCGGTCGAGGCCGGCGCCAGCCTCGTCGGCGAGCGCTGCGGCCAACTTCGAGGCGACGACGCCGGCGGCCCAGACGACCGTTCGCGCCACTACGCGTTCGGTCGCTCCCGTCGCGGCCGTGAGCGTCACCGACTCCTCCTCGATGTCGGCGACCTTGCGTCCGGGCAGCGGCGTCACGCCGAGCTGCTCCAGTGCCCGCGCTGCCCGCTCGGAGAGGCGGGGCGGGAACTGCGGCAGGATGCGCTCGGCCATCTCGACGAGCAGAATCCGGGTCGCCCGCGTGTCGATTATGCGGAAGTCGCGGCGGAGTGTGTCTCGCGCGATCTCGCCGATCTGTCCTGCCAGTTCGACGCCGGTGGGTCCAGCCCCGACGACAAGGAACGTGAGCCAGGCGGAGCGGCGGTCTTGGTCCGGTTCGCACTCGGCGGCTTCGAATGCCGTCAAGATGCGGCGTCGGACCTCGAGGGCGCTCTCGAGCGACTTGACGTCGGGCGCGAGCGAGCGCCACTCGTCGTGGCCGAAGTAGGAGTAACTCGATCCAGCGGCGACGACCAGGCTGTCGTACGGGATGTCGCGCGGCCCGCCGTCGTTCGGCAATCGGTCGAGCAGGACGCGCCGGCCCGCGAGGTCGAAACCAATGACCTCGCCGAGGAGCACACGAACGTTTCTGTCGCGTTTGAAGATGCCGCGCAGCGGCGAGGCGATCTCGCCGGGTGAAAGAGCGCCTGTCGCAACCTGGTAGACGAGCGGCTGGAACAGGTGGAAGTTGCGCCGGTCGATCAGCGTGATCTCGACGGGCGCGCCGCGCAGCTTCCGTACCGCCTGCAGACCCCCGAATCCGCCCCCGACGACAACGACACGGTGCCCAGAACGTGCTGCGCTTTCCACGGGTGCGGTCACGAGTGTCAACCTAAGCGATGAGCGGCTCCGGCCCACCGACCGCACAGGTTGTGTTCACTACCGGTCCCTTCCTGCTCGTCGGCGCGCGGGGGCAGGTAAGCGGCCGTCTGGCCGGAGGTTCACCGCGCACCGCGGTGGACACGCAATTGTGAAAAACGCCGCTTCAAGGTTTTGCTGGAGCCCCGCTTTGGCTCCTATTGTCACCGTGTTATCGCCCGCCGTGGTTGTCGTACGGCCGTGCGTGCTCCGTCGTGCAGCCCATGCACGCCATGCAAACGTGCACAGCCGTCGCCGAGAACCCTGAGTGCTCAAGGGTTTGCGCGGATTCGTCCTATGCAGGTAAACCGTGCAACATGCCCGCCGTGAAGATCACCCCCAAGGTGAAGGAGCGCGTGGCCGAGGTCGTCGGGCTCGGGCTCTCTCGCTCCCTTCACGTGCGGGTTTGCGCCCCGGGCGACGATCGCGAGCACTCCTGCTAGCCGCTCTCTGACAGAGCGCGGTCGTCTACACCGGGATCTCGACTCGCTCGAATCGCGTCTGGAAGCTCACGCCGACCGCGTGCACTGCTTCCAAACTGTCGCGTTCTGCGGGAACTGCGACAGGGACGGCGAGGGCCAGCTCGGAGGAGTCGGTGGGCCTCGGGATGGAGGCGACCAGACGCTATTCGAGGCACGTCACGGTGGCGGATCAGGCGGCACTCAGACCTCGTCGGCTTGGAGCGCCCGCCGGGTGGCCGCGTTCCCGGCCACAGCCATGGCGAGTGCCATTGGACCGAGGGGCAGGTCGCAAGCGCGGTGGTTTCGTCCGGGGGAGCCGAACGATGGAGCGACTCGAGGCCGTGTCGCATCATGTGGGGCGTGCGCGAGCTGCCCACGGGGACGGTCACGTTTCTCTTCACCGATATCGAGGGCTCGACGCGGCTGCTCGAGGAGCTGGGCGCGCGCTACGTGGAGGCGCTCGCGGAGCACCGGCGGATCGTGCGTGAGGCCTGCGCCCGCCAGGGCGGGGTCGAGGTCGACACGCAGGGAGACGCCTTTTTCGTCGCCTTCGCCGACGCGCGCGCGGCGGCTCGAGCCGCCGCGGAAGCCCAAGCGGAGCTCGCCTCGGGTCCGCTGCGCGTCCGCATGGGCCTGCACACGGGAGAGCCGATCGTCTGGGCGGAGGGCTACGCCGGCGTGGACGTCCATCGCGGGGCCCGCATTTGCGGCGCGGCCCACGGCGGCCAGGTCGTCCTCTCCGAGCGGACGGCCACCTTGCTCGACGCTGGCCAGCTGCGCGCGCTCGGCGCGCACCGGCTCAAGGACTTGTCGGCACCGCAGCCGCTGTTCCAGCTCGGCGAGGACGAGTTTCCGCCACTCAGAACCCTGCATGCCACGAACCTCCCGGCGCAGCCGAGTCCGCTGATCGGCCGCGAGCGCGAGCTTGCGGAGACAACCGGCCTGCTCGGGGATCACGCACGGCTGCTGACGCTGACCGGCGCCGGTGGCAGCGGGAAGACGCGGCTCGCACTGCAGATCGCCGCAGAGGTCGCGGAAGACTTCCCCGACGGCGTCTTCTGGGTGCCGCTCGCGGCCGTCAGCGAGGCCGAGCTCGTCCTGCCGACGGTCGCCGGCACGATCGGGGCGAAGGACGGGCTCTCCGATCACGTCGATGCGAAGCAGATGCTCCTCCTGCTCGACAACTTCGAGCAGGTCGTCGGGGCGGCGCCGGAGGTCGGGGAGCTGCTCGAGCGCTGCCCGAACCTGAAGCTGATCGTCACGAGCCGCGCCGTGCTGCGGGTCTCGGGCGAGTGGGAGTATCAGGTCGAGCCACTGCCCGAGAGCGACGCGGTCAGTCTGTTCACGGAGCGCGCCCGGGCCATCTTCGCGACGTTCGAGCCCGATGACTCGGTCGCCGAGATCTGCCGTCGGCTCGACGGGCTGGCGCTCGCGATCGAGCTGGCCGCCGCGCGGGTCCGCATCCTCGCGCCCAAGGAGCTGCTCGCTCGGCTCGAGCAGCGGCTGCCGCTGCTAACCGGGGGGCGACGCGACGCCCCCGAACGTCAGCAAACGCTGCGGGCCACGATCGAGTGGAGCTACGACCTCCTCGAACCGGACGCGCAGCGCCTTTTCGCCCGCCTGGCCGTCTTCGCAGGCAGCTTCGACCTCGAAGCAGCCGGAACCGTCTGCGAGGCGTCGCTCGACGTGGTCGAGCGGCTCGTCGAACAAAGCCTCGTCCGCCGCTGGGCAAGCGGACGGCTCGGCATGCTCGAGACGATCAGGGAGTTCGGCCTCGAGCGGCTCGCCGAGAGCGGCGAGCGAGACGCGATCGCCCGAGCGCACTTCGTCCACTTCCTGGCGCTTGCCGACGCGGCGGAGGTGAGGGGCGAGGGGTACATGCCAGAATCCCTCGACCGCCTGGATTCGGAGCGCGACAACTTCCGCGCGGCGCTGCGTTGGGCGCTAGACGGGGGTCAGCCGGTGCTCGCGCTGCAACTCGCCAGCGCTCTCGGCCGACTCTGGGTGATCCGCGCCCATCAAGAGGGATACGCCTGGCTGAGCGAAGCACTCGAAGCCGCGCCCGACGCGGCGGCCGACGTGCGTGCGAACGGTCTGATGTGGGCGGGAAGCACCATCTTCTTCACCGGCGCCTACGAACAGGCAAGGGTGCTCTTCGAGGAGGCCCTCGAACTATTCCGGCTCATCGGGGACAAGCGAGGCGTCGCCCGCATACTCGACCGGCTCGCCGCGCCGTACTTTCTCGCCGGCGACTACGCAAAGGCGAGGGAGCTCGCAGACGAGAGCGTCGCCCTCTTCCGCGAGATCGGCGACCGGGCGGGCACGCTCTACCCGCTGTCGAAGGTTGCGTCCGACGAGTGGCGGCGAGGAAACCGTGAGCAGGCAGAGACCGAGGAGGCGCTCGAGCTCGCCCGCGAGGTCGGCGACACGTGGTGGGACGCGGGACTCCTCGACAACCTTGCGAGCATGGCTTGGGAGCAGGGCGACCTCGCCCGGTCGGCCGTGCTCAGCCGCGAATGCGTGTCGCTCGCCCACGAGCTCGGCAACGCGCCTACGCTCGTCTACGGCCTCGGGCTTCTGGCGGCCCTGGCGGCCGCCGAGGGAGACCGAGCGCGGGCCGGCCGCCTCTGGGGCGCCGTCGAGGCGCTCGAAGAGAGCGGAGAGGCGAGGCTCGACGCCGAATCCCGTGCCCGATACGAGACGACCATTCTCGCGCTGTCCGACGCGGAGCTCGAGGCCGGCCGCGCGGAGGGCCGCGCGATGACTCTCGACGAAGCCGTCGAGCACGCGCTCGCGCTTTCAGGGTGATCCGCGATCGCCGACCGGGGGCGTGTCGCGGTTCCAACAAAGGGCGACACCTGCGCTGAGGATCGAAATTCTCGGCTCATGTGCCAGCAAGGAGCGCGGGCTCGACGGCGGATGATCGAGGCGCGACGACGAGAGCGAAGGAGAACAGTTAGCCATGCTCACTCGTTCGAGCAGTCGGGTCATCGCGAGCCCGCGCCGACAGCGAAGAGTGACATCCGCGGCCGATGCACCTGCGACTCAGCGACCCTGCGCTCGTCCCCGACCTTCGTCAGCACTTCGAGTGCTCGGGCTTCCGAACCGCGTGAACGAGGACACGATCGAGGCCTGGCGGCCGGACGCACCCAGCGCCGAGCAGGAGCGGCGGGAGATCGAGCTCCATCTCACCGTGTGGCGTGCGATGCATAGGGAAGTCGGCACCGAGCTCATCGAGTAGCGCATACCGCCTTGCGGACCGCGACCGCGCACGCGCCTGACAGCGCGAATCGCCCGCGTATCGCGCACGCGTCGTCTTTCCCGCAGATGACGACACCCGACGCAGATCAGGAGGGTGGGCAGGGCGTTCACCCCATAGCGCAATCGGTTCACTTTCTTAGTGCTCCCGGCCGTAAGTTCGCTCGCTGTCATGCGGCCAGTTGGAGTTGAGGTTCGTGCGCTGTGAGACGCGCGATCAGCGCGGCGAGGTCGTCGCGGGTGAAGTTCCAGTCGAAGGGCTCGGCGATCTCGTTCCAATGGTGTTCGAAGGCGTTGAGGTTGCGGGCCGCGTCTGCAAGGTCGGCGAAGTCGTTCGGCTCGAGCACTTTGCGCTGGACGATCGAGAAGTAGATCTCAAGCTGGTTGAGCCAGCTGGCGTGGACCGGCAGGTGGACGAGGACAAGATTCGGCCAGCGCCGCTCGAGCCGTTGCACGGACTTCTGGCCGCGGTGCGAGGAGCCGTTGTCGACGATCCAGAACACGCGGCGCGCGGACGCGTAGGGCTCATTGGTCATCACCTGCCAGACGAGCCGATCGAAGGACGCAATCCCTCCTCGGGGCTCCGAGCGGCCAAACACACGCGGGCGCCGTCCGCCTCGGCGGCCGATGTCGAGCGCGGCAAGGTAGGTGAGCGCACCCCGCCGCTGGTAGGTGTGCTCGACTCGTTGCCCGCGCGATCGTGGCGAGGGCGGCAGCGGCGGGTGGATCCGCCGCCGCGCCTGGATCGACGGCTTCTCGTCGGCGCAGATCACGAACTCACCCGGGTGCAGCGGCCTCCCTTCCCATCGCCCTTGGTAGAGGTCGAGCACCGGCCCTGCCTTCTCGAGGAAGGCCGGATCGGTGGGAAAGACCCAGGAGCGGTGCTGCCAGGGCTTGAGCGCGTCCTCCCCGAGCCAGCGAGCGATCGTCGAGGCGGAGGCCTCCGTGAAGCCACGCTCGATCACCAGTCGGTGCAGCTCAGCGCGCGAGTAACGCGAGAGCGGCAGGCCGTGCCGGCGGGGCAGCTCGCAGGCGATCGCCTTCACCTGCGCCACTTCTTCCGGGGGGAAAACGCCGCGGACGGCCTGGCCGCGGTCTGTCGCGAAGGCCGTCGAGACGCTGCTCGAAGAAGCGCTTGCGCCACAGCGAGACCGTTCGCAGCGAGCA
>JBBRZN010000059.1:0-10259 GCA_038236705.1 Gaiellales bacterium
AGGGAGGCTCTCATGGCGCAGGGTAAGGAGCGGACAAAGGAGCAACTGCTCAGAGAGGCCAAGCGACTCAAGATCCCCGGCCGATCGAAGATGAACAAGGGCGCTCTCAAGGCGGCCGTTGACCGGCGCAAGTAGCGCATCTGGAGAAAGGGCCGGCGCCGGGAGAAGGCGCGACGGGAGGTCGACGCGGCTCGCGAAGAGCTGGCGGAGCTGCTCAAGTCCGGGCGGGCGTCCGGGCTCGACGTCGCCGGTATGTGCCGGATCGCGGGCGTCAGTCGCGAGACGGCGCACACGCTTCTCCGGTCGAAGCTCTGACGCTGGGTCCCGCCGGACCGCTGGCCGTCCGAAGCGCTGAGACACTGGTCAGCGCTGCCCAGAGGCAACCTCCTCGGCCCGCCGTGCTCGCAAGCTTCGCCGGTAGATCGAGCCAGGGTCTGCGATGCGCCGCCACGAACGAAACGGCGCCGGCGTCGGCACGCTGGAGGGTGCGCGCGACCGATCTCACCACGCGCTGGCAGCGAATTTCCCGCATGTGCGAGCCCCTAGGTCCCAGCGATTTGTCGGCGGCGAAGGAGAGCGTCGATCAACTCATTCTTGGTCATCTGCGACCTGCCCGGAATATCCGCTGCCTGCGCGCGCTCGTACAGCTGTTCCTTCGTCAGCGACTCGAGGTGCGAGCGTTGACTCTCGCCGAGCCCCGAAGTACCGAGCGCCTCTCGCAAGCGTGCACGTCCTGGAAGCGACCCACGAACCTGAGCCGCCTTGAACAAGAGCGAAAGAGCCGCTCCCAGAAGCGCACCGAGCGTCAATCGCCTCATATGACCTGGCTAGCTCTCCTCCGGGTGCGGATCCTGCGGGCTGTCGCCGCCGCTAAGCGCGTTCCACGAGTACGGACCTTCGCACTTCGGACAGGGCGGAAGCGATTGCACGGACTGGATGCCGAGCTCGTAGCCGCAGTTCGTGCACTTGTACGTACCGGCTGAGACATCGCTTCCGACGGGTGCTGGATTGGCCATTGCGCCTCCTTCGGGTTGAGGGGCGCTGCGCCGGTCGACGCAACGCCCCGCGTGATTACAGCTTGCTCCGAAGCTCCTCCGGATTGACGCCGATCTTCTCGAGCAGTCCCTTGTGCTCTTCGTGATCGACGCTGTCGGGCAACTCCTGCTCCGCCTTGTTCGCCTTCTCGTGGTCGCCCCGCTCACGCAGCAGCTTGATGATCTCTTGCTTGTCGATCTGCATCCGTCCCTCCTTCGTAGTGTTCCCCGCTTCACCTAGTGCCGGCGACGCGCCAGGACGCGAAACCGGTAGTTCAGAAAGACCAGACCTGCCGCGAGCAGAATCACGACCAGCGCCGGTACTCATCGCGGTCGCTCCGTTCCGTCGTCATCTACCAATTCGACCTCCACCTGCTCGCGCCGTAGTTCTGCCTCGACGCGCTCTTGTTCGGTGAACGTTTCCTTGCGGATGATGATCCGCTCGCGGACGACCGTTCGCTTGCTAACGACGAGTTCTTCCTCGAGTACGGGTATCGAGATCGAGCCATCCGCAAGCGTCTCGATCTCCCCACTGTCGCCGACTTCTGCGGCGACACGCTCGACTTCGGCCCGCTCGACATCACGCGGAAAGTCCTTTCCGATTTTCTCGACCTCAACCCGCTTCTGCGCCTGCACCGAGCCGATGACGTCGATCTTGGTCTCGACCCGAAGCTTCTCTTCGTGGCGAACGAGTTCGCTGCGGTCACCTTCGGTAGGCACAACTTGCTAGGTCGTCGCTCGCGCTCGAGTCCGCTCCGCACCAAGGAGCGCAGCGTCCGCGCGCCGGTGGTAACGCTCGCCCCAGAGGCCACCCAGGGCACCCGCGACCAGCCTCGCCGTCAGCATTCCCACGAGCGAGGCGGGCACGTCGAGGCCGCCGAAGATGCGTCGCGCGCCGACAACCGGGGCGGCGCGGCGCGAGATCGGCCGCGGCGCGTCTCTGTCTTGTTCGCGTTCGACTCTGGCCATCGTCTCCCTCCGTTCTGAACGGCGTTGAAACCGGCTACGCCGGGCGAGGGCGCAACCCCGCCCTCGCCCGCGGACGTCGCTAGGAGTCCTCGCCCCCCTCCACATCCACTCGCTCCTTGCGCACCTCGTCGGAGACCGTCTGCTTCTCTGTCTCGACGTCCTTCTCGAGGCCGATCCGCTCCTTGGCGACGGTCTGCTTCGCCACGACAGGCTGTTCCGCGCGGAGCGGCACCTTGAGCTCGTCCTCGCCGATGTCGGCGTCGGAGACGGGCTCGTCGATCTTCTCGCGCGTGACCCGCGCCGTCTCCCGCTTCAGGTCGACGTCGACGTCGACGGATTCGGTCTCGACCCACTTGCGCAGTCGAGCCTGGCCGGCCTCGACGGACTGCTTGCCGACCTGCAACTCCTCCTCGTGGCGGGTGACCGTGCCTTCGCGACCGGTGGGCGCGTCTGCGTCGCCGCCTGAGTAGTGGGCGTAGAGCTCGCGTTCGGTCTCGGGACTGATCTCGTCGCCGTCGACGTCGGGCGCATCCTTGACGACGTCCTTGGAGTACGGAACGGAGACGCCATCGCCTGCGATCGAGGCGTCGCGGACCGGGACGAGCACGCGCTTGGTGCCGAAGAAGCCTGTGCCGAGCCCAATCCATTCCGGCTGGTTCGACTCGTAGTCGTAGAAGATCTCCTCGACCTTGCCGATCTTGTCGCCGGCCGAGTCGAATACCGGGGCGCCCCGCAACTGTGCGAGCCGGTCGACCGTCATCGTCTGACCCATCATTATTCCTCCTTTGTTCCCGTCTTTGAGGACGTGAGACGGCGCGCTAGGACGGGACGACTCGCGCGCCGGGCTGAGTGGAGGAGTCGGCGGCCATCTCCTCCTTTTTACGGGCCGCCTCTTCCTTCGCGCGCGCGACCCCCTGATCGAAGTCGCGCTTGTACTGCTCCTTGTTCGCCTGGCCCTTCAAGTAGGCGCCCTCGAGCATCCGGGCGGCGACGTCGCGCCCCCCGAGGCCGAAGGCGAGCGCGAAGCCGAGCGCGATTGCACCCCAGATCGCGGCGTAGGTGATGGTCACGATCTGGGTCGCGATCTTCAGCTGCACGAGGATCATGAAGACCGCGATCGACATCACGACGATCGGGACGGCCGTGGCGACGATCTTCCCGAGCGGCGTCTCGCCCATCACCCTGCCGACGAGCCCCGCGACCGCGGCCGAGATCGCTCCCGCGACCAGAAAGATCGCCAGCGCGGCGATCACGTTTGGGATGTAGGACCAGATCGCGGCGACGAAGCCGGTCAGGGCAGCGATCCCGAGCACGGCAGCCGCGAGCGAGATCGCGCCGAGCAAGATCGCCCAGAAGGCCAGACGGCCGATCAGATGTGAGGGGCTCTGCGTGATCTTCTGGACGAAGTTCCCTCCCTGGCCCGAGTGCAGCGCCCGGTCGAACCCGGCCCGCTGGAGCCCACGCCAAATGAGCTTGGCGACGAGCTTCGCCACGAAGTAGCCGAGCACGAGCACGAGCAGCGCGCCGGCGAGCCGCGGCAACCAGGCGAAGAAGACGGTGAAGGCGTTGTCGACGCTGCTGCGGATGCTGAAGAGCACCATCAGGAGGCTCCTTTCGGGGTGCACGTCCGCCGAGGACGCACGCGGGAATCGTTCTTGCGCGAGCTGGACATATGGGACATGGTGTCCCCTCAAACGGCCGCTCGAAACGTGGAAAAGCGAATCAACCGGGACAAATGGAACAAAACCCCAGCTAATCGGGCCAAAGACGTCGTCGGACGGGTACGGTGAGCCTAAGCATGAGCGAGCCCGAAGGCAGTCCCGAGCAGGACGTTGCGGCGCACGAGCAGGCGCGGATGCGCCCCGATGCGGCCGCCAGCCGCCAGCGGATCCTCGAGGCGGCAGCTGCCCTTGCAGGGGATCGGCGCACGAGCATGATCGAGGTCGCCGCTGCCGCAGGCGTCGGCCGCTCGACCCTCTACCGACACTTCCCCAGTCGCCAGGCACTCGAGCGGGCGCTGCAGGACCGTGAGAGCGAAGCGCTTCCTTCCGGAGCGTTGCCGAGCGGACGGGTGGCGACGATGCCCTTCCGCGCGCCCGGCCAACTCGGTCGCGAGCGGCCGCTCACGCTCGAGGTGACGCGTATCCTCGATGAGGTACCGCCGCACCTCGTTCCCGATCAGCTCGTGGCGGAGGCGCGGCGTGCCGCCGGGGTGGCCGTCGCGCTCTATGTGATCGACATCGACGGCTCGCAGCTGATCCGGCTCGCGGGCTCGGAGGACTTCCCGCACGAGCTCGAGGCGCCACCGGCGCTCGGACCCGAGATCGTTCCGGAAGGCCTGCCCGCCTTCCAGCTCCGCCTCCGGGAACAGCTACCGGGCTGCGTCGCCGAGCCTCTGTGGCTGCGCGGGCGGGTGCTCGGGCTTTTGCTCTGCATTGGAACGCCGGTCGTGTCGCTCGAGGACATCGCCAAGCAAGGCGCCGCCGCACTCGAGCTCGCGAACGACTACACGGACTACATCGAGGCTGCGCGCCGCCGGAAGCCGACGACACCGGCCGCCGAGATCCAGCAGAACCTGTTCCCGCCGCGAATTGCCCGGATCGCCGGCGCGCAGCTCGCAGGCGGCCTGCTGCCGACCTACGAGGTGGGCGGCGACTGGTTCGACTTCGTCGAGAACCGCGACGGCGCCTGGCTCGCGATCGCCGACGCCGCCGGAAAGGGTCCCACCGCCGCCGGGCTCGGCGCTTCGGCGCTCGGGGCGCTGCGGGCGGCCCGGAGAAGCGGCGATGACCTTCGCGAGGCCCTCACAGCAATGCATGAAACCGTGCGCCGACTCGGCAATCCGGAGTTCCACGTGACAGCGCTCGTCGCGCGCTGGCGAGGTGCGACCAGCACCTTCACGTGGGTCAATTGCGGACATCCACACGCCTACCTCGTTGACCCCGAAGGGAACGTCTCGCAGCTCGAGGGCCCGGAGCACCCTGCACTCGGCGTCGGCGACGACGAGCGGACCTTCACCCCGACCGACCGTCAACTCGCCTCGGATGAGAGGCTCATTCTCGTAACCGACGGGATCACAGAGCGAAAGATCGAAGGCGGCGGCACATTTGGGATCGCGGGCATCCGCCGCGCGGTCGAAGAGGTGGCCGAGAATCCCACAGCCGCGGCGACGGCGATGGCCATCCTGCAAGGCGTCACCGACTGCTGGCGAGAGCCGCTCGAGGACGATGGCACCGCGGTCGTCCTCTGCGTCGCCTAGACGAACGTAACGCGACGGGCGACTGCACGCGAGCCGGATCAGGCGGCGGGGATCGAGCCCGGCCCGATTCCCGCCCCGTCAGTGAAAGCGAAAGATTGAGTGCACACTCGAAACCTCACACAGGTGGCCCTAGGGATCGGCGAAGTAGCCGCCGTAGCCTCCCCACGAGGTGTGTGCGCGGGTTTGACGACCTTGCCGCCAACGCGCTCAGCATCGAATCGAGTGCGCCGAACGTGCGCTCCAACGCCAGCTCCGTACTAGGTGAGCCGCCTTGGCCGCAGAAGCTGGGCGAGGTAACGCGCTTCAGGCGCGCAGAACCGTCAATACC
Organism: Gaiellales bacterium; assembly: GCA_038236705.1. GTDB lineage: Bacteria > Actinomycetota > Thermoleophilia > Gaiellales > Gaiellaceae > AC-32. Next base: position 5,591 of record JBBRZN010000059.1, read on the forward strand.
ACTTGCCCCGGGCGAAGCCGCCGAAGGCGATTAGCCCGATCAGCGTGACGATCAGACCGATCCAGAAGCTCCAGACGATTATCAGGATGATCCCGAGAATGACGATGATCCCGCCGATCGTGATGCCACCGTTCTTCATAGCTCGCCCTTTCAGATCGGATGCGGACAGCGGCACCGTAGCGCGAAGCCGCTCGTCGAGGCAGTTTTGCGGCCGCGCGGCTCGCGCTGGGAGGCGTACCTCAGGACGATGAACTCGCATCCCGCTTGCGCGCAGCGGGAGTTCGGCGAGTCTCAGGAAGGGTCTGAACGCGGGGGCAGGATTGGTTCCTGCTCCGGTCGCTGGCCGGCTTCGATCTGTCGCCCACGGGCAACCTCGGCATTCAGCTCCGCACCGAGCAAGATCGCGACGTTCGATAGCCAAAGCCAGACCAACAAGATGATGATGGCGCCTAGCGAGCCATAGGTCTTGTTGTACGAACCGAAGTTGGTCACATAGATGGCGAAGGCCGCCGAGGCGACTATCCAGGCGAAGACCGCAAGGGTGCCGCCGGGTGTCACCCACCGAAAGCCCGGCTGGCGAACGTTCGGTGAGGCGTAGTAGAGGATCGAGAACATCAAGCTGACGATGAGGATCAAGACCGGCCACTTGGCGATGTCCCAAACGGTGACGACGGTGCTGCCAATCCCAACCAGCTTGCCGACCTGATCCGCCAACGGCCCGGTCACGACCACCGCGATCGCGCTCACCGCGAGCAGAACGAGCATCACGATGGTGATGCCGAGCCGAAGCGGGATCGTCTTCCAGATCGGTCGTCCTTCCTCGACGTCCCAGATGCTGTTCGACGCCCGCATGAAGGCTCCGACATAGCTGGAAGCAGACCAAAGAGCGCCGACGAGGCCGACCATGGCGATGACGCCGGCGCCTCCTCGACTCTGAGTCAAGCCATGGAGCGCGTTCTCGAGGATCTTGTGCGCCGGGCCGGGCGCGAATCCTCCTAGGTTGTTCAGGAGCGGTTTGGTGGCCGACTGTCCGATTAGCCCGAGGATCGAGACGAGGGCGATCAGGGCGGGGAAGATCGAGAGGATCCCGTAGTAGGTCAGTGCCGCGGCCCAGTCGGTCAGGTTGTCCTGGCGGAACTCGCGGAAGGTTCGCTTTAAGACGCCACCCCATGCCCGGCGCGGGAGTCTCGTGGGCTTGTCGGCATCTTCAGTCGCTCTCGACCTGCGCCTGGTCCTGGTCCTGGTCTTCGCCATCAAGGCGGTCCTGTAACCGCGCACCGGGAGACGAAACGCGGCCGGCAGAAGCGGACTCTATTCGGCTCCCTCAGTCGGGCTGGAGGTGTCCAGCAGGTGAGCCGCTGTGGCGCGAAAGGAAACGGGACTCCTTCCGAACCTCTGCGGGGGGTGGGGTGCCGGCCCCCCTCGTCGGGCACGGCCTCTGGCTCGTTCGACCCGCCGGCCGCGTCCGCGGCGTTCTCATCCACAGCGTCGAGCTGGACAAGCATCCAAGCATCACGCTCGGCACAACTCTCGAGCACCTGCGCTGTCTTCAGCAAGGCCGCAACCCGTCGGCTATGGCGCGAGCTCTCGCGCCCGAGCTGTACCTCGCCGGCGCCGAGCCGTTCGAAGATCGCAACGAGTTGCCCGGCGAGCTCGAGCGCCGTCGCCAGCTGGAGACGGATCGCGTCAGTGTCGCGGTCGTAGCGGTCCTTCCCGTTCACCCGCAGCCGGCGCAGGCCCTCGTGATCGGGAGTGATCGGCATGTGGTCTCGCTGGTCCATCACGCCGCTGACCCCGGCCACAGGGGCCGACACGCGCAGCGAAGGCCCGCGGTGCGAGCCGCTTCGTGATGAGACTGCCAGCCGACAGCCAGCGTCTCACCGCTTCCACCACTCCCGCTCACCGACCGCCGCGAGCCGGTGCCTCGGCGCCCCCTCGTCGGTTGTCGCAGGGATGCGCCGGCGGCGAGCCCAGGCCCGCAGGTCGTCGACGTCGAAGCGCAGGCTGCCGTCGCCGAGCCGCAAGAACGGGAGCGGATCGCCCGCATCCTTCGTGCGCTCGCGGCACCAGCGCTCCGAGGACCGAGGCGCTCGGCGACCTCGGGCAATCCGAGCGTTCGCCACGGCTCGAGCTGCTCGCTTGGATCGTCGCGTCGAGTGCAGGCGAGCTTCGCAACGATTCTCTCGGCCAGTTCCTCGAGAGGGCCGGTGGGCAGGAGGTCGAGCTCGCCGCTCACGCCGGGTCGCTGGGGAGCGCGAGAGGAAACGGGACTCCGCCCGAACCTTTGCCAGGGGGTAGGGGTGCGCCCCCCTCGCCGGGCGCGGCCTCCGGCTCGTTCGGCTCGACCGCGTCCGCGTCGTTCTCAGGCCGATCGTCGCGGCTCAGCGTTTGCGTGCTCATGGCCACCCTTGCTCCTGCGGATTGCGAATCCGCAGGCACTTCGAAAATCGGCTCTTGAGCAGGGGCTTCGAGAGGTGCGCTCACGCCGCGCGTACGGTCTTCGCCCGAGCCGTCGGCCTCCCCAGCTGGGCCCGCCTCGTCCGGGCCGACGCGATCGGCGGCCGGTGCGTCGGGCTCGGCGTCGTCTGGCGACCACGGCTGCTCGACGAGCTCGCGGTCGCGCTGAGCGAGGAGCTCGACCGCTGCCCGCGCTCGACGCAGACGCCAAGGCCACTTCGGTGAGACCTGACGACCGCGCTCGAGCTCGCCGCTTTCGAGCGCAGCGGCGATCGCCTCGAGTTGGCCGGCGCACTTCGCCGCTAGTGCCGCCTGCCGGCGGATCTCCTCGAGGTCGCGGCCGTAGCGGTCGCGTTCTCGGGCTTGTAGTCCTCGACGATCTGCGTCAGCGCGCCGCGCCGCTAGTTGGGCAGCGCCTCCCTGCGCGGCTTTCGATCCGCGCTGAGAGCGGACAACCCAGCCCGTTCTTCAAGCGCTAGACGATGTACGCGCAGCCGTCCCAGTACGCGTGAACGTGCTTGCGGCGACGCCCTTTCGCTTCGACCACGAGCTCCTCCGGCTCGCCGAGCCGTTCGTCGAGGTAGAGCTCGATCCCGTCGGCGTCGACACGGCGGAACGACCGCTCGCCAGGCTCGTTCGAGGTCTCGAGGAACGTGAGCGAGCCGTGGCAGCAGCGCGATCTCTTGGCCCACACGTACAGCTTTCCCCCCTGCTCTTGGACGAGCCCGACCGCCTCGGGAGAGGCTTTCACGCGCACCTGACGAACGGTACCACCGTCGCATTGAGAGGCTCGCGGCGTCGCGTCTGAATCGGAAGCGGAGTTCGGTGTGAGGTGCCAGAACTTCGGTTCCACCTGCAAATCACGTGTTTCCTGCAATCCGGCCGAGTTTACGAACCCTACGGCCGAGGAAGGAGGTCGCGAACCGCTCGGGGCGGAAGCGCCGTAATGCTGACATCGAGCGGGACAGAGCGGTGCCGTCGGGCGGCGGCGACGCCCTTAGATGCTGAGGCCGGTGAATCGCGAAAGCCGTGTCGTCAACCGGATCAGGTCGCCGGTGGCGAGCAGAATCCCGAACGTGACGAGCGACGCTCCGGAGGCGAGGCTGACGGCGCGCCAATGACGTCGCAGCGCGCGTACGAGCGCGAGTGCGCGCGTGAACGCGAGTCCGAAGAGCAGGAAGGGGACGCCGAGGCCGAGCGCGTACACGGCCAGCAGAACCGCTCCCTGTCCGGGATGGCCGCCGCCGGCTGCGAGTGTGAGGATGGCCGCGAGTGTCGGGCCGAGGCAGGGCGTCCAGCCGACGGCGAAGGCGAGCCCGGCGCCGACCGCGGTCAGGGCGCTGCCGCGCTCGCCGCGTACGTGGATGTGCCGCTCCGCGAGTAGCGCTCGCGGCAACGGGAGGCCGGCGTAGACGATCCCGGCGAGCGCGATGAAGATGCCGGCGACGATCTCGAGCGTACGCCGGTTGTCGAGCAGGACGTTGCCGAACAGCCCCGCTCCCGCGCCGAGCGCCGTGAACATGGCGCCGAAGCCGAGCACGAACGAGGCGGTCGTCGTGACGACGCGCCGCTGATTCGCGCCTAGCCGGTCGAAGCCGACGCCGGAGACGAACGACAGGTAACCGGGGATCAGCGGCAGCACGCAGGGCGAGGTGAACGAGACGAAGCCGGCGGCGAACGCAACGACGAGCGCTCCCGGCCCGAAGTGCAGCATCCTCAGGAGGAGGCGGTCGCGGTGGTGGCGCCCTGCTCGAAGCCGGCCAGGTTCGTCGCGCCCACGATCTCCGTCACAATCTGGTGCTTGCGGTTGAGGAAGTAGGTCGTCGGCGTTCCCTGCAGGCCGAGGCTCGCCGCGATCTCACCCTTCGGATCGGCGATGCTCGGATGGTCGAGATCCCAGCGTTCGTAGAAGGCGCGGGCGCCGCTCGAGGTGTCGTTGAGGTCGATCCCCACGACCTGCACGTCCGGGTGCGCGCGCTCGAACCGGCGCAGGTCGGACGCCTCGTCGTTGCAGCCTGGGCACCACGAGCCCCAGACGTTCAAGACGATCGGCTTGCCAGCGAAGGAGGCTAGGTCGACGTGCCGGCCGGTGACCGGATCGGTCCCCGAGAGCTCGAGCGGTGGGCCGCTCGCGTTCGCATGCGTCGTCGCCGGACGCGAGTCTTTGCTCGTTCCGCGGGCCGCGAGCAAGCCGGCGACGAGGGCCGCGGCG
>JBBRZN010000060.1:0-10190 GCA_038236705.1 Gaiellales bacterium
ACGTGCATGCCGCCGCGAGCACGATCACGCAGGCGGCATAGACGATCAGGCCGAGCAATCCGAGGGCGGCATTCATGACCCGCCCTAGAATAGCCGCGTGCCGCGCGCTTGCGTGATCGTGCTGGACGCCGTGGGCGCGGGAGCGCTTCCGGATGCCGCCGCCTACGGTGACGAGGCCTCCGACACGCTCGGCAACGTCGCGCGGGCGGTCAACGGGCTCGACCTGCCGAACATGGAGGCACTCGGACTGGGGAACGTCGAGCCGCTCGTCGGCTGTCCGCCGCAGCCCGGAGCGCCGGCGGTGGCCGGCCGCCTGCTCGAGCGCTCGAAGGGCAAAGACACCACGGCGGGTCACTGGGAGCTGATGGGAGTCGTGACCGCGACGCCGTTCCCGCTCTACCCGCAGGGCTTTCCGCACGACGTGATCGACCCGTTCATGCACAAGACCGGACGCGGCGTCCTGGGCAACAAGCCCGCCTCGGGGACGGAGATCATCCAGGAGCTCGGCGAGGAGCACCAGCGCACCGGCAAGTGGATCGTCTACACCTCCGGCGACTCGGTCTTCCAGATCGCGGCGCACGTGGACACGATTCCGCTCGAGGAGCTCTACGAGGCCTCGGGGGCCGCGCGCGAGATCCTCACGGGCAAGCACGGCGTGGGGCGGGTGATCGCGCGGCCGTTCACGGGCGAGCCGGGCAACTACGAGCGGACACCGGACCGGCACGACTTCTCGCTCGAGCCGCGCCGGCCGAACTACCTGACGCTCGTCCGCGAAGCTGGAAAGCCGGTGCACGGGGTCGGGAAGATCGGCGACATCTTCGCCGGTTGCGACATCGATGAGTCCCACCCGACGAAGTCGAACGTCGAGGGCATCAAGCAAACCGAGACGCTGCTCCAGGAGCTGGACGACGGGCTGATCTTCACGAACCTCGTCGAGACGGACATGCTCTGGGGTCACCGCAACGACCCGGTGAACTTCCATCGCTGCCTGCAGGATTTCGACCGGCGCCTGCCTGATCTGCTGGACGCGCTGAGGGCGCAGGACCTGTTGATCCTCACCTCCGACCACGGCTGCGACCCGACGACGCCCTCGACCGACCATTCCCGTGAGCACGCGCTCCTGCTCGCCTACGTCCAGGGTCGAAACGCGGCCGGCCGGATCCACGATGACGGCGAGTTCGCGGACGTCGGGGCGACGGTCAACGCCTGGCTGGGCGGCAAGGCGCCCCGCCGCGGCATCCCGGGACAACCCATTGTCGACCGATGAGGCTCAACGATCCGGAGCTCGTCAGGCGAGAGTACGAGACCGAGACAGGCCTCGCCGTTCGCAGGGAGACGATCTCCCGCTTTCTCGAGGGACCGAATGCCGTCGACACTGCTCTGGCCGCGGTTTCCGAGGTCTCCCCGGACTGGATGCTCGAGGTCGGCTGCGGCATGGGGCAGTTCGCCGAACGCGTAGCCCAGGAACTGAACACCGATCTCGTCGCGATTGACCTCGCTCCGCGGATGGTCGAGCTTGCGCGCGAGCGCGGCGTTGACGCGCGCGTGGGGGACGTCCAGGCCCTGCCGTTCGCTATGGGCGAGTTCGATTGCGTTGTCGCAAACTGGATGCTCTACCACGTGCCGGACCTCGCGGCTGCCGTACGGGAGCTGGCGCGAGTTCTGCGACCCGGCGGTCGTTTAGTCGCCGCAACCCTTGGTGAAGAGAACCTGGCCGACCTTTGGAGGCTAGTCGACTATCCGCGGCCTGTTCGCCCCTTCACCTCGGAAAACGGTGCTGAGGTTCTGCGTGGGCACTTCTCGCGGGTGGAGAGACGAGACGTCGAAGCTGCGCTCGTGTTTCCGGATCGAGCAGCCGTCCAGCTGTACATCGACTCGAGCTTTTTCGCGGCGGCGGTCGAAAAACGCGTGCCCGAAGTTCCCGAGCCCTTCCGCGTGCGGACTGTTCAGGCGGTCTTCGTGGCCGAGAAATGATCCGCCCGGCCGAGCTGATCCAGCGGAAGCGTGACGGCGGGGAGCTCACCTCCGAAGAGCTCAATGAGCTGATGCTGGGATACGCCCGCGACGAGGTGCCGGACTACCAGATGGCCGCGTTGTGCATGGCGATCTACTTCCGGGGCCTGACCAGCGCCGAGACCTACGCGATGACACGGGCGATGATCGCGACCGGCGACACCGTCGACCTCCGCTCCGCGCTGGGCCGCAAGGTCGTCGACAAGCACTCAACGGGCGGCGTGGGGGACAAGACCTCGATCGCGGTCGGACCGATCATCGCCGCCTGCGGAGTGCCCTTCGCCAAGATGAGCGGCCGCGGCCTCGGCCACACCGGGGGCACGCTCGACAAGCTCGAGTCGATTCCGGGCTTTCGCGTCGAACTCTCGACCGAGGAGTTCGTCACCCAGGTGCGGGAGGCGGGCATGGCGATCATCGGCGCGAGCGCGAATCTCGTGCCTGCCGACAAGAAGCTCTACGCGCTGCGGGACGTGACCGCGACCGTGGACAACTACTCGCTGATCGCCGCGAGCATCATGTCGAAGAAGGTCGCGAGTGGAGCCGAGGCGATCGTCATCGACGCCAAGGTCGGCGACGGCGCATTCATGAAGTCGATCGAGGACGCCCGAAAGCTTGCCGAGGCGATGCTCGACCTCGGGCAGCGAGCCGACCGCGAGGTGGTCTGCCTGCTGACCGACATGAACCGGCCGCTCGGGCGGGCGGTCGGCAACGCCCTCGAGATTCGCGAGGCAATCGCGACGGTGCGAGGCGAGGGCCCGCCTGACTTCCTCGAGCTCGTCCTCGCAGCCTGCTCGCGGCTGCTCGCGGTCTCCGACCTTGGGATCGACGAGGAGGAGGGCCGCGTTCGCGCCGTGCAGGCGATCGCCGACGGCTCGGCGCTGGAGGCCTACGAGCGCTGGATTCGCGCCCAGGGTGGCGACCCCGACGAGAGCGCGCTCCCAACAGCACCCGTCGTCCGGGAGCTACCCGCGGATCGGGAGGGCTACGTCAGCGACCTCGGTGCGGTCGCCGTCGGCCAGGCGGCCCTGCATCTCGGGGCAGGACGCCGCACCAAGGACGACTCCATCGACCACTCGGTTGGCATCGTCTGCCTCCTCAAGCCGGGCGATCGTGTCGCCAAGGGTGAGCCCCTTGCGGAGATCCACGCCGCCACCGAAGCGGGCGCCGACGAGGCCGCGCGCGAGCTACGGGCTGCCTACGCCTTCGCCGACGAGCCCCCGCCGAGCCGGCCGGTCGTGCTCGATGTGATCGCCTAGCCCGACCGGCGCCTCGATCATGCCGCGTCCCGGCGAGGCCCGGCTAGGCTGGCCCCGTGCCGGAGCTGCCCGAGGTCGAGACGGTCAGAGCACGGCTCGAGCCGGTGCTGGTGGGCCGGTGCCTGGAGCGCGTCGAGATCCACGACCCGCGCCTCACCCGCCCGTTCGACCCCGCCGGAGTGGCCGCCGAGCTGGAAGGCGAACGAATCGTCGCCGTCGATCGCCGTGGCAAGTATTTGATTGTTCGGTTCGAGTCGGGTCGCGTTCTCCTGATTCACCTCCGCATGACGGGAAACCTGCTGCACGGGAGCGGCGCGTGGCTGCCGCACACCGACCCGCATCGGCGGGCCGTTGTCAGATTAGACGACGGATCGGACGTCGTCTACCGCGACGTGCGCCGGTTCGGCACGTGGCTCCTCGTCGAGCCGCATGAGCTCGAGCCCTACCTCGTCGACCGTGTCGGCCGAGAGCCGCTCGAGCGCAGCTTCACGACGAGGCGGCTGGCCGAGGCGCTTGCTGGACGGCGCACGCCTGTCAAGGCGGCGATCCTCGACCAGCGTCGGCTAGCCGGAGTCGGGAACATCTACGCAGACGAAGCGCTCTGGCGAGCCCACATCCACCCGCAGCGTCCGGCCGGTGAGCTCGCGCCCGTCGAGCTCAAGGCCCTCCATCGCGGCATCCGCACCGCCCTCAAGGCGGGCATCAAGCGGCAGGGTGCGACCCTCCGCGACTACCGCACACCCGACGGCGGCTCCGGAACCATGCAGGACGAGTTCAAGGCCTACGGCCGCGAAGGCGAGCCATGCGACCGCTGTGGCACGCCGATCGAAAAGATCCGGGCCGCCGGTCGCGGCACCTGGTACTGCCCGAACTGTCAGCGGTTGTAACCGCCTCAGGCTGCGAGCTTCTCGAGCTCGCCGCTGCGATCGAGCTGCCAGAGCTCTGTGTACCCGCCGATCGGCTCCCCGTCGACGAAGATCTGCGGAACGGTCCAATTACCGGTCAGCTCGAGCAGGCGCTGGCGGAAGCCGGGATCATCGTCGAGCGAGATCTCCTCGAACTCGAGCCCACGCGACTCCAGCAGCGTCTTCGCGCGGACGCAGTAGCCGCACCAACGCGTCGTGTACATCTGAATCCTGGCCATTGGCAGTTGAAAGGCGGAAGCTCCCACGCGATTCCCGACCTGGCCCGAATCTACACTTGAACGCGGTGGCCGGCCGGACTTACAAGACCGAGGCGGTGGTGTTGCGCTCCTTCCGTCTCGGCGAGGCGGATCGCGTGCTCCACCTCTACACGCTCGACCGCGGACGGGTCGGAGCGGTGGCCAAGGGCGTGCGCAAGACGAGGTCGCGCTTCGGTGCGCGGCTCGAGCCGCTCAGTCACGTCGAGTTGATGCTGCACCAGGGCGGCGGCGAGCTCCAGACGGTCACCGGGGTGCAGCTCCTGGGCTCGCATCACGCTGCCCGCGAGGACACATACCGCCTGAACGCCGGCCTCGTCGGCGCCGAGGCGATGCTGCGCCTCTTCCCGGAGCAGGAGGCGAACGAACGGGCCTTCGGCGCACTGACGCGTTTCCTCGACCTTCTCGACGAGCTCGAGCCGAGCGGCGGTGGCGCGAGGATTGACCCGCTTGTCCTCTCCTTCCAGCTGAAGCTGCTCTGGCTGTCCGGATACCTGCCGCACGTGACCTCCTGCGCCGACTGCGGCGCCGACACCGGGCTCGCCGGCTACTCGCCCCGCGCAGGTGGAGCCGTCTGTCAGAACTGCGCCAACGGTGCGCTTCCGCTCTCCCACGAAGGACTCCTGGGGATAGAGGGTCTGCTCCAGCGCCCGCTCGCCGAGGCGGGCGAGGCCGGTGTGACCGCGCGCGGCGCGCGGGAAGCGCTCGGCGTGATCACCGCCTCGTACGAGTATCACGGCGGCTTCCGGCTCCGCACGCTCAGCGCATAACAGACGCAGAGCGGGCCCGGAGGCCCGCTCTGGAGGCGCGTCCTCGGAAAGGACTTCAGCTACAGGACGGGAGCGGTGGCCTATTTCTTCCTTAGGATTGAGCGCCTTGGCGACTCCGACCTTCCAGGACACGATTCGTGCGCTCGAGGGATACTGGGCGGACTACGGCTGCGTGCTCATGCAGCCGTACCACACCGAGCTCGCGGCGGGCACGATGAACCCCGCGACGTTCCTGCGCAGCCTCGGGTCGAAGCCCTGGAAGACCGGCTACGTCGAGCCCGTCATCCGCCCGCTCGACGGGCGTTACGGAGAGAACCCGTACCGCTTCCAGCACTACTTCCAGTACCAGGTCGTGATCAAGCCGGCCCCGGAGGACGTGCTCGACCTCTACTTTGGCTCGCTGGAGGCGATCGGGATCGACCTGCGGCGCCACGACATCCGTCTCGTCGAGGACGACTGGGAGCAGCCGACCCTGGGCGCCTGGGGCCTCGGCTGGGAGGTCTGGTGCGACGGGATGGAGGTCACACAGTGGACGTACTTCCAGCAGCTCGGCGGCTTCGACGTCGAGCTCGTTCCGGCCGAAATCACCTATGGGCTAGAGCGGCTGGCGATGTTCCTGCAGGGGAAGCGGAGCGCCTTCGAGCTCGAGTGGGCACCGGGGATCACCTGGGGCGATGTCTATCGGGAAAGCGAGCGCCAGTGGTCGGTCTACAACTTCGAGCTTGCGCCGGTGGACGTCCTCGCCCGCCGCTTCGGCGAGCACGAGGACGAGTGCCGGCTGCTGCTCGAGCGGCGGCTGCCGCTGCCGGCCTACGACCAGGTTCTGAAAGCCTCGCACGCCTTCAACCTGCTGGACGCACGCGGAGCGATCTCGGCGACCGAGCGCGCCGCCTACATCGGCCGCGTCCGCAACCTGGCGCGCGAGGTCGCGCAGGTCTACCTCGAGCTGGAGCCCGATGCCGACGCTGTTGCTTGAGATCGGCTGCGAGGAGCTCCCGGCCGGCGCGTGCAGGGAAGCCGCCGAGCAGCTGCCCGCGCTGAGCGAACGGGAGCTCGGCGCCACGCCGGCGGAGGTCTTCGTCGGTCCCCGGCGACTCGCGCTGCTCTTCGAGGACATGGCCGAGCAGACTGCCGCCGAGTGGCTCAAAGGGCCGCCGGAGGCGCTTGCCGAGAAGGCGGCGGCGGGCTTCGCCAAGAAACACGGCGCGCAGGTGGATGACCTCGTGGTGCGCGAAGGCTTTCTCGGTGTCGAGCGACCCGGGCAGCCGCTGTCGGAGGTTTTGCCGGATCGACTGGACGCAATCGTGCGCGGGCTTTCCTTTTCGAAGTCGATGCGCTGGGACGACAGCGGTATCCGGTTCGCGCGTCCGGTGCGCTGGAGGCTCGCGAAGCTCGATGGTGAGACCGTGGTGGGGGAGACCAGCTTCGGCCACCGTTTCGCGCACCGGGCCGTCGAGATCCCGAGCGCGGGCGAGTACGTGGACCGGCTCCGAGAGGCCGACGTCGAGCCCGACGCGGCGGAGCGGCGGCGGCAGATCGTCGACGGGCTCGACGCGATCGGCGGCTGGAGCGACCCGGCCGGCGTGCTCGAAGAGGTCGTCTACCTCGTGGAGAAAGTGCTCGTGCTCGAAGGCAGCTTCGACGAGCGCTTCCTGCAGCTCCCCGAGCGCGTGGTCGTGACGGCGATGCAGTCGCACCAGCGCTACTTCCCGCTCGGCGGGAACCGCTTCGCCTTCGTCGCCAACGGTGGCGACCGAGAGCTCGTGCGCGCCGGGAACGAGAACGTGCTCGAGGGCAGGCTCGACGATGCGAGCTTCACCTTCGAGCGCGACGTGCGGCGCGGGATCGACGAGCTTGCCGAGCAGCTCGGGGCAATCACCTTCTTCAAGGGCGCCGGAACTTTTGCCGACAAGACCCACCGTCTGCGCAAGCTGGCCGGCGAGCTCGGCGGCGGCGAGGCCTCGCTGGAGGCAGCGCGCCTGGCGAAAGCCGATCAGGCGTCGGAGCTCGTGCGCGAGTTCCCCGACCTCGAGGGCTACATCGGAGCGGAGTACACGCGCCTGGCCGGCTACCCCGAGGCGGTCAGCGCGGCGATCGAGGAGCAGTACCTCCCGGACGCCGCGCGCGGGCAGCTCCCGCAAACCGAAGCGGGCAAGGTGCTCGCGGCGGCGGACAAGCTCGACACGCTCGAGACGTCGTTCTCGCTCGGCCATAAGCCGTCCGGCTCTCGTGACCCGTACGGCCTACGCCGGGCGGCGATCGGGCTGAACCGGCTGGCCGTCGAGGGAGGTCTGGAGATCCCGCGGGGCCTGCTCACGGACGAGGTGCGCGAGTTCATCGAGGAGCGGCTCGAGGGCCTGCTGGATGTGCCGGTCGAGTACGTACGCGCTGCCCAGGCCTCGGCGGCTGCCGACCTCGGGAGCGTGGCCAGGCTGGCTGAGTCGCTCTACGCCGAGCGCGAGTCGCCGGCCTTCGAGGGCGTGTTCACGGCCTACGACCGTGCGCACCGGCTCGCGGGCAAGAGCGCCGGGGACGCCGCACCGGAGCTCGACCGCTCGCTGCTGCGCGAGGAGGCCGAGCAGGCTCTCGCCGAGGGGCTGGCCGAGGTCTCGATCGACGGCGACGTACGTGAGGCGCTCGAGTCGGGCGCGACCCTGGCGCCGCTGATGGAGCGCTTCTTCAAGGACGTGCTCGTGATGGACGAGGACCAGGCGGTGCGGGCCAACCGCCTGCGGCTCCTGCTCGACGTCCGCGACACGCTCGGCCGTCTGGGCGACTTCTCGCAGATCCCGCGTTAGCCGCTTCCCGCGCGCACCTGTTCTTGTTGTCGCGCGTGTGCCTGCGGGTCCCGACCCGCCCCCCTGCCATGGCGACGAGCCTACCCAGGTGGAGCGCACGTGTCTGTCGCGCGCCTGTGACGAAACAGGAACTCCTGATCGGTGCTCGTCGCTCCGGTCGAGGCTACGCTCCGGCGCATGACCAAGCAGCCGGTCGAGCTCCACGTCATCTCCGACTCGACGGGGGAGACCGCGGTGCGCCTCGTGCACGCGCTCGAGGCGCAGTTTCCGGAGCAGGAGTTCGAGGAGATCCGTCACCCGCGCGTCGAGACCGTCGACGACCTCCACTTGGCGCTGAACCGCGCGAAGGGCCGGCCCGCAGTGATCGTCTACACGCTCGTCCACCCGGAGCTGCGCGATGCCGCGCGCGCTCTTTGCCGCCGCTACAAGCTCCACTACTGCGACCTGCTCGGCCATCCGATCGAGGCGGTGGCGCGGGTCACCGGGGTCGCCGCGAAAATGACCCCGGGCGCTCGGGCGCCGCTCGACTCGTCGTACTTCAAGCGGATGGCGGCGATCGAGTTCGCGGTCAAGTACGACGACGGCGTCGGGTCAGGCCTGCACGAGGCCGACATCGTGCTCGTCGGCGTCTCGCGAACCTCGAAGACGCCGCTTTCGATGTACCTCGGCTACCTCGGCTACAAGACCGCGAACGTGCCGCTGGTGAAGGGGATCGATCTGCCGTCAGCGCTCTTCGAGATCGACCAGACGAAGATCGTGGGTCTGACGATCGACGCCGAGCGGCTGCAGGAGATCCGCAAGCAGCGCGCCCGCCGGCTCGGCGGCAACCAGCGCGCCTACGCCGAGCTGGTGGAGATCTACGGCGAGCTGGAGGAGGCCGAAACGATTCACCGACGTCTCGGCTGCCCGGTGATCGAGATCTCCGACCTCTCGATCGAAGAGACCGCGGCCCGCGTGATCAGGCTCGTCGAGCGACGTCGCGCGGAGGCGGGCACGAAGGAGAAGACGCCGGTCTGATTCCGAAGGAACGTGTTCCGCTCTGGCGCTGGGCGCTGTGGTGGCTGATCCTGGCGTTCGCCGTCATCGTCTTCTACGTGCTCTTGACGCCGGTGTGGATGGGCCTCCGCGGGCTGGCCTGGCTCGCCGATTTTCGCGCGCGCAGGCGACCGGGCTATCGCTCGCCGGTCTCGCGTTCGTAGAGCGCAGAAGCGATCCACGGCCCCAGTTCCGCGACGAAGGCCGGGTCGATCGCATGCGGAAGCGGGTACTCCCGGTACAGCATCCGCGCGCCGGCCTCCTCGAGGAGCTGCTTCGCCCGTCGGCTCCATTCGACCGAGATGACGGGGTCATAGCTGCCGTGGCCGATCGCGACTGGGGGTAGCGGGGGCTCGAGGTCGAGCTCGAAGCCTTCGACCGTCGGGATGAAGCCGCTGAGAGCCACCAACGCCGCCGGGCACGGGCGGCCCCGGCCGAGACCGAGTGCGTAGGTCATCACCGCACCCTGCGAGAAGCCGCCGAGCACGGTGCGCTCCGGGCCGATGCCCGTCTCCTCGGCGAGCCCTTCGAGCCACTCGACCACGGCCTGGTAGGTCGGCAGGAACGTGCGCGGGTCCGGGTAGCCGATCTCCTGCACGGCGTACCAGTGGGCCCCGCCGGGCGGCAACGAGAGCGGGCCGCGCGGAGTGACGCCGAGCAGCCGCCGCTCGGGGTCGAGCAAGTCGAGCAGCGGAAAGAGGTCGTGCTCGTCGGCGCCGCGGCCGTGGAACAGGACGAGCAGGCCCTCGGGCTCGCCCGCGGCCGGGCGCACCCGTTGCTCGAGGGTCACTTGCCGGCGCGGGAGGCGCGGGGGTCCGGCAGCGGCGTCAGCACCTGCTCGAGCTTGTCGCGGAGCTGCTCGTAGTCGGGCGGCAGCGAGAGGTGCTCGCCGAGGCTCTCGAGCGGCTCGTCCGCGGTGAAGCCGGGGCCGATCGTGGCGATCTCGAAGAGCACGCCGCTCGGCTCGCGGAAGTAGATCGAGCGGAAGTAGAAGCGGTCGATCACCGGGGTCGGAGAGGCGCCCGCCTCGGAGACGCGCTTCTGCCAGGCCTCGTGCTCCTCCGTCGGCGAGGCCCAGGCGACGTGGTGGACGGTGCCCGCGCCGGGCACTCCGTGCTCGTCGCTGCGGTCGTAGCGG
>JBBRZN010000061.1:0-9337 GCA_038236705.1 Gaiellales bacterium
CCCTCCAGCGCCCGCGAAGCCGATCGTTTGCTGCCCGAAGGACATCAAGCGGTGACTACTCCGGCAACACAATATGCCGTTTTGCAGGGCTTTCTAACGGGAGCGACGGGACTCGAACCCGCGACCTCCGGCGTGACAGGCCGGCGTTCTAACCAACTGAACTACGCCCCCGTTGAGCGAGGGACAGTCTAGCGTCAGCCGATCTCCGTCAACCCGAGCTGGCGCAGCAGCGTAACCGTGTCCGAGTACACATCCTTGCGGGCCACCAGCCCGTCTCGGATCGGGATCACGTCCATGCCGCGGTACTCGACCTTCTTGCCCGTCGGCGGCACTTCCATCCCCGCGCGCGTCATCGTGCCCTCGTGGGTGCCGCGCGCCGTCCACTCCTGGACGACCAGGTCGTCGCGGATGTAGGCGCGGCGTGTCTCGAACGAGAGGTCGGGGAAGACCGAGAAGATCCCCGCGATCGCCGTCCCGATCTCCTCGCGGCCCACGTTGACGTCGCCCGTGACGTGGTTCTCGAAGACCGAGTCCTCGGTGTGCATGGCCACGATCGCGTCCACGTCGTGCGCGCCCCAGGCCGCGTTGTAGCCGGCGATGAACTCCTGCAGCTCCGAGCCGTCCACTGCAACTAGCCTAACCCGCTCGTGACCGTCGTCGACTGGGTGGCGCTCGCCCTCATCCTGTTCGCCGCGCTCGGCGGGGCGGCGCAGGGGCTGGTGTGGAGCAGCTTCTCGCTGGCAGGCCTGTTGATCGGCGCCTTCCTCGGGGGGCGGCTGGCTCCGCACGTTCTCGCGCACGGGGCGAGGTCGCCGTACGCACCAGTGGTCGCGCTGGTCGCGGCCGTCGGGCTCGCCGTGATCTTCGAGGTGGGCGGCAGCACCGTGGGAGCGATCATCCGCCAGCGCGAGCGCGCACGAGGCTTGCGGCTCGTCGATTCGGCCGGCGGCGTGGTTGCAGGTGCGCTGATCGGGCTCGGCGTGGTATGGGTGCTCGGGGCGATGGCGCTTCAGCTGCCGGGGCAGACGCAGCTGCGCCGCGCGGTGCAGCGGTCCGTGCTGCTTGAGCGCCTGAACTCGATCGTGCCGCCCCGAACGCTGCTGAACGCGCTCAGGCGCGTCGACCCGTTCCCTACTCTGGCCGGGCCACCGGTGCCGACCAAGCCGCCGGACCCACGCGTCCTCGCGCAGCCGGGTGTGCATGCCGCTGCGCGGAGCGTCGTCCGCATCCTCGGTACCGCCTGCGGGCTCGGCGTCGAGGGCAGCGGCTGGGTCGCGGGGCCTGGAGTCGTCGTGACCGCCGCGCACGTCGTGGCCGGCGAGGAGGACACCAGGATCACGCTGCGTTCGGGCGGTTCGCTGGCTGCCGAGGCGACCTTCTTCGACCCGCACAACGACGTCGCCGTCCTGCGCGTGCCGGGCCTCGAGCTCGAGCCGCTTCGCCTGGTCGATCCGCGACCGGGTACGTCGATCGCGATCGTCGGCTACCCGGAGAACGGCCCGCTGGACGCGGTCGCGGGCAGGATCGGCGTCACCTCGACGGTCTTCGCCGAGGACGCGTACGGCCGGCCCGTCAGGCGCACGGTCACGAGCCTGGGAGGACAGGTCCGCCACGGCGACTCGGGCGGCCCGGCGGTGGACGCTTCGGGAGCCGTCGAGGCGACGGTCTTCGCGGCCAGGCTCGGCGGGCCGGGCGGCTACGGCGTCCCGGCGTGGATCGTTCGGCGCGACCTGGCCGCCGCGCGCGGTCCGGTCTCGACCGGGCCGTGCGCCCGCTAGTCGAGGAGGTCGAGCGCCGCTTCGGGCTGCTTGAACGGCGGGATCACGTAGACGCCGGCGACCTTCTCGCGCGCTTCCGCATAGAGCTCACGCGCGAGCGCGAGGCCCTCGGCGCCCGCGTTGGCGCCGGCTTTGTCGAGCCGTCGCTGCACGTCCTCGGGCACAACGATCCCAGGTACCTCGTTGTGCAGCCGCACCGCAAGCTGGTAGCTGCGCACGTAGAAGATCCCGAGCAGGAGCGGCACGGGCCAGCCGCCGATCAGCTCCTCGAAGCGGTCGAGGTAGGAGAGGTCGAAAAGCGCCTGCGTCATCGCGAACTGGGCCCCCGCAGCGATCTTCTCGCGGAAGCGCTCGGCCTCGGTCTCGAGGTCGTCCGCCGACGGGTTCACCGCGACCCCGAGGAAGAACGAGGTCGGCGCGTCGATGCCCTTGCCGTTGTAGTCCTCGCCCCGGTTCAGCTTCGACACGACCTGCGAGAGCCCGATCGAATCCACCTCGTAGACCCCGCGCGAGCCGGGGTAGTCGCCGATCTCGGGTGGGTCGCCGGTGACCGAGAGGATGTTGCGGACGCCCTCCGCGTGGGCGCCGAGCAGCTGCGACTCCAGGCCCATGATCGAGGTGTCTCGCGGGGTTACGTGCGGGATCGTCTCGATGCCGCATTCCCGCTCGATCGCCACCGAGGCCATGAGCGCGTTTGCCCGCGCGCGCGCCATCGGGTTGTCGTTGATGTCGACGAAGCCGACCACCCCGGAAGCTCTCAAGGTTCGCGCGACCGCGAGCATCGAGTCGTAGGTGCCGCCCTTGGGCGGGTCGAGCTCGACGCACGTGACCCACTCGCCCTCGCGCAGCTTGCGCGCGAGCTCCGTCTCCTGGGAACCCCCTGCAAGTCTTGGCTCCGGCAGCTCGCGCTCCAGCACGTCGAGCGGCGCGCTCGGCTCGCGCTCCTCCTCGACCGCGGAGCGGATCGCGGCGATCTCGAGCGGCGTCGTCCCGCAGCAACCGCCGATCAGCCGCGCGCCGAGTCGTCGCGCGTGCGCCGCGAACTCCGCGAAGTACTCGGGCGTCGCGTGCGGGTAGATGACGCGGCCGCCGCTCAGGCTCGCGAGGCCGACGTTCGGCAGCGCCGCGAGCGGCGGGCCGCCGTCACCGCCCATCGCCTCGAGCGCGGCGAGCGCGGCGTGCAGTCCCGCGCCGTGATTGGCACCGATCGCGGCAAGGTTCAAGGGACGTAGGCGCTGCGCTGCCTCGGCGGCGCTGACGCCTGCGAGCGTCTCCGCGCCCTCGTCGAAGGTCAGGGTCGCCACGATTGGCAGCGACGAGACCCGGCGCACGGCCTCGATCGCGGTCTCCAGCTCGTCGAGCTCGTAGAACGTCTCGATCATGAAGAGATCCACGCCGCGCCCGTCGAGAAGGAGCGCCTGCTCCGCGAAGATCTCGCCGCGCTGCTCGGGCGGGATCGCGGCGAGCTCGCCAAGGGGGCCGATCGAGCCGGCGATGAAGACCTCGCGGCCCGAGACCTCCCGCGCCTCCCGCGCCAGCTTCACGCCCGCGCTGTTGATGCGCTCGAACTCGTCCTCGAGGTACTGCTGCGCCAGTTTCCGCCTGTTTGCGCCGAACGTGTTCGTCTCGATCAGCTCGGCGCCGGCGCGGATGAAGCTCGTGTGCAGGGTGACGACGCTCTCCGGCGAGCGGATGTTCGCCTCCTCGGGACAGCGGAGCCTCGGCACGGCGCTCGAGATCAGCACGCCCATGCCGCCGTCGGCGACCACGATCGGGCCGCTGTCTAGGCGCTCCTGGAATCGGCTGCTCATGCGGGTTTGACTCTACTCATAGGGCGGCTGTGCGATCACGCATTCGGCTCGACCGGTCAGTTCCGACGGACGCATGAGCACAGCCCGCGCGTCCTGAAAGCGGCGCCGCCAGCGGCGCCTCAGGTGAACCGAGGCAGTCAACCGTTAATGGGGGATGGATCAAGCAACGGTCCCTGCTCGATACTCAGCAGGCAAACGACAGAGCGCCCCGCTGCGGTGGGGGGCTGCTCATCGAAGGGAGTGGGCCCGATGCGGCGGGCCTCTCCGACCAATCTACGGAGCGGGCCCGATGCGGCGGGGCCCTCCGGAGATGCACCAACGGCTCTCCTTCACGGGAGACTCGGGCGGGCCCGGGCGGCGGGCCCGCCCGTAGTTCTTTTGAAATGAAGCCCGCGCAGAGCACTCGGCCTGCGGCCGAGTCCTGCACGCTGCACGGTCCATCGCCTAGGTCTCCGAGGAAAAGCCTCAAGCACGGGTGTTGAACTGCCGATTCCTGGTGAGACTCCTCGTGCCGGGGGACTGACGGCAATCATCCTGCGGCGTACGGAGTTTCAGACGGCGGGCTTCGGCCCGCCGTCGGCTTTTCCGGCCCGTTGACGGTGACTGTCACTGTGACTGTCACCGGTCGGTCCGTCGCGGAGGCTACGGCTCGCGGTCGAGACCACCGCCACGGCGAGCGTCCAGCCGGTCAGCGCCAGGATCGTCGTTCGCCCGCCGACCGTCTCGAGCAGGAACCCGCCGGCCAGCGCCCCGAGGGGCGCGCCTGCCATCGCGAGCATGCCGGCCACGCTCTGCACTCGCGCCTGGAGCGCGTCAGGGACGACCGAGAGCCGGTACACGACCACCGCCGAGTCCCAGCAAGGCGCGAAGAACCACTCCACCGCGAGCACGGCACCCAGCGCGAAAGGGTTCGTGAGAAACGCGAGCCAGGGCAGCACGAGCGCCTGCAGCCACGGGCTCGCAACGACGATCGCGCGGATCGAGAGCCGCCTCACGATCGCGGGCGTGACGAACGAGCCGGCCAGGCCGCCGCCGCTCGCGATGCCGAGCATTGCGCCGACCTGGCCGGAAGACGCCCCGTGCTTCTCGGCGATCACGATCATCGCGAGGACCGTCGCGAAGGTCACAGGAAGGCTCGCGCTGCGCATGAGCGAGCACGTACGCAGGAACCGGTGCCGCCAGAGCCAGGCGAAGCCCTCCCCGATCTCGACGTGCAGCGGCCGCCGCGCTGCGGTGCGCTCCTCCTGGAACTGCTTGCGAATCAGCAGCAGCCCCACGGTCGAGGCGAGATATGAGACCGCGTCTACGATGAACGGCACAGACCGGCCGAGGCCGAAGAGGGCGCCGCCGATCGGCGAGCCGACCAACGATGCTCCGAAGAAGCGAGCCTCGTTCTGCGCCATCGCGGTCGTCATCTGCTCGGCGGGGACCACGTTCCGCAACGCTGCGCGCTCGCCGACGAAGAAGAAAACGAAGAGCGTGCCCTCGATCGCCGCGGCGATCAGGATCTGTGCGAACGTGAGCCGGTCGAGCCAGAGGGCCACGGCCACGCTTGCCAGCGCCAGCGCCCGGCCGGCGTCCGCCGCGATCATCACGCGCTTGCGGTCCCAGCGGTCGACCAGCGCGCCGGCCGGCAGCGTGAACAGAAGCCACGGCATCGTGACGCAAAATCCCGTCAGCCCGGCCTTCGCCGGTGAGTGGGTCAGCGCCAGCACGAGCAGCGGGTACGCGACGTAGGTGATCTCGGAGCCGACGGCCGAGACCACCTGGCCGCTCCAGAGAAGCATGAAGTCGCGGTTCCGCCGCAGCGGAACGAAAGGCTCGACCTCGGTTCCCTCAGCCGTGGACGACTCGGCCTTCCATTCCGCCTGCGACGGTCACGACCTGGCCGGTGACGTGGCCTGAGAGCTCGTCCGAGGCGAGCACGACCACGACGCGGGCAACGTCTTCGGGCTGCGCGACCTTTTCCAGCGCCATCGTCCTCGTCACCCGCTCGAGCGTCTCCGTGGTCAGCGAGCCGCGGGTCATGGGCGATTCGGTCCAGCCGGGCGCAACAGCGTTCACGCGCGCGCGAGGGGCGACGCGCACGACCTCGTTCTTCAGGCTCAGCAGGAGCCCGTGCAGGATCCCGGACTTGGCCGCCGCGTAGTCGGCGTGCCCGGCCTCGCCGAAGAGACCGGCGGTCGAGC
The DNA here is from genome assembly GCA_038236705.1 of Gaiellales bacterium. Taxonomy (GTDB): domain Bacteria; phylum Actinomycetota; class Thermoleophilia; order Gaiellales; family Gaiellaceae; genus AC-32. The sequence goes on from JBBRZN010000061.1 coordinate 5,779, forward strand.
CGACCAGGACGAGGCTGCCGTGTCCGCTGCGCTCGACGCCGCGCAGGAAACCGCGTGCGGTCAGAAAGGTCGTGGTCAGATTCGCGCGCAACGTGGCCTCCCAGCGCTCGAGCGGAAGCCGCCGGACCGGCACGTCCTCTTCGGGCCAGACGCCGGCGACCGCAGCGCACACGTCGAGCTCACCCGCGGCCTCGAAGAGCCGATCGACCTCCGCCTCGTCGGTCAGGTCGGCGCCGACGGTAAGCACGCCGCCGAGCTCCTCGGCAAGCGCCTCTGCTCGATCGCGCCCGCGGTGGTAGTGGACGACGACCTCGCAGCCTTCCGCCGCGAAGGCGCGGGCGCAGGCCGAGCCGATCCCGCCCGACGCGCCGGTGACGAGCACGCGCTTCCCCTGGAGTCCGGTCTCCACGAATGAGAGGCTACAAGCGTGAAGGTCTTCGTCATCAGCGACATGGAAGGCATCGCCGGGATCGTCAAACCTGAGCAGACCGGCGCGGGCGAGCCGCTCTTCGAGGAGGGGCGCAAGCTCTACACGCAGGAGATCAACGCCGCCGTGCGGGGAGCGAAGGCCGCGGGCGCGACTGAGATCGTGGTGATGGACTGCCACGGCGCCGGCAAGGCCTACACCTTCAACTCGCTGCTGCCGGAAGAGCTCGATCCCGACTGCGAGTACGTTGTGCAGGAGGAGTGGACCGAGTACACCGAGTTCCTCGAGCAGGGCGTGGATGCGGCGCTCTTCGTCGGCATGCACGCGCGGGCCGGCGCCGGGGACGGCGTGCTCAACCACACGGTCTCGGGGCCGGACTTCCAGAACCTCTGGTTCAACGACACGCTCGTCGGCGAGACCGGGATCAACGCCGCGCTCTGCGGAACGTGGGGTTGCCCCGTGCTGCTCGTGACCGGCGACCGGGCCGCCTGCCACGAGGGCACGGACCTCCTTGGCAAGGGGCTCACGACGGTCGAGGTGAAGCAGGGCCTGGGCGTGAAGAGCGCACGGCTGCTCCCGCCGCCGCGCGCCCGCGAGCTCGTCGAGGCCGGCGCGAAGCAGGCGCTCTCGGATCTCAAAGCGGTCGAGCCTTGGGACCCGGGCAAGCCCTGCGAGATCAAGGTCGAGTACAAGTGGACCGACCCGCCCTCGAAGCTCCGGTTCCGCTCCGGGGTCGAGCTGTTGGATGCGCGCACGCTCGTCTCCCGGGCCGACGACTGGTGGACGGCGTGGAAGCAGTTCTTCTTCTAGGTGGCTGAACGCTCGCTTGCCCGTGAGCTCGCCGAGGCGATCTCCTCGGGCGAGGCCGTGCCAGGGTCCGGCTGGGTTGCCGCGGTCTCCGCCGCGCTGGCCGCCGCGCTCGTGGCCAAGACCGCCAAGCGCTCCGAGGGCTGGAGCGAATCGGCCGGCGCCCGCGCGCAGGCGATCGAACTGCGTGACCGGCTGCTCGCGCTCGCGGAGCAGGATTCGCTGGCCTACGAGACGGCGCTGACCTCGCTCGAACGGCGCGACTCCGGGCTCGCGCGCTCGCTCGCGAAGGCCGCCGAGGTACCGCTCGCGATCGGCGAGTCGGCCGCCGACGCCGCGCTGCTCGCCGCCGAGGCAGCCGAGCGCGCCGACGGCTCGGCCCGCGCCGACGCCGCGGCCGCTGCCTGCCTCGCGGTCGGCGCCGCTCAGGCTGCACGGAGGCTCGTCGAGGTCAACCTGGCGACGGGTCCGGACGACGATCGGCTCGCCCGGGCGCGCCGCGCCGCCGACGGCGCCGCCGAGGCGGCTCAGCGCGCGCTCGCCGCCGAGTTCTAGAACAGCAAGCCGGTGCTCTAGGCTCGGGGCCAATGAGCGAGATCACCGACTTCGGCCTGGTCGTCCTCGTCGTCTCGGGAGTCTTCGCGCTCGCCGTCTTCTCGAACAAGCTGACCGAGCGGATCCCGGTGCCGGCGCCCGCGATCTTTTTGCTCGCCGCCGCCGTGGCCGCGCACTTCGTACCGCGCCTGGGCCGGGAGCTCTCGATCAAGGACGTCGAGCGCGTCGCAGTCGTCGCGTTGGTTGTGATCCTCTTCGACGGCGGAATGCGCGTCGGCTGGAAGCCTTTCCGCAGGTCGGTCGTGCCGATCTCGATGCTGGGCGTGCTGGGGACATTCGCCACCGCGGGCCTGATGACCCTGGCCGGCCGCTACCTCTTCGGCTTCAGCTGGACCGGGGCGGGGATCCTCGGCGCCGCGCTCGCGCCCACCGACCCCGCGGTGATGTTCTCGGTGCTGGGCCACCGCGAGGTGAGCGGGCGCACCGGAACGATCCTCGAGGGCGAATCCGGCGTCAACGACCCCGTTGGAATCGCCCTCATGCTCGGGATGCTCGAATTCGCAACGCACGCCGACTCGACGTTCTGGGTCGTCGTCAGGGAGTTCGCGGTCGAGATGTCGGTCGGGCTCGCCGTCGGCGTCGCGGGAGCGATCGTCATGCTCGAGTCGTTCCGGAGAATCCACCTCGCGAATCCCGCCCTCTATCCGCTTAGGAGCCTCGCCGCGGCCGGGGTGATCTACGGGGCGGCGGCGGTCGCCCACGGCTCCGGGTTCCTTGCCGTCTTTGTGGCCGGGATTCTGATCGGCGATGCCGGCTACCCACACAGGGACGACGTGGAGCGGTTCCACACATCGCTCGCGAGCCTCGCCGAGGTCGTGGTCTTCGTCGCGCTCGGTCTGAGCGTGAACAAGGTCAACCTCGAGCCGGTCTGGGGGGACGCCATCCTGATCGCGCTGATCCTCGCGTTCGTCGCGCGGCCGCTCGCGACCGCCCCGCTGCTCCTACCCGCGCGGCTGCGGCGCGGCGAGCGGCTGTTCGTGATGTGGAGCGGGCTCAAGGGGGCCGTGCCGATCCTGCTGGCTGCTTTCGCGCTGCTGGCCGGGGTCGGCGGGGCCGACCGGATCTACGGGATCGTCTTCGTCGTCGTTGCCTTCTCGGTCATCTTCCAGGGGGCGACGATCCCGCTCGTCGCGCGACGGCTGGGCGTGCCCATGCGGACCGTCTACCGAGACGAGACGTGATCGTCGCGCACCTCGACCTGGACGCTTTCTTCGCGGCCGTGGAGGAGCTGGAGGCGCCCGAGCTGCGCAAGAAGCCGCTCGTGGTGGGCGGCGACCCGCACGGGCGCGGGGTGGTGGCGACGGCCAACTACGTCGCGCGGAGGTACGGGATCCATTCGGCGATGTCCTGCGCGGAGGCCCTGCGCCGCTGCCCGCAGGCAGTCTTCGTCACCCCGCGCAAGCGGCTCTACTCGGACTATTCGAAGGTGGTCTGGAACGCCGTGCGGGAGGTCGTGCCGACGGTCGAGCGGACCGGCATCGACGAGGGCTACCTGGACGTGGGGGAGGTGGCGCCGAATTTCGCGCGCGCCCGCGCGGTGGCCGAGGCGGTGCAGGCGGCGGTGCGGGGCGCGACGAGCCTCTCGTGCTCGCTCGGCGTCGCAACGTCGAAGGTGGTTGCCAAGGTCGCGTCGGACCGGCGGAAGCCCGGTGGGCTCACCGTCGTCCGTCCGGGGATGGAGGCGGAGTTCCTCGCGCCGTTCCCGATCCG
>JBBRZN010000062.1:0-8544 GCA_038236705.1 Gaiellales bacterium
CTGAAGCTGCACCAGTGCGGCCTGCCGAAGCTGATGGCGCTCGAGCTCTTCAAGCCGTTCATCATGAGCCGGCTCGTCGAGCGCAAGTCGGTCCAGAACATCAAGGCCGCGAAGAAGCACGTCGACTCGATGGCCCCGGAGGTCTGGGACGTGCTCGAGGAGGTGATCGCGGAGCATCCGGTGCTGCTGAACCGCGCACCGACGCTGCACCGTCTCGGGATCCAGGCGTTCGAGCCCGTGCTCGTCGAGGGCAAGGCGATCCAGGTCCACCCGCTCGTCTGCCACGCCTTCAACGCCGACTTCGACGGCGACCAGATGGCCGTCCACCTGCCTCTGTCCGCAGAGGCTCAGGCCGAGGCGCGCATCCTGATGCTCTCCTCGAACAACATCCTCTCGCCCGCTCACGGTCGACCGCTGACGACCCCGACGCAGGACATGGTCCTCGGGGGTTACTACCTCACGTACTCCGACATCGACCTGAACGAGAAGGCCTCTGAGGATCTCGACCCGAGGCCCCAGCGCTTCTCGTCGGAGGACCAGATCGAGATGGCGGTCGAGTCCCGGCAGATCAAGCTCCAGCAGCCGATCGAGTACCGGCGCAACGGTGAGATCGTGCTGACCACCCCCGGTCGCGTGATCGTCGACGCCGAGGTCGACCGCTCGCTCTTCGAGTCGTTCGGCGAGGCGCCGGCGGAGCGGCCGTTCCTGAACCGCACGCTCTCGAAGAAGGAGATGGACTTCTTCATCTCCGACCTCGCGGACCGCTACGGGGCGCACGTGATCGCGGGCGTGCTCGACAAGATCAAGACGCTCGGCTTCCGCTACGCGACCCAGGCCGGGATCACGATCTCCAAGAACGACATCGTCATCCCGCTCTCGAAGGACGAGATCCTCGCGGGCTACGAGGAGAAGGTCACCAACGTCGAGGGGCTCTACGAGCGCGGCCTCATCACCGAGGAGGAGCGGCACGAGTCGATCGTCAACCTCTGGACGGAGGCGACCGAGGAGGTCGCCGAGGCGATGGAGAAGACGCTCTACGAGCTGAACCCGATCTTCATGATGGCCAACTCCGGGGCGCGTGGCTCGTTCAAGCAGATCCGCCAGCTCGCCGGCATGCGCGGCCTGATGGCCAATCCGAAGGGCGAGATCATCGAGCGCCCGATCAAGGCCAACTTCATGGAGGGGCTGTCGGTGCTCGAGTACTTCATCTCGACCCACGGCGCCCGCAAGGGCCTCGCCGACACGGCGCTGCGCACGGCCGACTCGGGCTACCTGACCCGGCGCCTGGTCGACGTCTCGCAGGACGTGATCATCCGTGACGCCGACTGCAAGACCAAGGACCACGTCGCCCTGCCGCTGCACGTTCCCGAGGGGCTGAACAAGAGCCTGCTCGGCCGAACGCTCGCAGAGGACGTGCACAAGCCGCTCTCGAGCGGCAAGCCGGGCAAGACGGTCATCGCCGAGAAGGGCATGATCGTGACCAGCCCGCTCCTCGACGAGATCGAGGAGGCGTTCTCCGAGGGCGAGGAGGAGGCCGCGGTGCCGGTCCGCTCGGTGCTCAAGTGCCGCAGCGAATTCGGCGTGTGCCAGGCCTGCTACGGCATCTTCCTCGCCACCGGCGAGATGTGCGAGGTCGGCGACGCGGTCGGGATCATCGCCGCGCAGTCGATCGGTGAACCGGGCACGCAGCTGACGATGCGGACCTTCCACACGGGCGGCGTCGCCGGTGCCGACATCACGCACGGTCTCCCGCGAGTCGTCGAGATCTTCGAGGCGCGCAACCCGAAGGGTGCGGCCAAGCTCGCCGAGGTCGGCGGCAAGGTCGACATCGAGGATACGGACCGCGGGCCCAAGATCACGATCCACACCGACGAGGTGGACGAGAACGGTGAGCCGCTGGAGCCGGTGGCCTACGCGCTGCCGCGCCGCACGCGGATCCTCGTCAAGAAGGGCCAGATGGTAGAGCCCGGGGACGCGCTCCACGAGGGCTCGATCAACCCGGCCGACCTCCTACGCCTGAAGGGCTCCACGGCGATCGAGCTGTACATCGTCGCCGAGGTGCAGAAGGTCTACAAGTCGCAGGGCGTCGACATCCACGACAAGCACATCGAGCTGATCATCCGGCAGATGCTGAAGAAGGTGCGCGTCGAGGAAGCCGGCGACACCGACCTCCTGCCCGGCCAGCTCGTCGACCGCGTCGCGCTCGAGCGCGAGAACGTCCGCGTCAAGAAGGAGAAGGGCAAGAAGGAGCAGGCGACCTACGAGCCGCTGATCCTCGGGATCACCAAGGCCTCGCTGGCCACCGAGTCGTTCCTCTCGGCCGCCTCCTTCCAGGAGACGACCAAGGTGCTGACCGACGCCTCGATCGAAGGGAAGATCGACCGTCTGCTGGGCCTGAAGGAGAACGTGATCATCGGCAAGCTGATCCCGGCCGCCACCGGACTCAGGAAGTACCGCAACATCGAGATCGGGCCTTCCGAGAAGGTGCCGAAGGAGACGTACGAGCGCGAGGCCCTGTTGGCCGCGCTCGAGGAGATCGGCTCCGACGCCGGCGAGGGCATCGATCTGGCGAGCTTAGGCCTCGACTTCGGCGGAGAGCCGGAGACCGACGGAGGCGAAGGTGCACCGCGCGAGTCGACCGAGGCCGACGAGGTCCCCGAAGTCGACAGCCCGCTCGACGAATAACGCTCGTGGATGCGAGCGAGTTGCCGCAGGAGCCGGGCTTTGCCCGGCTCCTGCTCATTGACGGCCAAGCCATCGGAACTACGACTTGCTAGGCCGGCTCCTGAACCGGTCGAGCGAAGGTGACGCCTGCGAGGAAGGGGCTCACGGGGGAACCAGGGGTTCCCCCGTGTTCAAGCGGTGCTAGTTTGAGCCTCGGGTTGTGAAGAGGCTTCTTCTCATTGCACTTGCCGCCTGCGCGGGATTTGCGGTTGTGCCGCACCGTGCCGACGCGGGCACGTGCGGGATCTCGGGCCGCGGGACGCTCTGGGTGGATTTCGCCGACGGCTCCGTGCCGTTCTGGCAGGTGTTCGCGCGTCCGGGGGTGATCGCAGCCGCCGCGAACTTCATCTACCCGCCGCAGCTCCGCGCGCTCGGGGCCAAGACGGTCTACTGGGACATGTACCTGCCCCGGCGCGTCGGGACCCCGCTCGAGCCGTTCGATCCCGGGGTGGTGATCAACCGCGCCAACCGCATCTACGACACGGCCGCGATGTCCAGCGGCTGCACCCAGCCGATGATCGCCGAGAACGAGCTCAACGGCACCAGCACGCTTACGCCCTGGAGCCTGACCAACGCCCAGTACCGCCGCAACGTCCTGATCTACGTCCAGACCCTCGCGGCGCGCGGGGCCCACCCCGTGCTGCTCGTCCCGAGCGTGCCCTACATGGGCGGCGAGGCGGCCGACTGGTGGCGGCAGGTCTCGAACTACGCCGACATCGTGCGCGAGTCGTACTTCGCGGCGCCGCAGATCGCGAAGCAGGGGCCGGTGATGGGAAGCCGGACGCTACGGATGCTCTTCCGGCGACGGATCGCCGAGTTCACGAGCGTCGGCATCTCCCCGCGCAAGCTCGGGCTGATGCTCGGCTTTCACACGACTCCGGGCTCGGGCGGCCGGGAGCGGGCGCCGCGGGCCGACTGGCTCCAGGTCACGAAGCTCCAGGCGCTCGCCGCCCGCCAGGTTGCGAAGGAGCTCAATCTGCGTTCGGTCTGGTCGTGGGGCTGGGGCGTCTGGAGCGTGGGCGAGACCGACGCGGACAAGCCCGCCGCAGCCTGCGTCTACCTCTGGGGCCGCTCGGCGAAGCTCTGCGACGGACCTGCCGCCGCCGGCGCCGGCTTCAACGCCTCGCTCACCCAGGGCCAGCTCGTCTTCCCGCCCGGGGCACGCTGCACCCTCCTGGGCAAGCACGTGGACTCGGGCGCGATCGCCGGCCTGACGCCGGTCACCGGCGACGAGGACGTGGCGTTCACGGCGGCGTTCGCGCGGGTGATCTCGAGCCTCTACGCGCGGGTGAAAACCAAGCAGGTCTCCGCGGCGGAGAAGGCCGTGGTGTCCGGCAGCTTCGGCAGCTACGCGCGCTACCGCGCGGCGCTGGCGAGGGCGCACGCCAGCCCGAGCGCCGCCCGCGGCGTGATCGCCGACGAGCTTCGCCGCGCCCAGATCGAGGCGCACATACGCGTGCCGAACCCCTCCTCGGAGGACGTCCAGGGCTACTACGACAGCTATCTCGAGACCGATGCGCGGCTGATCGAGACGAAGGCGCCGGTGCCCTGGCTCGGCAACCGCCGCCGCGGCTTCGCGCTCGCCTCGAACTCGCCGCCCCAGCTCTTCTCGATCCCGGAAGGGAAGAAGTGGCTGAAGATTCGCACCATGACCGGCATCTATGAGGTGCGGGCGGTCGATCCCGGCGTTCCGCTCGGCGCGCTCCCGTTCGATCTCGTCCGCCCCGCGCTCGTCTCGGCGCTGAAGGCGCTCGACCGGGAAGAGCGCTACGACAAGTGGCTGCTGGCGCGCCAGAAGGGCCTGGTCGAGCAGGCGACGTGCCGCGACGACGACCTTCCGACGCCGGGCGTCGTCACGCTCACTGACTACCTACCGTTCCTGTCGGCGGGCTAGCCGGACTCCCCGAGGCCTCGACGTCGGCCTCCGCGATCGCCTCGGCCTCGGCCTCGACCACCTGACCCTTGCCCAGCTCCTTGGCGCGGTAGAGCGCTTCGTCTGCCCGCTCGAAGAAGCTCGTCGGGTCGTCGTCGGGCTGCAGCTCGGCGATCCCGGCGGAGACGAGGAGCCGCCCGGCCTGCCCGACCGGCCGCGAGGAGACCGCCCCGCGAAGCCGGTGGTAGAGCTGGTCGGCGTCGTGCGTGGATGACTCTGGGAGCACGACGGCGAACTCGTCGCCGCCAACCCGGCAGGGAATGTCGGCTGTGCGGACCGCCTCTCGCACGCGCTCGGCTGTCTCGGCGAGAACCGCGTCGCCGGAAAGGTGGCCGATGCGGTCGTTGATCGCCTTGAAGTCGTCGAGGTCGAAGACGATCAGCGCCAGCAGCCGTCCGTAGCGATGCGCGCGCGCCACCTCCCGCGCGAGCGTCTCGTGGAAGTAGCGGCGGTTGTGCAGCCCGGTCAGCGCGTCGAGGTCGGCGAGCTTGCGAGCCTCCTTGAAGCGGTGCGCGTTCTCGATCGCCGGCCCCGCGCGTTTGGAGAGCTCCTCGAGCTCGCGGATCATCTCCTCCTCGAAGCGATGCGACGGCGAGCGGCTGTAGATCGCGATGAAGCCGATCGAGCCCGCTTCCCCGGGCACGGGCACAGCCAGGCCGGAATGGACGAGCTCCTGGCCCTCGAACGCGACCGGGTACCGGTAGACCAGCGAGATCGCGCGCGCCTCGTGGCCGTCCGGCGGGCCTGAGATCACCTGGCGCTGCGCCTCGTCGGCCGAGAGTCCCATTGTGGCGACGATCGGCCTCTCGCTCTCACCCTGGATCGAGACCAGCGCCGCGTCCACGCCCGGGATCGCGCCGCCTGCCTCGAGCGTGCGGGAAAGCACCTCGTCGAGGTCGATCGAGCCGCCGAGCTCGCCGAGGAAGCGGTTACGCCGACCCTCCTCCTGCGCGCGCTCGAGCGCCTCCGAGAGCTCGCGCACCATCGATTCCATGCGGGTGCTCATCTCCGAAGCGAGCGCCAGCACCTGTTGCTGTCCGCCTTTCCCGCGTCGCCGAGAGCGCACGAGGGCCACCACGGAGACGAGCGCAAGCGTCGCCAGCGCCGCGCCTGCCGCGGCGATAACGGTGGTAGCCGTCAGCGCGTTCGCAATCATCTCCCTCTTCCCGACCCTTCGCCCTGCCCGGCAAATACCCGTAGAACCGCCGAGCGCTCTCACTGTAATCGGGTTCCCGGCTGCAAGCTATGATTTGTAAACGGTAAACGCTCGATCGGAACCGCACGAACATACCGGTCGCGCAGGCGTGATCCCGTGCAGCCATGCGTGTTTTCTCGTTTGACGCTGGGGGGTCAGCTTCGCTACTATCGTCCTCCGGTTGGCAGGGGCCTACCCCTTCGCCAGCCTTTGTTGTGTCCGCGCCTAAGCAAGGAAGTACATGCCGACCGTAAATCAGCTGGTCCGAAAGGGCAGGGTCTCGCCGCCGGCGAAGATGAAGACCCCTGCGCTTCGCGGTGCGCCGCAGAAGCGCGGAGTCTGCACGCGCGTGTACACGACCACGCCGAAGAAGCCGAACTCGGCTCTCCGGAAGGTTGCGCGTGTCCGCCTGACCAACGGCATGGAGGTGGGTGCGTACATCCCCGGCGAGGGACACAATCTCCAGGAGCATTCGGTCGTCCTCGTGCGCGGCGGCCGCGTCAAGGATCTGCCGGGCTTCCGGTACAAGGTCATCCGCGGCGGCCTCGACGCCTCGGGCGTCGGCGAGCGGCGCCAGGGACGCTCGAAGTACGGCGCCAAGAAGGGTTCTTAGTGCCGCGCCGCGCCACGATTCAACCCCGGCCGCTGGAGCCGGATCCCGTCCACAGCTCTCGCCTCGTCGCCCAGGTGATCAACAAGGTGATGACGGACGGCAAGAAGTCGACCGCCGAGTCGATCGTCTACCGCGCCCTGGACCGGGTCGGCGAGCAGACCGGCAAGCCACCGGTCGAGGTGCTCGAGCAGGCGATCAAGACGGTCACGCCCGTCCTCGAGGTGCGTTCTCGCCGGGTCGGCGGGGCGAACTACCAGGTGCCTGTCGAGGTGCCGCAGCGGCGTGCCCGGACGCTCGCCGTGCGCTGGCTCGTCCAGTTCGCGCGCGACCGGCGCGAGAAGCAGATGCACGACAAGCTCGCCGCCGAGATCCTCGACGCGCTGAACCAGCAGGGCGGCGCCTTCAAGCGCAAGGACGACCTCTACCGGATGGCGCAGGCCAACAAGGCCTTCGCGCACTACAGGTGGTAACGGCCGTGGCTGCGACGAAGACACAGGTCGTCCTTGAGAACGTCCGGAACATCGGGATCATGGCCCACATCGACGCGGGCAAGACGACGACGACCGAGCGGATCCTCTACTACACCGGCCGCACCCACAAGATGGGCGAGGTCCACGAGGGCGCGGCGGTCATGGACTGGATGGAGCAGGAGCAGGAGCGTGGCATCACGATCACCTCTGCTGCGACGACCGCGTCGTGGCGCGATTTTCGTATCAACATTCTTGATACGCCCGGGCACGTGGACTTTACGATCGAGGTTGAGCGCAGCCTGCGCGTCCTGGACGGCGCGATCGCCGTCTTCGACTCCGTCGCAGGCGTCGAGCCGCAGTCCGAGACGGTCTGGCGGCAGGCCGACCGCTACAAGGTGCCGCGCATCGCCTTCATCAACAAGATGGACCGCACCGGCGCCGACTACTTCGCAGCCGTGCAGTCGATGATCGACCGCCTCGGCGCCCACCCGGTGCCGATCCAGCTCCCGCTCGGCCAGGAGGAGCATTTCCGCGGAGTGATCGACCTCGTCGAGATGCGCGCGATCAGCTGGCCCGACGACCTCGGCATCAAGATGGACGTGGGCGAGATCCCGGTCGAGCTCCTCGAGCAGGCCAAGGAGTACCACCACCAGCTGATCGACGCCGTCGCCGACCACGACGACGAGCTGATGGAGACCTACCTCACCGACGAGGAGGCCGTCACGTCCGAGATGCTGAAGCGCGCTCTGCGCGCCGCCTCGCTGGACGCCACGGTCACCCCGGTGCTCGCGGGCTCCGCGTTCAAGAACAAGGGCATCCAGCCGCTGCTCGACGCCGTTGTGGACTACCTGCCGAGCCCGCTCGACGTGCCGCCCGTGCACGGGGTCGACCCGCGAACCGAGAACGAGCTCTCGCGCCGCGCCGCGCTCGATGAGCCCTTCTCGGCCCTCGTCTTCAAGGTCATGTCCGACCCGTACGTGGGCAAGCTGACCTACTTCCGCGTCTACTCGGGTCAGATCAAGGCCGGCGACCGCGTGCTCAACACCACCACCGGCAAGGCGGAGCGGATCGGCCGCATCCTGCAGATGCACGCGAACCACCGCGAGGAGCGCGAGGACATCGGCGCGGGCGAGATTGCCGCCGGCGTCGGCCTGAAGAACTCGACCACCGGCGACACGCTCTCGATCGACACAGCGCCCATCACGCTCGAGTCGATGGACTTCCCGGATCCCGTCATCTCGGTCGCGATCGAGCCGAAGACGAAGGCCGACCAGGACAAGCTCGGGGCGGGCCTACAGCGCCTCTCCGAGGAGGATCCGAGCTTCCGCGTGCGCACCGACGACGAGACCGGCCAGACCCTGATCTCCGGCATGGGCGAGCTGCACCTCGAGATCATCGTCGACCGCCTCCTGCGTGAGTTCTCGGTCGACGCGAACGTCGGCCGCCCGCAGGTCGCCTACCGCGAGACCATCCGCCAGGCGGCGAAGGGCGAGGGCCGCTTCGTGCGCCAGACCGGCGGCCGCGGTCAGTACGGCCACGCCGTCATCACGGCCGAGCCGGGCGAGAAGGGCAGCGGCTACGTGTTCGTCGACAAGATCGTCGGCGGCTC
>JBBRZN010000063.1:0-8366 GCA_038236705.1 Gaiellales bacterium
GTCGAGCACGACGAGCACGACGAGGCTTCCGGCCCAGCCGGCGTCCACGGCCGTGGCGTCGCGGCTGCGGAGCTGGACGAGGTAGAGCAAGCCAAGCAGCGCGGCCGCGACGCCCCAGTTGACGAGCCAGAGCTCCCAGCGGTGCTCGATCATGCGGCCTGCTCGACGAGCACGCGCTCGATCCGCCGAGTCAGCATCTTGGCGTCCGCGATTGTCGGCGCGCCGGTGGCCACGACGATCGGCTTGCCCACGAGCACACGTGCCGGCGCGCGGCCGGGACGCGGAAAGCCGCGCGTCCCGACGAGGCGGATGGGGACTATCGGCGCTCCCGTGCTGAGCGCGAGCCGCGCCGCCCCGCGGTGGTAGCGGCGGTTCGGAAGCCGCTTGGAGGTGCCCTGCGGAAAGATCCCGAGCACCTCGCCGTCGCGCAGCAGCTCGGCCGCGCGTGAGATCGCGGTCGTGTCGCCGGCGCCGCGCTCGACGGGGAACGCGCCGAACGACTCGAGCACCCGTGCGACGGGGCGGAAGCGCCAGAGCTCGGCCTTGGCCATGTAGCGCACCTGCCGGGGCGTAGCGAGGGCGAGAATCCAGGGGTCGAACAGCGATTCGTGGTTGGCGACGAGGATGACCGGGCCGCTCGCCGGGATCCGCTCCGCGCCGGAGATCTCGACGCTGTACAGCCGCCGGGCGATCGCGCGGAAACCACTGCGCTCGAGCACGTCGTAGGCGGTCACGAGAGCTCCTCGTTGAACGGCCTCGTCAGGGTGAGCTGCACGTCGCGAAGGGCTCGCGTCCGGAAGGCCGCCTCGCAGAAGGCCAGGTAGAAGTTCCAGGTCCGCTCGAATCGCCGGTCGTAGCCGAGCCGCCGCACCTCGTCGAGCTGCTCGTGGAAGGCCGCCCGCCAGCGACGCAGTGTCTCCGCGTAGTGGGAGCCGATCTCGTCCACCTCGTGAACCATCAGCTGCGAGCTCCGCGTCATCGCGTGGGTGAGCGCTCCGAGCGACGGGATCAGGCAGCCCGGAAAGACGTAGCGCTCGATCCAGTCGGGTGTCTTGCGGTAGCGCTCCCAGCGGTTGTCCGGAACGAGGATCGTCTGGATGCAGGCGACCCCACCGGGCTCGAGCTGCCGGTCGATCGTCTCGAAGTAGGCCGGGAACTGACGCTCGCCGATCGCCTCGAGCATCTCGATCGACACGACCTTCGTGTAGCTGCCCTCGTGGAGCCTGTAGTCCTGCTCGAGGATCCGGACGTCGAGCCCTGCGGTGCGCTCGCGCGCCAGCGCGGCCTGCTCGGCCGAGATGGTCAGGCCAGTGACGCTGCAACCGAACTCGCTCGCTGCGAAATCCGCGAAGCCGCCCCAACCGCAGCCAATCTCTAGCACGCGGTCCTCCGGCTCGAGCCGGAGCCGCTCGCAGATCAGCAGGTACTTGCGCCGCTGCGCGTCGGCGAGCGGCTCGTCCTTGGATTCGAAGACTGCGCAGGAGTAGGTCATCGTCTCGTCGAGCATCAGGCGGAACAGCTCGTTGCCGAGGTCGTAGTGGTAGGAAATGTTGCGCCGTGCCCCGATCAGTCCGTTCCGCCGGTTGAGGCGCGGCCTCAGCTCGAGCAGCCGCCTGACCCGCGCGTGGCGGTCAGCGGCGGAGGCGGTGTTCCGCAAGAGCAACTCGAAGAGGCCGACAAGGTCGTCGCTGTCCCACTCGCCGGCGGTGTAGGACTCGCCGACCCCCAGCTTACCGCGCGTGGCGAGGCGTCGAAAGAAGCTCCGCTCGTGGATCTCCATCGAGACCGCGGGCCCGCTGCCGAACCGGCGCTCGGCCCCGCCCGGGAGCCGCACCTCGAGCGTGCCGGCCTCTAGGTGCGCGAGCGCGCGATCGAGAACCGCGATCGCCGTCCGCTCGAGCAGGGGCAAGCTCGTGGGCCGCGGTGCCTCGCGCAGGGTACGCGCGGTCGAAGCGACGCTCACGGCCGGACCGATCCCTTGCCGGGCACGAACTCCGGCTTGCGATGGAAGGGCACCCGCTTCAGCCAGAGGCGGAGGGCCTGCCAGTGGATCAGCGACATCACCTGCGCCGGCATCAGCGGGTAGCGGAGCAGCATCCGGGCGAGGGACGCGTTCGTCAGCTCCGTGCGCTTCCCGTGCAGGACCGCCGTCAGCGGCCGCGAGCCGTTCTCCCGAACGTGGATGCGCGCAAAGACCTCGTCGCCCGGCTCCGAGAAGGCGTACTCGTACGAGCCGTCGAGGCCGAAGAACGGCGAGACGTGCAGGTGCTTCTCGTGCTCGTACTCGAGCGCCGGCCCGTGCAACAGCTCCGGGAGTCGTTCTCCGAAGGTGTTGTTCAGCTCGGCGACCATGCAGGCCAGCGAGCCGTCGCCTCGGTAGCACCAGTAGAAGCTGACCGGGTTGAAGACGTAGCCGAGGACACGGAGCTGGGTCAGCACGAGCACGCGCTCGATCGTCTGGTCGCCGGCGAACTCGATCACCGCCTGCTTCAGCGGCCGGTTGCCCTCGAAATGGTCGGAATCGCGGAAGCTGACGATATTCGCGCGATTGACCGAGAGGAGCGCGAGGCGGCGCTCGAGCTCGGGCAGCTCGTCGAGGTCGAGCAGCCAGTAGGAGATCGGGTAGCTGAACGAGTTGCGTGCCGGCGTCCGCCTCGAGTGGGTCAGCCTGCCCGTGTAGAGAGCCGATCTCACCAGGGCACCCCCAGGGCCGCGGCCGCTCTCACGCCCGACGCCAGCCCGTCCTCGTGGAAGCCGTTTCCGTGGTGCGCGCCCGCGTAGTGCGTATGCCGCCGGTCCGAGAGCGCGGGCAGCTCCCCCTGGGCCTCGAGCGAGTCGACCGTGTAGAGCGGATGCTCGTACCGCAGGCGGCGGATCACGTGCTCCTCGGCGACGTCCTCGTTCAGGGTGACGCAGTAGTCGGTCTGGCTGTCGAGCCCCTGCAGCTTGTTGAGGTAGTAGGTGACCGTGGGCCGGCCGTCGTCGCCGAGCCGGTAGTTCCATGAGGCTCTCGCCGCGCGTGCGCGCGGAAGCAGGCCGGCGTCGGTATGCAGGACGGCTTCGTTGGTCGTGTACCCGAACGCACCGAGCACGCGCCGCTCGTCGTCGCTCGGATCCTCCAGCAACGCGAGCGCCTGGTCGGCGTGCGTCGCGACGACCACCTCGTCGAAGCGGTGCCGCCCGCCGTCCTCGGTCGTCAGCTCGACCCCGCCGATGTCGCGCCGGAGCGAGCGTACTCCCCGCTCGAGCAGGAGGCTTGGCCCGAGCCGCGCACGGATCGCTCGCACGTACGACTGCGACCCGCCGCATACGGCCCGCCATCGGAAGCGCCCGAAACCGAGCATGCCGTGGTTGTCGAAGAACCTGATCGCGTACGCGGCCGGGAACTCGAGCGCGCGCCCCGGCGCCGTCGACCAGAGCGCGGAGGTCAGCGGCACGAGGAAATGCCGGCGAAAGCGCTGGGAGTAGCCGCGATCGGCGAGGTAGGCGTCCAGCGAGTGCCGTTCGTAGTCGGCCTCGGCTAGCGAGCGCCGGGCGGTTCGGAGCCAGCGGGCGATCTCCCAGACGAGGGAGGCGAAACGCGGGCTCGCCGCGTTACGCGCCTGGGCGAGCGGCCGCCGACCGGAGTACTCGAGCCCGCATTCGTCGCAGCTGACCGAGAAGGACATCTCCGACGATTGCGTCGGGACCCCGAGCTCGGAGAAGAGCCGCCCTAGGAGCGGATAGTTGCGCGTGTTGTGAACGAGAAACCCCGTGTCGAGCGCGAGGCCGTCATGACTAACCGTGTGCGCGTGGCCACCGGCGCGAGAGTCACGCTCGAATATGGTGACGTCGTGAGAGCGCGCGAGCAGGTACGCGGCTCCAAGGCCCGAGATCCCGCTGCCGATGATTGCGATCCTCATGAATGGAGATTTGCTTCTTGACGCAACCGTTGTTCGCCCGGTCGCGAATCATGGTTCACATGAAGCGAGGAGCGCTATGACCGAATACACCGCCGAAGACCAAGTTTCGATCGGAACCGTTCGCCCGCGCACCAGGCGTACGGCGCAGGTCGTGACGGTCGTCGCCGTGATCGTCCCGCCGCTGGGGATCGTCTCGGCAATGGGTCTCCTGTGGGGAGTGGCCTTCCACTGGGCAGACCTGGTGCTGCTCGCGGGTTTCTACGTCCTCTGCGCGTTTGGCACGACGATCGGCTTCCACCGCTACTTCACGCACCGCGGATTCTCCACCCGCAAGCCGGTCGAGGCGACACTCGCGATCCTCGGCTGCATGACGATGCAGGGCCCGCTCACGCAGTGGGTCACCGATCACCGCAAGCACCATGCGCTCTCGGACAAGCCGGGCGACCCGCACTCGCCGCACGTCGGGCACGGGGACGGGGCCTGGGGCGCCGTCCGCGGCTTCGTGCACGCGCACGTCGGCTGGCTCTTCGACAACCTCGGCATGGAGCAGGGCCGGCAGTACGGGCGCGATCTCTACGAGAACCGCCTGGTTCGTACCATCGACCGGCTCTACCTGTTCTGGGTGGCCCTGACGCTCGGCCTGCCTTTCCTGATCGGCTACGCAGTCGGGGGCGGCTCGGTGCTCGCAGGCTTCGAGGGGCTTGTCTGGGGCGGGCTGATCCGGATCTTCCTCTACCAGCACGCCACCTTCAGCGTGAACTCGATCTGCCACATGTTCGGCAGCAAGGACTACCGCTCGCGCGACCAGGCCCGCAACAACTGGCTCGTCGCGGTGCTCGTCTTCGGCGAGGGCTGGCACAACAACCACCACGCATTTCCCGCCTCGGCTCGCCACGGCCTCCATCGCTGGCAGGTTGACGTCTCCTGGTGGGTGATCCGCGGGCTGGAGAAGCTTCGCCTCGCCTGGGACGGGAAGGTGCCCGCGGCCGAGCAGCTCGAGCGGCGCAGGGTTCAGTCGACCGCGGCCTGAAAGCGACCGACCTCGGCCGCGACGAGCCGCGCCCACTCCCCCGCCCGCGGTAGCGGCCACGCAACGCCGCCGGGCGCTCGGAACGCGATCCCGTGCAGCGCTCCCGGGATCAGCGTGTAGTCGCCCTCCACGCCGAGCGCACGCGCGCGCTCGAAGCCGCGCCGCGAGCTCTCGGCGCTGACGCCGGGGATTCCGGGCAGCCAGCGGTCGAGCCCGCCGTGGATCACGTCGAGCCGCTTCGCGCGCAAAGGGTCGAGCGCGAGCCGGTCCGGGATCCACGGGGCCAGGCCGAGCACGCCCTCGACACCGGCCTCGTCCGCTGCCTTGATGGCGACCGCGCCACCCATCGAGAAGCCGAGCAGCAGCGTCCGCGGCGCTCCGACCTCACGCACAGCGGCCCGGGTATCCGCCACGCAGGAGTCCAGCCGCTTCCAGGACTTGATCCGGTACCGCACCTCGGCGAAGCCGAGCTCGGGGAACCTTGGCGCGAGGCGGCGAACCAGCCACTCGATCGATGCACTCCAGGATCCTTCTACCTCGGCGGACTGGCCGCCGTTCACGCACACGACCGCGGCCCTGTCGGCCGGGCCGCTTAGCCGGAGCTCGGCCCCCGTCGCCAGCTCCGACGCCACCGTGCCTGGCTAGGCAGGCTCGGTCGCCTGATCGCCGCGGACCCGGAGTACCCGCGCGGCCCGTTGCGGCAGCCACCAGTTCCAGCGGCCCATCAGGCGCATCAACGAAGGAACGAGCAGTGCCCGGATCACCGTCGCGTCGAAGATGATCCCGGCCGCCAAGCCGATTCCGAACTGCTTGATGTCGACGCCCGGGCCGGAGGAGAGCACGAAGAAGGCGAACATCAGGACGAGCGCCGCGCTCGTCACCAGCTTCCCCGTCCTCGCCAGGCCAAGGCTGATCGCGTGCCTCGTGTCGCCTGTCTCGTCGTAGGCCTCGCGCATGCGGCTCATCATGAATACCTCGTAGTCCATCGAGAGCCCGAAGAGGAACGCGAAGATCATCAACGGGATCCAGGGGATGATCGACTGGGTGGCATGCACGCCCCAGATCGCCTGGGCGCCGTGCCCCTGCTGGAAGATGAACACGATGATCCCGTAGGCCGCGAGCAGCGAGACGAGATTGAGGACCACAGCTTTCAGCGGCAGCACGAGCGAGCGGAAGGCGCGCGCGAGCAGGATGAAGGTCAGTAAGACGACGAAGCCGAGCACGTACGGGAAATTCGAGTAGACAGCCGCGACGAAGTCTCTGTCCTCGGCGGCGACGCCGCCCAGGGTGCCACCGGTTCCTTCGAGCTCGGCGCGGACGCGCTTGATCGTGGTTCGCACGGCCTTCGTCGCCCCGTCGGTCGCCGGGAAGGCCTCGACGAGACTGTTCTGGCCTTTGACCCAGTCCGGCGGCGCGGCGGCCCCGGCGACGCCCGGCGTCTGCCGAACCTTCGCGGCGATCGCCTCTCGGTTGGCACCGTTCTCGACGAGCACGACGAACGGCTTCATCACTCCGGCCGAGATGCCGGCGTCGGCAAGCGCGGTGCGGCCGTCGATGGCATCGCCGCGCCCTGGAAAGTCCTTGACCTGCGCCTCGCTCGGATTCAACTGCACACCGTAGAAGACGAGCGTGCCGACGATCACCAGCCCGACCGCGGCGACCGGGAGGGGGCGGCGCATGACGAAGTTCGCCCAGCGCCCCCAGGGGCCGTCCTCGGGATGACCGCGGTCGACGAAGCGTTTCGGCAGCAACCGCAGGCTGTTGATCCGCGTACCCAGGGTCGCGAGCAGCGCAGGCAGGAGCGTGATCGCCGTGATCACCGAGACCGCCGGGATCAGCATGCCGCCGATCCCGATCGAGCGGATGAACGGCAATGGGAGCAGGACCATCGACAACAATCCGACTGCGACCGTCGAGCCGGAGACGATCACCGAGCGTCCCGCGTGGGTCATCGTCTCGACGAGCGCGGTCTCGACGTCCTCGCCCTCGCGCAACTCGTCGCGAAAGCGGAAGATCATCAGCAGCGCGTAGTCGATCGCCACGCCGAGGCCAACGAGGGCGATCAGGAACTGGACGATGATCGAGACGTTGGTGATGTAGGTCAGCACCCACACGAGCGTGAAGGTGTTCAGGATCGACGCCACGGCAATCGCGATCGGGATCAGCACCGCCGGCAGCGTCCCGAAGACGAAGAACAGGATCACGAGCGAACCGAGGCCTCCGACCAGCGCCTCCGTCAGCACGCTCGGTCCCTGGCCGCCGCCGGACGAGGCCTCGTAGATCGGGTCGCGCCCGGTCAGGTGTGCCTGGATGCCGGCGGGCGTTGCCGCCTTCATGCGCGCGCGCACCTCTTTGACGTGCGTCGTCGAGGTGAAGCCCGGAATGCCGGGGGCGTAGATCTCCGCAAAGGTCGTGTGACCGTCCTTGGAGACGTAGGCGCGGCTGCCGGTCGACCAGAACGACGACACGCGCGAGCCCGGGTTGACCTTCGCAGCGGCAGAGATTGCCTTCGCGATTCCGTTCGCCTTCGTGACGTCGCCGCTCGACCGGAAGACGGCGACCATCGGGGCCTGCTCGCCAGTGCCGAAGGCCTTCAGCGTCCGCTGGTTCGCCTCGTAGGACGAGTAGCCGGGGATCGAGAAGCTCTCGAACCAGCGCTTCGAGACCTGCCCGGCCGAAAACGCGCCGACCAGAGTCAGAACGACCCACAGGCCGATCACGGCGCGGCGGCGGCGCACGATCACGTGCGCCAGCCGCTCGAGCAGCGGTTGCTTTCCGGTTCTCGGGCTGGGGGTGCTCATCGAGGGGCGGCCACCTCCTGCACCATACGCATCTGGTTGCCCGCTGGGTCGCGGAACCCAGCGTCGATCCCGTACGGCTGCTCGGTCGGCTCCTGCGAGAACTCGACGCCGCGGCCCTTGAGCTCCTCGTAGCTCGCCCGGCAGTCGTCGGTGTTGAAGAAGAGCCCGCCGGAGGCGCCCTTGGCCATCAGCGCCATGATCTGGTCGCGGGTCTCCTGCTCGAACACGGGCGGGCCGGGCACCGCCATCAAGGTGATGCCGACGTCCTGACCGGGCACCCCGACGCTGAGCCAGCGGAAATTGCCCATCTCCGGCACGGTCACGTCCTCCCGGAGCTCGAGCCCGAGCTTGTCGGTGTAGAAGGCGAGAGCCTCGTCCTGGTCGTGGACCCAGACCTGGACGTTGGCGAGCTGCTTCAGCATGGTCTTCCTCCAGTTCGTGGAGCGGACGGCCACGACGTTAGCCAGGCCCTCCGGAACTGTCTTCTCGAAAACTGCTGGACTGCGGACGGGCCCACACGAGCTGCATGCAGGTCGGGATCCGCGCCCGGGCGGCGGCCGCCGGATGGGCGGCCCGGTAGGCCGTCGGCGAGAGCCCAAAGGCCCGCCCGAAGCTCGTCGTGAACGAGCCGAC
>JBBRZN010000064.1:0-8044 GCA_038236705.1 Gaiellales bacterium
AGATCTTCCCGGGCGAGGTGAGGCTCAAAATCACCTCCGCCGAGGCAGCCGCACTTCAGCCGTTCACCGAGCCGCCGCCTCAGGAACAGATTCTCCCCGAGAAAGCACCGCTCGGACGTCGCGTCTCGAACTGGCTGCGCGAACCGCTAGCAGCCGTTCCCGCAGACGCTCGCGTAGAACTACCCTCCGCCGCGCACACGTCGTGTCGCCTTTCGGCTCTTAAGCGACGTTCCGCAGCGAAGGAATCAACGTGATCCACACGCCGGTGCGAGCGCCGCAGGCGAATGCACACGCAGAGCGGTTCGTCCGCACCGTCAGAACGGAGTGTCTCGACTGGCTCCTGATCGTCGGCCGCCGCCACCTCGAACACGTCCTGCGCATCTACATCCAGCACTGCAACCGCGAGCGCCCGCACCGCGGACTCGCGCTGCAGCTGCCCGTAGCGCCACGGCTCAAGCTACCGCCGGGCGGCGATGTCCAGCGTCGCGACCGGCTCGGCGGCCTCGTGCACGAGTACTACAGAGCCGCGGCATGAGTGAACGTGGTTTTGACACCCTTCACGCCTCATCAACCGTCTTCACGAACGAGGAGCGCGAACGCGATCCGAGCCGCACCTCGACCGACATCGGCTGCGTACACCACATCGCGTTCTCGCTCTCGCAGGCCACGTTCCAGCAGGCGGTGGAGCGACTCGACGAGCGCGGGATCCGGCACAGCGGCGTCAAGGACCGCGGCTGCATGGACTCGATCTACTGCGAGGATCCTCTCGGCCTCCTGATCGAGCTCTCGTCCTATCGCTTCGAGCCGCCGTTCGGCTACACGCACGCCGATATGCTGCTCGAGGCGCACAAGATTCCGAGTGGAGCGTGGCGACTACAACATCGCCCAGGATTACCTTGCGGACGCGATCGAGAACCTCGTGAGGCGATCGCGGGCGTCGCTCTCGGACGACCGGTCGCCGAAGCACCCCTACGACTAGGAGGATCACGTGGCTACGAACACGCTGAACATCCTGAAGCCGAGCGTCAACAACCTGACCGCTCGCATCTTCGTGCGAGCCGCCAGGCTCGACTTCGAGGAGCTGGACGTGTGGGGGAAGACGACGACCCCGGAGTTCCTGGAGAAGTACCCGGCCCACCTCACGCCGATGCTCGAGGAAGAGGGGCTGCCGAAGGGTGCGCTCGGGGAAAGCTGCGCGATCATGCAGTACCTCTGCAACAAGCACGGCCTCGACCAGTTCTATCCAACGGACCCCGCGAAGAAGGCGATGGTCGACAACGCGATGTTCTACCTGATCGGCACGTTCTATCCGCTCCTCACGCGCGCCACCTACCCGGCGCTCGGCTTCCCGCAGTATCCGGGCGAGGTCGCGACGTCCGAGGCCGACGACGACATGAAGGCGAAGGCGCAGAAGGACGCCGAAGCCGCGCTCGCCGAGCCGCTCGATGTCTTCCGCGCGTTCTTCCTGGACGGGAAGCAGTTCATCGGAGGCGACGCGCCCTCGATCGCCGACATCCGCCTGGCCGCGACGCTCGAGTTCCTGCGCGCGATCGACTACGAGTTCCCGGCCTGGGCCGAGGAGTACATGACCGCGATGGAGACGACCCTCGGCGAGGCGTACTCGGAGCCGGCGGCGGACGTGCGCGGCTACATCGCCTCCGTGAAGTCGCAGAGTGCGTGAGTCCTGGCGGCGGGATCGCCGAAACCTGGCCCCCGCCGCGAGCGATCAACTAATCGAACGCGCGCGACTACGAGATTTGCCGCGTGCCCGCAGTGCGGTGCGCCCGTGCGCGGCTCCGACCTGCTTGTCAGCGGCCACCGCCCCAACCCGAAGTGCCGCAAGGCCCTCACCTCGCTGCTGACGGCCCCACGAGCGGGCCTCGACTCCAACGAGTACCTCGCGCTCCTGGGTGCGCTCGGCGTGCTCGTCGGCTTGGCGCTGGCCACGACCGCCGAGCCCGCGGGTTGAGCCACTCTCAAGCCGCAGCCAGCGCAGCCGAACGGCTCCCGGGTCGACAGCCAGGTGCGCGGTGTCGCCTTTCGGCTCAACTGCGACAAGCCGCGTCGCTTGTCGCGCCAGCTTCTGGCCCCCTCGAGCCCCATTTAGGAACGACCGTCAGCGGGCCGTGGGGCCGCTCGAGGGCGGCGCGCATGCGCTCGGCGTTGCTCGCGCGCGTTGCCCCGACGGTCTTGCCGCTCGCGTTCACGAGCCGGACGCGCGGATCCGGCGGCGCCGGCGGGCGGGCGTCGTGCTGGTCGAGCCAGTCTGCGTAGGAGAACTCGCGGGCGGGGCCGCGCACACCTCGAGTGGCGGCCGGTTGGCGCTTTGGCTCGGCGGCTGGCTGCTGTCCGCGGCGCAGTTCCGGTCTCATCGCGGGGTCGTAGAGCTCGCGGTAGCGGGCGGGATTCTGGCGGGCGAGCCGGCGGCGTGCGTTGTAGTCGCGGCGTCTTTGCTCACGCTGCTTGGCGCGCTGGAGCTCGCGCTCGTGCCGGGTGCGGGCCCGGTCTCGTCCATCACACCGGCGATCGTCCGCCGGCGAGCGTATCGACCTGTCGCCGACCGAACGCGCCTGTGAGGTGGCCTGCGCCGCCCGCGGCGACGTGCTTTAGGAGAGCATCCACCCGAGCTGGACGGATCGAAGACCGCGGGATTCGGCGGCCGTGAGGATCGCGGGCAGCGCCTCGACGGTCTGGGTCCGCGAGGCGCGCCGGCCCGTCCCGTCTCCGTCGTGGAGGAGGATCACCGCGCCGGGCGCGAGCAGCGAGCGGACACGCTGGATTATGGCCTGGTGCCCGGGCAAGGCGGTGTCGAACACCGAGCCGTCCCAGGCGCATAGCTGGTAGCCGAGCTGGCCGACGACGGCTTTGAGCCAGGGGCTGCGGGCGCCGTGCGGTGGGCGGAAGAGCGGCGCGGGCGGCCTCCCGGTGGCGCACCTGATGGCGTCCTCGGTGTCCGCCAGCTGGGCGCGGATCGTGCGGGGCGGTGTCAGCGCGAGCAGCCGGTGGTCGTAGCCGTGGTTGCCGATCTCGTGACCGTCGGCCACCACGCGCGCAGCGATGTCCGGGTGCGACCTTGCGGCGCGACCGAGCACGAAGAAGGTCGCCGCGTGCCCGCGCTCGGAGAGGATGGCGCTGATCTCCTCGGTGAAGCGAGGGTCGGGGCCGTCGTCGAAGGTGAGCGCGAATCGGCCGCCGTCTCGACGCGGCGAGGCGGGGCGGCCGAACACTCGCGAGCGCGGCGCGAATGTTCCCCTCAGGTACGCGGCGGCCGCGGTCAGGCCTGTTGCCGTCAGCGCGGGCCCGGTGCCGAGCGAGCGGTCGAGGGCGACCCCCGCAGCGCAGGCGAAGGCGCCGACGGTGCCGCAGGCGAGCCAGGTCTCGACCTTCTCCATCGCTAGGCGGCGAACGCGCGCGACGAGCCACCGCGTGGCGAGAGCACGCTCTCGTAGAGCGCCTCGAGCCGATCGACGACGGTCGGCAAGGCGAAGGCCGAGACGGCACGTGCCCGTCCGGCGGCGCCCATCCGCTGCGCGAGCGGGACGTCGTTCAGGAGACGTTCGAGCGCATCGGCGAACGCCTGCTCGTCTGTCGGCTCGTCGACCATCAACCCGTCGACGTCGTCCCGCATCACGAACTCGAAGCCTGGGAGGCGGCTGGCGACCACCGGCAACCCGGCGCTCATAGCCTCGAGCAGCACCATCCCGAACGAGGCGAGGCTGCAGGGCGTGCACAGGATCTCCGCGCTCGCGAGGTAGCGCGGCCGCAGGCGGTTCACCCGGCCGGCGAAGATCACGTCGGCCCGGAGCTCGCTCGGCACCATGCGCTCGACGAGCGGCCGCAGCGGGCCGTCGCCGACGATGACGAGCCGGACGTCGTCGCGCCTGCGGCGCAGCGCGGCGAAGGCGCCGATCATGTGCTTGACGCCGTTCCGCGGGTCGAACCGTCCCACGAAGAGGAGCGTGCGCCGGCCTGCCAGCTCGGGCAGCGGCTCCGCCTCGGGGGAGAAGAAGGTGGTGTCGATCCCGTTCGGGATCGTCGTGAACCTCAGGTCGGGGAAGAAGGGTGAGAGCGAGTCGACGACGGCGTCGGAGACGGAGATGCAGGCGTCGAGTCGCTCGAGCGCCCTCTTCAGCGGCCGCCGGAAGGAACGCAGGAGGCGGCACTCGTCGGCAACCACGCTGTGGAACGTGCCGACGGTGGCGCCGGCGCGCGAGCGCACGATCCCGGTCGCCGGAAGCATGAAGCCGAGCGGGTTGTGCACGTGCACAACGTCGAAGCGGCGCTCTGCGTAGATCCGGTCGAGTGCCGAGACGAGACGAGCTCCCACGCTGACGAGCGTCTCGGCTCCGTTGGCGTAGAACGGGAACGCGCGCCCGACGCTCACCAGCTCGAAGCTCCGTTCCGGCAAATCGTGCGCATCCACCGTGCGGGGCGTCACGGTAAGGCGCGGGGTGATTACGGTCACGTCATGGCCGCGACGTGTGAGCTCGCCCGCCTGCCCGTGGACCTGCTCCGTGATGCCACCCAGCTGCGGGTAGTAGTAGTCGCTGACGATCCCGATCCTCATCTCCCTGCCTCCGAATCTCCCGAGGGGTGGCCCAGCAGTTCCCAATCATCCCACCCTGCCCTGGCCCCGGTTCACCGGACACTTGGGTGAACACAGCGATGCGAGCGCGATCAGGTGCGCTCATGCCTCGGTCGGCGTGCCGTAGCCGTGACGCTCGAGCAGCCACTCGCGGTTGGGGTAGCGGCGAACTGGCGGACAGCGGCGCGGAGCTCCTCAAAGGTGGCGAAGCGCTCGATCCAGAGCACCTGCTCTTTGAGCGTCTGGATCAACTCCTCGGCGCAGCCGATGTGCAACGCGTGTCGCCTTCTGTTGGAAGTGCGACAGCCATCTCGGACCCCAGATCGGGGTCCGTGGCACGTGCAAGGAGCCGAGCCCGCTGGATCGCTCCGCCGACGTTCCGCGGCAAGCAGACCGGGCGAACTGCTGGCGACGGGCGCGGTCGTCCTGTCGCCGGGGAGCCTCGTGTCGAGCTCGACTGGCGTGCCTTCTGCGCTCGCTACTTTCCCGGGCGCCGTCGCCGGTACGATCTCGAAGCAGTGGTCGCGTACGGTGCGCTCCGCAGCTCCGTTGATGCGCAAGCCCGCCTCGAACCGTGAACATTCAACAACCTCAGCCGCGGTGACTTGATGGCTGCGCGGGCGCTCCGGCAAATCTTCACGCGGAAGATGAAGTGCCCGCACTGCCGGAAGCGGCTCGGCTTCTTTCCGCCGCCCACGGCGTGCCCACATTGCGGACGCCAGATCTACGAAACAAGCGACAGACGGCGCAGACACTGACTAGCCACCGAGACCTGACCATCACCTCCGAGTGAGGTCTTCCGCGCGGCGCCTACCCCAGCGCCGCCTCGGCATCGCGCTTCCATTCCATGCGCCTCTTCTCCTGATCCTTCGGGCTGAGCGCGTCGTAGACGAGCCGGACACGCCCGCCCCGGTGGTCGATCAGTCCGGCTACCGCAAGCGTTCGAACCTGCCTCGGTGCCTGGCTGTCGAGGCATCCAGGCGTCGAGATCATCGCGTCTGAGCTACGGAACTGAATCCATCCTGCGCAAATCGTGCCAAGGCGCAGAGAGATCCGGAGCCTGTCGCCGCCTTCAGGAGGCCAGGGCGATGTCGGCGCCGGGGAAGGCATGTGCGAGGAGCGTGCGGATCGTGTCGGTCGCCATGGGCGATGATGGTCACGATGGGCTCCCGGATCGTCTTCCCCACGTCGTTCCCGGAGCGCGAGCCGCTCGCCGGGGGCCGGGGGAAACCGTGAAACGCCACCCTGCACTCGTCTCGCTGTCGGAGGAGCACCACCAGGAGCTCGCGCACGCGAGGCGCTTGCTCCGGGCGGCCGGCGCCGCGGCCGAGGAGCGGCTCGCCGTGGCGAGCGCGTACGTCGACGCGTTCTTCACGGAGACGGTCAAGCACTTCCGGCGCGAGGAGGAGATCCTATTCCCACTGTACGTCCGCCACGCCGGCTCGACTCCCGTGCTCGAGCGAATCCTGCGCGAGCACATGGAGCTGCACGGGCTCGTGCGCGCGCTCCGAGCCGAGGCGGCCGCAGGCGACATCCCGCCGGAAGCGCTGAGGACGCTCGGCGACCTCCTGCACGACCACGTGCGCATGGAGGAGCGCGAGCTGTTCGAGGAGATCGAGCGCATCGTGCCGGCGGCGGAGCTCGAGGGAGTGAGGCTTTAAGCCGAAGCTCCGTCGCCATTTGCCTGCCACCCGAAGCGTGACCTCTTCGATCACGATCGAGAGCGTTGTCGGCGTGGCCGGTGAAGGCCCGCGGCTTACCGAGGATGCGGTCGAACGTCCCGCGCGCGGCATGGAGGCGCGTGCGCGCGTCCTCGTTCTCGAGGCTCTCTTCGACGGCCTTCCACGCCTTGTCGAGGATGACCGGAAGCAGACGTGATCCCTGCTGATCTCCTGCACGCGGTCGCCGAGGCGACGCGCGAGGCGCAGACGCCGACGCGATCGCCGAGCATGAGCACCTTCTCTAGCCACCCGTTTCCGCTCCGACCCGCGATGCGTGCAAGACTGACACCGCCGTGCGGGTTCGGATCAGCGACCCGGACCTTCTGCTTGCGCTCTGCGACTACCTATCGCAGCAGGGGCTAATCGCCGTTGCCGCAACCCAAGACACGGCGGACGTGCTCGTTCAGACGGGGCAGTCGGACCTGGATGCGGAGCTGCTAGTGCTCGCTGCTCTACGGAGGTGGCGTATCGAGAGGCAGGATGTTTCGGTAACGATCGCGCCGGAGCCGTAGGCGCGCGGAGCTCTGCTACTCGAGACTGATCGGTGCGCGCGCACGTCGCGCAGAGGATCCGCAGCGTCCGACTCGGCGTTGTCACCGCACTACCAGAACGGGTATTCGGCCCGACCGAGTTCATGCACCCCAAAGGTGTTCGCCCGCGGGGGCTCTGCCTGACCGGAGGCTCCTTGGAGCGCCTCACTCGAAGCGACGCCCGAGCACCCTGTCGATGAGGCCGTACTCCTTCGCTTCCTCTGCGGTCATGAAGTAATCGCGCTCCATGTCCTTGGAGACCTTCTCGAGTGGCTGCCCGCTGTGCTGGGCGACGATCTCCTCCATCCGCCGCTTGAGCGCGATCGTCTCCCGGGCCTGGATCTCGACGTCACTCGCCTGCCCCTCGAAGCCGCCCCAGAGCTGGTGGACGAGGATCTTCGCGTTCGGGAGCGCCATCCGCTTGCCGCTCGCGCCGGCGGCCAGCAGGAGCGCGCCCAGGGACATCGCGATTCCGACCGAGATCGTCGCGATCGCAGGCTTGACGAACTGCATCGTGTCGTAGATGGCGAGGCCGGCATAGACGGAGCCGCCGGGGCAGTTGATGTAGAGCGAGATGTCCTTGTCGGGGTCGTCGGACTCGAGATGGAGCAGCTCGGCGATCGTCAGGTTGGCGATCTCGTCGTCAATCGGGGTGCCGAGGAAGATGATCCGCTCGTTGAGCAGACGCGAGTAGATGTCGAAGGCGCGCTCGCCGTGCACGGTCTGCTCGACCACCATCGGAATCAAGGGGCTCATCGCTGCTCCCTGACTCTGTGCTCCCAGGTTCGCCTTTGCGCCTTCAGGCCAGCCAGCAGCCTGCGCTGGTGCTCACTCTCATAGCTGCATGTTCTCGAGCTCCACCGGCCTTGACTTCTGCGGAGGCGCAAGCGATCCTCGTTCCTGGGTCCACCCTTGACTGAATTCGACATCATCGCTCGTGAGGTCAGCGGGTATCGGACTCGCTTCGAGGCTATCGAGAAGCGTCTAGACGAGGCCGAGCAGGTGAACGCTCGCCTGGAGTCGGCGGCTCTGACGACGTCGCGCGCCATGGTGGAGATTTCGAAGCGTTGGGACGCAGTGTACGAGGCGATGCGCCGCACCCAGGAGCAACCAGTCTCGTAGCAGACAGAGTCGCAGGCCGGGCTCGCCCACGGCCAGCGGAAACGCTCTCGCTCGACTAGGGGCCTGCGAGAGCCGAGCGAGCATCA
>JBBRZN010000065.1:0-7757 GCA_038236705.1 Gaiellales bacterium
CTACCAGCGGATCGTGGGTGAGCTGGTAGGTCTCGGTCAGCGAGTCTCGGCGACGACGGTCGCGAAGATCCTCCGGGAGGGCGGCGTGTCGCCGGCCGGCGCTCGCGCCCAGCTCAGCTGGCGCGCGTTCCTGCGTGCCCACGCCGGGTCGATCATCGCCTGCGACTTCTTCACCGTCGAGACGCTCTGGCTCGGACGCCTGTATGTGCTCTTCTTCATCGAGCTCGGCAGCCGGCGCGTGCACCTCGCGGGCTGCAGCGCCAACCCGGATGGGCGTTGGACAACCCAGCAGGCCCGACAGCTTGCCTGGTCACTCCCGGAGCGCCCGAGGCCGATTCGGTTCCTGATCCACGACCGCGACAGCAAGTTCAGCCGCGCCTTCGACGACATCTTCCGAAGCGAGGGCGTCGAGATCATCCGCACACCATTCCGAGCGCCGAACGCGAACGCCTTCGCCGAACGCTGGGTCGGCACGATCCGCCGCGACTGCCTCGACTGGCTCCTGATCGCAAGCCGCAGCCAGCTCGAGCGTGTCCTGCGTGTCTACGTCGAGCACTACAACACCCACAGGCCGCATCGCGCGCTCGGCCTGAGACCCCCGGCACGCGGGCATCGGCTACACCTCGTCGGCTCGAATCCCCCGACCAGATCCAGCGACGCGAACGCCTCGGCGGACTCATCCACGAATACACCCAAGCAGCGTGACGCATGGATTTACGTACCCCACGCGCACCGACAACGTTGATGTCGGACTCCAGCTCGAGAAGGGCGCGGACGCCTTCCCGAACAATCAGGTTGTCGTCCGCGAGAAAGACCGAGATTGCTCCGCTCATTGATCTGGAGATCGTCGCACAGTCCAAGCGGTACCCGATCGGCGTCAGTCCGGGTATTCGTCCTTTCGCCAAGCGCGGGCCTCGGCGGGTTGGGTTTTCGGCGTTCGGTCGAGCAGGA
Organism: Gaiellales bacterium; assembly: GCA_038236705.1. Taxonomy (GTDB): domain Bacteria; phylum Actinomycetota; class Thermoleophilia; order Gaiellales; family Gaiellaceae; genus AC-32. Next base: position 952 of record JBBRZN010000065.1, read on the forward strand.
AGCTGAAGTACGGCCTGACGAATGGGTCCGGCGCCATCACCGTGTAGGTGTGGTAGACGGTCCCGTTCTCGCGCGCGAAGGCGATCCAGCTCGGGCCCTCGCGCAGGCCGTCCTTGAGCTCGGCCCCGATCTGGCGTGACCACTCCCGGAGCTCGTCGGGCGGCTTGTCGATCATCTCTTTGATCTCGGGAATCTGCTGCGCCTGCTCCTCGGTCATCGCAAGGCCGAAGTCGAAGGCGAAGTCGGTGTTGTAGGTGGAGACGTAGGGGAACTCCCAGCCCATCCGCCGCTTGTAGGCAGTCAGCCGCTCGATCGGCGCCCGCGAGAAGCAGAGCAGCGTCACGTCGCGGTGGTTCAGGTGGACGAGCGAGCCGTCGAGCCCGTCGCCCAGGTTGGTGCAGCCGGGGCAGGCGCCGAGCGTGTAGTCGGGGCCGAACATGATGTTGTAGGCGAGCAGCTGTGAGCGCCCGTCGAAGAGCTCGGCGAGGGTCTTCTCGCCGTCCTCGGTGTCGAACTCGTACTCCTTCTCGACCGGGACCCAGGGAAGATCGAGACGCTGTCTCTTGATCTCCTCGTTTCGCTCCACCTGCTCGGCCTCGAGCTTGGCGAGCTCGTCCCGGGACGCTTGCCACTCTTCACGCGTTCCGATCTTGTGTTCAGGCATCTCATCTCCCTCCGTAGGACTCGAAAGCTCCCTCACGAGTCGATCCCCTCGTCGGATCGGACGCTACCGGGATCACGAAATAAGACCCGCGGCAACCCGGAAACTCATCGCAACGGGCGGATCCGTAGTCTGGTTTCGTCGGAGTCCCATTGCGAGCCCTGCGCAGTCGCGGGACCGAGCCCGCCGTGCTGGTAGCCGTCTCGCGGCGATGAGTTTTCGCCTTCCGACCCGTCTAGAGGTGATGAGCGAGGAAAGGAGACCGGGATGGCGGAGCACCTCATGGCTCGGAGCCGAACGACGATCGTGCTGGTCGCCGGCGCGGTCGCCGCGTGGGCGGTCACGGTCGATCGGATGCGCGGGATGGACGCAGGCCCCGGCACCGACCTCGGCGGGCTCGGGTGGTACCTCGGAACCTGGGTCACGATGACCGCCGCGATGATGCTGCCTTCGGCGGCGCCGGCGGCGCGACACGTCGCGCGACTCGCCAGTCGCGTGCCGACGCTGCTCTTCACGGCCGGGTACCTGGCGGTCTGGACGGGCTACGGTCTCCTGGCCTACAGCGTCTTCCGGCTCGTGACGTCGGTCGACATCGGCCGGCTCGCGTGGGATCAGGGCGGCCCGTACGCCGCGGGCGTCGTGATCGTCGCCGCAGGACTCTACGAGCTGACGCCGTTGAAGCGGCTGAGCCTTCGCCGCTGCCGCAGCACTCCGCACGGCGGGAACGCATTGCGGAGTGGTCTCGCGCACGGCGTCAACTGCGTCGGCTGTTCCGGAGCCCTGATGGCGGTCCTGTTCGTGCTGGGTGCGATGAGCCTCTTCTGGATGGCGGTCGTGGCCGTCGCGATCTTCGCGCAGAAGGTCCTGCCGCGGGGTCCACAGCTCGCGCTCGTCTCCGCGGTCGCCCTGGTCGCCCTCGGAATCTGGGTCGCCGTGTCGCCGGCGAGCATTCCCGGACTGACCGAGCCGGGCGGGTCGCCCTCGATGGAGATGGAGTCGTGAGCAAGGTCGTCGGGACGCGCGCGGAGTGGCTGGCCGCCCGCACCGCGCTGCTGGCAGAGGAGAAGGAGCTCACCCGCCGCAGCGACGAGCTCGCCCGAAAGCGGCAGGCGCTGCCGTTGGTCCCGGTGGAGAAGGACTACAGCTTCGAGACCGAGGACGGAACGAAGACCCTGGCCGGGCTCTTCGACGGGCGCTCGCAGCTACTCGTCTACCACTTCATGTTCGGCCCGACGGTCGACGGCTGGCCTGATGCGGGCTGTCCAGGCTGCTCGTACACGGCCGACAGCCTCGACGGCGCCGTCGTCCACCTCCCGCCGCGAGGCGTGACGTTCGTCGCCGTCTCGCGTGCGCCGCTCGAGAACCTGCAGGCCTACAGGAGCCGGATGAGCTGGAGCTTCCCGTGGGTCTCGGCCGCGGGAAGCGACTTCAACCTCGACTTCTCCGTGTTCACAGAGGAGGGGCGGAAGACCGGCACCGGCTTCAACTTCGGGACGCCGAAGCACGCCGCGGAAATCGACCTGAGGCGCGACGAGCTTCACGGCCTGAGCGCGTTCGCGCTCGAGGACGACGTCGTTTACCACACGTACTCGTGCTACGACCGCGGGACCGATGTCCTGAACGCGACCTGGCAGCTGCTCGACCGCACGCCCAAGGGGCGCGGCGACGACCCCGAGGGCTGGCCGCGCCGACACTACGAATACGAATGATCGAGAGGATCGCCATGAACCTTCCCCCGCTTGTCTCCCCTACGGTGTGGCAAGCAGCGCGGGACGCGCTGCTTGCCGAGGAAAAAGAAGCCACCCGGGCACGAGACGCGCTCGCCGCCAATCGTCGCAGGCTGCCGATGGTCCGGATGGACAAGGACTACGTCTTCGACGGGCGGGACGGCAAGGCGAACCTACTCGACCTCTTCGAGGGGCGAAGACAGCTACTCCTCTACCACTTCATGTTCGGGCCGAACCAGGACGCGGGCTGCGACGGCTGCTCGATGTTCGTCGACCAGATCGGCCACCTCGCCCACCTGCACGCCCGCGACACGTCCTTCGCGCTCGTGTCCCGCGCCCCGATTACGAAGATCGAGGCGTACCGAAAGCGGATGGGCTGGACGGTCCCGTGGTACTCGTCGGTCGAGAGCGCCTTCAACGTCGACTTCGGCGTCGGGCCGGAAACGCCGCAGTCGGACGTCTACCAAGACGGCGAGACGTTCGGCCTCAGCGTCTTCCTGCGCGACGGCGACAGCGTCCTTCGCACGTATTTCACCACGGCCCGCGGCGTCGAGGCCCTCGGCAGCGTGTGGACCTTCCTCGACCTGACGCCGCTCGGACGTCAGGAAGAATGGGAGGACTCACCCGCCGGCTACCCGCAGACGAAGCCGTACGAGTGGTGGCGCCGCCACGACGAATACGAGGGCACGCAAGCGCAGACTTAGTCGTGTCAGGTCCCGGATCTCTCGCGTCTATCGAGGAGCGTCGCGCTGAGTCAAGCATGACCGTTTCGTCATCGACGATGATCAGGCCGCGCCCGCGGATCACGACGTAGACCTGCTCGTTGTCATCGACCGAGCGACCCAGTTTACGGAGAAGCTCGCATCGATGGCTTAGTTGAACCCTCAAGCGTCTTCCGTCGAGTTGCTACCCCGTCGTGTGCCGGGCGAGCTCATCCCACCTGTGATACGAACGCGCCTTGCCGCCGCTGCCGTTGCCGCCCGAGATCGACGCTTTTCTGCGCCGGCCCAGTCCCGCCGTCGTCGCGACGCTCAGGCCCGACGGCTCGCCGCACACCGTCGCCACCTGGTACCTCTGGGACGGCGAGCGCGCGCTGCTGAACATGGATGAGACCCGGCTGCGGCTTCGGTTCCTGCGCCGCGACCCGCGCGTTGCGCTGACCGCGCTCGGCGAGGGCGACGACTGGTACCGCCACGCGAGCCTGCTCGGTCGCGTTGCGGACCTCGTCGAGGACGAGAGCCTGCGCGACATCGACCGGCTCTCGCTGCACTACACGGGCCAACCGTTCAGGAACCGGGAGAGCCGGCGCGTCAGCGCCTGGGTCGAGCCCGAGTCGTGGCATGCATGGGAGGGCGCGAGCCCGTGGACGAGCTGACCGGCGAGCTGCGTGAGCGGCTGGACGTCGTCCTGCGCGACATCGGCTCGGCCGGCCCATCGGCGTCGAGGCCGTGGAACCGCCGGCACCTGGGCGAACACGAGTGGCCGCGCGAGTGGCAAACGACGCAGTAGCGCCCTAGGCTTCCGCCATGGAGACCGAGCAGGCGCAGAGCGTCGAGGCCGTTCGGGCCGGGCGCGAGCGGTTCGTGCCTCGCGGGATCGCCACGACCGACTTCGTCGTCGCCCGGGCCGAGGGCGCCACGCTCTGGGATGCCGACGGGCGCGAGTACCTCGACTTCGCCGGCGGGATCGCCTGCCAGAACCTCGGCCACAACGCCGAGGCGGTCGTGCGGGCGATTCACGAGCAGGTCGACCGTTTTCTGCACCAGTGCTTCATGGTCGGAATGTACGAGCCGTACGTCGAGGTTGCACGCCGGCTCGACGAGCTCTGGCCCGGCGAGACCGCCTCGAAGACCGTGCTCGTCAACTCCGGCGCCGAGGCGATCGAGAACGCGGTCAAGATCGCGCGCGCGGCGACGAAGCGCCCGGCGGTCGTCGTCTTCGACCGCGCCTTCCACGGCCGCACCAACCTGACCATGGCGATGACCTCGAAGCTCGTCTACAAGCAGGGCTTCGGGCCGCTCGCTCCCGAGGTCTACCGCGCACCCGCGCCCTATCCGTACCGCGGCGTCTCCACGGATGACGCGCTCGCCGGGCTCGAGCTCCTCTTCAAGCAGGACGTCGACCCGCAGAGCGTGGCGTGCGTCGTGCTAGAGACGGTGCAGGGCGAGGGCGGCTTCATCCCGATGCCGACCGAGTTCGTCCGCGGGCTGAAGGAGATCTGCGAGCGGCACGGGGTCCTCTACGTCGCCGACGAGGTGCAGTCCGGCTGCGGGCGCACGGGCCCGGTCTGGGCAATCGAGCACCACGCCGTCGAGCCCGACCTGATCGTCTCCGGCAAGACCCTGGGCGGCGGGCTGCCGCTGGCGGCGGTGACGGGCAAGGCCGAGCTGATGGACGCGCCGCACCTGGGCGGGCTCGGCGGGACATTCGGGGGCAACCCCGTCTCCTGCGCCGCCGCCTGCGCCGTCCTCGATGCGTTCAAGGAGCCGGGCTTCCGGGAGCGGGCCGGCGAGGTCGGGAGGCTCGTGCGCTCGCGGCTCGACGAGCTCGCCGCCGCGCATCCGGAGATCGGCGAGGTGCGCGGGCTCGGTCCGATGCTGGCCGTCGAATTCGCGGAGAAATCCGGCGAGGCCTCCAAGGCCGTCACCGCCGCTGCCCGCGAGCAAGGCCTGCTGCTCCTCTCCTGCGGCCTCTACGGCAACGTGATCCGCCTGCTGCCACCGCTCACCGCCACGGACGACGAGCTCGAGCGCGGGCTCTCGATCCTCGAGCGGTCGCTGCAGTAGCTCAGCGCGGCTCGAAGAGGTAGTGCGAGACGAGCCACTCCCGGCCGCCGCGATAGCCCCACAGCTCCGCGCAGGCGAGGAAGAAGACGCGCCAGTTGGCGAGCCAGGCGGAGGCCCGGGCCTCGCCATATGCATCGGCCAGCACCGCCAGTGCCTGCTCGCGGTTCCGGTCGAGCCGCTTCAACCACGCCTCCGCCGTCCGCGCGTAGTGCTCTCCTCCGACGCGCCAGTGCTCGCGGCAGAGGAGGTCGCGCTGGAAGTGGAGCAGGAGCTCGTCCGAGGGCATGTTCCCGGCGGTGAAGAACGTGCGCGCCATCCACGTGCCCTCGTACGGATACGCATGGTTGCGGTGGCTGAAGACGTGGACGAAGAAGAGCCCGCCCGGCTCGAGCCACCTCGAGATCCGGCCGAAGAGCCGCTCGTAGTTGCGGACGTGTTCCAGCATCTCGACCGAAAGGATCCGGTCGAAGCGCTCGCCGGGCTCCCAGTCGTTGACGTCAGCGGTCACGAGCTCGACATTCGAGGGCCTGCGCCGCTCGAGGAACTCGCGCTGGACCGCGGAGTTAGAGACCGCCACGATCCGCGAGGACGGATAGCGCTCGGCGAGCCAGAGCGTCAGCGATCCCCAGCCGCAGCCGAGGTCGAGCAGGGTCATCCCGTCCTCGATCTGCGCGCGCTCGCAGGTCAGCGCAAGCATCGCCTCCTCGGCCGCGGCCAGGCTCGCCGTCCCCGGCGGCCACAGGCAGGAGCTGTACTTGAGCCGCGGGCCCAGCGCGAGCTGGAAGAACTCGGCCGGCAGCTCGTAGTGCTGCTCGTTGGGCTTCTCGACCCGCTCCGCGATCGGGGAGCTCCGTAGGCGCTCGAGGAAGTCGCGCGTCGCGTCCGGGCCCTTTCGCCGCTCGCGGGCGAGCCGCAGCGCGAGGTTAGCGCGGATGCCGAGCCTGAGCACCGAGTCCGGGACACGCCCGGACTCGATCAGGCTGTCGAGTGCTTCGGAAACCATGGAACGAAGACGCTGGTCTCGCACTGGTAGCGACGAAAGTCGTCGCCCCGGCTCTTCAGCGCAGCCTCCTCCGAGGGCTTCACGCCGGTGACGAAGAGGATCAGGTAGAGGATCAGGATCACAGCGAGGAAGCCGAGCCAGCCCCACGGCGCCGCCGAGGCGACGAGCGCGTAGGCGATCCACGTGAGCGATTGGAAGAAGTAGTTCGGGTGGCGGGAGTAGCGCCAGAGCCCGTAGCGCATCGTCCTGCCACGGTTTGCGGGGTCGGCCTTGAAGCGCTTGAGTTGGCGGTCGGCGAGACCCTCGAAGGGAGCGGCGGCGAGCCAGAGGGCGGCTCCGGCCCACTCGACCGGCTCCAAGCCGCTGTGCGGGTTGAACGCGGCGAGCACGAAGGGCAGCGAGAGCGCCGCCGCCACGAGGGCCTGGGCCTGGTAGAAGATCGCGAAGACCGGCTGCTCGCGTCCCTTCGCGCGCCAGCGGGCACGGAGCTCCTGGTAACGCGTGTCCTCGCCCTTGCCGAGGCGGCCGCGGACGAGCGAGGCGATGCGCAGGTTCTCGAGCCCGGCCAGCGCGGCGATCAGCACCCGGTGGCTGAGGTCGCCCGGGCCCAGGATCGCGTCGAGCACGAC
>JBBRZN010000066.1:0-7189 GCA_038236705.1 Gaiellales bacterium
CGCGAAGAGCCGCGGACCCGGGAGCCCGCGATCCTCCGAGAGGCGCCGCGCACTGGCGGCCGCGGCCTCGACACCGTCCCAGTCGCCGACGTCTGCGAGCACGTCGCACCAGGCCTCGAGGAGGCCCGGCGCCGGGAGGATCGCGGCTCGCTCGAGGTGGGGCTCAAGGAGCGCACGGGCGGCCGCCGCCTCGCCGCCTGCGAGTAGGCCCCAGGCGAGCGCGGGGTAAAGCTCGAGCGCGGGGCGGCTCATGGAGCGATCCACGGCCCGCGCGCGCTCGATCGTCTCGCGCGCCTTCTCCTCGTCGCCTCGCAGATGCTGAATTTGAGCAATGAGTCCGAGCTGGCGCGCGGCGTACGGCGGGTCGATCTCCCCTCGGTGATCCAGAAGCAACTCGTCGAGCTCTTCTTGAACTAGCAGGCATTTGCTCCATTCGCCCAGACGATGGCGGGCGAGCACGAGCCAGGAGAGCGCGTTCATCACGAACTCCGGATCGCGCCCGCGAACGACATCGGCGCCACGCTCCGCGTCCTCGGCTGCTTCCCGGTAACGGCCGGTCAGGAGTCCGATCCAAGAGCAGTCCGCGAAGAGATCGGCGAGTTCGCGTCGGTCCGTGATCCGGACCGCAAGTCTGCGTCTTCGCGGCGTTACGTCGACGGCGCGCGCCATGTCGCCGACGCGGACGAAGGCGAGCTGGAGTCCGTCGAGCGCCACGGACTCGAGCGCCGGATCATTTAGACGCTGAGCCAGCTTGGCGGCTTCCTCGCCTGCCGAGACGACCTCTGCTGCCAAATTGGGAGGCGGATCACTCTCTCGGTGGAAGGACCAGAGCCAGTAGCCACGCGCAGCGAGCAGCCGACTCCTTACCGCAGCGTCGCCGCCGCTTCCGAGCGAGGAAAGCCCGAGGCGGAAGATCTCCTCCGTCTCCGCCTCCGCGATGCGGCCATGGAGCGCGCCCATCCAACGGGTTGGAATTTCGACCGCCTTCGCGCAGACGCGGGCGAGCGCTTGTGCGTCGCGCGCCTCCTCAAAAAGCTGAGCGGCCTCCACCAACCTCGGCCACGCCTCGTCAGAGCTCGCCGAAAAGATGAAGGCGTCGCCGAGCGTCTCGAGCGCAGCGGCGCGCTCGATCGGCTCGACCGCGAGCGCGAGCGCCCTATGGGCGAACGCCTCCGCCTGCTCGGCCGCGGACCGGAGGGCGGCGCGCTCGGATGCCTCTAGGTAGCTCCTGAACGCCCGGCGGCGAAGCGCATCGCGCCGCTCGCTTTCGAGCCAGTCCTCTCCCGCCTGATACGCCTGGTCGAAGTGGTACGCGAGGAGCTCGGACGCCTCGCCCCGGCGCTCCCCGGCTCGTTCCTCGATCCATTCGGCGACCTCGCTGTGCGCCTCAGCGCGACGGTGCCTGGTCAGGCTGGCGTAGGCGACGTCGCGCGTCAGCACGTGCTTGAATATGTACTCGCGCTCTGCGGCAAATGAGGAGCTCGCGCGCGCGGCGATGAGCTCGCGCTCCTCGAGCGCGGCGAGGACGATCTCGCTTAGCGGTCCGTCCTCCCTGCCGAGCCGCGCAACCGCCCCCGCCCAGAAGATCCGTCCGACCACAGCCGCCGCCTGGATGGCCTGCTTCTCGGCTTGGCCGAGCAGGTCAATCCGGGCGGCGAGCACGCCCTGCACTGTGTCGGGGAGGCTCACGAACTCGAGGCCTGCCGCCGCTCGCCAGTGGCCATTTTCACGAACGAGCATCTCCTCGTCGATCAGCCGGGCGACGATCTCCTCCAGGAAGAGAGGGTTCCCCTCCGCCCTGGCGAGGATCGTCTCGCACGTGGTCGGGGGCAGGTCGTCGACGGCCACGAGAAAGGCGGCAAGCTCCCGACTCTCGGCCAGTGTGAGCGGCTCGAGCGCAATGCTCACGGCGGTCATCTGCGTTAACCGCCACTCGGGACGGGTCTGTCTGAACTCCGGACGGGCCGTGCAGACAAAGAGCACCGGAGCCTCGATCCCATCGGCCGCGTCCTCAAGAAGATCGAGTAGCGACGGATCAGCCCAGTGCACATCCTCGATCAGGACGATGGCTGCCTCGGCGTCTCCGAGCGAGCTGAAGTAGGTCCGCCAAGCCGAGTGCACCTCGCTTCGGATCGAGCTTGCCGAGGTTCCGGTCGGGCTCGGCTCCGTCACCGCGAGCCCCATCGTGAGTTCAAGCGCTGCGATAACTCGGGTGGAGTCAGCAGAATGGAGCACGAGTAGGCGCCTGCCCATTCGGGCGAGCTTCGCCCGTGCGATCTCTTGGGAATCCGAATCGAGGCTTCCGCTCTCGCGCTTCAGGATCTCGGCGAGTGGCCAGAACGTGACACCGTCTCCATAGGGGAGGCAGCGACCCTTTCGCACGAGGGGCGCCGACTCCCCCGCCGCCGCCCACCCGAGGAACTCAGCGAGCAGACGGCTCTTGCCGACACCCGGTTCGCCGAACACGGTTACGAGCTCGGCGCGCTGCTCGGCTTTCGCGTAAGCGAGCCGCTCTTGAAGGAGGTCGAGCTCATGCGTGCGCCCGACAAAGGGGGAACTACGGACGCCCCGCAGCGATGGCGGTGGAAGCTCGTCCGTGCCAAGCACCGGCCGCCAAGCTCGAAGCGGCGCGCTCTTGCCCTTGAGCGCGAACTCGCCGCGCTCCTCGACCTCGAAGTGATCGCGCACGACCCGCGCGGCGCGCTCGCCGAGGAGCACCTCTCCCGGCTGGGCGACCTGCTCGAGCCGCGCCGCGACGTTAACGGTATCGCCCGAGACGAGGAGGTCTCGCCGCAGCTCGTCGGCCGCGACTACGTCGCCCGTGTTCACGCCGATCCGAAGGGCGAGCCTGACGCCGAAGCGCGTTTCGAGATTCTCGTTCAGCCGGTCGAGTTGGCGCTGCATCCGGAAGGCGGCGCGAACGGCCCGCAGTGGATCGTCCTCGTGGGCGACGGGAGCCCCGAAGACCGCCATGACCGCATCGCCGATGAACTTCTCGACCGTGCCACCCTCGGCGCGGATCTCGCCTGCCATGGCCTCGAAGTAGGAGCGCATGACGAAGCGCAGCCGCTCGGGATCCAGCCGCTCGCCTAGCTCGGTCGACCCCATAAGGTCCGCGAAGAGAACGGTCACCACCTTGTTCTCATCGTGCACATGGCCGTCGGCGGCCTCGAGCGGCGCTCCGCAAGCGCCGCAGAAACGAAACTCGCCAGGGTTGTCCTGACCGCAACGGGCGCAGACAGGCATTCCGCAAGTCTAAGAAAGCACCGGCGGCGCTACAAGAGCCGGTCGCCACCGGTTGTAACAGTCACCGTAAAGGAGACCTCCCGCATCTCTTGACCGCCAGCTGCCATCGCAGGAGAATGCCGGTCCGACGAAAGCGCCGAAGGAGGAGCGATGGAGCAGATCTGCCTCGCCATCCCCATCTTGGAGGGTAAAAGCGATGACGCGCGCGATTTTATGGGCGAGCTGGAGCAGTCCAGGAAGAGCGAATACGACCTATCCGAGCAACGAATTGGGATCACGAAAGAGGCCTGGTTTCTCGCACCGGGGACGGCCGGCGATCTGCTCGTCGCCTACATCGAGACGGACAACTTCGCGAACGCGCTAGGGCTGTTCTCGAGTTCGCAGGACGACTTCGACCTCTGGTTCAAGCGCCGGCTCGCTGACTCGACCGGGGTCGATCTGAACACGCCACCCGAGATGAGCCTCCCGGAACTGCTCTCAAGCTACAGCGCTGGAGTGCCCGCCTAACTGCAGCCGGAACGGCCGTGTTTCCTTCTCAATGACCGATGTGACTCCCAAGGGGGCCCGGTCGGGTGGCGAATCTCATAGAGCCACCATTTTCCACGCGGGAGAGGAGGCAGACGCTTAGCGTCCCTTAGCGTTCGGTTCGCCTCCGGCGAGTAGGGGCGAAGGAGGAGGGCTCCAAAGTGGACCTCTTTTCGACCCCTGAGGAGCGGCTCAATCCCTTTATCCAAGCCATTCGAGCCGGGGGCTCAAAGGCTCCCTTTTAGGCTCGAAGATGAGCTCGGCTGCATTGCGGCGAATCGCTGCGCGAGCTCCCCCGTTCGGGGGTCATAGAGCGCGGCTCCGCGAGCGATTGACATGAATGGGGGGAGCCCGTCCCCTTCCCTGGGGAGGCGCACCCGGTTTTGTCCGCAGGAACCGGGTTGCCTCCGGGCTCCCCTCCTCCTCGGTCCGGTCAGATGCAAAGGGCCGGGTTCAGCACCCGATGACCTCCTGCTCGGGGAACGCATGTTCCCTCGGACGCGCCTTATCCGCAACGTCGTGGCCTTTCTTGGCCGCCGCTGAGGCGGCTATTCGTCGGCCAGTTCGACCCGGGTGCACCGCCGACTAAATACTTGCCGGCCGCAGGGTCGCAGGCATCGTCTTGATGATGCGCTCATCGTCGAACCGGTAGCTAAGCGGGATCAGCCCATCGAGGGAGCGTGTATCCGCCAAAGGGCGGACACTCCTTTCACCCTGTGGCAGGAAGCTGTGGCTTTCGGAGCGGGCGTCGCGCCGGCAGGCAGGGAACCTCCTGGGCCACTCGGGACGTGGCGGTCGTCGCACTCTCTGCGTCCCAGCCGAAACGGGGCCGAAAGACGGCTCTTAGGGCACGTTCGCGGTGCTAACCGGTGGGAGCCTGCCCGCGGCGAGCTCGGCCCGCCAGAGCTCGGCCGTCTCGCGGTCGTCCGTCCTGCAGGACGTGATCTTGGTGACGGCGTCCGGGTCTGGTGATCGCTCAACGCTGGCGGGAGACCACGTGCCAATGGAAACCATCTCCCCGTCGGGGGGCTGGTAGTAGAACCAGTGAGGATTGGACGCTGGGAGGGGCTCGGACGGCGCTTCGGCGTCGCTCACCGGGGCTGCCGCTCCTCCGTTCAGGGCGCGGTGCAGGACGGGGTCGGTGCCAGGCGGGAGGTCGTAGACGACGATCGACGGCGCCGCCGGCTGGTCATGTTCCGTCTTGGGTTCGACCTCCTCGGGGCGGAGCGCCGCGAGCGCCCGCGCGGCGGAGACGCGGGTCGGCCAGTCGGGCTGGCCGCTCGCCTTCGTGGCCAGCAGCGCGCCACGCAGGATCTCGACCGGGCCGACGTCGCCGGAAACGGCGCCTTCGCGCGCGGCGAGCGCGTGCAACTCCGGATTCTCGGGTGCGCGCTGAGCTGTGTGCTGCTCGTTGTCGCGGACTCCGGCTCGGTCGCGGGCGTCGGCTTCAGCCTGCTCGGCCTTCTTGATCCGGATGGACGACGGCGCGCAAGGGATCTCCGCTGCGGCGGAACGGAGCGACGCACCGGCCGCGATCTTCTTGCGCGCGGCGGTCACGTCGTCTTCGCTGATCCGCTGCTCGAACAGTGCCTGTCCATGATTGTACCCGTCGAACACCATCGAACGTTCGACAGGGCGTTCGATTGTGTGGTATGGAAAGCCGGAGAGCGAGGCGTGATGTGTTCGACAGAGAAGGCAGCGGCGAGACTGGGCCTACTTGCAGGCACTTTCATCCCCAACCGTCGAACGTTCGACGCCCCGACCCCGCGCTGGTGGACACGAAGGGGAAGGGATCCTGCGAACGCTGCGCGCCCTTTACCTGATCGTGTACGGGAGTAAGGCGGAGGCCGACATCTATAGGAGCATCACCCCACAGGCCGAGCTTCGCGCTTCGCGCCGGCGTCTCGTGCAGGCAGGAGACCAAGAGCGGCGCCGTCTCGAGCTGCGATTGCGCGAGAGCGTCAGCGCGCTCGATCAGGGCTCGTGCGCCGTCTTTGTGGCGCGTCAGGCGCCCGGCGCTGAGGAGGTCGTAGACGCGCTGACGCCCACACCGGATGTAGTTGGCCGTCTCGGTGACGGTCATGAACTTCGACTGCTCCGGTGCCTCCTGGCCTCGAGCTCGGCGCGGAGTAGGTCAGCCACTGAGCGAGGATCTCGAGCGCGGCCGGCGAGAGCGTGACAGTGAGATCGGTGTCGGCCGGCAAGTCGGCCTCCTTGTTAGTTGACAACAAAGGCGACACGGGAAGGGCCGTTTCGAAGGCATTTGCGGTCGGGGGCAGACGACCCGGGGCGGCGCCGGGGCGGCCGCCGTTACGGAGCGAGAAGCCGGATCCAGATGTTCTCGAGCAGCGCTGAGACAATCGGGTTCAGCGCGGACGTGCCGAAGTTGACCGTCCCGGCGGCGAATACCTTCGCCCCCTTCCGTCGGTAGAAGGTCATCTCGGCCGAGAGTCCGGGCCCGAAGAGGTTTGGGATCCAGGCGAGCCGCCGCGTCCGCGCCGGCGAAAGCGCGTTCCGCTTGTCGATCTCCCGTCCGAAGTTCCCGAACCTTGCCCCGTTGTCCAGGCTCGTACCGTCGAATACCCAGGGTCATGCTTATCCGGTTTGCTCCGCGGCGGGTTTCGCTGGTCGCTGGGCGATCTCGTGGTAGCTGCTGGGTTCGTGCGCGGCTCCGAGACCGAGCAGGCTCTGAACGCCGGAGAGCGGGGTGCGATGCCGATTTATGACGGAAGACGAACTCATCGAGATAGAACTGCAGGTGCTTGGGCGAGGCGCCCTGGTGGGTGGCAGACGCTACGAACCGGCCCCGGACGGACTTAACCGGATAAGCATGACCCAGGGTACCGTCCGCGCCCCTGTTACGACGTATTTTCCGTACGTGAACGGCTGGTAGCCGATGTACTGGACGCCGAGCAACGGGGCCTCTGGTCGTCCCAGGTCGCGCCAAAGACCGACCAGCGTGAGCCGCTGTCGGCGGCGGTCGACGCGGCGGAAGAAGTCGTTCGCAGCGAGGAACATCAGGTTCCCGCCAAGATCGCGGTAGCGTTCGATTACGTCGTACTCGTGGGCGGTGACGTACTCGGCATGACCCGAGTAGACCACCAGGTCGTACGCGGCGGCGAGCTGGTTGCCGCTGCGGAGGCGCTGAATGTCATCCTCGGCGAAAAAGTCCGGGTGCTTCCCGGTACGCGAAAGCCAGCGGATGAAGCCGCGATCGTAGAGCCACGGGCCGGGCGCGCCGCCGCGGTAGTACACCCGGGCTAGGTCGACCGTCCGCGTTGCGAGGGACGCGTACCAAGTATCGCCCCAACCATCGCCGTTGACATCCTGAAAGTTGTAGGCCTGCCATGTATTCGTCGGAAGAACGACGGCGACTCGGTGGAGACCGAACCGGGCCGGGCGCATGATTACGGGCGCG
>JBBRZN010000067.1:0-7169 GCA_038236705.1 Gaiellales bacterium
GCTCGGCTGTGTCGGCGCCGTGCCCCAGCTTGTGAGGCCCGCCTCGGGCGAGGCCGAAGCGGTGCGGGAAGCAGTCCGAGCGTCCGGCATCGATCCGCCCGGGGACGTCCACGCTTCGGCGGAGTACCGCCGCCACCTCGCCGAGGTTGTCGCGGCCCGCGCGGTCGAGCAAGCGTCGAAGAGAGCGAGCGAATAGTGGAGGGCAACGGGGCGCACCGGGCCGTCGAGACGTCGAAGACGATCACGGTCGAGGTCAACGGTACGACCTACGAGCGGGAGGTCGAGTCGCGGCGCCTGCTCGTGCACCTGATCCGCGACGACCTCGACCTGACCGGCACGCACGTCGGCTGTGACACCGGCAACTGCGGCGCGTGCAGCGTGATCCTCGACGGCACGCTCGTGAAGAGCTGCATGCTGCTCGCCGTGCAGGCGGACGGCGCGTCGATCGAGACCGTCGAGGGGCTCGCGGAGGAGGAGCAACTGAGCTCGCTCCAGCAGGCCTTCAGCGACCACCACGCCCTCCAGTGCGGCTACTGCACGCCGGGCATGCTGATGAGCGCCACCGCCCTGCTGCGGGAGAACTCGAGCCCCTCCGACGAGGAGATCTCGAAGGCGATCCAGGGGAACATCTGTCGATGCACCGGCTACTGGAACATCGTCAAGGCGATCAGGGCCGCCTCGGGCCAGGAGGTCAGCGACTGAGCCGTCGCTTGCGATGGCGGCTCCAGGACGCGCCGGCTCTGCCGGTGCGTCCGTCTGCAATGACCGGTCGATTCGTCGTCCGTCAGGATGTCGCGCCATGACCGAGACTACGACCGTCACCGAGCCGATCGTCGTCGAGGAGGCCGAGACCCGCCCGGGCTTCGCCGGCCAGAACGTCCCGCGTAAGGAGGACAAGCGCCTCGTCCAGGGCGAGGGCATCTTCTTCGACGACGTCAAGCGGCACAACATGGGCTACGTCCACTTCGTCCGCTCGCCCTACGCGCACGCGAAGATCCGCTCGGTCGACGTCTCGAAGGCGCTCGAGCATCCCGGCGTCTTCGGGACGATGACGGGTGACGAGGTGGCGCTGCTGACCGACCCGTTCTTCCAGATCTCGTCGCCGCCGGGCGCCCACCTGAAGGACTTCTGCCTCGCAGTCGGCAAGGCCCGCTTCGTCGGCGAGCCGATCGCCGCGGTCGTGGCCAGCACCCGGGAGATCGCCCGGGACGCGTCGGAGCTCGTCGAGGTGGACTACGAGCCGCTGCCGGTGATCACCGATGCGCGGCAGGCGCTCGCCGAGGACGCTCCGGTCCTCCACGACGACGCCGGCACGAACCTCACCTGGGAGGGCGTCTACGAATGGGGCGACCTCGACCAGGCGTTCAGCGAGGCCGACCGCGTGCTGAAGATCTCCGAGCTCCATTTCGACCGCTTCAACTCGACGCCGCTCGAGTGCAACGGCGCGCTCGTCGAGTTCAACCGCGGCACGGGGCAGTGGACGATCATCACGAACAACCAGTTCCCCGGGTTCGCGGCGATCATGATGGGCCCGGCCATGCGGGTGGGGCTGGACAAGCTCCGCTTCGTCACCCAGGACATCGGTGGCGGCTTCGGCAACAAGATCACCTCGCACCCGCAGCTCGTCGCCTGCTGCCTGCTCGCCCGCAAGCTCAAGCGTCCGGTGCAGTGGACCGAGTGGCGCACCGACTTCCACCTCTCGATGTCGCACGGGAACGAGCGCTGGTTCCAGGACACGGAGGTGGCGGTCAAGGACGACGGCACGCTCCTCGGTTTCCGCACGACGGCGCTCGACGACGCGGGCGCCTGGCTTCGCTACGAGCCGCTCGGCGGCGTCATCTGGGCGCAGGTCACGCCCGGCATGTACCGCTGGCGGCACATTCGGCTCGACTTCAAGCAGGTCGTGACGAACAAGGCGCCGGTCTCGCCGAACCGCGGTTACTCGCGCATGCAGCACCTCTGGTTCACGGAGCGGATCATCGACATCGTGGCCCACGAGCTGGGGCTCGACCCGGTCGAGGTGCGCAAGCGCAACTACATCAAGGCCGAGGAGATGCCCTACGAGACCCCGAACGGTTGCATCTACGACTCGGGCGACTACTCGAAGATGCTCGACGTCGCGCTCGACCTGATCGGCTACGGAGAGCTCGACGCGAAGCGCGCCGACGCCGAGAGCCGCGGCAGGCTGCTCGGCCTCGGCATCGGCTCGACGCTCGACTCCGGCACGAACAACTTCGGCCAGTCGCGGCTGATCAACCCGGAGCTGCAGTTCTCGGGCAACAACGAGGTTGCGACCGTGAAGCTCGACATCTTCGGCGAGATCGTGGTCACCCTCGGCACGACCCCGCAGGGACAGAGCCACGAGACGACGGCCTCGCAGGTGGTCGCCGACATCCTCGGCTGCTCGATCGACGACGTGAACGTGCGCGCCGGTCACGACTCCTACTGGAACTCGCACGCCGGCTTTTCGGGCACCTACGCGAGCCAGTTCGCAGTGACGGGGCTCGGCGCGGTCAAGGGTGCGACCGACATGCTGGCGGAGCAGATGCGCAAGCTCGCCTCGGTCGTCCTCGGCTGTGCGCCGGAGGACATCGAGCTGGCCGAAGGGCAGGCCCGCATGAAGGCCAACCACGAGGCGGCCCTGCCGTTCATGGCGCTCGGCGCGATCATCAACGCCAACAACGCCGGCCTCCCGGAGGATCTCGACGTCACGCTCAACTGCCGCTACGTCTACCGGCCGCCGTTCGACCCGCCGGATGTCGAGCGCAAGTACGGCAACCTCACACTCACCTACGCGGCGCAGGTTCACGTCGCGGTCGTCGAGGTCGACCCGGAGACGGGCGTCTACGAGGTGGTCGGGTACGTGGCCGTGGACGACTGCGGCAAGCGGATCAACCCGCAGGTGGTCGAGGGCCAGGTGATGGGCGCGACGGCGCAGGCCCTCGGCGCGGCGACGCACGAGACCTTCACCTACGACGAGGACGGAAACCTGCTGACGCCCAACTTCTACGACTACCACGTCCCGCACGCGCTCGACATGCCGCCCCTCGAAACGGGGTACATCGAGAGCGCCTCGCCCTTCACGTCGATGGGCACGAAGGGCATGGGCGAAGGCGGCGGCGCAGGGATTCACGCGGTGTGCGCGGCGCTGCAGGACGCGCTCAGTTCCCGCGGCAAGCCGATCGTCTACGACAGCAGCAACCCGTACCACCGGGTCTGGGAGCTGCTTTCCGATCCCGAGGCCAGCCGGCAGCGGGTCAGCGTGGAGGCCGGATGAGGGTCGCCGGCGAGCGCGCGTTCACCGCGCCGCGCGAGGCCGTCTGGAGGGTGCTCAACGATCCGGCCTCGATGGCGGCGATGATGCCCGGGGTCGAGAGCTTCGACGTCCAGGACGACCGGCACTGGAGGGCGAACGTGAAGATCCCGCTTGGGCTCGGCGCGCTCGGCATGACGATGGACATGGAGAAGATCGAGGAGCGGGAGCCGGAGTTCGCGCGGCTTGCGATCAAGGGCAACGGTGTCGGCGCGATCCTGAGCATGAATACCGCGTTCAACCTGAGCGAGGACGACGGCGGGACGAAGATGGACTGGGAGGCGGAGGTGCGCATCGCCGGGCCGGTCGGATCGATGGGCCAGCGCGTTCTTCAGCCGATCGTCAACCAGCAGGTCCAGCACGTGCTGGGCGCGCTGGACGAGCAGGTGCAGAAAGCCCAGTCGGGCGGCGGCGAGCCCGGCGACGCGGCCGGAGGCGCGAGTGGCCCAGCAGGGACGAAGGAGCCGTCGCCGGATGCGCCGGCCGAGCCCGCCTCCGACCTGAAGGACTACGGCCCGCCCGCGGACAGCACATCCGAGCCGGAACCTCCGGCGGGCACGAGCGGCGCCGACGAGGGCGTGAGCCCGCTGGCGCCCGAGTCGTACGAGTCTGAGCCCGAGGGGCCGACGACGTCGACCAAGGACTAGCCCCGGTGGCTCAACCGCTCCGGATCGGGGTCATGCAGCTGACCATGGAGCCGCTCGACGAGATGGTCGCCTCGGCGCGTGCTATGGACGAGGCGGGCATGGATACGATCTGGCTCGCCGAGGCCTACCCGTGGTGGCGCAAGCACGGCATGGAGGCTCGGTCCTCCACGGTCACGTCCGCGGTGCTCGCGCGCGAGACGGAGCGGCTGACGATCGGTTGGGGGATCATCTCGCCCTTCACGCGTCATCCTGTGCAGGTGGCGATGGACGCGCGCGTGGTGCAGGAGACGGCCGGCCCGGGGCGCTTCCTGCTCGGCTTCGGGACCTCGAAGATCTTCCTCAACAACGCGCAGATGCAGACCAACAAGACGCTCGGGCCGATGCGCGACGCGGTCGAGATCGTCCGCGGCGTGCTCGGCGGCGAGGCCTTCGAGTACACCGGCTCGACCTGGAGCGCGTCGGTGCCCGCGCTCGGCACGGAGGCCGAGTCGCCGCGAGAGGTGCCGCCGGTCTATGTCGCTGCCACGGCGCCGAAGATGCAGGCGCTCGCGGGTGAGATCGGCGACGGCTGCCTGACGCCGTCGATCACGACGCCCGCCTTTGTCCGCTACACGCGCGAGAACGTCGCTAAGGACATCGACATCGGCTGCACGATCGTCGCCTCGATCCACGAGTCCGACCGCGACGCGGGCCGCGACGGCGCCCGCGAGATCGCCGGGATGTACCTGGCCAACAAGGTCCAGAACATCCAGGGCTCGGCGGACACGCTGCTCGACGTCGCGGGGATCGAGCAGGACGAGATCCGGCCCGTCGCAGAGGCGATGGAGCGTGGCGGGCGGCTCGCGGCCAAGGCCGAGGTCACCGACGCGCTGCTCGACAAGTGCAAGCCGATCGCCGGCACCCCCGAGGACTGCATCGCGGCGATCGAGGAGTACAAGGAGGCCGGCTGCACCCACGTCATGCTCGAGCTCTGGGGCGACCGGCGCCAGGAGCAGATTCGGCTTTTCGGCGAGCAGGTCCTGCCGCACGTCCGGTGAGCGACCCGGCCGTCAATCGCGACCGGCTGGTCGAGTGGGCGAGCAAGGCGATCTCGATTCCAAGCTTCACCGGTAGCGAGGAGGAGATGGCCCGGTTCGTCGAGCAGACCTTCGAGGGGCTCGGCCTGCAGGTGCAGTGGCAGCAGGTGGAGGAGGGGCGGGCCAACGTGCTCGGGACGCTCACGGGCGCGGGCGGCGGGCCGGCGCTGATGTTCAACGGGCACATGGACACCTCGTACTCGGGGCGAGAGGCGTGGTTGAAGCACGTGCCGGGGTTCCAGCCCGAGCCGTTCGTCCGCGAGGGCCGGCTCTACGGGCTCGGGATCTCGAACATGAAAGGCGCGCTCGCCTGCTACGTCGAGGCGGTGCGGGCGCTCGTGGAGTCGGGCGTGCGGCTGCGCGGCGATCTGCTCGTCGCGGCGGTGTGCGGCGAGATCGAGAAGGCGCAGTACGGCGACGCCCAGGGTGCCGAGTACCGGGGCTATGCGA
Source organism: Gaiellales bacterium (assembly GCA_038236705.1). GTDB lineage: Bacteria > Actinomycetota > Thermoleophilia > Gaiellales > Gaiellaceae > AC-32. The sequence continues at coordinate 5,487 of JBBRZN010000067.1, forward strand.
CCGGCACCCGCCACCTCGTCACGCACGGCGGCTTGGCCGACATGTGCGTTCTCGGGGAGCCCACCGAGGAAAAGGTCGTTCTGGGCCACTTCGGCTCGCTCTGGCTCCGGATCTCCACGCAGGGCAACTTCATCCACACGGCGTTCAGCGAGGGCAAGCGCGACCAGAACTCGATCCTGCGCATGCGCGAGGTGCTGGACGCGGTGCTCGAATGGATCCCATCCTGGGAGGAAGATCCCGAGAACTCGTACCGCGGCGCGAAGGCGATCGTCAACGTGGGCGCGCTGCAGGGTGGCTTCGGCTGGCGGGTGTCGCGCACCCCGCATCGCACGGATCTCTTCCTCGATGTGCGCGTGCCGCCGACGAAGCCGATGCCGGTGGCGCGGCGCGAGGTGCTGGAGATGGTTCGCGGCCTGGCCGAGCGGTTCCCCGAGTACGGCGTCGAGGGGGACGTCTACGTGACGGCTCCGGGTGCTGAGATCGCGGAGGATCATCCGCTCGTGGCGGCGATCGACGAGAGCCACGCGGAGGTGTTCGGCTCCCCGCCGGAGCGCGACGTGACGCGCTGGTTCTCCGACGCGTCGGCGCTGACGCGTTACGGCGTGCCGACGGTCAACTACGGCACGTCCACCGGGTTGCTCGACACCGAGTACGGCGAGAACCTTGAGATCGAGGGGCTCGTGCGGATGGCGAACGTGTACGCGCTCGTCGCGCAACGGGTCTGCGGGGTCGCGTGAAGCTCGTCACCTTCGACGACGGGCTGGTCGGCGAGCTGCGCGGCGACCGGGTCGTCGAGCTCGACGTGCCCTCGATGCGCGAGTTCTTCGAGCGCGACGAGGTGCCGCGGGCGACCGGGCGCGAGCTGGCGCTCGAAAACGTGCGGCTGCGGGCGCCGATCGCGCCGAAGAAGTTCTTCCACACGGCCGGCAACTTCCGCGAGCACGAGGAAGAGTCCAAGAACGTCGACTGGTCGCACGAGATCGCGCCGTGGATCGTCTTCTTCCAGAACGTGGACGCGATCGTCGGGCCGGACGATCCCGTGGTCTACCCGGAGCACCTGACGGAGGAGCTCGACTACGAGCTGGAGCTCGCGGTGGTGATCCGGAAGGCCGGGAAGTGGTTCTCGCCGGAGGAGGCGGTCGAGTACATCGGCGGCTACGTGATCTTCAACGACATCACGGCGCGCGACATTCAGCGGCGCGAGATGCGTTCGGGCGTCTTCTCGTTCTGCAAGGCGATCGACACGTTTTGCCCGCTCGGGCCGTGGGTCGTCACGCCGGACGAGATTCCCGACCCGCACGACCTGGCGATGGAGCTGCGGGTAAACGGCGAGCCGCGCCAGGTGTCGCACTCGAAGAACATGTCCGTGACGGTTCCGGAGATCCTCAGCCACTACTCGGCGCTCGGCTACTCGGCCGGCGACGTGGTCTCGACCGGCACGGTGAGCGGCGTCGCGGGCTTCAGCGACGATCCCGCTTCGCTCTACCTCAAGCCGGGCGACGTGATGGAGGCGGAGATCGAGCGGATCGGCGTGCTGCGCAACCCCGTGGTCTCGTGGCAGGAGGCGCACGGCGAGCCACCCCCCGAGCGCGTCGGGTGGTAACGACTCCGCGCCGCAGCCGTCCCACACCCCCGCCCTGGGTGGGGTATTTCGACCCGCCTCCCTCGCGGTCGACGATACCC
>JBBRZN010000068.1:0-6709 GCA_038236705.1 Gaiellales bacterium
CACGATCACCCGCTCGACGTCCTCGTCGCTGATCGAGCGCGGCTTGCCCGGCCGCGGCTCGTCATGCAAGCCGTCGCTGCCGCCCCGCGCGAAACGGCCCCGCCACTTGCCGACCGTCGAACCGTTACAGCCCAACTCCGCAGCGATCTCGCTGCTCGACCGCCCCTCCGCCGCCGCCAACACGATCCGGCAGCGAAACGCCAACGCCTGCGAACTCTTCGGACGCCGAGCCCACCGCTCCAGCGTCTCCCGCTCCTCACCGCTGAGCACGACCTCTGCACGCTGCGCCATAACAGCCTCCAATCGTCGTCGATTGAAGACGAAGTTCGAGACCAAACCACGGGTCCCTGCGAACTAACGACTCAGGTCACTAGGGCGTCGCAGCGACGTAAGGCTCGGGCGTCGTCGGCGGCGGTGCGGCCGGACGTCTGAAGGAGGTCTCGATCACGGCTTCTGCGATCGACAACTGGGACGAGCTAGGACCTCCTTGAGCTTGGCAGACGAGAGAGCGTGAGGACGAACCCGTCTTTTACCGCGGCCACCAACCGTACCCGCACGCAGCGCCGCCTAAAGCGCGTCGTCGGTCTCCTGATCGTCGCCCTTGCCCTGGTCGCCGGCTTGAGCGTGCCAGCGAGCCCGCGCGCCGGAAGCGAGCTGACGTCCGGCCGCGAGCTCGTGATCAGGCGGGATCTCCAATACGGTGTCGCGGGCGGCGAGCGGCTGCTGCTCGACGCGTATCTGGTGCCTGGACAAGCGGCGCGGCCGGCAGTCGTCTTCGTGCACGGCGGCGGCTTCCGCGCGGGCGATAAGGCGTTCGTTGCACCAGGCCAACAGCCCTTCACGGCGATCGGAACCGCGCTCGCGGCCAGGGGCTTCGCCGTCTTCGCGATCAACTACCGGCTGGCGCCGCGGTTCCGCTTTCCCGCGGCCGAGCACGACGTGCTCGCCGCCGTCGGCTGGGTCCGAAGCCATGCTCACACGCTCGGCGTCGATCCGGGGCGCATCGCCCTCTTCGGCGCCTCGGCCGGTGCCAACCTCGCCGCACTTGCCGCAACCGACCGGGAGGGAGCACTGGGTCGCGGCACGCGCGTACGCGCGGTCGTCTCGTGGTCGGGGCCGATGGACCTCGCCAGCTTCTACGCCGGTCACTCCTTCGTCAGCGGCTACCTCGGCTGCATGCCATCGGACTGCCCGCGCCGCTACCTCGATGCCTCGCCGGTCAGCCACGTCGACCGCAGCGACCCACCGTTCCTGCTCGCGAACGGGAGCGCCGAAATCGTCCCGCTCGCGCAGGCGCAGGTGATGGCTCGCCACCTAGGCGCAGCTCACGTCGCGCACGAACTCATCGTCGTCCCCGGCAGCCGCCACGCGGGCGAGTACGCAACCCAGGTTTGGCGATCGACAGTCCGCTTCCTGGCGCAGCACCTGGGGCCCTGACACCAAGACCTGTTGCCGCACCGGGTCCCATATCTTTCTTGATGCGCGAGTCGCGGTTGACGCGCGGGTCCGCTGGCGGTGGGCCCGGCATCAGGGCGGCCATGTAATTAGCCTCCCTCGTGAAGGCGATCCGACTAAGGCCACCGCCAGCCGATCGAGAGTTGCTGCGGCCATGCGTTTGCGAGTTAATCCACAGATTTGCGGGACGACTTGCTCGAGTTTCTTCGAGCCTCCTCGTGCCTTGGCCTGAAGCACGGCATGAGCGAGATCGAGACGCATCTGTTGAACAGCGTGAGCGAGCGGCACGATCGGGCGGTTCTTGCCGGATACGTAGAGTCGTGGAAGGCACGCCACAGTCACGCGTCCGTCGAGATCGTCTCCGGCTAGTGAATCGATCGAGAGTCACCTCCAGCCTTTGCGCTCCGGGAGATTGGCTTTGTTTCGCAGAAGCCAAGCCGAGCATCGACGAGTCACTCAGAAAGGACTCGTGAAAGAGGGGGTCTGTCCGAGGCGAGGATGGAGCCATTGTGGAGCCCCGTGGTCGCAACGGAGGGCAACGCTTTCACCCCTCAGCGGCGGTGAAAAACCGCTTCAACAAGCGAAACCGTTGCCACCGGTTGCCACCGGTTGCCGGAGACGTTCCATGGTAAGCAGGGCGTCTGCCGTGGGCTGCCACCCGTTGCGGGAGGTCCCCTCCCTGCGAAGGAAGGGGTCGGTTCTAGACCGGGATCGGCGGCGCGATTATTTCTTGCTGCACTCCGGGCACTGGTCACAGCCGCAGCCGGTGCATGCCTCGCGGATCATGCGCAGATTGTACCGCTGGCCTGTACCTCTCGAGCTTTGCCGATCAGTGTGGCGGTGGTGTAGACGGCTTTGGGCGGGGTGTTCTTGCCGGGGCAGGTGCCGTTCGGGCTGCGACCGCCGATCAGGGTGCTGTGGCGGCTGAAGGTCCCCTGCCCGGTGGCGCCGCGGAAGGCTCCGCTGCCGCCGGTGATTTGTGGAAGTCGGCTCGATCACGCTCCACCCCTCGGGCCTGCCGCACGGCCCGCAGCCCGGGCTGGCGGAGAAGTCGATCGGCATGCACGAGACGTCCGAGCTCGCCGTGATGTGCGACACATTCCACCCGCTGAAGCTCACGAAGTTCGCGAAGGAGTTGGACGACAGCAAGTACGCGTACTCGTGGTACGAGAACGCACCGGACGTCGCCGGTGCGGAGGCTGCAGTTGATGGCGACGCAACCGGCGGCGGGCTCACCTCACACCTGTAGCGGAACGGGTTATGGCGCAACGGCCACATCGCGGTCGGGCTGTGCCGTCTGATCGCCGCAATGAACCTCTGCCCGGTCGGCGTGCGCACGGGCGGTTTCTGCTCAGTCGCCGCCAGGCTGGATGAGGCCGGACTCATAGGCAAGAACGACCGCCTGGGCCCGGTCGTGAAGGTCGAGCTTGGAGAAGATACGTGCGACGTGGGTCTTGACGGTGGCGTCGCCGACGACGAGCTCGCTGGCGATGTCCGCGTTGGAGAGGCCGCGCGCGACGAGCCGCAGCACCTCGAGTTCGCGTGGGGTCAGCTCTGCGAGCGGGGCAGGGTGCGCCGTGGGCGGTGGGCGACGGGTGTAGCTCTCGATCAGTCGGCGTGTGATCGTGGGTGAGAGGAGCGCCTCGCCGGCCGCGACCATGCGGACGGCGTGGCGGAGCTCCTCGGCGCGGGCATCCTTGAGCAGGAAGCCGCTCGCGCCGGCGCGGAGCGCCTCGTAGACGTAGTCGTCGAGGTCGAAGGTTGTGAGGATCAGGATGCGGGGGGATCCGTCGCTGGCGGCGATTCGCCGCGTCGCTTCGATCCCGTCGAGGTTCGGCATCCGGATGTCCATGAGGAGGACGTCGGGGCGGAGCGTCTCGGCGGCCTCGAGCGCGGCGAGCCCGTCGGCGGCCTCTCCGACCACTTCGAGGTCAGGCTCGGCGTCGAGGACGACGCGGAAGCCGGTGCGGACGAGCTCCTGGTCGTCGGCGATCAGGATGCGGATCACGTCGCGTCTCCGAGCGGGAGTCGCGCGTGGACGCCGTAGCCGCCGCCGTCTCCCGCGCCGGTCTCGAGCGTGCCGCCGTAGAGCGCGACCCGCTCGCGCATCCCGATCAGTCCGTGGCCGGAGCCGTTGACGCTCACATTCTCGCTGCGGCCATCGTCGACGACGTCGAGCTCGAGCGCGCGCGGCGCGTAGCGGATAACGACCTCGACTGCGGCGTCTCCTGCGTGCTTGACCACGTTGGTCAGCGCCTCCTGCACGATGCGGTAGGCGGAGAGGTCAATCCCTGCGGGAAGGTGAACGGGCTCTCCCTCGATGCGCAAGACCACCGGCAGCCCCGACGTTCGCAGCTGCTCGACGAGCGACTGGAGCGAGCCGAGCCCCGGCTGCGGCCCGATCGCGAGCTGCTCGTCGTCGGAGCGGAGGATGCCGAGCAGGCGGCGCAGCTCGAGGAGCGCGTCGCGCCCGCTGGACTCGATCGCGCGGAAGGCGCCGGTCGAACGCTGCGGGTCGCCGACGAGATGCGGTCCTGCCTGCGCCTGCACGACGATGACACTTACCGCGTGCGCGATCACGTCGTGGAGCTCGCGCGCTATGCGCCCGCGCTCCTCGGCGACTGCAAGCTGCGCCTTCTCCTCGCGCTCGCGCTCGAGCCGCGCTGCCTGGCCCTCGAGCTCGGCGACGCGTCCTCGTCGTCGCCGCAGGTCACGGCCGACGAACCATGCGATCGCGAACGCGAGCCAGGCGCCGGGGCGTGTGCCGGTCGCGCTGAACAAGCCGGGGCGCGCGAGGTCCGCGGCCGCGATAGCCGCCACCGCCACGGCCCCGACGACCGGTGCGCGGCGGTCGTCGCAGTGCGCGCCGACCGAGTAGAAGGCGAGCAGCATCCCGAGGAAGACTTCGATCGGGATCCCCTGCGAGTGGCTGACCAGAAACGCCGCCAGGACGAGCGCGCTGGCGGCGGTCAGGAGCGTCGCCGCCGGGGCCCGCTGCCGCACCGCCAGCGGCAGCGTCACGAGCAGCAGGAGCACCGCGAGCACTCCGCGGCCGCCGACCACGCGCATTGACGCGGGCGCGTGTCCCCAGAGATCGAGTTGAGCCCAGATCGTGAACGCGAGCGCGACGGCGGGGTCGGCCCAGCGGTCAAGGAGGGCGCGTGCACGCATGCGGACAACGTACTGCGGGTCCTCCGCGTGCGCATCATCCTGCGACCCGATTCACCTCATCCCGCAGGGCTACGACGAGATAGCGACGTCAGGCGACGACGGATAGCCTCGCCGGCCGACGACAGCACCGCGGTATCTCCCTAGCCTCCGATGGCAGATCCTCCACCGAAGGAGACCACGATGAACAAACCGATGCTGTCGCTGCTCGGAGCCGTCTGCGGGATCGTCTTCCCGATCGCCATGTTCCTCGCCGTCGGCGACGGCAGCCACTTCGCCCCCTGGCGCGCGGTGGCCGCAACCTGGGCGCTCGTCCTGTTCCTGCCCTTCCTCTCCTATCTCTGCAGCCTCCTTCGCAGAGCGGAGGGCGACGGCGGCTGGCTCTCGACCGCTGCGCTCGCGGCCGGGGTCTCCGGCGTCATCCTCAAGCTCGCCAGCCATGCGCCCGAGCTGGCGATCCACCGTGACCACATCGCGAAAGGCACTCAGCTGTACAAGGCCCTGGACAACACCGCGGGCGCAGCCACCCTCGTGAGCCTCTACCCGCTCGCCGTCTGCTGCGCGGCCGTCGCGGCGATCGCGCTGCGCGAGCACGTCCTGCCGCGCTGGCTCGGCATCTTCGCGGCAATCACGGCGGTCGCGCTCGCCGTCAACGCCGGCTTTGTCTTTGCAAGCTTCGTGCCAGGCTTCCTGCTCTTCCTGCTCTGGACGCTCGTCACCGGCCTCGTCCTGCTCCGACACAGCTGGAGCGCAGTGCCACGAGTCGCGTACTCGACGTAGCGAAGCCGCGGGGCGACCGCTCTCGATGCGAGTGGTCGCCCCGCCCCGCGCTGAAGGACAACCCTGCGCTCGGTCGGCCGACGCCCCCCGCAGCTGTCGCACATCTCGGCTGCGGAAGTCATCGACTCACGCTGCATTCGACTGACGCCGCGCGGGGCCTGAACCTCGACCCCTCCGAAGCCGTCGGGTGGGACGGCTACCTCTATCCGTGGACGTTCTCGGTGACGACTTCGAACCGATCACCGGCCGCATCCACCAGCCGCCGCCGTCGCACCAGACCTTCCAGGGCCGGAACTTCGTCATCTGCTCGTTCTGTCCGCGCAAGCTCGACTTCGATCCGCTCGCGGTACCGATCCCATACCACCACTCGAACCTGCAGTCGGAGGAGATGATCTATTACGTCTCCGGCAAATTCGGCTCGCGGAAAGGCGTCGACGTCGGCTCGATCACGCTGCATCCGTCGGGCCTGCCGCACGGCCCGCAGCCAGGATTGGCGGAGAAGTCGATCGGGACGCACGAGACCCACGAGCTTGCGGTGATGTGCGACACATTCCACCCGCTCAAGCTGACGAAATTCGCGAAGAATCTCGACGACGGCAAGTACGCCTACTCCTGGTACGCGAACGCCCAGGAAGTCGCTTCGGAAGAGGCGTCAGTCGACGGCGACGCCACCGGCGCCGGTCTGGCCTCCCATCTGTAGGTGTAGGTTTTTCACACCTCCCCGAGTGCGATTCGTCACATAGCTACGGCGGACGAAATGCAGAGGGGCGGGGAGCGATTCCTCGCGGAGATCATCTCGACGGTGGCGTCCTCGCTCGACCTCGACGAGGTGCTCGACTCCGTCGTGCGACTGCTCTCGGATGCGAGCGCCGTCCATGCCTGCTTCGTTTACCTCCTCGACGCCGACGGTGACCGTCTTGATCTCTACGCCGCCTCGGAGCCGTACAAGGACCTCGCGGGCCGGATCAGCCTGAAGCGAGGACAGGGCCTCGCGTGGTGGGCGCTCGAACGGCGCGAGTCGGCGTTCATTCGCGAGAACGCGCTCGACGACCCGCGCTTCCACCACGTGCCGGAATTGGAGGAGGAGCGGTTCCAGTCGTTCGTGTCGATTCCTCTGCTCGGCCGCGGTGAGAACCCGATTGGCGTCATCAGTCTCCACACCGAGGCTCCCCGGGCAGCGCTGTACCGTCCACTTCCTGCGCGAGGCGCTCGGGCATGCCCGCCGCGAGCAGCAGCCGATGCTGGCCGCGCTGCTGCGGCCGATCTTCAACGCCGAGAGTGGCGACAGCGCGCGCGACTTGCTCGG
>JBBRZN010000069.1:0-6676 GCA_038236705.1 Gaiellales bacterium
CGTCGTCACGGTCGAGGGCCTGGCCCAGGACAGGCAGCTCCACCGCGTGCAGGAGGCGTTCGCCGAGACCGGCGCCGTCCAGTGCGGCTTCTGCACGCCTGGCCTGATCGTCGCGACCGCCGACCTGCTCGAACGCAAGCCCGATCCGAGCGAGGACGAGATCCGCGAGGCGCTCTCAGGCAACCTCTGCCGCTGCACCGGCTACGCCAAGATCTTCGACGCCGTCCGTCTGGCCGCGACCAGGAGCGCCTAATGCTTCTAAGTAACAGACTGTTACAAGCTTCGATCGGCGGAAGACCCCCAGCCGAAGCGCCGCTCGAGCGACCAAGTAACAGACTGTTGCAAAGCTCTACCGCCTCGCAGCTCGAGTTGGGCGGCGTCGGCGAGAGCGTCAGGCGCGTTGACGCGATCCCGAAGGTCACCGGCGAGTTCGCCTACGCGAGCGACCTGATTGCCGCCGGGATGCTCTGGGGCCACACCGTCCGCAGCCCGCACGCCCACGCGCGCATCGTCGAGATCGACATCTCCGAGGCGCTGACCATGGCCGGCGTGCACGCGGTTCTGACGCATGCCGACGTGCCCGGCGTGAAGACCTACGGGCTCGAGTTCCCCGATCAGCCGGTACTGGGGATCGACCGCGTCCGCTACTTCGGCGAGCCGGTGGCGCTCGTCGCGGCCGAGCACCCGGAGCAGGCGCGCCGCGCGGCCGAGAAGATCCGCGTGACCTACGAGCCGCTCGAGCCGGTCGTCGATCCCGAGCGGGCGACCGAGCAGGAGCCGATCCACGGCGAGAACCCGACCGCCGGCCACGGCTTTCGCGAGGACCCGCGACCGAACGTCCTGCGCTCGATCGTCGTCCGCCACGGCGACCCGGACGCGCAAGGCGACGTCTCGGTCAGCGGCGTCTACGAGATCGGCATCCAGGACCAGGCGTTCCTCGGCCCGGAGTCGGGGTTGGCCGTGCCCGACGGCGAAGGCGGCGTGGACGTCTACGTCGCCACCCAGTGGCTGCATGTCGACCGCGACCAGGTCGCACCGTGCCTCGGGCTCGCGAAGGAGCAGGTGCGGATCCACCTCGCCGGGGTCGGCGGCGCCTTCGGCGGGCGCGAGGACCTCTCGATGCAGATCCACGGCGCGATGCTCGCCCTCCACACCGACCGGCCCGTGAAGATGGTCTACAGCCGGGAGGAGTCGTTCGTCGGCCACGTGCACCGGCACCCGGCGAAGATCTGGATGGAGCACCGCGCCACCCGCGAGGGGAAGCTGGTCTGCGTCCGGGCGCGGATCCTGCTCGACGGCGGGGCCTACGCGTCCAGCTCTGCGGCCGTCACCTCGAATGCGGCCGCCTTCGCCTGCGGCCCGTACAAGGTCGAGAACGCGCTGATCGAGTCCACCTGCGTCTACTCGAACAACCCGCCCTGCGGGGCGATGCGGGGATTCGGCGCGGTGCAGGGCTGCTTCGCGCACGAGGCGCAGATGGACAAGCTCGCGGCCGAGCTCGCAATCGACCCGGTCGAGCTGCGGCTCCTGAACGCGCTCGAGCCCGGCGATACGATGCCGATGGGCCAGAGGATCACCGGGTCGCTGCCTGTCGCCGAGGTGATCAGGCGCGCCGCGGCGCTGCCGGTGCCGGGGGCCGAGGAACTGCCGCGCGACCCGATTCGTCTCCCGGGCGGCGCGGGCAACACGACGCGCGGCGAGGGCGTGCAGCGCGGCGTCGGGTTCGCCGTCGGCTTCAAGAACGTCTGCTACTCGGAGGGCTTCGACGACGCCTGCTCGGCGCGCGTGCGGCTCTGGCCCGGCGCCGACGAGGAGCTCAACGCCGAGGTGCACTGCGCCGCAGCCGAGGTCGGCCAGGGCGTGACGAACGTCATCCTCCAGGTTGCGCGCACCGAGCTCGGCACCGAGAACGTCGCGCTCGCGCCAGGCTCGACCGACGGCGTCGACTCGGCCGGCTCAGCCTCGGCCTCGCGCCTGACCTGGATGGCCGCCGGCGCGGTGCGGCTCGCCTGTCAGGACGCGCTGGCCGAGTTCCAGGGCAACGGCCGCGAGGTCGACCTCGAGCGCACCTACCACCACTCGCGGACCTTCCCCCTCGAGCCCGAGAACGGCCAGGTGGCCGGCGACCGCGTCCACGTCGCGTACGTTTGTGCCGCGATGCGCGTGGTCGCCGAGGTGGACGTCGATCTCGGCCTCACCCGCGTGGTCTGGATCGGCACCGCCCAGGACATCGGCAAGGCGATCAACCCGCAGGCGGTTTACGGCCAGATCGAGGGCGGCACCGCCCAGGGCCTCGGCCTCGCGCTGATGGAGGAGATCCAGACGTGCGACGGACTGATCACGAACGCGAGCTTCACGGACTACCTGATCCCGACGACGCTGGACATGCCGCCGGTCCAGGCGGAGCTGGTCGAGGATCCGGACCCAGACGCGCCGTATGGTGCTAAGGGCGTCGGCGAACCGCCCACTGTGGTCTCGACCGCGGCGGTCGTCTCGGCCCTGCGCGCCGCCAGTGGGCGCGAGCTGGTTCGCGTCCCGGTCCGCCCGGACGATCTGGCCGGGCTGTAGACGCGCTTTCGCGCTGCAGCACGATCGCGACCGCGGCGAGAATCAGTAGCGCGCCGAAGACGATGCGGAGCGTGATCGACTCGTCGAGCACGACCACGCCGAGCGCGATCGCGATCACCGGGTTCACGTAGGCGTATGTGGAGACCTTGGCGATCGGCGCGTTCGCCAGCAGCCAGACGTACGCGCTGTAGCCGAGCAGCGAGCCGAAGACGATCAGGTAGGCGAGCCCGAAGATCGAGCGGCCCGACCAGCGCCCGGGGTCGAGCTCGCTCGGGCTGTAGGCGACGAGGCCGATCACGAGCAGGACGAGCCCGCCGGCGAGCATCTCGTAGCCGGTCGCGACCAGTGCGTCACGCGGCACCGGCATCCTGGGCGAGAGGAACGAGCCGAGCGCCCACATGAACGAGCCGGCGACGGTCAGGAGCAGGTAGCTCAGGGGGCCGGTGTCGCTACCCGGGTGGACGAGCAGCACGATCCCGCCGAAGCCGATCACGAGGCCGATCGTCGAGACGAGGTCGGGCCGCTCCTTCGCGGCCAGGCGCAGGAGCAGCACCCAGAGCGGGATCGCGGCGATGATCAGCGAGGTGAGCCCGATCGGCACCTTCTGCTCGGTGACGAAGAGGATCGAGTTCGCCCCGGGCAGGAGCAGGCCGACGACCGCCGCCGAGGCGAGCTCGGCCCGTCGCAGCCTCAGCATCCCCGGGCCCCGCCGCCAGGCGATCAACCCGAGCATCAGGAGGCCCGCGATCGTGAAGCGCACTCCCGCGCCGAAGAGGCCCGGCATGGTCTCGCCCGCAAGCTCGATCCCGAGGTAGGTCGAGCCCCAGACGACGTAGACCACCCAGAGGCCGATCCAGACCTTCGCGCGTGTGCTCACGCTCGTCATAACGCGCGAGGGGCCGCTCGTCGTCCTAGCGCTTGAGGGTCAGCGCGGCGCCGACCGCGAGCAACGCGATCCCGAGGATCCGGACCCAGTTGACCGGCGCGCGCTCGGCGCCGAGCAGGCCGTACTGGTCGATCGCCGCCCCCGCGGCGAACTGCCCGACGAGCAGGACGGAAACCGTGGCGATCACGCCGATGCGCGCGCCGGCGACGGTGATCGCGAGCACGATGATCACGCTCATGATGGCGCCGCTCCAGAGCCAGACCGGCTGGCGCGCGACCGCGACGAACGGGCTCAGACTCTGCTTGGCCACGAGCAGAAGAGCAAAGGCGAGCAAGGCCGTGAGGGCGGCCGCCCAGGCGAGCGCCCCGAAGACGCCGACACGGTCGCCCAGCTTGGCCATCACAGCGACCTGAACGGAGCCTGCGACGCCCGCGATGACGGCAAGGAGGATGGTGAGGGCGCCCACGCCGCGCGCGACGCTACCACGCTTCGCGTTACGCTCCGCCGCATGATCAGAGTCTTCGTCCTCTACTCCGAGCTGCCCGAGCCGGGGCGCTACGAGCAGCACGTCGCGCTCTCACAAGAGGCCGCGCGGGGAGCGGTGATCCGCCACGGTCGCGTCCTCGGCGGCGTGCCCGACCCCGACGCCGCCTACTACTTCGAGTTCGAGTTCCCGGACCGAGACGCCTGGAAGGAGGCCCAGGAGGGGCTGATGCGCTCGGCCGAGGACGCGCAGGGTCTCGGCGTCCCGTTCCGCGTCTACTTCGCGGAAATCGAATGAGCCAACCCGACGCGCCCCGGCCGCAGCCGCCGAACGAGCTCGGCTTCGAGCGGATCGTCTACGAGAAGGCGCCGCCGCGGGCCACGATCACCCTCAACCGGCCGGAGGTGCTGAACGCCTTCGACTTCCGCATGCTGCGGGAGATCGCGCGCGCGTGCGAGGACGCCTCCTGGGACGACGAGATCCGGGTCGTGGTGCTGACCGGCGCGGGTCGCGCGTTCTGTGTCGGCGCCGACCTGAAGTCCTGGGCCGACGACTACCTGGGCAACCCGAACGAGTACTGGAAGTGGTTCGGCGCCTTCAAGGATGCGCACGACCGGCTGCGGGAAATCGGCAAGCCGACTCTTGCGCGCATCAACGGGATCGCGGTCGGGGGCGGCAACGAGCTGCAGATGGCCTGCGACCTGGCGGTGATGGTGGACGACGCGTTCATCCGCCACGTGGGGCCGGAGCACGGGTCGGTGCCGGCGGGAGGCGCAACGCAGTGGCTGACGATCATGGTCGGCGACCGGCGGGCGCGCGAGATCGTGCTCATGTGCGAGGAGCTGCCGGCGCGCAAGGCCGAGGAGTGGGGGCTCGTCAACTGGGCCGTGCCCGCGGCCGAGCTCGACGAGAAGGTGGACGCCGTGGTCGAGAACCTCGCGCGGAAGCTTCCGCAGACCACGCGCTACGCGAAGGAGCATTTGAACTTCTGGAAGGACCTCGCGTGGCACCAGACGATCAACCACGCGCGCGACTGGCTGGCGCTCTCGATGGCGACCGAGGAGCCGCGGAAGGCGATCGAGAAGTTCCTGGAGGGCAAGTGAGGGCCCCCGGAACCACGGTGTCAGACACCTGCTCAAAACACGCGCGGCTTTGTGACGGCTTCGTAACCGGCCCCGCCGGATGCCGCACGCGGAGCCGGTTCGCCCCACCATCCGCGCGGGCCGTGCCGGGCGTCAGACACCGTGCCTGAACCGTTCGTACGGACCGAGGTGGTCGGGGCTGTCGCGGTCGTCTTGCTCAACCGGCCGGAGCAGCTGAACGCGCTCTCCGACGAGCTGATGGAGGAGCTCGTCTCCGCCCTGACCGAGCTCGACCGCGACGAGGGCGTGCGGGCGATCGTGCTCGGCGGCTCCGAGCGCTCGTTCGCCGCCGGAGCGGACATTGGCGAGCTGGCGCAGGCCTCTGCGATCGACCTCTACTACCAGCGCCGGATCGAGCGCTGGGACGCGATCCGCGGGCTCTGGACGCCGCTGATCGCCGCCGTTTCGGGCTACTGCCTCGGCGGCGGCTGCGAGCTTGCGATGGCCTGCGACCTGATCATTGCCTCGGAGTCGGCGCAGTTCGGCCAGCCGGAAACCGGCCTCGGGATCATCCCGGGCGCGGGTGGCACGCAGCGTCTAACGCGCGCGGTTGGCAAGGCCCTCGCGATGGACGTGATCCTGAGCGGCCGCAGGCTCTCGGCGGACGAGGCGCTCGCGGCCGGACTCGTCGCACGTGTTGTTCCAAAGGAGGCGTGGCTCGAGGAGGCAAAACGCGTCGCGCACGAGATCGCCGAGAAAGGCCCGGTCGCCACACGCCTGGCCAAGGAGTCGGTCGATCGCGCCTTCGAGACCACCCTCACCGCGGGCCTCGAGGGCGAACGGCGCGCGCTCTACCTGGCGTTCGCGAGCGAGGATGCGAAAGAGGGGCTGACTGCGTTCACGGAGAAACGCAAGCCGGAGTTCAAAGGGCGCTAGTCACTTAGCTCGGCGGGCACAAGCTCGAGGGTGAGCTCGCGGCCCTCGCGCAGCACGCGCACCGGCACCTTCGCGCCGATCCGCTCCACCACCATCAGGCGCTGGAGGTCGTCCACGCCCGTCACGGGCGAGCCGTCGAGCTCGACGATCAGGTCCTCGGGCCGCAGGCCGGCCGCCGCCGCGGGCGTGCCCTCGACGACCTGAACGACCTCGACTCCAGCCTCCCGTCCGACGCTCCGTGCGAGGCGCGGCGGGAGTGGCCGGGCGCCGCCGGCGATCCCGACGTAGGCGCGCCGGAAGCGGCCGTCGGTCATGAGCGCCGCCACGATCTGCCGCGTCGCTGAGTTGACCGGCACCGCGAGGCCGAGCCCCACGCCTGCGACGGCCGTGTTCACGCCCACAACGCGCCCGGTGCCGTCTGCGAGCGCGCCGCCGGAGTTGCCGGGGTTCAGCGCCGCGTCGGTCTGGATCACGTTGTCCACCACGCGCCCGCTCTGTGTGGGCAGCGAGCGGCCGAGCGCCGAGACGACGCCGGCGGTGACCGAGCCCGCGAAGCCGTTCGGGTTGCCGATCGCGACCACGAGCTGGCCGACCCGCAGGCGCTCGGCGTCGCCGAGCTCGGCGGCCACGAGGTCGCGCGCGTCGGCGCGCAGCACCGCGAGATCCGAGTGGGAGTCGGAGCCGACGACCTCGAAGCCGAGCTCGCGGCCGTCCACGAAC
>JBBRZN010000070.1:0-6617 GCA_038236705.1 Gaiellales bacterium
CCAGGGCAACCTCGTCTGCCAGGACACGGGCATCGCGGTCTACACCTGCCGCGTCGGCGAGCACTTCCCGCTCCACCCGACGAAGATCTACGAGGCGCTCAAGGCAGGCACCGAGCGCGCGACGCTCGAGCACCCGCTGCGCTCGAACGCCGTGCACACGATCACGCGCGAGAACACCGGCCCCAACACCGGCTACCGGCTTCCGATCGTGCATTGGGAGTTCATCGCCGACTGGGACGGGCTCGACGTCAAGTGCGTCCCGAAAGGCTCGGGCTCCGAGAACATGAGCTTCCTCAAGATGTGCGTCCCCGCCGACGGCGTGAAGGGGATCAAGGAGTTCGTGCTCTCGTCGATCGTGGACGCTGGCGGCAAGCCGTGCCCGCCCGGGATTGTCGGCGTCGGCATCGGCGGCTCGGCCGACTACGCGATGTACCTCGCCAAGGAGGCGATCGCCCGCCCGATCGGCACGCGCAACGCCGACCCGCACGTGGCCGAGCTCGAAGAGGAGCTGTACGGCCTCCTGAACGAAACCGGCATCGGTCCGATGGGGCTCGGCGGGGACGTGACGGTGCTGAATTGCCACATCGAGCACGCGGATACGCACATGACGCTCAACCCGGTTGCGGTCAACTACCAGTGCTGGGCCGCGCGGCGCGCCTCCGTCCACATCGGTGCCGACGGCGCCGTCGACTTCGACCGGGAGGCCTGATGCCAAGTAACAGTCTGTTACTTGCTCGAGCGACCCGGGGCCGCCGTCCGACCTGCCGGAAGTGCAGGCCCTTTGTTCCTCCTTGTAACAGTCTGTTACTTGGAGTGGGAGCGCGCGTTGGCTAGGCACGAGGTCACCTTTCCGATCACGGACGAGCAGGAGATCCTCAAGCTCCGCGCGGGCGACGAGGTCGTCGTCCAGGGCCACATCATCGGCATCCGCGACCGCACGCAAATGCGGATCTTCGACGAAGGAGTCGAGCCGCCGATGGATCTCTCGGGCGCCTTCCTGCTCCACACGGCGCCCGGCGTGCGCAAGCTTGAGAGCGGCAAGTACGAGCCCGTCTGCATCGGCACGACGACGAGCGCCCGCATGGTCCGTTTCACCGAGCCGCTCGGCACCCAGTACGGCGTGCGTGCGATCTGCGGCAAGGGTGGCTTCCCCGACGTGGCGATCGAGCCGATGCAGCGCCTCGGGATGGTCTACTTCGCGATTGTCGGCGGCGCGGCCGCGCTCGAGACGACGCAGATCGAGGAGATCGAGGAGGTCGCCTGGGAAGAGCTCATGCCCGAGTGCCTCTGGAAGTTTCGGGTCAAGGACTTCGGCCCGCTCACCGTCGGCATCGATGCCCACGGCAACTCGCTCTACCACGACGTCCAGACCGCCGCGACCAAGAAGCTGGAGGAGCTCTTTGCCCGGCTCTGATTTTCTCGACCTGCCTCGCAACGGCGGCCTCACCCACGTGATCGACAAGGGCCTCGGCCCGCGCGCGTGGGAGGACGTGCTCGAAACGAGCGGCGACTACATCGACATCGTCAAGCTGGGCTGGGGGACGGCGTATGTCACGCCCAACTTGCAGCGGAAGCTCGAGATCCTGCGTGAGAAGCCCGTCGTGATCGGCGGCACCTTCTTCGAGGCCGTCTACGCGCAGGGCAAGCTCGACGACTACAAGCGCTGGCTGGGCGAGCTCGGCCTGACCCACGTCGAGATCTCGGACGGCGTGATCGACCTGCCGCGTGAGCGCAAGCTCGAGTTGATCGCCGACTTCGCGCGCGACTTCACCGTGCTCTCGGAGGTCGGCTCCAAGGACGCCGAGGCCGTCTTCGCCCCGTACCAGTGGGTCGAGTGGATCAAGGGCGAGCTCGAGGCGGGCGCCTGGAAGGTGATCACCGAGGGCCGCGAGGGCGGCACCGCCGGGATCTACCGCCCCACGGGCGAGATGCGCACCGGGCTCGTGGACGAGATCGCGCACGAAGTCGACGTCGCCGACCTTATCTTCGAGGCGCCGTCCAAGTCCTCGCAGGCCTGGTTCGTGAATCAGTTCGGCCCCGCCGTGAACCTCGGCAACATCCCGCCCGACGAGGTCATCCCGCTGGAGACGCTCCGCATCGGGCTCCGCGCCGACACGCTGAAGGAGGTGCTGCTCTCTGACGAGCGCGCCCCCGCTTCCTGAGCTGGATTTCGAGGCAATGGCAGCGGAGGACGTCCTCCGCTGGGCGTACGACGAGTTCGGCGACCGCCTCTGCCTCACCTGCTCCTGGCAGAAGCAGTCGTCGGCGCTCGTGCACATGGTCTCCGAGCTCGGCCTCGACCTGCCGATCATCGAGCTCGACACTCACCTCTTCTTCCGCGAGAGCTACGAGACCCGCGACCGGCTCGTCGGGCGCTACGGCCTGAGCCTGCTGCCGCCGCCGAAGGTGATCACCGTCGCCGAGCAGCATCGCGCAGAGGGCCCGAACCTCTGGGAGACCGATCCCGATCGCTGCTGCCACATCCGCAAGGTCGAGCCGCTGCTGCAGGCGCTCGAGCCCTACGGCGCCTGGATCTCTGGGATCCGCCGCGACCAGTCCCCGAGCCGCTCGACCACGCCGAAGGTGCAGTGGTCGGAGCGGTACGGGGTCTGGAAGCTGCACCCGCTCGCCGACTGGGACGAGAAGCGGGTCTGGGCCTACATCACCGTCAACGAGATTCCCTACAACCCGCTCCACGACGCGGGCTTCCGCTCGATCGGCTGCATTCCGTGCACCCGGCCGACGAGCCCCGAGGAGGAGGAGCGGGCCGGCCGCTGGGCGGGCTCCGACAAGCTCGAATGCGGCATTCATCTGGAGACACCCCTGCAAGGAGGCACATGAGCGAGCACATCTACGCGGCCGAGCACCCGGAGACGACTCACGTCCGGCCCGGCGGCTTCACCCTCTGGTTCACCGGGCTCTCGGGCTCGGGCAAGACCACGATCGCGCACCTCGTCGGCCCTGAGCTCGACCGGCGCGGGCTCGTCGTCGAGTATCTCGACGGCGACACCGTGCGCACCCATCTTTCGAAAGGCCTCGGCTTCTCGAAGGAGGACCGGGACACCCATATCGAGCGCGTGGGCTGGGTCGCGTCGCGACTCACCCGCCAGGGCGGCGCCGTGATCGCGGCCACGATCTCGCCCTACGAAACGACGCGGCGAGAGGCTCGCGAGCGGATCGAGGAGGTCGGCACGTTCGTCGAGATCTACGTCAAGACCTCGGTCGACGAGTGCGCCAAGCGCGACGTGAAGGGACTCTACGAAAAGGCGTTCAAGGGCGAAATCAAGGAGTTCACGGGCGTCTCCGACCCCTACGAGGAGCCGTCGAATCCGGAGCTCGTGATCGACACCGAGCAGCACGAGCCCGAGGAGAGCACCGCGCTGGTCGTGGCGAAGCTCGAGGAGCTCGGCCTGATCCCCAGCGGCGTGACGGCGTGACGGTGGCCGCGACAACGCAGCTGATCGAGCCGCACGGCGGCAAGCTCGTCGACCGCACCGGCCCGCGGCCCGATGGGATCGAGCGGCTCGAGCAGATCCCGCTCACCTCGCGCGAGCTCTCCGACCTGGACATGCTCGCGAGCGGCGCGCTTTCGCCGCTCGAGGGGTTCATGAACCAGCACGACTACGAGCGGGTGGTCGAGGAGATGCGGCTCGCGCGCGGCCTGCCCTGGGCGCTGCCCGTCTGCCTCGCCGTCGATCGCGCCCCGGGTGGGGAGCAGGTCGTCCTCACCGACGAGGCCGGTACTCCGGTGGCCATGCTCGAAGTAGACGAGGCCTACGAGTACGACAAGGAGCGCGAGGCGGAGCACTGCTTCCGCACCATCGACGACGACCACCCCGGCGTCGCGCGGCTCTACCAGCAGAAGCCGCTCTACCTCGCCGGCCGCGTGACCGTCTTCGAGCGGGCGGAGCCCTCGTTCCCGGAGATCGCAATGGATCCCGCGGAGACGCGCGCAACGTTCTCCGAGCGGGGCTGGCGCCGGGTCGTCGGCTTCCAGACGCGCAACCCGATCCACCGGGCGCACGAGTACCTGACCAAGGTCGCGCTCGAGACCGTGGACGGATTGCTGATCCACCCACTGGTCGGCGACACGAAGTCGGACGATGTGCCGGCCGCGACGCGGGTCGACTGCTACCGCATCCTCGTCGACAACTATTACCCCGCCGAGCGCGTGCTCGTGGCCGCCTTCCCGGCGGCGATGCGCTACGCGGGGCCGCGCGAGGCGATTTGGCACGCGATCTGCCGCAAGAACTACGGTTGCTCGCACTTCATCGTCGGGCGCGACCACGCGGGCGTCGGCGACTACTACGGCACCTACGACGCGCAGCTGATCTTCGACGAGTTCGAGCCGCACCAGCTGGGGATCGAGCCGATGTTCTTCGAGCACGCCTTCTACTGCCGCGTCTGCGGCTCGATGGCGACGCCGAAGACGTGCCCGCACGGAGGGGACGACCACGTCTTCCTCTCCGGCACGAAGGTGCGCGAGCTGCTGGCCAACGGCGAGCTGCCGCCGCTCGAGTTCACCAGGCCCGAGGTCGCGGAGGTCTTGATCCAGGCTCATCGCTAGGTCGTAAGGCATGACCTGGCAGTTCACGCTCAGCGGGTTCCTGATCGGAGCCCTCGTCGGGATGACCGGGATGGGCGGCGGCTCGCTGCTGACGCCGATCCTGGTCATCGTCTTCGGCTTCAAGCCAACCCTCGCGGTCGGCACGGACATCCTGCACGGCGCGATCTTCAAGAGCTTCGGCGCTGTGCGGCACCGGCGCCTCGGGACGGTGCACGGGCATCTCGTGCTCTGGATGTTCCTCGGCTCCGGGCCGATGTCGCTGCTGGGCGTGGTCGTCGCCACCTGGCTCAAGCACCACTACGGCGGCGCGGAGTCGATCGAGTCCTACGCGGTCGGCGTAGCCCTCGTGGTGGGCGGGATCGGGCTCGTGGCGAAGACGCTCATCCGCGGGGGCATGCAACCGGATGACGCCCCGTTCCTGCTCACGCGCCGCGACCGCCTGATCGCCGTCGCGCTCGGCGCGACCTGCGGGTTCGTCGTCGGCCTGACCTCGGTCGGCAGCGGCACGTTCTTCGGCCTGATCATGGTGCTCGCCTTCCCGCTCACGGTCGCCAAGATCGTCGGCACCGACATCTTCCAGGCGGCGCTCCTGCTCTGGGTCGCCGGCTTCGGCCACCTGGTCGCCGGCAATGTCGACCTGCACACGATGGCCTGGCTCCTGACCGGCTCGATCCCGGGAGTGCTGCTGACGAGCCAGTTCACGCTCAAGGTCCCGGAACGCGCGCTCCGCCTCGGGCTGGCGACGGTGCTGATGCTTAGCGGGATCAAGTTAGTCGACCCACCCGGCGTGGACTGGGTGATCGCAGCGGGCGTGATCACGGCCGCGATCGCCTTCGCCGTCTGGGGCTTCCTGCATCGGCTCGGCCGACGGCCGCCCGCCGAGACCGCAACCAAACCGTTCTGACTAGACTCGCCACCCCGTGGCGCGTGTTCTGCCGATGCTGCTCGTGCTGGCCCTGCTTGGCTGCACGGCCGCGGCCTTCGCGGTCACCGAAGGCCTGAAGCTCGAGAAGAGCCCGATCAGCAACACGGTCGTCGACAAGGTGGTCGCGCCGGACTCGAGCGGCAACTCGATCGCCTCGATCAGCTTCGTGCTCCGCAAGCCAGACCGTCTCACCGTCCAGATCGTGAACGGGAACGGCGATGTGATTCGAACCCTGGCCCGCTCGCAGCGGGCGAGGCGCGGCAGCCTTCAGTTCAAATGGAACGGCCGCGACGACCGCGGGCGTGTCGTTCCGGATGGGAGCTACCGCCCGCGCGTGCATTTGGCGCGCGAGCACCGGACCATCGGCCTGCCGAACGTGATCCGCATGGACGCGACGCCCCCGCTGATCAAGCTCGTCTCCGCCAGGCCAGCGGTCTTCTCGCCCGACGGGGACTTCCGCCACGAGTTCGTGCGTATCCGCTACCTGACAAGCGAGAAGGCACAGGCGATCCTCTACGTCGATGGCGACCGGCGGACGACGGTCAAGCGGCTCGTCAGGGCCGGGAAGCTCGACTGGGGCGGCCAGGCGGCGCGAGGTCTCAGGCCGGGCCTTCACCGGCTTCGGCTGCGTGCAATCGACTCCGCCGGAAACCTCTCGAATCCGACGCGTGCCGTCGTCGTGCGGGTGCGCTACATCGAGGTGCGGCCGCATGTGCTGCGGGTGCATACAAGAGCCCGGTTCGGCTTCCGGGTCGACACCGACGCGAAGCGCTACAGCTGGCACCTCGGCCCGCGCGGGGACGTTAAGAAGCAGCGGCTGCTGATCTTGCGCGCAGGCGCACCCGGTACGTACCACCTCGTCGTCGCAGCGAACGGCCACGTCTCGCGCGCGCTCGTCGTGGTGAGCCCGTGACCTCCGAGCTGGCCCGGGCAGGAGGCGTGCTCGCCGCCGCCGGGCTGGCCGTGCTGATCGTGGCGCCGGGCCGGCTCCAGCGCCTCGCCGGGCTCGCGGCGTGGGCGGTCGGGGCCGTGCTGCTCGCTCTCTACCTCGCGCCGCAGGGCCACCGGCCGTTGCTGGCGGCCGCCGCGGTCGTGGGCCTCGCGCTCGCAGTCGGAGGCGCGGCG
>JBBRZN010000071.1:0-6500 GCA_038236705.1 Gaiellales bacterium
CTGCCGCGAGGCGCCGGGCGCGATCGACGACCTCGTCCGCTGGGGCGCGCAGCTCGCGCGTGAGGAGGATGGCCGGCTGTCGCAGCGCTTCTTCGGCGCGCATCGGTTCAGGCGAACCTGCTTCGCCGGCGACTACACCGGCCGGGAGATTCAGCGAACGCTCGTGCGCCGAGCTGCGGAGCTCGGTGTGGCGGTGCGCGACGACGTCTACGTCACGCGCCTGCTCGTTCACGACGGGCGCACGTTTGGGTGTTACGGGTTCGGCGTCGACGACGGCAGCCGCTGGGTGTTCGTCGCCGACGCCGTGATCCTCGCGGCGGGCGGGCACACGCGGATCTGGCGTCGTTCGTCGTCGCGGCGCGACGAGAACACCGGCGACGCGATGCGGCTGGCAGCCGATGCCGGCTGCCGGCTGCGCGACATGGAGCTCGTCCAGTTTCACCCGACGGGGATGGTCTTTCCCGAGGAGTCGGCCGGGACGCTCGTGACCGAAGCGGTGCGCGGCGAAGGCGGGATCCTGCGCAACGCGGCGGGGGAGCGCTTCATGGAGCGCTACGACCCCGACCGGCTCGAGCTCTCGACCCGCGATCGCGTCGCTCTGGCCATCTACACCGAGATCGTCGAAGGACGCGGTACGGAGCATGGCGGCGTGCTACTCGACGTTTCCCAGCTCGGCCGCGACACGGTGCTCAGCCGCCTGCCGCGCATGTACCGGCAGTTCGTCGACCTGGCCATGCTCGACATCACCCGGGCGCCGATGGAGGTCGCGCCGACGGCGCACTACTCCATGGGCGGGGTCCGGGTCGAACCCGAGACGCACCTGACCGACGTCGAAGGACTGTACGCGGTCGGGGAATGCGCAACCGGCGTGCATGGCGCCAACCGCCTGGGCGGCAACTCACTCGCCGAGTGCCTTGTCTTCGGCCGGATCGTCGGCAGCGAGGCCGCGCGCTGGTCGGCGGCACTCGACATTCAGGTACGCGACCGCGCCGCTATCGCCGCCGCGGCCGAAGAGGTCGACGAGCTGCTCGGTCGTCGCGGCGACGAGTTCGCGCGCCCGCTTCAGCGGGCCGTGCGCGACCTCATGTCGGAGTGCTGCGGTGTCGTCCGCTCCGAGGACGGCCTGGAAGAAGGAGTTGCGCGGCTCGACAAGGTCAGCGGGCGAGCCCGGGCGATGGAGGTGCGCCCGGACCTCGCCGGCTACGCCGACCTCGCGCACGCCTTCGACCTGCAAGGCTCGCTGCTCGCCGCGCGGGCGACGCTCGAATGCGCGCTGGAACGGCGCGAGAGCCGCGGCGCGCACACGCGACTCGACTACCCCGACCAGGATCCACGGCTGCGGATCAACCTCGTCTGGGACCGCGACGGAGGCATCACCCACGAGCGGCCACGTGAACCGTCGGCCGCAGTCGTAGCGCTCGCCGTCGGACCGGAAATCGACACGGCCGGACGCTTCCTAGAATGAGCAAGATGAGAACCTTCTGGAATCGTCTCGTGGCGCGCCGCAAGGCGGACGGTACGGAACGCAGAGACGAATATGAGCGGAGGAGCCCGGCGGAGCGCCGTTTCGTCGACGAGAGCGTCGAAGACCGGACGGCGGACGCCGCCGCCGAGGAGTGGCTCGGCGGCAGCGATCCGCAGCGGCTGCTCGACAACGAAGGTTCTCCACGCGAGTGAGGAGGAGCCGATGCCGCGCCGTCTGCTCGTCGTGATCACGACCGAAGTCGCAGACGGTGTGCTGCGCGACCTGGTGCGCAGGCGTGTCGGCGATGACGCCGAGATGCTTGTGGTTGCACCCGCATCCGATATCTCGCGGCTCGACTGGCTGACGAACGCCGAGGACGATTCCCGGACCGACGCAGCCTCGCTTGCCTAGAACGGCAGAAGCCACCCCCACCCGATGACGTCGAGGCTCGCGTGGGTAGCTCCGACGCGCTCGAAGCCATCGAAGGATGCCTCCGTACGTTCGCCGCCGACGAGATCCTCGTCATCGCCGATCCCGACGATCAAGCCCGGCTGGCTGGAAGAAGGCAGCGGCGCGGCAGCTCAAGCGCGCTTCAGCCTTCCGGTCACGCTCCTCACGGTCGCAGAGGACGGATCGCTCGCGGAACGCACCGGCTAACGCTAACAGCGGCCGAACTACCCCGGTGGGCGGGGCCCGACGGTAAGACCTCGGGCCGAGAGGACGCTAAGAGGTGGAAGGGCGCCTCGTGGACGCGGAGGACTCAATGCGCGATGTAACAGCTGACGAACTGCAGGAGGAACTTCGAGACTTGTTGTGTCTGGCCGTCGTCGGTGACCATGTTCGCTGGGTGGCAACAGGCGAGGAGGCAGCCGAGCTCGCCGAATGGCTGGTCGACGCCACAGCGCGCTGGCGCTCCTGGGCCGACGAGATGGCGAAGCATCTGGTGGCGCTCGGTGTTGCGCCGGACGGACGGGTGCGCTCGCTGGCGAAGGACATTCCGTTGAACTGGGTTCCCGACGGGTGGCTGCCCGTTGACGAGGCACGCCGGCTTCTCGCCGATCGCCTCCGCGCTGTGGCTGGATCGGCCAACTATCGCCGTTCGCAAGCCAGCGACCCAGACATCGTGCGGATGTTCGACGCCGTCTGCTCGGGCTTGGAGGCGCAGACGCGCGCGCAAACGACCTGACGTTGGTCTACGCGGCGGCGCGCAGGGCGTCGATGACCTCGCGAGCCGCCACGACCGCCCCGCCGACGCAGTAGTCGGCAGCACCGTAGGTGAGGTAGATCGTGCCGTCGGGCTGCGCGACGGCGTGTGGGGTGCGTAAATCCGTCTGGCAGCTCGAGGGCACGTGAGAGCTGATTTCGCGGCCGTAGAGTCGGGCCTCGTTCGCATCTCGACGGAGGGAGTCTGCTCTTGCTTTTGTCGCTGGTCTATCTGTTGTTTCGGCGTGTGCTCGCGGTAGCGGCGCTGCGTCTGCGTTCAGGTGAGTTCAAGGAGCTCGAGATCGTCGTGCTTCGCCATGAGCTTGCGGTTCTTCGCCGCCAGTCGCACGCCCTCGGCTGGAGGACGCCGACCGTGTCTTTCTGGCTGCGGCCAGCCAGCTTCTGCGCGGAAAGGGTCGGCGGTCGTTCTTCGTCCGCCCTGACACGCTTCTGGGTTGGCATCGCCAGCTTGTTCGGAGACGGTGGACGTACGCTGGACGCCGTCCCGGCCGGCCCGCGACGTCGGAGGAGATCCGCGAGCTCGTTCTGCGGTTTGCCCGTGAGAACCCACGCTGGGGGTATCAGCGGATCGTCGGCGAGCTGGCCGGTGTGGGCGTGCAGCTCGCCGCGACGACGGTTCGTATGATCCTGCGGCAGGCCGGAATGCCTCCCGCCGACACAAGAGCTGGGCTCGGCTGGCGCGAGTTCCTGCGTGCGCAGGCGCAGTCGATGATCGCCTGCGACTTCTTCACCGTCGAGACGCTCTGGCTCGGACGCTTGTACGTGCTCTTCTTCATCGAGCTCGGCAGCCGGCGCGTGCATCTGGCCGGCTGCACCACGAACCCGAACGGGACGTGGACGGCTCAACAAGCACGCCAGCTCGCCTGGTCACTCTCGGAGCGGCTGACACCGGTCCGCTTCCTGATCCACGATCGCGACAGCAAGTTCAGCCGAACCTTCGACGAGGTCTTCCGAAGCGAGGGCGTCGAGATCATCCGAACGCCGTTTCGGGCGCCGAAGGCGAACGCGTTCGCCGAGCGCTGGGTCGGCACCGTCCGGCGCGACTGCCTCGACTGGATCATGATCACAAGCCGACGACAACTTGAACAGGTGCTCCGCGTCTACGTCGACCATTACAACAACCACAGGCCGCATCGAGCGCTCGGCCTCTTACCACCAACTCCAGAGCGGCGACTACGCCTCGTCAGCCCCACTTCAGCGGGATACATCCACCGTCGGGATCGTCTCGGCGGCCTCATCCACGAATACGCGGCAGCAGCATGACGGATGGGTTTACGCACCCCACACGGTGCGTTCCGTCGGGCTCGATGCCCGAGACATGGAGTTGCCGCAGCCGCTCGTCAAAGCTGTCGAGCAGCTCATACGCCAGCCGAAGCGACGGGTCGTTCGTCCACACGTGCGCGACGTCGAGGCAGAATCCTGCCTCCGGGTACTCGTCGAAAACGTCGCGGAGACTCTCGAGGCTTCGGCCGAAGCTCTTGGCGACGTCCATGTTCTCGAAGACCACACGTGAACCCAATCGCCGCAGCAGAGATTGACCGCGATAGACATCCGGATGGAAGACGACGTCGACGTCTGGCTGCCACGACGCGATCCTCTCGACCACCGCAGCCGCAGACGTGCGGAAGATGACGGGAGCATGGATTGAGACACGCTCGAAGCCGCTGACGGCGGTCGGGCTCCGTTGGAAGAAGACCGCGAGCGAGTCCAACCGATCCTCGACGATCGCCGTCAGCTCGACAAAACGCCATCGCTCCGCGGCTGCCCTCCCGACCGCAGCTGCCCAGTCGTCACGCTCGGAGATGAACGCTCCGGTCGCGATGCCGAAGTTCGTCCTCAGAATGACACTGACTGCGACTCTAGTCCCCCTGCGTCAGGCTCCCTGTCGCTCTTCGGCTCATCTGCGACAACCAGAGCCGGCTACCCCCTCCGGCGGTGGACGAAAGCGGAGGCGCTCAACCGTCTGCTCCGGTTTTTTGTACGC
The DNA here is from genome assembly GCA_038236705.1 of Gaiellales bacterium. GTDB lineage: Bacteria > Actinomycetota > Thermoleophilia > Gaiellales > Gaiellaceae > AC-32. The sequence continues at coordinate 4,674 of JBBRZN010000071.1, forward strand.
GGCCTGACTCTGGGTCAGCGGCGGACGGGTCGTGCTTAGGCTGACCGGTGTGAATGAGCGTTTCACCGATGCGCTGCGGTGCGAGGCCGAGCCGCTCTGGCGCGCCCAGCTCGAGCACCCGTTCGTGCAGGGGCTGGCCGCCGGTACGCTCGATCCCGAGCGTTTCCGGCGGTACGTCCGCCAGGACTATCTGTTCCTGCTCGAGTACGCGCGGCTGCTCTCGCTGGCGTCCGCCCGGGCGCCGCGCGCGGACGTGGCGCGCCGTTTCGCCGAGCTGACGCTCGAGACGTGGACGATCGAGCTCGAGCTGCATCGCTCCTACGCGGCCGAGTGGGGTATCTCCGCGGCGGAGCTCGACGCGGAGCCGGCGGCGCCGGCGACGCGGGCGTACGCCGACTTCCTGCTCCGCACGGCCGCGCTCGGTGACTTCCCCGAGCTGGTGGCGGCGCTGCTGCCGTGCATGTGGGGCTACAGCGAGCTTGGGCGCCGGCTGGCCGGGCTGCCGCGGCCGTCGAAGGAGCGCTACGCCCGCTGGATCGAGCTGTACGCCTCCGACGAGTTCGCCGAGCTCGCCTCCTGGTGCCGCGCCGTCGTCGACGCGGAGGCGGCCGCCGCCTCGCCGGAGACGCGAGAGCGGATGCGCGCCGCCTTCCTTACGAGCAGCCGCCACGAGCTCGCCTTCTGGCAGATGGGCTGGGAGCTACAATCGTCGTAATTCCCGGGGAGTCTCTGGCGAGGGGCTGAGAGGGCGCTTCCTAGCGCTTACCCGAAGAACCTGAACTGGGTCATGCCAGCGAAGGGAGGACGCGCTGCCCCGTAGCGCAGCACAACCGCTCGTTGAGGGCCCCGCCCGCGCGGCCGCCGCGGTCGAGCTGACGGGCGTGCGGAAGGCGTTCGGCGACGTCGTCGCGCTGGACGGCGTCGACCTCGCCGTCCCGCGGCACGGGCGCCTCGCTGTCGTCGGCCCGAGCGGCGGCGGCAAGTCGACGCTGCTCGCGCTCGTGGCGGGCTTGCTCGAGCCCGACGCGGGCTCGGTGCGCGTGGACGGCGCGGGCGACGCCCGCGGCCGGCTCGCTGGCTGCGCGCTGATGCCGCAGAAGGACCTGCTGCTGCCGTGGCAGAGCGCGCTCGACAACGCGATCCTCGCGCTCCAGAACCGGGGCATGCCGCGGGCTCAAGCGCGGGAGCTCGCGCGGCCGCTGTTCGAAGCGCTCGGGCTGGGCTCGTTCGAGGGGAGCTGGCCCGTCGAGCTCTCGGGCGGGATGCGGCAGCGGGTCGCGTTCCTGCGCACCCTGCTCGCCGGTAAGGACGTGCTCCTGCTCGACGAGCCGTTCGGGGCGCTCGACTCGATCACGCGCGCCCAGATGCAGGAGTGGCTGCTCGAGGCGCTCGGGCACGAGCCGCGGACGGTCGTGCTCGTCACTCACGACGTCGAGGAGGCCCTGTTCGTCGCCGACCGGGTGGCGGTGCTGTCGCGCGAGATTGGCGGTCACGGAAGGGGATCGTCGCATGCGGTCGGATCGACTCCTACTCGGCGAGCTCTCGAGGCGCCCGGAGCGCCTGCTCGGTCCTCTCCAGGGACTGCTTCTCGACGGCTTCGACGATCCTCGAAGTGCCCAAGGGCCGCAAGCCCGAGTCTAGATGACGTTTGGGCGCAGCTGACGCCGCGAGCGGAACAGACCGAGGTCGTGTGCAATGCCTGAGTCGTATCAGGGGCGCGAATGGGCCGACGCCGTGGCTCGAGCTAGGCGTTCGCATCGGTCGATGAGCCGGATAGGCTGAAGCCGTGCCTCGTCGGCTCCTCGTCGTCGCCACCGCCTCCGTCCC
>JBBRZN010000072.1:0-6121 GCA_038236705.1 Gaiellales bacterium
GGCCGGAAGTGGTCCTGCCAGCTCAGCATCCCGTCGGCGAGCAGGTCGAGCCCGCCGTCCTGCTGGGCCGACACGAAGGCGGCGCGATCGCGCTCGACCTGCGAGTCCACGGCCTCCTGCGTCGTGCGCCCGCGGTCGAGGTCGCGCGTCGCCTGGACGAGCTCCTCCGAGCGGGGGTAGAGCCCGGGTATGAACGCTTGCAGCTCAGCCACGACCCGACACCGCCAGCTGGTTCTCCGCGTGCCGGAGCCGCTGCTCGACCTGCCAGCGGTCGGCGTCGGAATCGCCGCGATCGAGCCGCTCGAGCTCGGCTCGCGCTTCCTCGAGTTGCTCCGTCGCGCGGGCGTGGTCGATCTCGTGGGCCTCGACGGCGTCGTCCACGAGCGCGAGCGCGCGGTCCTGCTCGACCTTGAAGAAGCCCGGCCCGGTCGCGAACTCGACCACGTCCTCGGTGGCCCGGTCGCGGTAGATCCGGGTCGAGCCCGCCTTCAGCATCGCCACCAGCGGCGCATGCCGTGCCAGGACGCCGATCTCACCGGCGTCGCCGGGCACGATCAGCATCTCGACCTCACCCTCGAATGCCGCCCCGTCGGGCGTCACGAGGGAGAGCGCAAACGTCCTCCCCTCAGCCACTAGGCGGGAACGGCCTCGGCCTCGGCGTCCGCCGTGTCTTCAGGAGCCTCCTCTGTCTCGGGCTCGGCCTCACTCTCGTCGCCGCGCCCCTTGGCCACGGCCTCCTCGATCGTGCCGACCATGTAGAAGGCCTGCTCGGCCAGGTCGTCGTGCTTGCCGTCGAGGATCTCCGTGAAGCCGTTGATCGTCTCCTCGAGACGCACGAACTTGCCGGGCTGGCCGGTGAACGCCTCGGCGACGAACATCGGCTGCGAGAGGAAGCGCTCGATCTTGCGCGCCCGCTGCACGATCAGCCGGTCCTCGTCGGAGAGCTCGTCCATCCCGAGGATGGCGATGATGTCCTGCAGGTCCTTGTAGCGCTGGAGCACCTCCTGCACCCGCGTCGCGGTCTCGTAGTGCTCCGGCGAAACGACGTCCGGCTGGAGCGCGCGCGAGGTGGAGTCGAGCGGGTCGATCGCGGGGTAGATCCCCTTCTCGGAGATCGGCCGCGAGAGGGTGATGAATGCGTCGAGGTGGGCGAACGTGTTCGCCGGCGCCGGGTCGGTGAGGTCGTCGGCCGGCACGTAGATCGCCTGCACCGAGGTGACCGAGCCCTGGCGGGTCGAGGTGATCCGCTCCTGGAGCTGGCCCATCTCGGTCGCGAGGGTCGGCTGGTAGCCGACGGCGCTCGGCATGCGCCCGAGCAGCGCCGAGACCTCGGAGCCTGCCTGGACGAAACGGAAGATGTTGTCGATGAAGAGCAGGACGTCGCGGCCGCCGCCCTCGTCGCGGAAGTACTCGGCCATCGTCAGCCCGGAGAGGCCGACGCGCAGGCGGGCGCCCGGCGGCTCGTTCATCTGGCCGAAGACGAGCGCGGTCGAGCTGATCACACCCGACTCGGTCATCTCGAGCCAGAGGTCGTTGCCCTCGCGCGTGCGCTCCCCTACGCCGGCGAACACGGAGTAGCCCTCGTGCTCCTGGGCGACGTTGCGGATCAGCTCCTGGATCAGCACGGTCTTGCCGAGCCCGGCGCCGCCGAAGAGGCCGACCTTGCCGCCGCGCACGAACGGCGCGACCAGGTCGATCACCTTGATGCCGGTCTCGAAGATCTCCATCGTCGGCTGCAGCGACTCGAAGCTCGGCGGGTCGCGGTGAATCGGCCAGCGCTCCGAGTCGGCCGGGATCGCTTCGCCCTCGTCGATCGTCTCGCCGAGGACGTTGAAGAGCCGTCCGAGAGTCTGCTCGCCGACCGGGACGCTGATCGGACCGCCCGTGTCGATCACGTCGACGCCGCGCGGGATCCCGTCGGTTGCGTCCATCGCGACCGCGCGCACCCGGTCGTCGCCGAGGTGCTGCTGCACCTCCGCGATCAGGTCGACCGCCGGCCCCTCCGGGCGCTCCGGGAGCTGGATCCGCAGTGCCGAGTAGATCTGCGGCAGCTGCTCGGTGAAGAGAGCGTCGATCACGACGCCCTTGATCTCGATGATCTTGCCCACGTTCCGGCCGTTCTTTTGGTCAGGCATGCGTCTCCTGGAGAGGTGGCTCGGGTTCGTTTCGGAGGCGGCGTCGCAGCCGCCGACCCAGGCCCGTGAGTCTACCGAAGCGCACCGAGTTTCGATCCCTTACCAGCAGCGACGAGCGCTGCTCGTCCATGAGCGCCGCCACCCGGGCGGCGTGATCGAGGCCTCAGACGTACGACGTGATCGGCGAGGGCATCATTCGCCCCTCACCTTAGTCGCCCGAACAGGGCTGACGTTATTCTTTCTTACCGCTGCGCGCCAGGACGAGAGCCTTCTTCGGCGCGTTTACGGAGGCGCGAATCTGGTGCATGAGCTGGACGTCCTGCGAGTGGAAGTCGTCGGCGCGGATCAGCGCCTCGAGGGTCAGGTTCGGGCGGGCCTGGTTCGGGTGCGACTGCAGCGAGCCGACGAGCCCGGCGGTCGCGGCGACAGCAGCGGCGGCCACGGCGGCTGCGCCCTGGAGCGCACGCGCGCGGACCCTGCGCCTCGACGGAAGCGAGACGGGATGCGGCAGCGCTTCGAGCGGCTCCAGCCGCAAGCGTGTGACGATCTCGGCCAGCTCAACCGCGTACGCACGGCAGGCGTCACAGCGCTCGAGGTGCGTCTCGAGGAGCACGCGCTCGAAATCAGACAGCTCGCCGTCCAGCGAGCGCGACGAGTACTCGCGCGCGCGCTCGCAAACCCGGTTCTGTGCCCTCAGTTCTCGCATATCCGTTCTGACGCCGATCCCTGCTCGAAGTTAGGGAACCTTGCTGGAGACTAGAACAAGCTATAGCGAGTGTCGGCTGCAAAGCCAAAAAGGATGAGCACGAATCCGAGCACGACGTAGATGGCCGACATGTTGATCGTCTCCTCACGCTCTTCCGGAGTCGCCCAGCGAACGAAACGCGAGCCGAAGAGCGGCGCCCCGAAATCGCTCTTCAGGCGCACGGGCCCGCGGTTTCCGACGAAGAAGCCGGACACGAGCCAGAACGAGCCGACGAGGTAGTAACCGATCGCCAGCGACCGGGTGAGCGACGCTCCCATGAGCAGGCCGATCACCAGCGAGCTGATCGCGGTCAGGGCGGCCGCGAGCACGATCAGGACGAGCAAACGCCGGAACGCCGCGAGGAGGTAGGGCCTCAGCCCGCCGCCGGCGTCGGCGTCGTCGTCGTCGTCGACGTTCCGCGCCTCATTTCCTCGTCCGTCATCGGCCATTTCTCGAGAGGGTAGTGGCACGCGGCGAGGTGGCCGCTGCCGAAGTCCTTCAAGGGCGGAGTCTCGACGTCGCAGTGCCCTTCGTGGAAGCGCGGGCAGCGCGGATGGAACCAGCACGCCGAGGGCGGGTTGATGGGGTTGGGCACGTCGCCCTCGAGCACGATCCGCTTGCGCTTGCGCCCGAGCTCGGGGTCGGGAATCGGCACGGCGGACATCAGCGCGCCCGTGTACGGGTGCTTGGGCAGGCTGTAGAGCTGCTCCCGCGACGCGAGCTCCACGGTGTGGCCCAGGTACATGACGAGCACCCGGTCGGAGATGTGGCGAACGACGTTGAGATCGTGCGCGATGAAGACGTAGGTGAGCCCGAAGTCGCGCTGGAGGTCCTTGAGCAGGTTCAGGATCTGCGCCTGCACGGAGACGTCCAGCGCCGACACCGGCTCGTCGCAGACGATCAGCTTCGGGTTGACCGCGAGCGCGCGCGCGACGCCGATGCGCTGGCGCTGCCCGCCGGAGAACTCGTGCGGAAAGCGGTTGTAGTGCTCCGGGTTGAGTCCGACCACCTCGAGCAGCTCCTGGACGCGACGCTTGACCTCGGACGGGGTGCCGAGCTTGTGCACCTCGAGGGCCTCGGCGACGATGAAGCCGACCCGCTTGCGCGCGTTCAGCGACGCGTACGGATCCTGAAAGATCATCATCATCTCGCGTCTGATCGGCCGGAGCTGCGCGCGTGAGAGCGTCGTGATGTCGCGGCCCTCGAAGACGACGCGGCCGCCGGTCGGGTCGAGCAGGCGCATGATGCAGCGGGCCATCGTCGACTTGCCGCAGCCGGACTCGCCGACGACGCCGAGGGTCTCGCCCTCGTTCACCGTGAAAGAAACGCCGTCCACGGCCTTGACCGCCCCGATCTGCTTCTGGAAGACGATCCCGCGCGTGACCGGGAAGTGCTTCTTCAGGTCCTCGACGACCAGGAGCTCGGCGCCGCTGCCGGTCGAGTTCGTCGACACCTAGCCGGCCTCCGCCATCATCCCCGCGAGCAGCTTCTGGGCCTCCCGGTCCTTCGTCTCCTCGTCGAGGTGACAGGCCTGGAGGTGGTCGCCGTGGTCGGTGAACGGAAAAGGCTCGGGCTCCTGATCCTTGCACTTTTTCTTCTCGTAGGGGCAGCGCGGGTGGAAGCGGCAGCCTCGCGGCGGGTTGAGCAGCGACGGCGGCTGGCCCTTGATCTGCACCAGGCGTTCCACGTCCGCATTGAGCCGCGGGAGCGAGCCCAGCAGGCCCCAGGTGTACGGGTGCTGCGGGTGCTTGAAGATCGTCTGCGCCGAACCCTGCTCGACGACCTTGGCGGCGTACATGACGATCACCTCGTCCGCGACCTCGGCGACGACGCCCAGGTCGTGGGTGATCATCATGATTGCGCTGCCGAAGTCCTGCTGCAGCCGCATCATCAGGTCGAGGATCTGCGCCTGCGTCGTCACGTCGAGCGCCGTGGTGGGCTCGTCGGCGATCAGCAGGTCGGGGTCGTTGACGAGCGCCATCGCGATCATCACGCGCTGGCGCATTCCGCCGGAGAACTGGTGGGGGTAATCGTCGATGCGGCGCTCCGGCCGCGGGATCCCGACGGCCTTGAGCAGCTCGAGCCCGCGCGCCCGCGCCTGCTTCTTCGGCACGTCCCGGTGCAGCAGGACCGCCTCCTGCAGCTGTGCCCCGATCGTGTAGACCGGGTTCAGGGAGGTCATCGGGTCCTGGAAGATCATCGCGATCTTGTCACCGCGCAGCTCCCGGAGCTTGCTCGCCGAGGTGTGGAGGAGGTCGTCGCCGTTGAAGAGCACCTCGCCGCTCGAGATCGTGTTGATCTTCGGGTTCAGGCCCATGATCGTCAGGCAGGTGACGCTCTTGCCACAGCCGGACTCGCCGACGATCCCGAGCGTCTGACCTTTCTCGACGGAGAAGTTGACGCCGTCGACGGCCTTGACGATGCCGTCGTCGGTGCGGAAGTGCGTCTTGAGGTCGCGAACCTCGAGCAGGGACATGTGTCTGGGCCTCAGGCCAGCCTGATTCGGGGATCGATCCAGGCGTAGAGGAGATCGACGACGAGGTTGAAGATGATGATCGCCAGGGTCGAGAAGACCACGATCCCTTGCACGGTCGGCAGATCGAGCGCGTTCAGCGCCGTGATCGCCGTTCGGCCCAGGCCCGGGAGGTTGTAGATCGTCTCGGTGAAGACCGCGCCGCCAAGGGCGAGGCCGATGTCCATGCCGAGCATCGTCACCACCGGCAAGAGGGCGTTGCGTAGCACGTGCACGCGCACGACGCGACCCTCGGTCGCGCCCTTCGCGCGAGCGGTGCGCACGTAGTCCTCGTTCAGGGCCTCGAGCACGTTGGCCCGAATCATGCGCACGTAGAGCGCGGCGAACAGGACGGCGAAGGTCATCCAGGGCAGGATCATGTGGTAGGCCCACTGCACGGGGCCGCCGCACTCGGCACCGATCGACGGGTTGATGAAGTCGCAGTAGCCCGTAATCGGCGTGATGTGCCACCGGTAGCCGAAGAAGTAGCTGAAGATCAGCCCGATCCAGATCGGGTGCGCGGAGACCCCGATCAGGACGAACGTCATCGAGGCGCGATCTAACAGCGATCGCGGGCGTAAGGCCGACAGGATTCCGATCGGGAGGGCAATGAGCATCCACGCGATCGCCCCGCCGAACACGAGCGAAGCGGTCACGGGAGCGGCCTTCTTCACCTCCTCGTTGACCGACTCCCGGTTCGCGAACGAGCGACCGAGATCCTGGTTGACC
>JBBRZN010000073.1:0-5573 GCA_038236705.1 Gaiellales bacterium
ATGTTCGTGAGCGCCGGCTCGGCGAGCACGCAAGCCACATCCCCGGGCGCCAGCGCAGCCTCGAGTGCCTCGAGGTCGTTGAACTCGACCACCTTCGTCGTCTCGGCCGGGTCGACCGGCGGCCCGGTATTGCCGCGCCGCGGGCCGACGGCGCCGTCGTCCAGCGTCGCGAGCGTCTCGTCGACGCTGCCGTGATAGCACCAGTTGAAGACGAGGATCTTCGGCCGGCCGGTCACCTGTCGCGCCAGGCGAACGGCGAAGCGGTTCGCGTCGGTGGCTGTCAGCGTGAACTGCCAGTAGCGCAAGCCGAAGCGCCGACCCAGCTCCTCGCCGACGCAGAGCACGTCCTTCGTCGGGAGCATGTGGGTGATGCCGAGCGCGGCCTGCGCCGAGATCCGCTCGACGGTCGCGGGCGGGGCGTGCCCGGCCATCGCACCGGTGTCGCCTAGGCAGAGGTCGACGTAGGTGTGGCCGTCGGCGTCGATGAGCTCGGCGCCGTTCGCAGAGACGATGAACGGCGGGAACCCGCCCGGCCATTTCGTCATCCAGTTCATCGGCACGCCGCCGAGCAGCGACGCCTTCGCGCGCCCGAAGAGCTCCAGCGACTTAGGGCGTTCGGCGGAGAAGCGCGCCTCCTCCCGCGCCATCAATTTGCGCAGGCGCGTGCGGTCGAGGGCCCGCACCTCAGCGGTCTTGTCCGGCATCGTCCACCTCTTTCTCCCCGGCGACCGCGGCGACGGGTCCTACGCGGCGCGCGCGGGGGATCGTCTGTAGGAAGCGCAGGTAGTCGACCTGCGTGTCGAAGCCCGCGACCTCTGCGACGGGGGCCGCGAGAAGCTCCTCCTCAGCCCCCGCCTCGGCGAGGATCTCGCCCGTCGGCGCGATCGAGCGGCTCCCGCCGACAAAGTCGAAGCCCGATTCCGCGCCGACGCGGTTCGCGTACAGGTGCGGAAGGCGGTTCTCGAGCGCGCGCGCCCGCGAGTGTAACTCGTGGTCGCGGTAGTACGGCTCCATGTTGGCCGAGATCGTCACCAGCAGCTGCGCGCCAGCCTTGGCTGCGGAGCGGGCGACCTCCGGGAACTCCACGTCGAAGCAGATGAGCGGCGCGACCCACTCGCCGTCCAGATTGACAACCAGGGTCTCGTCGCCCGAGACGAACGCGTCGGCCTCTGCGCCGAACAGGAAGAGCTTGCGGTAGACGCCGGCGAGGCGACCGTGCGAGTCGATGCACGCGGCCGAGTTCGCCACACCGTCTCCAACCGGCTCGGCGAACCCGATCAGCACCGCGGTGTGCGTCTGCAAGGCCGCCTCTCGCACGCGGCCCAACTCGGGCCCGTCCCGCTCGATCGCCAGCGCGGCGATCCCGTCAAGCGTGTAGCCGCTCAGGAATAGCTCGGGGAAGACCACGAGGTCGGTATCCGGGTGCGCAAGCACGATCTCGGCGGCGCGCGCAGCATTGGCGGACGGATCGCGTGGCGTTGGAGCGAGCTGCGCGAGGAGTGAGCTGGGGTGCCTCACGGTCAGGCCGCCACGAACTGGTGTCCCACGACCTTCTCCTCGGTGAGCCGTACGATCACGCCGCGGAGGGTGCCGACGTTGTACTCGCTGCCCGGGTTGAGGCAGACGGTGCGGCCGATCTTCGTGCTGCCCCGAGACTCGTGCACGTGGCCGTGAAGGCTCACCAGCGGCTGCACGCGCTCAATGATGGTTCGCGTCGAGGTACTGCCCACCGGCACCATGCGAGAGGTCGCTCCGCCGGCAAGCTTGAAGCTCTCGTCGATCTCCGGCGCGAGGTCGAGCCCGGAGTTGTACGGGGGCACGTGCACGTTGAAGAGGGTCTCGCGGCTCGGGTCGAGCGTCGTGGCCACACTCTCCAGGCGTTCGAGCAGCACGTCCTCGCTCAGCTCACGCGGGCTCTTCCACGGGGTCGGGTTCGAGTAGCCAAAACTCAGAATCTGGAACGGCCCGAGCTCGAGCACGTGCTCGTCGCCGTTGCGGACGTGGGTCGCGCTGCCGAGGACGTCGGAGACGAAGAGCTCGTCGTCGTTGCCCGGCATGGCTACACACGGCGTTCCCTTGTCGGCGAGCGCCTCGTCCGCCCGCGCAACCCAGCGCTCGAGGTCGGCGCGGATCACCTGTCGGAAGCGCCGGTCGCGCAGCTCCTTGTCCTGTCGGAGCGAGTCGAACTCTTCGCGCGTGCAGCGGAGCGAGTAGTGGCCGTTGAAGCGAATGTTCTTCTCGAGCTCCGCGAGCTCGTCCTCGGTGCGCGCTACGACCAGCTGGTCGAGAAACTCAGCTTCGTAGGCACCGTCCTCGCGCCCGACGATCGGGACGAGGATCTTCCCGGTCAGGTCGCCGCCGAGCACGAGCGCGTCCACGCCGTAGAAGTCCGCCGCCTTGAGGAACTTCCCGAAGCACTTCTCTGAGCCGTGGAGGTCGGTCGCGAAGAAGATCGAGTAGGTCCCCTTCTTCGTGCTCCAGAACGGCATCAGCCGACCTCTTCTGGCAGCTCATACCAACGGACGCGCTCGCCGACCCGGGCGCGCGCCTTCCAGCGGAGGCTCTTCGGCTCGCGCTCGATCCGCTCGGCGAGCTCGCGGAGGCGATTCCTCACAAGCGTCGTCCGCTCGCGTGGCAGGCCGAGCGCCTCCACGCTCTCGTCGAGCCGCTTGATGCTGATCTCGAGCGTCCGGTTCAGCCCCCAGTCCTGGCCGCAGAGGCCGGCGATGTAGCCCGCGTCAATCGTCGCCGGCCCCTCGCCCACCGGGTGGTCGACGACTAGCGCGACGGCGTCGATCACGTCCTTGTGGTTAGCCTCGACGACTTGGAGCTTCGTCAGCAGCAGGTCGGCGAGCGGCAGTGTCTGGCGATCGAGCTCGAGGCGCGGGCCTAGCTCGAGCCGGTGGCACATCTCGAAGTGGTCGAGCAGGACGTCGACGCGCCGGCTGCGCTCCACATCCTTGAACAGCAGCCGCCGGTGGCCATGGAGCGCGTTGAAGCGCCGCTCGGAGCTGTAGCCGCAGTCCTCGAAGAGGCGGATCAGCCGTTCGCTCTCCGAGGAGCGGCCGAAGAAGTCGACGTCGCCGTAGACGCGGGCGAGCGGAGGCGCGGCCGCGCTCGGGCACTTGAGCCGAATGGCGACGCCGCCCATCAACCGCAGTACGACACCCGACTCGGCGGCGGCGAGGATCCGCAGCGCCTCTGCGAGGTCCGAGTGCTGGTCTTCGCTCACCTCGGTCAGGGGGCCCCGGGCCCTCCTGCTCGACTCGGTGGAGGGTCCGGAGACATCTGCAAGCCCCGCTTCCACCTACTCCGGCGGGATTTCCTTGTAGGCGAGGTCGATGTCGATCCCTCTCGCCTTCTGGATGTAGCGCGCCGCCTGGTACACGAAGAAGGCGCCGAAGAAGACGCCGATCACGAGCCAGACTCGATCGCGGTTTACCGCCCACGACGTGCCGGAGTTGACGTCGGTCGCGAGGATCACCGAGACACAGGTCGCCGTGACGACGGAGATCGCACCGACGATGCTCATCAACGGGATCCCGTTGATCCGCCGGTTGAAGGGGGAAGCCTCGAAGACCTCACGCTTGCGGTAGGGGAAGACAACGGCCGCGATCCCGACCGTGATGAACGTCAGGCTTTGCCCGAGCAGGACGACGAGCGCCCCGAGGCTCGGGTTGAAGGCCACGACCGCCACCGAGATGATCGCCAGCCCGGCGATCAGCAGCACGGCGTTGACGGGCGAGTGCGTCCGCGGGTTGACGTCGGAGATCTTCTCCGGGGCCAGCCGGTCGAACGACCACGCGAAGAGGCTTCGGCTGACCATGATGATCGTGATCGGGACGAAGATCGCGAGGAAGAGCGCGTTCGCCACGAGCATGATCACGCCGAGGAGGGCGCTCCCACTGGCGATGCCTGCGAGTTCTGGGTAGAGCGGAATGAAGTCCAGGCCGTACTTGCTCGAGTCGGCGAGGCTCAGGCCAGCGAGGAAGCTATTACCGACGCCCGTCGAGAAGGCGGCGATCACCACGATGAAGATCAACGCCGTCAGCACCTGCGCGCCCGGGATCGCGAGCAGCATCCCGCGCTTGCCGCGCTTGATCTCGCCGGCGAAGTAGACGGACTGGTAGATGAAGCCGAGCGGGTAGAACGGAATCGTCACCATCAGGATCGTCTGCGCGAGGCTGAAGCTCGGCAGGTGCGTTCCGTCGGTGCCGAGGACGACGCTGTGGGCGTTGTTCGGGCCGTGCAGGTCGCGCACGTAGCTGTCGAAGTGCGACTGGAACGTCCCTTTGCTAACCGCGAAGAGGATGATCGGCGCGACGACCAGGAGCATGATCGCCCAGAAGGCGAAGAGCCAGTTCTGGATCTTGATGTAGACGCGCAGACCGCGGCTGAAGATGAGCATCGCGGCGCTGATCAGGATCAGCACAACGCCGACGACGAACGTGCCCCACTCGCCGTTCAACCAGTTCGCGAGGACAAGTGCTCGGGGCATGTCCCAGCCGGCGGCGATCATCCGGAGCGCCGGGCCGAGCCCCCACGAGGGCACCAGGATCGCGTAGACGCCGACGATGAACAGCGCCCAGAACATGTACGAGAAGTTGCTCATGAAGCCGAGCGATGGCGAGATCGAGCGGCTGATCCACGTGTAGTCGCCCCCTGAGCGCGGGATCGCGCTGACGAACATCGCGAAGACGAACGCCGTCGGCAGCGTGAGCAGCAGCGTCAACAGCGTCGCGAGGTACATGTTGCCGCCGCGGTAGAACGCGGGGCCGAGCCAGAAGAGCAGGGCCAGTCCGAGCGGGGCACTCGAGTAGGAGAGGTTGTAGATGGCCGCACTGACCGGCCCCACCTCCCGCACGAGCCCCGTCGATTCGCGCGCGAACACCTTCGACTCGCCGCCGTAGCGTTGGTCGCCGCCAGAGGTATCACTCGAAGCCATCTATCCTCCTACGCTGGGGCCGGGGCCTGCTCGGCGCCTTTGCTGCACCGAACGCCACACCGACGGGAACGTGGGCTGGTTACTGCTAACTGTCGACTGTCGTCCTCCCGAGCGGGGCGAGCATACGACTGTCGCGTGTGGAGGTCAAGACGCAAGCTGCGCGGCCGGGGCGTGCGGCGGTCTACCCGGCTAGGTGTCGCCGCCGGAGGGCGCCGAGACGAGCCCGACCAGGCGGCGCTTCGTCCGCTCCAGGTGGGCGCTCCAGAGCTCGACCGCCTGCGCAGCGTCGCCGGCCTCGATCGCGCCGAGCAGCTCGCGGTGCTCGTTGGTGATCTCGCCCAGGTTTTCGTAGAAGATCTCGTTCTCGAGCCGGAGCAGCGACTGGAGTAGCTCGGCGTGCGTCGTGAAGACGCGGTAGAGGCGTCCGTTCTCGATCAACCGACAGACCTCGCCGTGGAAGGCGATGTCGGCCCGCGCGGCCTCACGCGGGTCGGCCGTGGCGGCCGCGCGCTCTATCGTCTCTAGCGCCTCGTGGAGGCAGGCCAAACACTCGGGGTCGCGACGCTCGGTGAGGATGCGCACGGCACGCGTCTCGATCGCCGCGCGCAACTCGTAGATCTCGGCGATG
>JBBRZN010000074.1:0-5218 GCA_038236705.1 Gaiellales bacterium
ATCGAGTCCTCCGGGGAAACCGTGGAGTGCGACGCCGGCACGCTCCTCACGTTCGAGCCGAGCGAGCGCCACACGGTGCACGCGCTCGCAAACGCGCGGTTGCTGCTGATCCTGGCGCCGTGGCCGGCACCTAAGCACTACACCGACGGGGAGAAGGCACACGACGACCTCCCTGACAACGCGCTGGCCGATCCGGTCCCCTCGGCGGACACCGCCGCCAGCCCCCAACTGAGCGAGCACTCCGAGTCGTAGCCGGGCAGTCCCGCGGCCGCCGCAAGTCAAGCCCAGGCTCGGCGCGCGCGTGAGCCGGTTCGCCAAGCGTTCGCACCACCCTCAGTTTCGGCGATGCCTGGTCAAATGGCAGCCGGCCTTCCGGATCAGGAGGAATGCAGCGGCTTGAGGAAGCGCGCTACGGGACGGGTCGGGCGGTCAGCGAGCAGAGAATCGAGTGCAAGAACGAGCCGCCCGACGGTGGCGGGATCACCGCGGGGAAACTGTCGGTTCGTCGTGAAGATGAGCCCAGGGGTTGGCGCGGCGCTCGCGAGCGCCTCTGCTTCGAGTCGGCGGAAGTCGGGGACGTTCTCCGTGACGATCGCCTGCTTCTCGGCGTTGGCGGCTGCGAACACGTCTTCGTCAGGCGCTCCCTCGAGGCTCCGGAACGCGGCGTCGTGGATCGAGACGACATCGTGGCCGCGTCCTCGTAACTGCTCGGCCACGGTCGCGGAGTACATCTCGTCGAGAGCAGCTTCACCCGAGGAGGTGGCGTTCACGCTCGAGCGTCTGTTCGAGCTGTTCGGCCTCCTCTTCGACCGCGGCGATGAAGCGATCGACGTCTTCGGGTACTCGGCGTGGTAGCGGACCGCGATTCGGATCTTTTTCGCCGGGCACGCCGATCCGCTCGGCGAGTGCTCCGATCAGCTCCTCGCCACGCTCGGGTGCGCTGCGGGCGGCGGCGATTACTTCCCAGACATCGGGTCCGCCGACGACCGCGCCTTCCTGCCGAGGTCGGCGCGGGCGCGCTGGACGCTTGCTTGGACGTTGCACCTATGCTACGGTCACGGCGTGGCACCTATGCCACGTTCTCACGAGGAGCAGCGATGCCGAGAAGACTGGACACGAGCTACCACAAGCGCATGATCGCCGCCCGGATGGACGACCCCGAGTTCCGGGCAGAGTACGAGCGCGCGCGGGGAGAGATCGATCAGGTCGACTCCGTCATCCGCCAACTCGACGAGCTTCGTGAGGCAGCGGGGCTCTCGAAGGCTGAGCTTGCACGACATATCGGCCGCGATCCATCGAGTATCCGGCGTCTCTTCACTGCGGAATCGAATCCCGAGCTGCTTCTCGTCGCGTCGATCGCCGAGGATCTCGGCGCCGAGGTCAGGGTCGTTCCCAGGAGCGGCGGGCGTCGCCGCCGATCGCGCTCGGGCCCGCAGCGCGCATCGATCGCGTAGGGCTTCCAACCCGGCCGCCTCATAGACTCGGCGGTCGTGGCATGGGACATCGTCTACTACAAGGCTTTCGACGGAAGCGTGCCGGCGATTGACTTCCTTGAAGACTGTCCGAAGAAGGTCGTAGCGAACTTTCTCGCCGTCGTGGACGCGGTCGCCGAGGCTCCACCTCCCCAGTATTCGGGCGGCGGCAAGTGGGAGGCGATGCACGGCACGATGGGCGGCTACTACGAGGCGCGCGCGAGCGGGCCGGGTCGCGAGCAGTTCCGGCTGTTCTGCCTTCTCGAGAATGCCGACCCGGTTGAGCTCAGTAGGCGCGGGCTCCCCGGGCCGGCAATCGCGGTGCTTACCGGCCTGCGCAAGCCGTGGCGGACCGCGTTCAGCGAGCGCGACTACGGGGCAGTGCGCGTGCTCGGCGATGATCATAAGGCCAACCTCCCGCGGCGAATCGCGGAGTAGAAGGCCAGGCTCAGAGACCGAGGTCGAGTCCGGGCGGCTCTCTTGCCGGCGCGGGACGATTCATCAGTGCACGCTCACGCGACGGTGCGCGAACGAGAGTCCGATCGGAGCGCGGCGCGGTCGCCAATACGGTGACCGGTGGGAGCTCGGCGAGTTGCTGCGCGGCAATCCTGAGCGCGGCTCGTTGCATGCCGATCTCTGCTCGGAGCTCGGGGCCGTTTCGACGCCGGCCCCGCCAGCCCAGCTGCGTGAGCTTGGCTTCCGCCTCGGTCAGGCGTTCCTCGGCTCGGAGGCACGCACCCTCCAGATGTCGACGGCGGTCGGCGAGAGTGCGGAGGCTTGCGTCGCTCGGCGGGGTGACAGCCATGCGGTCGAGCGCGAGCGCCTCGGACGACGACATGGTTAGAGCGCGGGCGGCGCGCTCCGACGCTGAGCCTCGTTCCGGCGTAAGCCTGTGCGCCTCAGGATCAAGTCCATGCGCGCCTACGTAGAGATGTGTCTCGGCTCGAGCACGCGAGCAGGCGACGTACCCCCACTCGCGGAGCGCGCCTCCGTCCCCGAGGAGCACGAAGGCATGGTTGACGGTTGCGCCTTGAGCGGCGTGGCCGGTGAGGGCGTAAGCGTGATCGAGGTGCTCTACCGCGTAGTGGGCCTTGATCCGGCAGCGGGCGCCTGAGTCCGTCTGAAGGATGAGCATCTGGCTCTCGAGATCCAGATCGACCACCGTCCCGCGTGTGCCGTTGCGAACGTCGCAGCGCGCGTCGTTCTGGCGGCAGATAGCGCGATCACCGACACGGAACTCACGGCGGCCGAGCTGGAGCTCCTCGGGTCCGAGGCGGCCGGTTCTGAGCATCAGGGCTCGGGCGGCGTCGTTGAGATCGCGGACATCGTTGCGACGGTAGGCGAGCATGACCGTCCCGCCGAGGTCGCGCTCCGCCGCCTGCCACCAGTCCTCGAGTAGTTGCTGCTTCGCCGATGTTGCGCCGTCGTAGAGGTGCAGTCGTCCGCTCGAAGCCGCATAGGAGAGGTACGGCTCGGGGACGCCCATGCGCAGGCGCTTGAGCGCGTCGCGCTCCGCCGGGTCGCGCTGGCGTCGGTTCTTCGAGAGGCCGATCGCGCCGAGGTGGTCGCAGAGGGCGGGGAAGAGGCCGCCGGCGCCGATCGCTGGAAGTTGGCCGGGATCGCCGACGAGGATCGCCTTCCCGGCCGCGTCGTCGACCAGGCTTAGGAGCGGAGTGAGCACGCGCGTTTCTGCCATGCCCGCCTCGTCGACGACTAGGACGCAGGCACGCGGCAATCCGCCTTCGCGCTGTGCGTCGAGGAGAAGCCGGTGGATGGTCGTGCTGCGGATGCCCGTCGCGGTTGCGAGCTCGTCGGCGGCGCGACCGCTCGGCGCCGCACCGAGAACGGGCACGTCGGCTTCGCGGTAGGCCGTGCCGAGGGTGCGCAGCGCGGTTGTCTTTCCCGAGCCCGCGACGCCTACCGCGCAGACGACGCGGTCTCGGCTCATGCACGCCTCGCGTACCAGAGCCTGCTGCTCGACCGTGAGGTCCCTACGATCTTGGATCGGGACGCGGGCACGGGGCGCTCCGACGTCGCGACCGGCCAGCGCGATCTCGAGCGCCTCCCGCTCGACCTCGAGTAGCTCGCGCGTCGTGAAGCGGGCCGGCCGACCTGGCGTCCGCTCCGCTTCGACCAGCTCGACGCCCGGATGCGTCGCCAGCTGCTCCGCCGTCTCGACGACATCGTCGGCGGTGCCGCCTTGGCTGACCGCGCCGGCGACGGCGCAGACGAGCTCCGGCATGGTGAACGTTGTCTGCTTCGCCGTGAGACCGTCGCTGCTGAGGAGCTGCTCCGCGGCTCCGCCGAGGTCGATCGCGCGCGCCCGGTGGGGAGGACCCACGAGCGTGCGCAGCTCACGGCGGGCGAGCCCGTGCTCTGCAGCTCGCGCTTTCCATTCCTCACGAAGCCGTGGGAGGTCGACTTGCTCCTTCGCCTCACGCGTCGCGAGCGCGGCGACTCGGCTCGCCGCGAAGCCTTCAGTGCCGCGCGCCTGCATGTGCTCGACCAACGATTGCCGTCGTGTCGAGAAGGCGCGAACCGCCTCTTCCGGGACGCCCTCGAGCTCGGCCATGCCCTTCACTGGTTCGGTCCAGCCCACGCCGAGCCGGCACGTGAGCTCGTGACGGAGGTTGGCCTCGTAGAGGTAGCCCGCGGCGAGCCGGTAGGTGCGCAGGATCGCCTCGCCGTCGAGCGCTCGCCACTCGCCGTCCTCGGATCGGGCGAGGTTCGCGACGATCACGTGCGTGTGCAGGTGCGGGTCCTGTGCCCGGCTCGTGCGATGGCGGAATGCGGCCGCCACGAAGCCCTCGCCGTGCTCGCGGATCGTGCCGCCGCGACGGCGGCGGACGATGCACGCCTCGCGCTCGAGGTAGCCGCCGGCCGCCTGCCAGGACGCCTCGTGCGCCTCGCTGATCTCTCGACGCACGCGCTCGTCGTCGGTCAGCGCGTGCAGGATGCTGACGCTCTTCGGGCACGAGAAGACGAGGTCGAAGCCCGAGACCGGAGCGAGCCGCTTCGCCTCCTCGTGCCACTCGCCGCTCTCGGCGTCGAGCACGCGGACGGTGATCGACCGCTCACGTACCGGGGTGCGCAGCCACGCGATGCTTGCCGGGTCGATGCCGCGAAGAAGGGTGCCGAGCTCGCCGTCTTCGACCACGCCCGCGAGGCCGAGCAGCTCCGCTCCGCGACCCGCCCAGATCCCCGGCGACTCGCCCCGGCCGGCGTAGTAGTCGTCAAGTCCCGCTGCGACCTGCTGCTCGTAGTAGGCCTCCTGGCCGACCGTCAGCTTCGCCACGCTCAGCACGTTGGCCTCGACCAGAAACCGACCAGCGCCGAGACGCATATGCACCCGAGGTGCGAACGCCGTTGCCCGTTTGCAAAACGAGCAACGAATCCATGGTACGTGGATGGTACAGCAGAAGCGCGGAAGGCCACTTTCGGCCGCAGAACAGCGCAGAAGCGAACGCCTAGAAAGCCCTGCTGAAAGCAACTTTTCGAGGAAGTTCCGCAACTCTCGCAGACGCCCGTTCCAGTCTTGCCATGCAGAAGGTCGAGGGTTCGAGTCCCTTCATCCGCTCTAAACTTCCTGCAAAAGGGCGAGTTCCGGTAAGCGTTCACCCGTGGTGGAGGGACCCGCTCCGGGGCGGCGAACTGGGCCGGGATGGAGCGGGCCGAGGCGGAGGCGATCCTGGATGGCGACCGGGAGACGGCGATCGCGTTGTTGTTGCGGGTTGGCGAGCTGGTCG
>JBBRZN010000075.1:0-5128 GCA_038236705.1 Gaiellales bacterium
CAGCGGCGGCCCCTGCGCCGTCGAGTACGCGCGGCGGCGCTCCGAGGACATGCCGCTTCCCGGTGAGACCCGGGAGGCCGAGCTGGCACGGCGTACGCGTGGCTGACCCGGCCAGCGCGAGGACCCGACGGCTCCTCCTCGCCGCCGCGGCCGTCGCCGCGTTTGCCTGGATGGCGCCGGAGGCGAGCGCGGCGACCTGCCCGAAGCAGACGTTCCTGAGCTTCGGCCGCTACGCCTACGTCGCCCAGCCGCTCCCGGCCTCGGCTGGGATCAAGGCCGGCGCGACGCTCGGGAGTGGAAGCCTCGACGAGCCGACGAGTGCGGATGGATGCAAGCGGCGACGTGAGTCCGTCTCCGTCCGCAGGGCCGGCGGGATCGAATCGAAAGTCGCCGTCATGGCGTTCGGATTTCGGAACGTCTTCGTGCTCGGCTCCCGCTGCGACGGCTTCGAAGGCGAGGAGCACTGGCGCTGCCTGCTGGAGCCGGTCGTGTTCGACAGCCGGCGCTACACAGGTGTTCGCTATCCCCGCACGTCCGGGCCACAACGCACCGTGGCGCACGGCCGTCCGCTCGGACGCGCGAAGGCCGGCAAGAGTGTTGTGACCATCGTCCGGATCCCCGGCGTGCTGGCCTCGGTCGCCGTCGTCGTCGAGGGGCGTCCGAACGACGCCTACGTGGCCGCGGGCGTCTGCCCCTACGAGAGCTTCGAGAACGAGCGCTCGCGTGACGACCTGCGGCGTTGCCTCGAGAGCCCTGTCTGGTTCGTCTTCGACCCGCCCGGTGCCACCGCCGGGGATCGGATCGTCGGAGTCGCCGACCGGCCGCTACCGCCGCAGCTCGCAGGCGCGACGGTCAGCCTCGTGCGCCTCGCGACCGCCTCGGACTCGGTTCCGAGGAACCGGGCGGGCGCTGCCCCGGTCGGCCGCGTCCGTCCTAAGCTTCGCCTGACCGTCCCCGACCTTCGCGCCGGCCTCTACGAAGCGGTCGTGTCCTGTCCCGGCTGCGCGGCTTCGTACGGCGGGAAGACGCTGTTTCCCGCCGGCTCCTTCCTCGTGGGCGAGCCGACGGAGGGATCGACCGGCGTGGAAGCAGTCTCCATCGGGCTCGCTGCAGGAACCCTCGTGCTCGCGGTCGCCTCCGTGGTCGTGTGGAGGCGAGGCCGGCGGCGGCGCGCTACCGAAGGCGGATCGGGAGGCTCTTGACTCCGTGAAAGAAGTTCGACCGGAGCCGCCGAGGCGGACCGGCGAGCTCGATCCGGCCGAGGGTCGGCATCATTTCCTCGAGCCAGATTCGGAGCTCCAGGCGAGCAAGGTGCGCGCCGAGGCAGTAGTGCGGGCTGCCGAGGCCGAAGGCGAGGTGGCGGTTCGGCTCGCGTCCGACGTCGAACCGCAACGGGTCTGCGAACTGGCGCTCGTCCCGGTTGCCGGAGACGTACCAGAGCGCGACCTTGTCCCCCTCCCGGATGCGCTCCCCCTGGAGTTCGACGTCCCGCGTCGCGGTGCGACGGAAATGGAGCAGCGACGGCGTCCAGCGGAGGATCTCCTCGACCGCCGTGGGGATGAGCTCCGGTTCGGCGAGCAGCCGCTCGCGCTGCTCGGGGTGCTCCAAGAGCGCCAGCAGGCCGTTCGACATCGCATGGCGCGTCGTCTCGTTCCCGGCGGTGACGAGCAGGAGGAAGAAGAGGTCGAACTCGTGCTCCGAGAGGCGGTCACCGTCGTCCTCGGCCTGGATCAGCCTCGTCGTCAGGTCGTCGCGCGGTGAGCGGCGTCGCTCCTCGGCGAGACCGTTGGCGTACGCGAACATCTCCGGCGCCGCGGGGCTCGAGAAGGGCAGGTGCGCATACGCCGAGAGGTCGGCCTGGCCCGCTACGAACTTCTCGCCCGCCGTGTCGGGATCCGTGTTGCCGAGCATCCGGTTGCCGAGCTCGACGAGGTAGCGGCGGTCCTCGAGCGGCACGCCCATGAGCTCGCACAGGATTTGCATCGGCAGCTCGACGGCGACCGCGTCGACGAAATCGAGCTCGGGCTCGGCGAACGCTTCGTCCAGGACTTCGCGGAAGAGCTTGTGGATTCGACCCTCGTACGCGCTGATGGCCCGCGGCGTGAAGGCCTTGTTGACGATCGCGCGGAGCCGTGTGTGGCCCGGCGGGTCGCTGTCGAGCATCGACTTGCGCGACTCGACGTGCTCCGGCGCGAGGTCCATGAGCGACGTCCCGCCCACCTCCGCCGAGAACGTCTGCCAGTCCTTCGAGGCAGCGAGGACGTCGTCGTATCGCGTTAGTGACCAGAAGCCCCGTCCTCGCTCCTCGTCCTGCCAGAAAACGGGCGCGTCGCGGCGGAGCAGCGCGAACCAATCGTGCGGGACGCCTTGCGCCCACCGATCCAGGTCGGTCAGGTCGATGTCGGCCAAGTTCGGTTCCGCAGCGACGGCCATCAGTCGATTCTCACCTCGAGCTCGTCGCCCTGCACGCGCGTCTCGTAGATGCGCAACGCTTCCTCGGCAGGCCCCTCGAGGACCTCGCCGGTGCGAATGTCGAAGGCCGAGCTATGGCAGTAGCAAACGATCCGGTCGCCCTCGAGGTCACCCTCTGCGAGCGGGCACTCCTCGTGGGTGCAGTCATTGTCGAAGGCGGACCAGGCGCCGTCGTCGAGGCGCGCCACCGCGATCTCGAGGCCGTCGACGACGACAGCGCCGAGCTCGGCGCGCCCGGCGACCGGCCCGAGGCTCGTCCATCCGCTCACGGGCGAAGTGTAGAGTCGCCCGCGTGCCGCGTCCGCAAGCGACCGCCACGGTTCAGGTCGACAACGAGCGCGTTCGCGTGACCGAGTGGCGTTTCGCGCCGGGCCAGGCGACCGGCTGGCACCGCCACGAGCTCGACTACGTCGTCGTCCCGGTGACCGCAGGCACGCTCCTCCTCGAGGACGGCGAGACGGCGCGGGAGAACGAGCTCGAACCGGGGCGGGCGTACTTCCGCGCAGCGGGGGTCGAGCACGATGTCGTGAACGCGGGCGACACGGAGGTCGTCTTCGTCGAGGTCGAGCTCAGGGCCCTAGGCGACGAGTAGCTCCCCGCCGTCGGCGACGAAGGCGTGGCCCGTCACGTAGGCAGCCTCCTCCGAGAGCAGGAAGCAGGCGAGGCGCGCGATCTCCTCCGGCGTCGAAATTCGCCCGAGCGGGACGAGCTTCGGGACGGACTCGAGGAAACTCTCGCGACCGCCGTAGGCACGCCAGGCGGGCTCGTTGAACGGCGTATCGACCCAGCCCGGGCACAGAGCGTTCACGCGGATGCGGTCGCCGGCGAAGTCGCGAGCTATCTGCCGGGCGAGTGCGAGGGCGGCGGCCTTCGTGACGGCATACGGCAGCATTCCGGGCTCGGAGAGGAGGGCCGAGTTCGAGGCGGTGACGAGGATCGGCCCACCGCCGGCGGCGCGAAGGTGCGGGACGGCGGCCCCACACAGAACGGCGTGCGCGCGCACGTTGATCGCCCAGGAGCGGTCGAGCTCCTCGACGGTTGCGGTCTCGGCCGTCGCCGCGATCTGGACGCCGACGTTCGACCAGGCGGCGTCGAGGCCGCCGAGGGCATGCGCAGCCTCGTCGACGAAATCCCGGACCGCCTCGGGCTCGGCGGCGTCGAGGACGGTCGCCGTTGCCCCCAGCTCGTTCGTCAGCGCTCGGAGCGCGGGCTCGTTCACGTCCGCGAGCGCGAGCTCGTCGCCACGAGCGGCGAGGAGCCGCGCGCCGGCGGCGCCGATGCCGGTCGCGCAGCCGAGGACGGCTACGCGTGTCACGGAGCCCGCACGAGGCCGAGGAAGGCGTCGAAGAGGCGCACCTGGAACGGGAGCGACTTCGCGATCCCGCGGTTGACGTTCGCGCGGAGCCTGTCGACGTCGACGCCGGCCTCGCGCACCTCCTCCGGGTGGCGTGAGATCCACGTTTCCCAGAGCTGGGCGTCCACCTCGGGATGGAACTGGATGCCCCAGGCGTCTTTGCCGTCCGCGCGGAACGCCTGGTTCTCGGCGAGCGGGCTGCTCGCCAGCCGCCGTGCGCCCGGCGGGAGCCCGATCACGTCGTGATGCCACTGGTAGACGCCGGTCGGCGCGGTCAGGTGGCCGAGGACCGGGTCGGCGGCCGCGTCCTCGGTCGGAGCGATGTCGAGCCAGCCGATCTCGGGCTGCTCGGCCTCGCGAACGTTGCCGCCGAGCGCCCGCGCCAGCAGTTGTCCGCCGAGACAGATCCCGAGTACCGGCACGCCTTCGTCGACGGCATCGTGGAGCAAGTCGCGCTCTGCCTCGAGGAGCGGAACGCCCTCCTCCCACGCGTGCGCATTCCCTCCCATGGCGATGATCCCGGAGAAGTCCCCTGCCTCGAGGTCTGCGAGCGGCTCGTCCCAGCCCTGCAGCCGACGGTAGGGAAGGCCGGAGGCGTCGAGCCGGTCGCCGAGAAGCCCCAGGCCCCTCAGCGAGTGCTCCTGCTCGATGACGAGGATGGGCTGCATCCGTGAGAACGTAGTCGAAACGGCGCTGTAGAGTCGAGCCTGAAGGCGAGCGAAGGAAGGAGATCGGAAGCGAATGGCGACGACAACGAGGACGCGTCCGTCCGTCCGTCCGGAGGCGCTCGAGGCAGCCTCCTCGTTCCCCGCGCTCGAGGCGATCTTCACACGCCGAGCACGTCGCTTCGCTCTGGGCGCCGAGTTGACCGGGCCCCTCGCGTACCGCTCCGACAAGGAGCCGGTCCCCCTCGCCTTCGAGGAAGAGGCGATCCTCGTCGCGGCCGCCACGGGCGTCACGGGCGTCGTCCGTGAGGAGTGGCCGTTCCGAACCAAGGACGGTGAGACGACCAGCGCCGACAAGCTCGCGTCCTTCACCGGCCGCAGCTTCCCGAGCCCGCTCGCCATCCACGGCACCGAGCTCTTCTGGACGAACGACGACGGCGTCTTCGTGCTGCCGCAGCGGGACGTGAAGCCCGAGCGGTACCTCGAGCTCCAGACCCACGAGGAGCGACACGAGCTCTACCGCAGCGCGGTGAAGCTCCAGGACGGGCGCCTCGAGATCCCGCGCCGCCGGCCGAATCTCTTCAAGTTCAACGAGTGGGTCGTGAACACCGAGGGAGCGACCGTCTTCATCCCGATC
>JBBRZN010000076.1:0-5092 GCA_038236705.1 Gaiellales bacterium
CGGGGGGCGCTTGGAAGCTCGTTCATGCCGGCCTTCGCTTCGACGCGCTCGACTTCGTGTCGGGCCGGATCGGCTTCGGGCTCGCGCACAGCACGCTCTACCGCAGCGACGACGGTGGCCGCTCCTGGCAGTTGCTGCACCGCTTCGCCGCCGGCCGGCCGGCCGGCCCGGGACGCGCCGCCATCTCGTTCGCCGACGCGAGGAACGGCTGGGCGGCGCCGCTCGCGCAGTTCTTCTACCGCACCAGGGACGGTGGCCGCTCGTGGTCGCCGGTGCGCTTCGGCTGCGACTTCTACCTCGCGGGCCTCAGCTTCGTCGACGTCGACCACGGAGTCGTCGTCTGCGGCGGCCAGCCGGCGACGATCATGCAGCAGCGCGAGTACTTCTCGACTGAGGACGCGGGCGAGCATTGGCTGAAGTTCAAGGACGGCGTCTTCACCGGCCACGCGACCTCGATCGACTACGTCTCCGCCAGCGTAGGGTTCCTCAGCGCCGAGCGCTCCGGGATCGAGCGCGTGGGCGACGGGCAGCGGGTTCTGGAGTCCGACGACCTCGACTCCGTCTCGTCGGAGTCGTGGGCCGACGAGCGTCATGGGTTCGCCGCGCTCGTGCGCGCGGGGCTTCTCCGTACGACCGACGGCGGCCGCAGCTGGCGTCGCGTCTATCCCTAGGGCCCGCGCGCGCGGGCAGCGCCGACCGCGTCTCTACACTCGCCCGGTGACGATCTCGTTCGCCCGAGGGGTGCCGACGCCTGCGTGCTTGTCGGTCGAGGAGCTC
The DNA here is from genome assembly GCA_038236705.1 of Gaiellales bacterium. Lineage (GTDB taxonomy): Bacteria > Actinomycetota > Thermoleophilia > Gaiellales > Gaiellaceae > AC-32. The sequence goes on from JBBRZN010000076.1 coordinate 778, forward strand.
GCCAACTGCGCGCGGGAGGCGGTCCTGCGGGACGGCCCCACCGTGCTCAATTACGGCCCCGTCGGCGGCTACCAGCCGCTGCGGGAGTGGGTCGCAGAACGTCACGGCGTCGAGCCGGAGCGCGTGCTGCTGACGAACGGCTCCCTCCAGGGGATCTCTTTGCTGGCGCAGGAGCTCCTGCGCGAGGGCAGGCGGCGCGTGATCGTCGAGGCGCCGACCTACGACCGGCCGCTGAAGATCCTCGCCTCCGTCGGGGCCGAGGTGGTCGCGATCCCCCAGGACGACGAGGGGCTGATGCTCGACCCGCTGGAGCGCGAGCTTCGCTCGAACGGCGCCCCGGTGTTCCTGTACACGATCCCGACCTTTCAGAACCCGAGCGGCAGGACGCTCTCGACCGAGCGCCGGCGCCAGCTAGTCGAGTTGGCGGACGAGTACGCCTTCCTCCTGCTCGAGGACGATCCCTACGGCCTCGTCCGCTTCGAGGGAGCTCCGCCCCCGACGCTCTTCGAGCTCGCCGGCGGCGGCGGCGGCGTCCTCTACATGTCGTCGTTCTCGAAGATCGTTTCACCCGGTGTCCGCGTCGCCTACCTGATCATCCCGCCGGAGCTCGTGGCGCGGGTCGAGGCCGCCGCCACGCAGACCTACCTGACGCCATCGCTCCTCTCGCAAGCCACCGTGTTCGAGTTCCTGCGGCGCGGCAACCTCGAGCCGAACCTGGAACGCGTGCGGAGCCTGCTGCGCGAGCGGCGGGACGCGATGCTCGATGCACTCGCCGCCTCGTTTCCCGAGGGCGCGCGCTGGAGCCGGCCCGACGGCGGGTACTTTCTCTGGCTCGACCTTCCGGCTGGGATGGGCGCTTCTGACCTTCTCGCGCGGGCCGGGGAGGCCGGTGTCGCCTTCGTCAAGGGCTCGGACTTCTATGCGGGAGGGGCCGGCGGCGAGAGTGCCGCCCGGCTCGCCTACAGCTTCGCCTCGCCGGCCGAGATCACCGAGGGCGTCGGGCGGCTAGGCCGTCTGCTGGGTTTGGCGGCGCCGCTGACGGTGCCGGTGTAGCTGCGAGAGGGCGACGCCGAGAATCACTCCGACCGCGAGGCTGATCAGGATCAGCCACGCCTGCGAGACGCTTGCTGTCGCGAAGACGAAGTGGACGGCTCGCTGCTTGTTGTTCTCGATCCCGAACGCGATCACGTACGCGAGCGCGAGCACACCCAGGATGAGAATGAGATAGAGCCGGGGCTGGATCGCCGCCTCGACGTCGTCCGGGATGTCCAGGCGGCGAAACGGCAGGCGCACAGGGACAGTCTAAGAGCTGCTTTCAGAATGAGTTCTTGAGTCGTCGGTAGCAGACGATGCAGCAGCCGAGCGCGAGTAGTGCCTCGTGGATGTCGGCGCGGCGGTCGTAGCGGACGAGCAGGCGCTTGAGCTGGTGCAGCCAGGCGAAGGTGCGCTCGACGACCCAGCGGTAGCAGCCGAGCCCGGAGCCGTGCTCGGTCTGGCGGCGGGCGATCTCTGGCGTGATCCCGCGCTGGCGGAGCTGACGGCGGTACTTGTCATGGTCGTAGCCGCGGTCGGCGCTCAGCCGTTGGGGCCGCTTGCGCGGCCGGCCGACGCGGCCGCGGACGGTCGGCACGCGGTCGACGAGCGGGATCAGCTGGGTGACGTCGTTGCGGTTGCCGCCGGTCAGCGTCCAGGCGAGCGGGAGCCCGCTGGCATCGACGAGGAGATGATGCTTCGAGCCGGCGCGGCCACGGTCGACCGGGCTCGGGCCGGTCTCGCCGCCCCTTTTTTCGCCTGCACATGGCTGGAATCAGCGACGGCGCGCGACCAGTCGATCTCACCGACCGCGCGTAACCGGTCAAGCAGGACGGAGTGCAGCCTCTCCCACACGCCCGCCTTCTGCCACTCATCGAGGCGCCGCCAGCAAGTCACTCCCGAGCCGAAGCCGAGCTCGAGCGGCAAGTGCTCCCAGGCGATCCCCGTGTGCAACACGAACAAGATTCCGCACAGGCACTGCCGATCCGGCAGCCGCTTGCGCCCCGGGTAACGAAAACGCCGCTCCCTCTTTGGCAACAACGGCTCGACCAGCTCCCACAACGCATCCGACACGACCCACGGCGCAGCAGCCACCGGCACCTCCCCAGCTTGACGACAGGTGCCGACGGCTTCGCCCCCACGAAGCCGGTCCCTTCCTACTTGAAAGTCATAAACATGGCTTCTTCTGCGGGCGCTGCACGACCCCTCCACCCACCCCCGCAATCAGCAGCCGACCTCTTTCTGAAAGCAGCTCTTAGTCTCGTCCGAGGAGACGATCCAAGGCCTCGGGAGGGTTCGAAAGAAGTCTCAGGAGGGGCAAAACCGTGGGGGGACCCGGTTCCCCCACGAGCCTTCTCCTTGGGGTCTCAGTGGACCCCTCGTGTCCGCTCGGCGAGTCCGAGCAGGACTCGGTCTCGATCGAGGGTGGAACGCCGAGGCTTCCGCAGAGGCCGGTGGGCTTCGGGCCTTCGAAGATGGACAGCCCCTGCGAGTCCGTCCTACAACGCAGGCCGGCGATGGAGCCCAGCGCCGAGCAGAGAAGCCTCGACCGACCTAGACGCCGATGTCCTCGTTCCACAGCTGTGGGTGCGCGGCGATGAACTCCTTCATCATCTGCCTGCACTCGTCGGAGTCCATGTGGACGAGCTCGACCCCGCGCGAGACGAGGTGCTCTTCGGGCCCGCGGAAGGTCGTGTTTTCGCCGATCACAACACGCGGGATCCCGTACAGGAGGATCGCACCGCTGCACATGTCGCATGGCGAGAGCGTCGTGACCATCGTCGCGCGGCCGTAGACCTCGGCAGTCAGCCGGCCCGCGTTCTCGAGCGCGTCCGTCTCACCGTGCCGGATCGCGCTCCCCATCTGAACCCTGCGGTTGTGCCCGACCGCCAGAACCCGGCCGTCGACGACGAGGGCGGCGCCAATCGGGATGCCGCCTTCCTCGCGGCCGATCCGGGCTTGCTCGATCGCAGCCTCGAGAGACTCCTGGTCGGTCATCACGCCTCCTTTACGCCCGCCGATACGCTTTCAGGTACGCGCCCGGATACGCGACGTTCCGCCCGGAGACGGCCAGCGCGAGAATGACCACCACGTAGGGCAGCGCGAGCAGGAGCTCGAACGGGACGCCGCTCCACGACGGCAGAAGCCGCAGGCGCAGCTGCAGGGCGTACACCGCCGCGAACAGCAGCGCCCCGAGCACGCCGCGTCCGATGCGCCAGCGGCCGAAGATGACGAGCGCGATACAGACCCAGCCGCGTCCGGCGATGATGTCGAGTGTGAAGCTGCCGAGGGCGGCAAGCGTGAAGAACGCGCCGCCGATGCCCATCAACGCGCCGCCGATGAGAAGCGCGATGTAACGCGTGTGGGCGACGCTGACGCCCGCCGCATCGGCCGCTTCCGGGTTCTCGCCGACGGCGCGAATGTTCAGGCCAAGGGTCGTTCGCATCAGCACCCACCAGGCGACCGGGACGAGCACGAGGAAGGCGACGTAGGTCAGCACGTACTGGGAGAGCACGTCCACGCCGAAGACGTTCACCGTCGCGAACGGCTTGATCGACGTCTGCTCCTGGCTTCCCTGGAACTGGAGCCGGTTGACGAAGTCGGCCGCGCCGATCAGGAACAGCGTCGTGCCGAGGCCGGCGACGTGCTGATTTGTCCCGAACGTCACCGTCAAGAGCCCCATCAGCGCGCCGGCGCCGATCCCGCAGCCGATCGCGGCGAGGAGCCCAACTATCAGTGACCCCGAGGTTTGCGCCGCGAGGAAGCCGAAAAACGCGCCCGCGTACATCGTCCCTTCGATCCCGAGGTTGAGGATCCCGGCGCGCTCGCAGTACGTCTCGCCGACGGTGCCGTAGACGAGCGGGGTGGCATTGCGCAGCGTGGCGGCCGCGACGTCCGAGACGAAGGTCACACGGCCCCCTTCGCCTCGGTGCCGCGCCGGATCGCGATGCGGTTGCGGCGGAGCACTAGGAGTGAGATGACCACGAGCAGCAGCGCGCCCTTGACGATGTCCGCGAGCTGCGAGGGGACGCCGAGCTCGAGCCCGGCCGAGTCGGCGCCGACCACGAGGTCACCGAGGAAGAGCGCAGCGAGAATGACGCCCGGCATGGTTAACGCTCCGAGCGTGGCGACCACAATGCCGGTGTAGCCGAGGCCCGACGAGATCCCGTCGGTGAGTTGGAAGTTGATCCCGGCAACCAAGCTGACCCCGGCGAGCCCCGCCATCGCGCCGCTCGTCAGCGCGGCGCCGAGGATGATTCGCTCGACGCCGATGCCCGCGAAC
>JBBRZN010000077.1:0-4794 GCA_038236705.1 Gaiellales bacterium
CAGCGGCTCGCGATCGCGCGGGCGCTCGCGGTCGATCCGCGGATCCTCGTGCTCGACGATGCGACCGCCTCGGTGGACGCGACGACCGAGGCCAGGATCCGTCTCGGCCTGCGCGAGGCGATGAAGAACCGGACGACGCTGATCATCGCGCACCGTCTCTCGACGATCGCCCTCGCGGACGAGGTGGTCGTCCTCGACGAGGGCCGCATCGTCGCCCGCGGCACCCACGACGAGCTGCTCGAGACGAGCACCGTCTACCGCGACATCTACGAGCACGGCCTGCTCGAGCGCCAGTTCGCCGACGCCGTCGAAGCGCGAGCGGGCGAGCAGCCCATCGAGGCGGCGTCGTGAGAAGACACGCATTCGGCCCGGACTCGGCACAGACACGCGCGCTTCTGCCCGGTATCGTCGCATGCGAGGGCGGCGGGTCGTTCCCCATCCTTGAAATGGGTGGGGATGTGGGCTCTCGGGGCCGGGTGGAGGGGTTCGCTTGAGGGTGTGGCAGCCCGGTGGGCACCTGATGCGGGAGCGCGGCGCCTCGGTGGACGACTGGTCCTGGGAACGCACGCGCCGGCGGCTCGGGACGCTCGTTCGCCTGACCCGGCCCTACCGCACGCGCACGCTTCTCTCCGTGGTCTCGCTGCTGCTGGCGACGGCCACTGCGCTGGCGCCCCCGTTCTTGTCCAAATACGCCCTCGACGACGGGATCCGGCGCCACGACCTCGGGGCGCTCTGGTGGATCGTTGGTGCGTTCCTCGTCGCCGGCCTGCTCAACTGGGCGATGAGCTACGTCCAGACCTACCTGACCGGCTGGGTGGGCGAGCGGATCCTGGCCGACCTGCGCAATCGGCTCTTCGACCACCTCCAGCGCCTTTCGCTCGGCTTCTTCGAGCGCAACCGCGCCGGCGTGATCATCAGCCGGCTGACCAACGACGTCGAGGCGATCGACCAGCTCGTCACCGACGGCGTCACGAGCCTCGTGCAGAACACGCTCACGCTCGTCGGCACCGCGATCCTGCTCTTCATCCTCGATTGGCGGCTAGCCCTCGCCACGCTGCTCGTGATCCCGTTCATGAGCATCGCGACGGTCATCTTCCGCGTCCGCTCGGCCCGCGCCTACGCGGCCGTGCGAGAGCGGCTCGGGCTCCTCACCGCCACGCTCGCAGAGGATATCGCCGGGATGCGCATCGTCCAGGCCTTCACGCGCGAGCGCACGAACATCCAGAACTTCCGCAACGTCGCCGAGCGCTACCGCGACTCCAACATGCAGACCGTAGTCCTGAACGGCCTCTACTTCCCGTTCGTCGACCTGCTCTCCTCGGTGGCGCTCGCCGTCGTCCTGGGCTACGGCGGCCACCTCTACTTCCAGGGCGAGGTCACGCTCGGGACGCTCTTCGCCTTCATGCTCTACGTCCAGAACTTCTTCGACCCGGTGCAGCAGCTCTCGCAGCTCTACAACACGTTCCTCTCCGCCACGGCCGCGCTCGACAAGATCGTGGACGTCCTCGACGAGGAGCCCGAGGTGCTCGACAAGCCGGGCGCACAGCCGCTCCCGCGCGTCGAGGGGCACGTGCGCTTCGACAACGTGAGGTTCGGCTACGGCGAGGAAGGCCCGGATGTCCTGCACGGGCTCGACCTCGACGTGCCCGCCGGCACGACCGTCGCCCTGGTCGGCCACACCGGCGCCGGCAAGTCGACGATCGCCAAGCTGCTCGCCCGCTTCTACGACCCGCGCGAGGGTGCGATCACGATCGACGGGCACGACCTGCGCGACGTGACCCAGGCGTCGCTGCGCCGCCAGCTCGGGATCGTGCCCCAGGAAGGCTTCCTCTTCGCCGGAACCGTGAGCCACAACATCGCGTTCGGCCGCCCCGACGCTCCGGCCGCGGACATCGTCAGCGCGGCCGAGACGATCGGCGCCCACGAGTTCGTCAGCCACCTCGAGGACGGCTACGACACGCAGCTGCAGGAGCGTGGCACCCGGCTCTCGCTCGGCCAGCGCCAGCTCGTCGCGCTCGGCCGCGCGTTGCTCGCCGACCCGCGCATCCTGATCCTCGACGAGGCCACTTCGTCGGTGGACATCGGCACCGAGCGCAAGATCGAACGGGCGCTCCGCCAGCTCCTCGCGGGCCGCACGGCCTTCGTGATCGCGCATCGCCTGTCCACGATCCGCGACGCCGATCTGATCGTCGTGCTGGAGCACGGCCGGGTGATCGAGCAGGGCACGCACGAAGAACTCCTGCAGAAGCGCGGCCTCTACACGTCGCTGTACGGCGACTGGGCCGCAGACGTGGCTTGAATAGGTCACTTGCGCGCTAGTCCGAAACATTAGCGCGACACCCCTGAAACGAGTGATAGCCGCTGCGGTGAGGTCGCCCGATCTTGGTGGGAGTGACCCGCGTTCGTATCGTCCTGCTCGCGGGGGTCCTGACCCTCGCCTCCGCGTTCTTCGCTCCCGCGGCGATCGCGTGCGCCCGCGGCTATTCCTACGCCGGGCTCTACAGCTCTTCGGAGGCCTCCGGGGTGGCGGCCACCCTGACCATGCTCGAGGCCCCGAGCGTCCCCAGCGGCCACGTGGCAGGCTGGGTCGGCGTCGGCGGCCCCGGTCTCGGCCCGCACGGCGAGGACGAGTGGCTCCAGGTCGGCCTGGCTTCCTTCGCCGGCTCGACCGAAGGTCACCTCTACTACGAGCTCGCGCAGCCGGGCCAGCAGCCGCAGTACACCGAGCTCGCCTCTGGGATCCAGCCGGGCGAGAAGCAGCGCGTCGCCCTGCTCGAGCTTCCCTTCGCACGCGACAGCTGGGTCGTCGTTTCCAGCGCCGGAGTGGACGGGCCTTTCTACCTGCCGCGCAGCCACCGGGCCTGGGAGCCGATCGCCACCGCCGAGAGCTACTCGGACGGCGCCGCCTGCAACCACTACGCCTACCGGTTCGCCGGAGTGCAGCTCGCGGGCCCGAACGGCAGCTGGCGCGACCTTCGGCACGGCCTCGAGCTTCGGGATCCAGGCCTCAACCTGCGCCGCCACGGCGCCTCCGCGTTCAGCGCTTCCACGGCCTGAAACCGCGGATAGCTTGGTTACACTTCCCCGAGCGGCAACCGCACGTTGCGGGGTCGTCTAATGGTAGGACGCTCGGCTCTGGACCGAGTAGTCTAGGTTCGAATCCTAGCCCCGCAGCCTTCGCGAAAAGCCCTGCGCCAGCAGGGCTTTTTCATTGGCCTTCGCCGGTGATGTTGTACTGGAGGTTGATCAGTTGCAGAGCGGCGTCGCGAATCTCCGCCACCGCGGGATCCGAGGCCAGGGTGACCTTGAACCGAACGAGCCTGGCGAAGTCGCCGCGCTCCGCGTCCTTGCGCACCGCCGTGACTTGATCGGCGATCTCCCGGACTCCCTTCGCGAGCAACCGCGTCGGCTCCACCGCATCGTCCGGCGGCTTCATCGACTCGAGCTCCGAGGCCGCGGCGTGCAGCTTCGACTCGCCGTCCTTCAGCGCCCGCACCACGCGGTCGCGATCGCCGGAGCTGATCGTTACGAGCTTCTGCAGGGTCGAGCCCTGGAGCGGCTGCAGGATCGCCCCGATCTTCGACTCGTACTCCGACTTCGAGAGCTGCCCGCTCCCGCCTCCGCAGGACGAGACCACGAGCACCAGCCCCGACGCCAGGATCAACAGGAGCACCCGCTTCACGCGGCGGAGGATAGTCGGCGGCCGAAGCTAGCTGCGGTCGCGCCGGCGGCGCTCTTCAGGCGAGGTGTCGTCCTGCGGCGCGCCCGCAGGCCCGCCCATGACAACGCCTTCCTCGTCGACGAGCTCCGTCGGCTCCGCGTGCCGGTACTCGTCGCTCTGCAGGCCGCCGCGGGGGTCACCCTCGACCTCGAGCGCCTCAGGATCGCCTTGCTGCTTGTCCGCGCGGTGCTTCTCGCCGCGCTTTTTCCACCGTCCGAGCACGTCTCGATAGTGCCCGATCGTCGCTACACTAAGCCCCCGCTCGGCGCATTCGTCTAGTGGCCTAGGACACCGCCCTCTCACGGCGGCGGCACGGGTTCGAATCCCGTATGCGCCTCTGGATGTCACATCGTTAGCCGCTTTCGGCTCAACCATGCGGGTCATTTGTGACAGGGGTGCCGGGAATGTGCGTGCGGTGCCTACCCCGGTGCCTACCTCAGAAGTTGCCAGCGCTGCGAACAGCCGCCGCACCGTGCACACCGCAGTAGTGACTGGCTGCACAAGCGGAAAGGGTACGACTCTTGTAACCCGCGTGGAGGAGTCTGGTTAGCTAGATTGAAGCGCCCAAAGAGCCGGGGCGGTCTCCCCTAGAAGAGAGCCGCAGTTCCTTCTCTTCCCCCGCCCCGGCTAACACGTCGCGAAGTGACGTATGCTCAGCCTGCCGTCCGGCCCCAGGGCGAAGGAGGAGCCGATGGCAGGTTTTCTGTTTAGGTTGGAAACAGCAGACGGTGCGCCGGCTGAGCCGCCCTCGCTGTCGAGTGTCGTCCGTAACTGGCGTTCAGGCGACACCATTCCACTGGGGCGGAAGATGTTGCGCGTCCTCGGAGTGCGTAATGACGACGAGGACGAGCCGCCCGTGCTGGTCGTAGAGGACGTGGCTGACTTAGAGCGTCTAACAAAATGAGTTCCTGAGCTGTCTGACGCAGATCAGAGAGCAGGCGAGGCTGAGGAAGGCTTCGTGGATCTCGGCTTGGCGTTCGTAGCGGATGCGTAGGCGCCGATGTTGGTGTAGCCAGGAGAGGGTTCGTTCGACCACCCAGCGCTGACTGCCGAGACCGGAGCCGTGGGCTGTC
>JBBRZN010000078.1:0-4752 GCA_038236705.1 Gaiellales bacterium
CCGAGCCCGCCGTCGCCGGTCAGGAACGCCGGCAGGCCGCCGGAGAGGCTGGGATTGACGAGGCGCTCGACCCGCCGCTCCGCGATGTCAGCGATCTCGGCGACCGCCATCGCGAGCGCGTCCAGCGCGAAGGCGAGCGGCTGGCCGTGGAAGTTCCCGTTCGAGACGAGCATCTCGTCCTCGACCAGGACGAGCGGGTTGTCCGTCGCGGAGTTCAGCTCGGTCGACACCGTGTAGTCGATGTAATCGAGGAGGTCGCGGCTGGCGCCGTGCACCTGCGGGGCGCAGCGCAGCGAGTAGGCGTCCTGAACCTTGTCGCACCAGCGATGCGCCTCGTTGATCGCCGAGTCCTCGAGCAGGTGGAGGACGTTCGCCGCCGACTCGACCTGGCCGCGCAAGGGCCGCAGCGCGTGCACCTGCGGCAGGAAGCTCGTGCGCGACCCCTGCAAGGCCTCGAGCGAGAGCGCGCAGGCGATGTCGGCGGTCTTCGCCAGACGCTTGGCCCGCATGAGCCCGAGCGCGCCGAACGCGGCCATGAACTGCGTCCCGTTCACGAGTGAGAGGCCTTCCTTCGCCTGCAAGCGCACCGGCTCAAGCCCCACCGCCTCGAGCGCGGCAGCCCCGGGCAACCGCCGCCCGTCGACCCAGGCCTCGCCTTCCCCGATCAGCGGCAACGCGAGATGCGCGAGAGGCGCAAGGTCGCCGCTCGCGCCGACCGAGCCCCGGCTCGGAACGTGCGGAAGCACGCCGTGGTTGAGGCACTCGATCAGGAGCTCCACGGTGACGACGCGCGCGCCCGAATACCCCTTGGCGAGCGCGTTGGCCCGCAGCAGCATCGCGGCGCGGACGATCTCGTCCGGGTACGGCTCGCCGACGCCACACGCGTGGCTGCGCAGGAGTCGCAGCTGGAGCTCCTCGGTGAGCTCCTCCGGAATCGAGCGCGAGACGAAGCGCCCGAAGCCGGTGTTCACGCCGTAGGTGTGCTCCTTCGTCCCGTGGGCGGCGTTCTCCACCACCTCGCGGGCCGCACGCATGCGCTCCCGCGCGGTGCCGGTCAGCGAGACGCGATCGTGATGCACGGCGACGCCCCAGACGTCCGCGAGAGCCAGATCGTCGCCCGTCAGCGCCTTGCTCTCGATCACGTTTGCGAGTCTATCCCGCGACCTCCGGCGTTCCGGTTACGAGTCGAGCAGCCGCAGCTCGAGCACGTGCGAAGCGTCGAATCCGTCGATTCGAAGCGTCGCCCCTGCCGCGGCCACCGCGGCGCCCGCCGGCATCAGCCCGACCAACTCGGAGCCGACCACCTCCGCCCCGCGCTCGGCCGCCTCCTGCTCGACGCGCGCGACGATCTCGTGCAGGGCGGCTGCCTCGAAGTCCTCCACGTTCATGCTCACCTGCACGAGCCCGGCCCGCGGCAGGTCGAGCCCGAGCGCCCGCACACCCGGGAAGCCGCCCCCGTGCTCGCGGACGAGGCCCGCGATCTGGCGCGCCGCGTCGAGGGAGCCGCGCAGGTTGACGTTGAAGGCGGTCAGCGGCCGCCGCGCTCCGACCAGGACGCCGCCGGCCCGTTCGTCCAGCCGCGCCGGCCCGAACTCCGGGGTGACCTCGCCGGCGTCGATCCGCTGCTGGAGCTCCTCCGGCCCGCCCCGGCGGAAGTAGGCAGGGCCGCGGTCGGCACCGAGCTCCCCGTACAGGAAGGTGGGCAGCCCGAGCTCGCCGCCCACCCGCTCGGCCAGCCGCAGCGCCGCCTCCCGCGCTCGCCCGAGGTCCTCCGGTGCAAGCGGCACGAGCGGAACGACGTCGGCCGCGCCGATCCGCGGATGCGCGCCCTCGTGTGTGCGCAGGTCGATCCGCTTGCGGGCGCACGCGATCCCGAGCAGCAGCGCTTCGACGAGCTCGTCGTCGGACCCGACGAGGGTGAAGACGGAGCGGTTGTGGTCTTCGTCGGCGTGGACGTCGAGCAGTCGCGCCCGTGAGCCAAGCGCCTCGGCGAGCGCGTCGATCGTCGCACGGTCTCGTCCCTCCGAGAAGTTCGGGACCGACTCGAGCGGTCGCGCCACGTGCGTAGTCTAGGAGGCGGTGAAGGCCTACTACGATCGCCGTGCCCCGGAGTACGACGAGTGGTACCTCGGCTCGGGCCGCTTCGCCGAGCGAGACCGCCCTGGCTGGGACGAGGAGATCGAAGCGCTTCGACGCACGCTCGAGGCGCTCCCGCCGGCGAAGACACTCGATGTCGCCTGCGGCACCGGGTTCCTGACGCGTCACCTTCCGGGCGAGATCGTCGGTCTCGACCAGAGCGAGTCCATGCTCGAGGAGGCGCGGCGCCGCGCCCCGAACGCGACGTACCTGAGCGGCGACGCGTTCTCGCTGCCCTTCGAGGACGGGTCGTTCGATCGCGTCTTCACCGGCCACTTCTACGGCCATCTCGAGCAACCCGAGCGCGAGGCGTTCCTGCGCGAGGCGCGGAGGGTGGCGCCTGAGCTCCTGGTCGTGGACTCCGCGATCCAGCAGCCCGGCGTGGAAGACGAATGGCAGGAGCGGATCCTCAACGACGGCACGCGCTGGGAGGTCTACAAGCGCTACTTCGCGCCGGAGGCGCTGGCCGCCGAGCTGGGCGGCGGCAGCACCGTCTTCGCCGGCCGCTGGTTCGTCGCCGTCCGCGCTTGACCCGCCGGCGCTCGAGCTACCGCTCGATCGCGTCGCTCCAGCGCGACAACCGCGTCTGCCGGGCGTGCGCGGAGGAAGGCTTTCCGCTGGAGTCGCTGCCGATCGTCCAGCCCTACGAGGGCCAGCGCGCCTACATGTTCGGCCAGGCACCCGGCGTGGTCGAGGGGCAGGAACGGCTCCCGTGGCGCGGCCGTGCCGGCCGGACGCTGCGCCGCTGGCTCGAGCTCGGCGAGGAGGAGTTCTACGCCACCTTCTACTGCGCCTCCGTCACTCGCTGCTACCCGGGGAAGGCGCCGAGCGGCCGCGGCGATCGTACCCCGGCGCCCCGCGAACAGGAGCTCTGCGCCTTCTGGCGCGAGTGGGAGCTCGAGCTGACCCGGCCGCAGCTGATCGTGCCGGTGGGCGGCCTCGCCGCACGCCGCCTGCTGGGCCTGAAGAGCGTGACCGAGTGCGTCGGCAGCCGCTTCGCGCTCGACGGCGCCGTCGCGATTCCGCTCCCCCATCCTTCAGGCGCCAGCGGCTGGCTCAACGACCCCGCAAACCAGGCCCGGGTGGGCGAGGCGGTCGAGCTGATCCGGAAGGAGCTCGCACAAGTCGGCTAGCCACCGGCGGCGGCTAGATTTGGAAGGTGCCTGAAACACCCCGCTACCGCGACACCTTTGCCCGGCTGCTCGGGTTCCTGCGCCCGTACAAGCTCTCGCTGATCGTCTCGATCGTCCTGGCGGTCGGCTCCCAGGGCGCGCAGATCGCTTTGATCTGGATCACGAAACACGTCATCGACGGCGCGCTCACGCCCCGCGACGAGCGGAAGCTCTGGCTCTACGTGGGCGCGATCGTGGCGCTCGGCGCCGTCCGCGCCCTGCTGATGGCAGCGCGGCGGCTGATCTCCGGCCGGCAGGCGCTCGCGGTCGAGATGGACATGCGCCAGGGGCTCTACTCGCACCTCGTGCGGCTCTCCTTCGGCTTCTACGACCGTCACCAGACCGGGCAGCTGATGTCGCGGGCGACCGTTGACCTGCAGGGCGTCCGCTTCTTCCTCGGCTACGGGCTGATCTTCTTCTTCCAGAACGCGCTCACCGTGATCTCGGTGACCGCGGTGCTGTTCTTCTTCGAGTGGAAGCTCGCGCTGATCGTGCTGGCGGTCATGCCGATCCTCGTCGCGCTCGCCTATCGCTACAGCCACGTTGCGCACCCGACGCTTCGCGACGTGCAGCAGAAGCTGGCCGACGTGGCGACCGTCGCCGAGGAGAACATCGTCGGAGTTCACGTCGTCAAGTCGTTCGCGCAGGAGCCGCAGGAAGCGGCCAAGTTCCACGCCCGCTCCGAGGACGTGTTCCGGCAGACGCTGCGGGCGAACCGGCAGCGCGCCCTCTACGTCCCCTTCATCTCGTGGGTGCCGATGCTGGCGCAGGGCGCGGTGCTGCTGATCGGCGCCCGGATGGTGACGAGCGGCGAGCTCAGCATCGGCGGCTTCGTCGCGTTCAACCTCTACCTGGGCATGCTCGTAATGCCGCTGCGCTCGCTCGGGATGTGGATCGGCCAGGCCCAGCGTGCGACGGCCTCAGGCGAGCGGATCTTCGAGGTCATGGACGAGCCGGAGGACATCGCCGAGCAGCCCGGCGCGATCGAGCTGCCCCCTGGCGGCGGGCACCTCCGCTTCGAGAACGTGCGCTTCGAATACCTCGAGGGCCGGCCGGTGCTCGACGGTGTCGATCTCGACGTGGCGGCAGGGAAGACCATCGCCCTGATCGGCCAGACCGGCGCGGGCAAGACAACGCTGACCTCGCTCGTGCCGCGCTTCTACGACGTCACCGAGGGGCGCGTGACCGTCGACGGCGCAGACGTGCGCGACCTCCAGCTGACCTCGTTGCGCCGCGCGATCGGAGTCATCTCGCAGGATCCGTTCCTGTTCTCCGCGACCGTGCGCGAGAACATCACCTTCGGCGCGCCCGACCTCGACGACGCGGAGGTCGAACGAATCGCGCGGCTCGCGCAGGCACACGAGTTCGTCGAGCAGCTGCCGGACGGATACGACACCGTGATCGGCGAGCGCGGGATCACGCTCTCGGGCGGCCAGCGCCAGCG
>JBBRZN010000079.1:0-4534 GCA_038236705.1 Gaiellales bacterium
CGTCGCCTTCAACGCGACCCCGCGTCCGGCGCTCACCTGCCGGACTGCGACTGCCCAGGCGCCCGCTCCGCCACCCGCATCCGAGAGCGCGACGTGCAGCCTCACCATCCTGCCGCGGCGCAGGAGGCCGAACGAAAGGCTCGTCGGCCTCGCAAACACGAGCGGCTGGTCGGCGCGTGGAAGCCAGAGCATCCCGCCGCCTTCGCGGGTCGGCGGCACCTCGCCTCGACGTCGCGTGTTGCCCTTGACCGGGTTGCCGGTCAGCACGAGCGCGGACTTGACCTGCGCCACGGTCCACCCCGGGTGCCGCTGGAGCAACAGCGCCGCCCCTCCGGCCGTGTGCGGTGCTGCCATGCTCGTCCCGTCGAAGTACCGCCACGAGCCTTCGCGCGCGGGGACCGACGACAGCACCTCGACCCCGGGTGCGGTCACGTCGGGCTTCAGCAGCAGCGAGATGGGAGCCGGTCCGCCCGACGAGAACCCGGCGATCAGCCCGGACTTCGTTGCGGCCGCCGCGGTGATCGCCTTCCTCGCCGAGCCGGGCGAGTCGATCGAGCCGGGGCCGAGCACGTCGAAGTCATTCCCGGCTGCGATCACCGGCACGACGCCCGCGTCGGCCGCGGCGTTGATCGCCTGAACCACGATGTCGCGCGACGGCGTGATCTCCGGCTCCCCGAGCGAGAGATTGATCACGTCCATCCCGTCGCGCACGGCGCGTTCGATCCCGGCCGCGATCTCCGGCGAGTTGCCGTCGAGCCCGAAGGCGCCGGTCGGGATCGTCAGCACGCGGTAGTTGCCGATGTACGCGCGCGGCGCGATCCCGGAGACCTTCACGGGCCCGTCCGGTCCCGGTGCGGTCGTGTCATGGTCGCCGGCGGCGATCCCGGCGACGTGCGTGCCGTGCTCGGACTCGGTGGGGTCGAAGGGGAGCCGGGCATAGCGCGAGCTCGCGCCGGCCGGCGGGAAGGAGCGGGCGACGATCACCTTCGCCGTTGCATAGGCGCGGTTTCCCTTCGGGTAGCCGGGCGGCATCGTGAAGCCGGCAGGGGAGAGGAACGGGTGCGACTGGTCGACGCCGTCGTCGATCACGCCGATCTTGATCCCGTCGCCAGCTGTTGCGAGCGTCGGGCCCCAGACCTGGGGCGCTCCGATCACGGCCGGGCTGCGGTAGAGCGTCCGGTGATAGCGCACGCTCGGGTAGACATGGGTGACTCCTGGCAGCGACTCGATCCGGTCGACGGCTCCGGCGGGGACGACCACCGCCAGGCCGTTTAGGACGACCCCGTAGCGCCAGCGCACCGCGGCCCCGGGGACGGTGCTCGCAATCCGGCTCGCGAGCGCGTCCTGGGTGCGGGTGAGGTCTCGCAGGTACGAGGCGCTCGCGGACGTGTGCAGAGCCAGCCGCTCCGTTTGCTGAAAGCCCCGCCGCCTGAATGCCGCGACTGCGAGCGGCGGTGCCTGCAGGGTGACCACGAGCTCGACGAGAGGGCCGTGCGAAGGCGCGGGTTCTCCGGCCGAGGCGGCCGCGAACGGAAGCAGCGAACCGGCCGCAACGAGAAGTAGAAGACCCCTACGCAAGCCGAAAATGCTACGTGGAGCGGCGCTTTCCCGCCGCTACACTGTCTGGCGACGCGGATGTGGCGGAATTGGTAGACGCGCACGGTTCAGGGCCGTGTGGGCGCAAGCCCGTGGAGGTTCAAGTCCTCTCATCCGCATGTCATTGATACCTCTGCAGCGCTGCTTCGACGTGGTCTAAGCCAGCGCCTCGAGCACCTCGTCCGCGTGGCTGTCCGGGTTGACCCGGCGCAGCACGCGCGAGACGTTGCCGTCGGCGTCGATCACGAACGTCGAGCGCTCGTAAGAGTTCTTGCCCTCCCGCGCCACGCCATACGGCTCGCCGAGCTTGTGCTCAGGATCGGCGAGCAGCGTGAACGGCAGCGAGTACTTCGACTTGAAGCGCTCGTGTGAGGCCTGCGTGTCGGCGCTGATCCCGAAGACTTTGGCGCCGGCGCGCTCGAACTCGCCGTAGGCGTCGCGGATGCCGCGGGCCTGGCGCGTGCAGCCGGGCGTGTCGTCCTTGGGATAGAAATAGAGGACGACCGGCTGCCCGCGCAGGTCGGAGAGCTTGACGGTCTCGCCGCTGTCGCTCTCGAGCTCAAAATCGGGTGCCGGCTTGCCTTCTTCGACCAAGCCGCCATGCTAGCTACGCTGGATCGCGTGAGACGTGCCTTTCGCGACATGAACCCGACGTTGCGTGGCTTCCTCGTGATCGCGTTGATCGCGGCGGTGATCGTCGTCCTCCGGCTGGAGACCACGTTGACCGCGCTCTTCCTGCTCGCTCGGATCGCGTTCTTCCTCGCGATCGCCTACTTCGTCTACCTGATGTGGCGTGACCGCCGGGAGGAGATCTCGATGTGGTCGGCCCGCTCGCGCGCGGTCCTCTACGGCTCCGCGCTCGTGCTGGTGGTCAACGTGGGCGCCCGCTTTTTCGCCCCCGTGGGCAACGGCTGGAACCTGATCTCGTTCCTGGCGGTCTTCGTGCTCTGTGGCTTCGCGATGTGGCGCGTCTGGCGCGACGAGCACACGTACAGCTACTAGAACGGCGACCTCCGTCCCCGGCTCCGGCGCCTTCATTCTAGTAACAGACTGTTACTAGCAAGGCTCGAACGTCGGAACCAAGCCGATCGAGGGCGCCACTTCAGCCGGAAGACCCAAGTAACAGACTGTTACTTGGGTCAGGCCGCTACGTGGTGACGGAGACGCCCGCACCGTCGAGCTCGTCCAATGCCTCGCGGATTTCAACGGCTCGTCCGACGAAGATCGGCGTGTCGCGTTCGGTGAAGCGGCTGGCTTCCGAGTCGCGCAGGGTCAGCATGAGGTGCATGAAATCGGCCGGCTCGTTGCACTCGAACGCGGTCATGAACTCCTGGTCGTCGATCCCGAACGAGTATGTCGTGTGGTTGACGATCGTCTCGAACTCGTGCCCGACCTGCATGTGTTCGTTCATCGCGCGCTGCCGGTCCTCCTGGGGAAGCGAGTACCACGAGCGCAGCTTCACGAAGGGGTAGACGACGAGGTAGGGCGAGCCCTTGGGCGTCACTTGCCGCGGCCTGCGGGCCCTCGTGTACTCCGAGGCCTTGGTGGTGGCGAGGTAGGAGTAGGGCGTGGAGAGCCAGCCCGCGAGCGGGGTCGCGTTCAACGCGGCGCCGAGCTCGCCGAGGTCCTCGTAGCGCTCGGTGATCTTCCAGAGGAAGAAATCCGCGTCGGGCCGCACGCCGCCGACCGAGTAGACGCGCAGCGAGGCCATTCGGCCGGCCCAATCCTCGACGGCCTCGGCGAAGGCGTCCTTGCCCGCGCTGCGCTCCTCGATCGGGAGCCGCCGCCAGGCGGGATCCACCTTGAAGAACGTGTACGCGACGTACTGCCCGGCCACGCGCGAAGCGTAGCTACCGACAGTTCGTGAGCTTGCCGTTACGTAGTCCGGCGACCGCGCGCTTGAAAGCGGGCAGGCTCGGCTTGGGTGACCCGTCGGCGAAGTAGAGCCCGGACTGCCAGCCCGCGAAATCGGCCTCGTCGAAGGTATGGAAGACGAAGATCCCGCGCACGGTCGGCTGGCAGTACGCGAGTGCGAGAGCACTGCGGTAGTAGGCCGCCTGAAGGCCGAAGCCGACGCTGTCGGAGCGCTCCGCCGAGCCCGGGTCGCTGTAGAAACGAAGCTTCGGCCGAGGCACGCTCGTCTGCACGCCGAACTCGGTGTAGTAGATCGGCAGCCGCCCGGCCGGCTGGGCGGTCCCCTTGAACGCCTCATCAAGCAGCGCAACCAGCTTCGGGTAGTCGGCGAGCGTGATCGAGGTGTTCTGCGGGTGCGGGACCGTGGGCGAGACGCGTGACGCCTGCATGTAGGGGTGGAAGGCGAAGGCGTCCATCAGGGGGCGCTTGCGGCCGCTCGCGCGGTAGGCGCGGCCGAGGTCGCGGATGAACGCGGTCGGCGAGTGCGTCGGCCGGGAGCCTCGCGGTCGGTCGGCCCCGCGAGGAGCCAGGGTGCCGCCGATGACCCGGACGCCGGAGTCCGCTGCCTTGATCGCGTCGTAGCTGCGGGCGAGCAGGTCAGGGTAGCCGACCGCCGAGAGGTCGCGTCCGCCGGCCCCGAACTGCGGCTCCCAGAAGGTGTTGAGGTTCGGCTCGTTGCCGACGATCACGTGGCGCACGGTCGGAAGGGCCTCCACGAGGGCGGCGCAGAAGGCGGCGAAGTCCGCACGCTGAGAAGGCGTTCTCGGCGTATCGCGTGCCAGCCCGTGCCAGACCACGACGAACAGGCGCATGTCGGCCCGCCTCGCCGCGGCTGCGACGTTGCCGAGCGCGTGCAAGAGGCTCCCGGGCGGCCGGCGCAAGCCTGGTTTCCAGGTGGCCGTGACGATCGCGGCGTCGAAGCCCGCGTCACGGGAGGTGTCGACCTGCGCCTGCGCGAAGCTCCGTGTTTGCTGCGCCAGCGCGTCGTCCACGACGCCGACGACGAGCGTCCGGCGGCGCGCGC
>JBBRZN010000080.1:0-4364 GCA_038236705.1 Gaiellales bacterium
CGGACGCGTGCGATCACCCCGTCCGCCACGCTGGGCAGGGGAGCAAGCTCGAAACTGCCGAGCGAGCGCAGGCGCTCGATCGTGCGGGTAAGCGACTCGAGCGCGGCACGGCAGGGCCCGCATCTGGCGAGATGCCGGGCGACCCGAACGCGCCTCGGTCCGCGCAAATCCTGCTCGAGATGCGCGGAAAGGCACTCGCCGGTCTCCTTGCAGCTGCCGTTGACGAGCTGGTGGATCATCCTCACGTCCGGTCAGATGCGGCGATCCGGCCGAGCGATTCAGCCCGTAGGATCGTTCGGTGCCAGACGACGCGGAGCTGGTCGACCGGGCGCGCTCTGGCGACGTCGAAGCGTTCGCCGAGCTCGTACGCCGATACGAGCGCCGCGTCGGCGCCGTCCTCTACCGGCTGCTCGACGACCCGCGCGACGTCGAGGAAGCGGTCCAAGACGTGTTCGTGCAGGCGTGGCGGAACCTCGACCGCTTCCGCGGCGAGGCCGCGTTATTCACGTGGCTGTACCGGATCGCGGTGAACGAGGCGCTGATGCGCAGGCGGCGCAAGCAGCCCGCGCTCGATCCGCTCGAGGAGGCGCCGGACACCGAACAAGACGAGCCGGATATCGAGTTGCGCGCTTTCCTGGTCGCGCGGCTGCGTGCGTTGCCGTTCGAGTACCGCGCGCCGCTCGTGCTCCGCGACGTCGAAGGACTGTCGAACCAGGAGGTCGCCGACGTGCTCGGCCTCTCGCTTGCGGCGGCGAAGAGCCGCATCCATCGCGCGCGCATGCAGATGCGCGCCGAGCTCGAGGCGCGGGAGCGACGCTAGCGGATCAGCACCACGTGCGGGCGGAACGCTGCGACCGCAAACCAGAACGGCTGGTCGAACGTCACCGGCCGGCCGTGCTCGAGCACCTGCGCGGAGCCGACCTCGCGGCTGCCGAATGGCGATAGGACGCCGGGCCGCCAGCGCACGGTCAACACGTGGCCGGCGACTGTGACCTCAACCATCTTCCGGCGTTGGAGCACCGAGAACGGGACGGCGACGCTGTCGTCGTCGCGCTCTATGAGTACGATGCGTTCCTTCGCCGGCAGCCGCCTGTCGCCGACGTGCGCGGCCGCGAAGTAGGGCGGGCTGGAGGCGTCGTCGTAGCCGGGGTAAGGATTGTCGCCGTAGGGGCGATCGAAGCCGGTATCACGCGAGAGGACGCGGCCGTTCGGGTGTGTCCGTGCGAAGTCGGCAAAGGAGACGATCCGGGCCGGTAGCTGTCGTAGCTGGGTGCCGGTGTAGCGGCCGACGAGCGCCTTCCCGCTGAACTGCTGCCACCACGATTCGGTGGAAGTGTCGTACATGACCAGGTCGGAGTTGCGCAGGTTGCCGCTGACGTGGAACTCGAGCGTCTTGCCGCCGACACGGCGGTCGAACGCGATCGCCGTGTTGCAGAGCGGGCAGAAGGTGACGGCGACGGGAACGCCGCCGACCCGGTCGTCGACGATCTCGTGCCAGACGAGGATCTGGAGCGGGTAGGCGCGCGCATCGCCGCCATGCAGGAACTCGATCACCGGTTCGCGCGCACTGAGGAAGCGCGCGTCGACCGGGCGCAGGAAGCGCGGCTGGGTGATCGCCGGGATGCCGTCCTTCCCTGGTCCTCCTTCCTGGAAGTCGCTCGCCGGGACGAGGTGGCGGTCGAAGTCGGTCCGCCAGCCGGCGGCGAGCGCGGCGAAGCGAGCGGCGCTCGCGGGTCGGGGCGCTGAGGCATGGCGGTCGGAGCCGCTGCAGCCCGTGAGGAGCAGGATCCCGGCGGCTGCGAGCGCGGGACGAGTCATTCGATGTCACCGCGGCGGACGAGCCCGACCAGGCCGTCCGAGGTGGTGACAAGGAAGCTCGTCAGGTGGCGGGCGCGCATTCGCTCGAGCAGCGCGTCGGCGCCGATGCTCGGCCGCACCGTGCCCGGCCCCGGCGTCATCGCCGCCTCCGCAGAAACGTCGGCGTCGGAGGCGAGCGTCTTGCGACCGAGCCGGCCGAGCACGACGCGCTCCTGGTTGACGACGATGCAGGTTTCCCAACCGGCCGCGCACACGCGCTCGCGCACCTCCGGTAGCCGAGCGTCGAGGGAGCAGGTCGGCACGTCGCGTCGCGCGATATCTCCGGCTGTGCGCACTGGCACCTTCGTCCCTTCGCGCGGGAGGCCGAACGAGCCCCAATCCTTCTTGCCGGCGACGTAGTCGTAGACGCGCGGGAAGCCGATGCTCTCGAGCCGCCACGCGGCTCGTGGGCTGAGGTCTCACTGGTAGTCGTTGCAGTAGACGATGACCGGCCGCTCACGGTCGAGCTCCCGCGGGGCGCGCTCGTCGATCTCCTTGAGCGGGATGTTGACGGCGCCGGCCAGGTGCTCATCTGCGAACTCCTTCGCGGGCAGCACCTCCACGAGCTGCGCGCCCTCCTCGGCGAGCAGCCGGTGCACCTCCTCGCGCCCGACCGGGATCGGCATCTTCTCCGTAGGATGCCGCCCGACTTCCCGGCGATTCGCGCAGAGGCGGTGCCGTGCGTGCTCCCCGACCACTCCTGGCCGACGCTAGCGCCGGACCTCGGCCGGTGGGATGTCCTGCGCGCTTGGCCTATCGAGGAAGAAGGGAACGAGTAAGAGTCCAAACACCGCGTGGATGAAGATCTCGAAGCCCTGGTTTGGCCCTTGCGGGTTTGTGAACCAGGGAAAGAGTGTGCGGCCGAGGATCTGGAAGTTGACGATGTAGAGCAGAAGGCCGTAGGCGACCCCGGAGGCAACAAGCAGCGGCAGGCGCCTCAGAACCGGCACGACGACGATCGCAAAGCCGATCCCGAAGAGCATCGCGAGCGTGAGATGCGTCACGAGTCCGACGACCACGTTCTCTGGACTCGGGACGGGATTGTCCTGACCATGAAAGATCGTCGAAATGTCGATCATCGGTGCCACTGCGGGCAAGCCCTTGGTGGTGACAAAGCCCATCGTGGC
This sequence comes from Gaiellales bacterium, assembly GCA_038236705.1. Classification (GTDB taxonomy): domain Bacteria; phylum Actinomycetota; class Thermoleophilia; order Gaiellales; family Gaiellaceae; genus AC-32. Next base: position 2,985 of record JBBRZN010000080.1, read on the forward strand.
GAGCAGAAAGACGAGCCCGGAGCCAAGCCCGGCCACCGTTCCGCGCGTCATCCGCTCGCCGAAGCCGGCGAGTAAGCGAGCAATCCAGGCCTCGCGTGCCTGCTGCCGAGTCACAGTGTTCACTCCGCCTCCTCACGTAGTCGTTGGTCTTCGTTAGATGACGCGAGCGACAGAAGCGGTTCCGCTGACATCGACGTCTCCGCGGGAAGCGAGTAGAGGGCCGGACAACCCCGGCCCTCTACTCGACTGTCGTTCGCGCTAGTCGCCGAGGCGTGTGATCGTCACGCTGGCGACGGGATCGCTCCAGCCGTGGAAGCTCGGCGAGAGATCCGCGCCGCCCAAGATGCCGGGGTGGTGCTGGATCGGCTCGGCCGGAGTCGTCGCGACCGTAGCGTCGTTGTTGCCGTTCGGGTCGCCCGCCAGCGGGTGCGACGGGTTGAGCCCGCTGCACGGGTCGACGATGTCCTGGCTGGCCTCGGTGTTTTGCTCTCGGCCGGCGTCGTAGCCGTTGAGCGAAAGGGCCTTCGATCCGTGCTGCGGCAGTTTGACCGCATCAAGGCCGAGGAAGCCGTCATTGGTGCAGATCAGCATCGTCGCGAGCGAGAACTTGTCGCCCGGCGCGCCCTGGATCTCGAACGTGGCCGTATCGGTGAAACTTCCGACGACGGTCCCGCTCGCGGTCAGCGGGCGGCCGACATCGACGGCCGCTGTGACCTTGTCGGCGCCGTTGAAGAGATTGAACATCGGCGTCTCGTTGCCGTCCTGGGCGATCGCTGCGAGCTCATCTGTCGCGAGGGCGCCGACCCGGAACATGTGCAGCGAGGCGTTGTGCGTCGCCGCGACGGGCGGCGAGAACGGCTGACCGTGGGTGAGGTTCGTCAGAGTCACCCGGTACGTTGCGAGCTTCGGCCCGCCCGCGTAGGTCGCAGGAACGACGGTTAGCAGAGCGAGGCCGGCGAGCGTCACGATTCCGGCCAGCAGTTTTGTTTTCAGCAGCATGCGTCCTCCTCGGTGTAGATCGCGCAGAGGAGGGACTCTTGCAGCGGCAGATTACTTACCGCTTGCGCCAAGCTTAAGAAAGTCTGAATTGCTCCGTAAACCGGGACGTCGGCGCGTAGTGGTCGCCGCGTCTCGCATCACTTGAGATCGACGGCAAGAAGGTCCTGACTTACTTCTAAGGGGGCGCGGCTTAGAAGAGTCTCAAACGGCGGCCGCGGCCGTCGCCGCCGGGAGCGTGAAGGACACGCGCGCCCCGCCGCCCGGTCGAGTCTCCGCCCAGATCCGGCCGCCCTGTGCCTCGACGAGTCCCTGGGCGATCGCGAGTCCGAGTCCCGCGCCGCCCTTTGTGCGGGTGCGGGCCGGGTCTCCGCGCCAGAACCG
>JBBRZN010000081.1:0-4342 GCA_038236705.1 Gaiellales bacterium
AGTGCGCGAGCACGAGAGTGCCGTCGGCGAGGTCGAGGACGTCGAACTCCAACATGTTGCAGCCGAGCTCCACCGCGAGCTCGAGGGCCTGCAACGTGTTCTCGGGCGCAAGCGCGGAAGCGCCGCGGTGGCCGACGCGGGCGAACTGGCCTTCCGGGCGACGCAGCTGGATCAAGCGGTCCGTCTGACGACGACCACAGCGCAGTCGTCGGCGAGCTCACCGCGCGCAAACGCCCGACAGTCGTCGAGCACGACCTGAGCCAACTCGTTCGCCGACAGGTCACGTCGTTCGGACAGCACCCGATCCAGCCGCTCGACGCCGTAGAGTTCGCCGTCGCGCCGCGCCTCGATGACTCCGTCCGTGTAGAGCACGACCGCGCCGCCGACATCCAGCGTCGCGCGCACCTCCTCGTAGTGCTGGGCCGGCTCGATGCCGAGCACTAGCCCTCGCGCCTCCAGCCCCCTCACCGAACCGTCGGTGCCCATGATCCGGGGCGGTGGATGTCCCGCGCCGGCCGCGGCCACTTCACCGTTGCTGCCGTCGACGAGAATGTAGACGAGAGTGATGAACTTGCCCGGCGCGATCTCGCCGACGACCACCTCGTTCGCCGACTGCAGGAAGTCGCCCGGCTCGGGATGCTCGCGTGCGAGCGAGCGAAAGACGAACTTCGCCATCGCCATGTCCGCGGCAGCTTCGATGCCGTGCCCGGTGACGTCGCCGAGCGCGACCGCAAGCCGGCCGTCGCCGAGCTCCATGAAGTCGTAGACGTCGCCGCCGACCTCGACCGTCGCGGACGACTCGTACGCATCACCGAACTCGAGCCCCTGCAACTTCGGGCGCGAGCGCGGCAGGAGCGAGCGCTGCATCGTGTCCGAGAACTGCTTCTGCTGCTGGTACAGGCGCGCGTTGTCGATCGCGAGCGCAGCCTGACCACCGATCGCGGTGGCCTGGTCGATCGTCTCGCCCGTCACGGGCGAGCCGGGCTGGACCGACAGGATCGTCAGCGACGCGAGCACCTCAGCCGGCGTCGCGATCGGCACCTCGGCGCCCGTCCAACCGCGCTCGAGGAACGGCAGCAGCGCAGTCTCCGGAGCTCCGATTGCCTCCGCGGTTTCACGCGTGATCAGAAACGGCTCGCCCTCTCGAAACAGCAACTGGACTGGATGCACGCCGAACGCCTGGGGCGTGTAGAGGATCGCGCGTACGGCCTCCTCCAGGCGCGGCTCGGCGACCTCCATCGCCCTCGGTAGGAGCCACTCACGCCGCTCGTCGGGCATGCGGATGAGCGCGACGTCAACGCCGAGCACGTCCACGACGGTGCTCGCGACGGCTTCCAGCGTCGCCTCGAGCGACAGGCTCTGCGCGAACGAACGTGAGATCTCGTAGAGCGCCCGCACCTGCTTCGAGGCTGCGCGTTCCGCGTCGAGTGCACGCTCACGCTCTTCACCGAGCTGCTTCGCACGTTCGTGCAGCTGCGCGTTCTGCACGGCGACCGCCAACTGCGCGGCGAGCGCAGACAGAAGTGAAGACTCGTTCTCCGTCAGCACGCGGCCTCTGGCGGGAAAGACGCCGAGTAGGCCGATCACGTCGGCCTGGGCCAGCAACGGGACAGCAATCGCTGCTTCGATCCCGGTTTCCGCGGCGGCGTCGCCCACCCCGACCAGGCGGGGATCCGATGCAACATCCGGGACAACGAGCACTCCCCGTGAGCGGAGAGGGCCGAGCGCGAGCTCCAGCAGCCGATTGGCGAGTCGAACGTGCGGTCCGGCCAGCCCGATGCCCGCCGCGGCGTAAAGGCGGTCGTCCTCGCGCAGATAGATGGCGAGCCGGTCGGCTTCGAGCAGCTCTCCGACCCGTGCGACCGCCGTCTCGAGCGTGTGCGAGAGCGACAGCTCGCTGATCGCCTGGCCTACGACGGCCAGGAGAGCACGCGTCCGCTCGAGCTCGAGCGCAACCGTCCGTGCGTGGAGGCTCGCGCGCAAAGCATGTGCGGCGCGCACGCCGAATGTCGCAAGCGTGACGAGAGCGACGTCGGTCGGTTCGCTGTCGGGCGAAAACAGAAGCTGAAGACCACCGATCGAGGGCTGCCCTAATTGCAGCGTCGCGGACAACGTTGCCTGTCCCGGGAGACCACTCACCTGTTCGACGCCGACCGCCTGACGACCGATCAGTGCGCGCTCTGCGGCCGCCAGGGCCGGCTGCAACGCCTGGTCCTTGGAGACGCTGCCGACTGAGGCGACGAGCTCGAGCAGCCCTTCCGCGCTGCGACGCCACAGGAGGCCGGCCAGGGCTCCCGTTGCTTCTGTCGCAAAGCGAGTGATCTCCTCCGCGGTGCGGAGCCCGTCCGCGCCCGCGGCGAGCGCCTCGCCCGCGATGCCCAGCGTGGCCTCTGTGTCGACCTCGCCGTCAGCGGCACGGTCGCCGAACGCCCGGATCGCGAGCGCCGCTTGCCCCGCCGCCAGGCGGGCGAACCGCCGCTCGCCGGCGTCGAAGATGTCGCCCCGGCGCATGAACTCGAGGCTGCCCTCCACGCGTCCGTCGACCTGGATGGGAATCAGCAGCACCGAGGAAGCTCCGACTCGCTCGGCCGCGCGCTGGACACTTTCGGGCAAGCGCTTCAGGTCGCCGACTTCGTGCTCCGGCACGTCTTCGAGCGGAAGACGCGAGCCTTCGAGCTCGGCGCCGACCGCGGCCGAGCTCGTCGCCACTGCGCAGGCGTTCAGGGAGCGGCGCGCCTCGTCGGCGACGCGCGCCACGACGACCTCGGCGCCCGTGGCCCGCCCCGCCGCTTCGGCCACGATCTGCATGGCCTCGTAGAGGCTGCCCGCGAGCCCCAGCGCCAACGCTGCTTCGGCGAGCGCGTCAAGGCCGCCCTCGACGACCCCGACCTCCCACTGTTTCGGACGTACAGCCATCCCGACCCCGCCGAAGTATGGTCGAGGGGCAAGCCGGTAGCCAGAGACCCGCAATAGACTCCCTCGGATGGCCCAGCCAGCCCGACACGTTGTGGAGCCAGCCGAAGAAGCGCCGGTCGACCCCGAGGCGGTCGACCGCGCCTATCACTACCACCGAGCTCGCCGAAACGCGCGGGTTCGGCGGAAGCGCGAGAAGGCACACGCACGGCTGCGCTTCTACTTCACATTCGCCGTCGTGGCGGGGCTGTCCCTGTTCCTCCTCCTGACCATCTGGCACCAAGTCCAGAAGGTCTTCGGGCTCTAGGGCCCTAGCTACAAGAGGGTCGAAGCTCGCCCGAACGGGCTCCAGCTGGTTTGCTCCCAGGAACTACCGCCGCACATGGGGCAGATCGGTAGCGCACGGACGATCGTGACCCCATAGCCGCACTCGGAGCAGCGGAACTCACCTTTGACCGACTGGCCGGCCGCCAAGAACTCGACGTAGTCGTCGGGGGCCGCGCGAGACGTTCCCGATCCCTTCATCATCCAGACCCCCTTAGAGTACTGCTTCAGGCGTGAAAATCCCGCGCCTCCTTCTCTCCGGCCACCATACGTGCAAACCCCTGAGCCCTATCCCCCGCCTGAGCCCCAAGAGGACGACTGGATGACCCCTCAGCCCAGGCCCTCACGCAGTTTCCAGGACCTTTCCGGCCTGGGACAGGTGCTCACCTGGGTGTCCGGCCTGATCCTGGCCATCTCGGCGTTCACCGACTGGTACGTCGGCTCGGGGCCGGGGCCCACGACGAGCGTGATTGCCTGGCACACAGGTACTTTGGGGAAACTCGTGTTCGTGATCGGGCTGGCGGTGCTGGCCCTCGTGATCCTCCGGGAGGCGGGCATCGAACTGCCTGCCACCGTTCCGGAGAGCCTGGTCATCATCGCGCTCGGGGCGCTCTCGACGATCTTCGTGCTCATCCGGCTGATCAGCGTTCCCGACGAGTTCTTCGGTTGGCGCGGTCGCGGAATCGGGATCTTGATCAGCCTGATCGCGTCACTGCTCGTGATCGCTGCCGGCCTACTACGAGCCGGCGACGAACTTTGAACCGAGCGAAAGCTGCGCTTTCGCTCGGGGTCAGGTACGCCGCTTCGCGGGGAACGCCCACGGGCGGAGCCCGTGGGCTCTTCTTTGGGGGACGGTTGGCGCTTGATGTCAACCGTGTGGGTACGGGCGCTGAAGCGTCCGCGCCCACATCAGTACGCCTGCGGCTAAGCCGCTGCGCGTCGCTTAGCCTCCGGCCTTGAGTGGGACGCAGGAGGAGGGTTTGAGACTTCCAACCCGCCCTTGATCCCAAAGGCCGGAGGTTAGAGCAGGCGCAGCCGCCCTAACCGCAGGCCGAACTTAAGGGGATGGCGACGCCTTTGGCGCCGCCGTCGCCGCGGTTGACAC
>JBBRZN010000082.1:0-4235 GCA_038236705.1 Gaiellales bacterium
CTCGACGCCTGCATGGCGGCAGGCGCGGAGCACGAGCTCCCGCTCGCGCTCGCGCTGACCAAACTTCTGCTTGATGAGCTCATCGAGGCCGAGCTCGTCGTAGGAGAAGACCTCGAGATCCGCCAGCTCGACCAGGCGAGGGAGCTCGATAGAGCTCGCATACACACGCCTGGAACCATTTTGCTCCACGTAGACGAATGCGTCGGGCGCGGCAAACGGCACTTCGTGCCGGAGCTCGGGTGACCTGATCGAGTCGGCATAGATCAAGACGTTCGGCATGTCGGCCGATGCTAGCGCGGCGCGTGCCGTCCTCGCCTGACGACCTGCTCGAACCACTAAACGTGGTCTAGACAACCGCCGACCGGAAGCGTACTTTCGACACGAAGGCCGATTCCTCACAGGAAGGTAGGGGTTTTTCTATGCTCTTCGCCGCTCGCTCACGCTTTCTGCTGCTTGCCTCGCTGGCGATCGCAGTGCTCGCATTCGCAGGCAGCGCCGGCGCCGCGAACGAGCGGTCGCTCGCAGCCGGTGCCCCCAACGACGCCGTTTCGCGCGCCCTGGCCTCCGGCAAGATCACCGGCGCGCAGTACTCACTCCAGCGTGCCCTGGCGATTCTCGCGCCACGTTTCGCCGACGCTCGCTACGTGAGCGCGGCCGCGCATGCCGACCCGCGCGAGGCGACGATGGCGCTCCGCGATCTCGCGGCCAGAGTCGGCTCGCTCTCGAGAAGCGACCGCCGGCTAGCGATGAGACTGCTGGCACGCCCGACGGACGGCGCGAGTGAGGGCCCCGCGGGCTACGTGCGGGTTGCGAAGAGAAATCGCAAGCACTTCTGCACGACCAGATTCTGCGTCCACTGGGTCACGCGCGGCTCCGAACGCCCCTCGCTCGTCGACCGGAACCGAAACGGCAGGCCCGACTACGTCGACAAGACCGTCAGGACGATGAACACGGTCTGGGGGAAAGAGATCGGGTCGTTCGGCTACAAGAAGCCTCGCAGCGACTTGAGATCCGGCTCGCACCACGGAGGCAACCCGAACGGGCGCATTGACATCTTCATCGCGAACATCGGCAACAGAGGCCTCTACGGGTACTGCACGACCGATGATCCTCTGACCAACAGGAACACGCATCGCCAGACCTCGGCCTACTGCGTCTTCGACAACGACTTCAGGCGCGCCGAGTTCACCACCGGCGCCTTCGGGCTTGCGGCCCTCAAGGTGACCGCGGCGCACGAGTTCTTCCATGCGATCCAGTTCGCCTACGACCTCTTCGAGGACCGGGCGTTCATGGAGGGCACCGCGACCTGGATGGAGGACGAGGTCTTCACCGGCGTCAACGACAACGTCCAGTACCTCCAGAGCGGAAGCCCGATGGACCCCGTGAACAACTCCCAGCAGGGCCCGTGGATCCCACTTGACGCCGGCCACCCGTCCGTGCAGTACGGCACGTGGATCTGGTACCGGTTCCTCTCCGAGAACCACGGCAGAGGAATCATCAAGCAGATCTGGGTGCGCGCGGTCGGGAAAGCGAACTATGGGTTCAAGGCGATTGCGGACATCCTCCTGGTCCGCGGCACCTCGCTCCAGGCAATGCTGGCCCTGTTCGGCGCGTGGAACACGTCGCCGGCCACCTTCTACACGGAGGGGGTCCGCTACCCGACGGCCGGAGCAATTCCCGGAAACAGCCCCAGCACCGGCAGCCCCAACCCGTTCGGCATGTTCCACTTCTCGAACGACTACGTCGCGTTCACGCCGGTACCCACGAACACAAACCTCGCCCTGGCGATCGACTTCCCGCCAGGAGTAGGCGCGGCGACCGTGGTCTCCTTCAGCACGGCCGGTGCGGTGAGCGTGACTCCGATTCCCCTCGACGTAAACGGGGACGGGAGTCCCCCTATCGTTCTATTTGACGCCACGGTCAGCAAGGTCGTGGTCGTGATCACGAACGCGGGCGGCCGCTTCATCTGCAACCAGAGCCAGATCTACTCCTGCTCGGGGGTCCCGCTGGACGACCAGAATGGGTTTAACGTCACGGCTACCGCCACCTAGCGAGCGCTGACGAGTCTCCCGGGCCCGCTTCGAGAGAGGCGGGCTCGGGTAGGCTCACGCTTCGTGGAGAGCGTCTTCGAGCGGGCACTCGCACTCGTGGCGACGTACGAGGAATCGGTGCGCCGGCTCATCCCCGAGGGCACCGAGCTCTTCGATGCGCACGTCCATGTGGGGAAGGACATCGACGGGTTCGTGGCCTCGCTCGACGAGCTGCTTGCGTTCCTCGAGCGCTACTCGGTCACCGGGGCGTTCGCCTTCTGCCTGGACGAGCCCGACCGGCATCCCGCGTTCCGGGCGGCGAACGACCGGACGCTCGCGGCGGCTGAACGCTCGGACGGGGTGCTGATTCCGTTCGTCCGGCTCGATCTCTCCGAGGACCCGATCCCGGAGGCCGAGCGCTGCCTCGACCGCGGCGCACGGGGCATCAAGCTGCACCCACGTGCCCAGAAGTTCCTCATGAACGACGAGCGGCTCGCACCCGTTTTCCGGCTGGCGGCGGAGCGGCGGGTCCCGATCCTGATCCACGGCGGGCGAGGGTTGCCTCCGATCGCGTCCGAGCTGCAGCGGCTCGTCGAGGCGAACGCCGACGCACAGCTGATCATCGCCCATTGCGGCATCGCCGATCTCGGCGCCCTCTCCGAGGCGTTCGCGGGGCGGGCGGGCGTCTTCTTCGACACGTCGGTGTGGAGCCCGATCGACCTGCTCGACTCCTTCAGCAGGATCCCGGCCGAGCAGCTCGTCTACGCCTCGGACTTCCCGTACGGCCAGCAGCCGAGCTCGCTCGCCAACACGATCCGGGCGGCGCTGAAGACGGGATTCGGCGAAGACCAGCTCCGGGACCTCCTCGGCCGCACCGCACGCCGGATCGCCGAAGGCGAGCCGCCGATCGAGCCGTCCACGCCGATCGGCGGGCGGACCTTCGAGCAGCCGATGACCTTCGCGCGCATCCACAGCTACCTCTCCATGGCGACGCCGCTCCTGTGGACGAGCCAGGCAGACACCATCGGCGTCCTCGGGCTCGCGCTGAACGCTTGCACCGAGCGGGACGGCTACGAGGAGGAGCGGGCCAGGATCGCCGAGCTCGTCGACTGTGCGCGCGACCTCTGGCGAGCGTCCGCCGAGAGCGAAACGGAGGAGGAGCGCAGGCGCTGCGCGAGGCTCACCTTCCGGCTCGTCCACCTCGCGGACATCGAGGCGGTCGCAGCGGGTGCCTGACCTCCGTGTGAACGGGGAGGTACACCAGCTCGACGCGACGGGCCTTCGCTCGCTCGCCGAGGTCCTGCGGGAGGACCTGGGCCTGACCGGCACGAAGATCGGCTGCGGAGAAGGCCATTGCGGCGCGTGCACCGTGCTCCTTGACGGAAAGCCCGTCCTCTCCTGCATCACGCTCGCGGCGACGCTCGAGCAGCGCGAGGTGACCACGATCGAGGGCCTGCGCGACCACTCGCTCGTCGACTCGTTCGTGCGGGCCGACGCACTCCAGTGCGGGTTCTGCACACCGGGTCAAATCGTCTCCGCGTCGGCGCTCGTCGCGGAGAGCCCCGACCCGACGCGCGACGCGATTCGCCACCGCATGGCGGGGAACCTCTGCCGCTGCGGCACCTACCCGAAGATCGAGGAGGCGATCCTCTCCTGGCGCGGCTGATCCGAACCGAGAAGGAAGTCGAAGGGCGCTACACCGAGCAGTGGGTCGTGGTCGAGGAGGACCAGCTCGAACAGTGGCCCGCCGGGCCTCGCGACACGGTGGGTCGCCCCGCCGAGCGGGTGACGGGGCTCGCACGCGCCCGCGGCGAAGCTCGCTATACGGCGGACGTCCAGCTCCCCGGCATGCTCCACACGGCTGTCCTGCGGAGCCCGCACGCCTCGGCCCGGGTGCGCCGCCTCGACCTGGCGCCCGCACTGGCCGCCCCGGGCGTCCGCGCGGCGCTCGGGCCGGACGACAGCGACTCCCTCACCCGCGAGCCGGGGTATCCGGGGGCGGCCGTGGCCGCCGTTGCGGCGGACACGTTCGCGGAGGCGAGCGCCGCACTCGAGCTCATCGACGTCGAGTGGGACGTCGTCGAGCCGCTCCTCGATCCCGACGAGGCCGTGCGACGCGGCTCCATGATCGACGAGGCCACACACTACGAGCGCGGCAATCTGGAGCAGGGGCTGGCCGAGGCCGACGCTGTCGTCGAGGCCGAG